>JBCDAU010000037.1:0-55017 GCA_039185015.1 Actinomycetota bacterium
CACAGTGAGGTCCACATCACCGAAGTGGACCGCGGCACCACGGGTCTCCACCACACCATCAGCCCGCACCACCCACAACCCCGACCCCGAAGCATCCGTCGCCACCGACACCACCCGCGACCCCACCCCATCGAACCCCTCAGCCACACCGAACCCATAGAGCGCCCCGGTCCGCTCCGCCATCCAATACCCCGGCTCCACCGCAGCCGGCACCGGACCCGAAGGCGGATCGACGACCGGCGGACCATCCACCACCGGCGGATCGACGACCGGCGGATCATCGGCAGGCGGATCATCCACCACCGGCGGATCGACGACCGGCGGATCATCGGCAGGCGGATCATCCACGGGCGGATCATCGGCAGGCGGATCATCCACGGGCGGATCATCGGCAGGCGGATCATCCACGGGCGGGACGTCGGGAATCGTTGCGGTCTCACGAGCTGCGGGACTCAGCCCGATGGCGTTGCGAGCCCTCACCTCGACCCGGACGACCTGCCCTGCGGCGAACCCACTCGCCGATGCCGACGTCGCGTCGGCATCGACCGTCGTCGACACACCGTCGACGCTCACCTCGTAGCCCTCGATGTCGAAGCCGCCGTCGGAGCGCGGCGCTCCCCACGTAGCGATGACCGTGCCGTCGTTCTCGGCGACGACCTGCAGACCTCGCGGCTGCGACGGCGCGTCCGGAACGACCGCCGTCGTCGTGGCGAACTCACCCACGCCGGCGCCGTTGAGCAGCGCCACCTCGACGACGGGCAGCTCGCCGACCTCGACCTCGACCACGGCCGGACTGAACACGCTGCCGCTCACCCGTCGATCTCCCCACCGCAGCTCCGCACCGAAGAAGCCGCCGCCGTCCTCGGGCGGACCCCACGTGACGGTCATCTCGTCCCCGGCCACGACCGCACGCAGGTTCGTGGGGACTCCCAGTCGAACTGGAGGCGGGTTCGGGACGACGATCCTGGTCCACGGTGCGCCGACGCCACCCCCGGCGCGCGCTCGGACATCGACCAGGTATCGGGTCCCGTTCGTCAGGCCGTCGATCGCTGTCGACGTCTCGGAGGTCACGGCACTCCGCTCACCCTGAGTGTCGAGATCCGTGACCGTCACGACGTAGTCGTCGGGCTCGACGAGCCCGAGTGGCGCCTCCCAAACAACGTCGACGCTGCCGTCACGGCCGACCGCGCTGGCGTTGCGGACCACGTTCGGGACTTGCTCTGCGAGCGGAGTCGGAGGCTCGAGGCGGGTGACGACGAACCGGTCGTTGTGCTCGTGCACGAGGGTCACTCCGTCCTCGGAGAGGAACGCTGGGCCCGACGACGCTGGAAGGTCCAGGAACTCCTCCGAGGTGAGGTCGACGACCCGGAGCGACTGGAAGTCCCGCTCGACGACGATCCGGTCCAACTCACCCGAAGTACCGAGGAGCCGCAGGAACGGTCCGAACACCTCGGCCCCTTGGGGCTCGTTCGGGATGTCCGCGACGAACTGCCACGAGCTGTCGTCCTCCACCTCGGCGAGGTACGTCGCGTATGGGCCCTCCGCGAGGTGGCCAGAAACGACAGCGAGCGCGCGTCGGCCGTCAGCAGCGAGGAACCTGCCGGAAATGGACCACTGGAAGCCTCTGATCTCGGCTACATCGGGGACCAGTACGACACCGTCGACCAGGATCTGGCCGTCGGCCTCCACGACGCCCGCCCGCGTCGAGCTCCGGAACCGCCGTGCGTCCGACACGACGACCTCACCGGTCCGAAGGTCGATCGTCTCGCCGGCATCCAGCTCGATCCGCTCCCCCGAGACCAGGTCGATGGTCGCTCTAGTCGTTCCGAGCTCGTCGACGACGACCCGGCCGTCGTCGGTCACACCGATCACCCGCCGGATCGATCCAAACGGCACCTCGGCCACGACCCGCTGCTCCATGGAGGCGAGGTCGACCGAGACGAGCACGTCCACGAGGTCGTTGTCCGACCACGTCTCGAAGTAGCCGACGACCCAACGCCCATTGCGCGACGCGTCGATGAGCATCGGCTGCGCTTGCCCGTCGGGGGGCGAGAAGACGGCTTCCGATGAGACGGCCACCGAGATGTCGGCGTCGGCGGGACCGGTCGGAACGACCGTCACCACTGCCACCATCACGAACGCGAGAAGAGCCCACAACTTCACGGTGGGTGAACCTAGGTCGTGGAGGACCGGTATCGCCAGCGGCCAAGGGACACGTTGGGCGCGAGTTGGCTCACCCAGCCTGGAGGCGCGATCAGCGCACGAAGGCGGCGACGCCGACGATCGGTGAGCCCAGGGCCTGGCCGCCCAGCGAGCCGAGAAACTCCTGGTCGCTGAAGTTGAAGATGCCCCCGTCGCCGGCCACCAGTAGGTACCCGTCGCCATAGGCCAGGGCCCCGATCACGGGTGCGTTCAACGAGACACCTGGTGCGAGCACTCCGGGCAGGCTTCCCAGGAACTCGGTGTCGAAGGCGAAGATCCCACCATCGGCGGCGACCAGCCAGTAGCCGTCACCATCCGGATCCGTCGCCATCCCGACCACGGGCTCGTTCAGCTCCAGATCACCGGTCGAGCCGGAGAACTCGGCGCTGCCGAACGAGAAGATCCCGCCATCGTCGCCGACCATCCAATACCCCTCGCCATCGGCGGTCGCCGCCGACGCCACCACCGGGCCGTTCAACGCCACCGCCGACATGTCACCGAAGAAGTCGGCCGCGCCGAACGGCAGCGCCCGCCCCCGATCGGTGAACACCCAGTACCCGTCACCGCCAGGACGCACCGCCAGCGTCGTGACCGACTCGCCCCGGCCGAGCACAGTGAGGTCCACATCACCGAAATGGCCGGCACCGCCACGAGTCTCCACCACACCATCGGCCCGCAACACCCAGAGCCCGGACCCGGCCGCGTCGGTCGCGATCGACACCACCTGCGAGCCGGCCGCACCGAAACCGTCCGCCGTACCGAACCCGTAGAGCTCGCCGGTCCGCTCCGCCATCCAGTAGCCGGGCGCCGGAGCTGGTTCGACCGGCAGAGGAGCCGGCTGCTCCACAGGCGGATCCTCGGGTGGGACGTCGACCGGCGGATCCTCTCCGGGTGGGTCACTCGGATCGGGGGCCTCGGCGAGATCGACGTAGGCCGCGCCGGTCGCGGTCCGGTAGAGCGCGATCGAGCCGTCGTTCGACAGGTGGAGGGCCCGCTGCACCCCCTCGATCCGGACGAACCCGTCGCCGAAGAGGTCGACGACGTAGTGCCGGCCGAGGTGACCGAACGCGGCGCGCTCGAGGGTGCCATCGACGGCCCCGACGTCGATGCGGGCACTGCTGCGAAAGCCCGGACGGTCGAAGGTGGCGGCGATGCGGCGCCGCATGACGTCCCCGTCGTACTCGTCGAGGAGCACGAGCACGCCGAGGTCGGGCTCGATCGGCGCGGCAAGGCGCAGCGCCGCCGGTCGATCGACGGCGAACACGCCGAGCCGGCGATCGCCGAATTGGAGCTCGACCTCATCGAGCGGGGGACCCTGCGGGACGACGATGCCCTCCCGGAGGAGCTGCGACGTCAGCAGGTCGACGCTGAGGGTCGGGTCGGCCGCGTCGCCGAACGTCCGGATCCACGTCCGCCCGTCGGCCTCGAACGTCTCGCCGGTCCGCTCGTCGAACCCGCTGGCCCCGGGAGATGTGGTCTCGCCGGTCACCAGGTCGACGATCTCACCGCTGAGCAAGAGCACCCGACCGTTGTCGGAGACACGCAGCACCGGAGCGCAGCACGTCGCCTCGGTCTCGGCGACGACGCGGTCCTCCCCGGTGTCGAGGTCGAGGGCGATGACCCTCGTCAGGAGATCGGAGCGCCACCCCGTCACGATCCAGCGTCCGTCGCCGCTGAGCCACGCGCCGACGTGAACGGCGTCGTCGGCGACGAGCGCGCTGGTGATCGGCGTCGCCGTTCGGGTCTCGTCCACCTCGGGCACGTCGACGCCGACGATCGGGTCCCGGACGGCGACGGACGCCGACGGGCTCTCGACACCGCCCGCGGCGAAGGCCGTCACGGCCACCTCGGCGACGGCCGATGCGTCGTCGACGAGCACGAGGGCGAAGTCGGCGTCCGGACCGAAGGACCGACCGATGCCGCCACCACCCACCGCCTCGTAGCCGCTGACCTCCGGCCCCTCGACAGGGAGCGACGGGGTCCACGCCACGACGATCGCCTCGTCCGAGGCACGGTACGCCGTCAGCTCGGTGGGCGGACTCAGCACCGCGTCATCGGCCGACGCCGTGGGCGGGATCACGACGGCCGGTCCGACCGCGACGACGAGCGCGAGGAGGGCCCGGCGGTTCACGGTCGGCGAAGCTACGCCGCGGATCGGCCGGTCACCAGGACCCCCGACCCACCGCCGGTGCGAGCCGCACCGTGCCAAACCGGTCGGTACTGCGCCTCCCATGCACCACACTGCGGACCATGAACACGCGCCGATCGCTGATCTGGGTGCTCAGCGGACTGTCCGCCGCGCTCGCCGCCGGCTACGGCGTGCTGTTCACGATCGTCGGCGACTTCCGCGACGAGTACGACATCAGCGAGAGCGCGGTCGGTGTCATCATCGGCATCGGCTTCATCTCTGCGTTCGTCGCGCAGCTGACCATCGCGCCACTGGCCGACCGGGGCCACGCTCGCCGCATCGTCGTTGCCGGCGTGCTGGTCAACGTCGTCGGCCTGCTGATGATGGGCTTCGGGGGCGCGTTCGGTCCGATCCTCGTCGGCCGCATCGTCTCGGGCATCGGCATCGGGTCCGCACTCCCGGCGATCCGTCGCATCGTGATCCTGGCCGACACCGAGCACCTCGGGCGCAACCTCGGCCGGTTGATCTCGGCGGACGTCTTCGGCTTCGCCACCGGTCCGGCGATCTCGGCGATCCTGGTCGGCCCGTTCGGGCTCGGCGCACCGTTCGTCGTCGTCGGCGCCCTCACGCTCGTGCTCCTGGCCGTCAGCTCGACGGTGCACATCGAGGAGACATCGGATCCGTCCCCGCAGAAGCTCGCGCTCGATCTGCTCGGTGATCGCAGGGTCGCGGGAGCCGTCGTGCTCGCCGCCGGGAGCTTCCTCATGATCGGCGGCTTCGATGCGCTCTGGGACGTCGTCCACGAGGACCTCGGGACCCCGACGTGGATGGCCAACCTCGGCATCACCTTCTTCGCGATCCCACTCGTCATCCTCGGACCCACGGGGGGCGCGCTCGCGCAACGCGTCGGCCCGTACCGGATCGCCGCGCTCGGCCTGATCATCGGCGCCGGCTTCATGCAGGCCTACGGTCTGGTGCCAACCGGCCAATGGATCTTCGGGCTGTCACTCGTGCACGCCATCTCCGACGGGCTGACCATCGCCGCCGCAGGCGTGGCGATCAGCATCGTCGTCCCCGAGGAGCGGCAGGCCGGTGCGCAGGGACTGATGGGTGCCGCCCAGGCGCTGACCGCCGGCGTCGCCGCGATCATCATCGGTGTCGTCTACGACGGCAGTGGTCGCGCAGCGGCCTACACGGTCACCGCAGCAGGGATGGCCATCCTGATCGTGATCGGCATGACTCTCGCGGCGCCGTACTGGCATCGACCGAAGCACGAGCGCCGGGCCGAGGCCGCTGCGGTCGAACCCATGGCGACGCCCGGCGCCTGACCCGGACACCCGACACAAGAGCACCCCGGGAGCTAGCGTCCGGCGGCGGGGAGAGGGGGGCCAGTGTCGGAGCCGTCGCGGGGTCGCGTCCGATGAGCATCCCGGGTGAGGTGCTCGCCACCTACCTGGCCTTGGCCGTGTGGGTCGTCTCGCTGGTCGTGGGCTTCCGGCGCGGCTCGTTCCGGTCGTTCTTCCTGATCGGCATCGGCATCATGCTCGTGCTGAACGTTCGCTACCTGATCTCGGGCCCGGAGATCGGCATCTCGAACTTCGTCGCTCTCTACGACCTGTTCGACAACCTCGGTCTCGGCACCAGCGAGGGGGCGCCGGCGCTGGCTCAGTGCCCCGACAACGCCTGCTCGATCTGGGATCGCTACTCGTACCACCCGTCCTGGGGAGTGGCGTTCTACGACCGGTTCGTCAACGGGCCGGACCTCCGCACGAACCTGCTGTACGGCCACATCCTCTTCAACTCGATCGCCTTCGTGTTGCTGCACGTGCAGCTGTTCCGCACCGGCGTCGGCGCCAACGCAGCGCGGCATCGTCTCCTCGGCCGGCTCACCTTCGGCTCCGTCACGATCGGCACCGTGTTCGCCGTGTGGCTGTCGTCGCAGCACGACGAGGTCGACGAGTACGGCGGGCTGCTCGCCGAGCTCGGCTTCTCCTCGATGTCGGCGGTCGTCTACGGCACGGCGGTCATGAGCGTGGTTGCCATCCGCCAGGGAAGCGCCGCATCGCATCGGATCTGGTCGATCCGCTTCGCCGGGGCGATGTGGGGGTCGTTCTGGCTGTTCCGGGTGATGCTCGTCGTCACCGGACCGCTGCTGCGCAACTGGGAGTCAGCATCGATCTTGTGGTCGATCTGGGCCTCGGCGCCGCTCGGCGTGCTGATCGCCGAGTGGGCCCGTCGCCGCCACGACCGGCGCAGCGTCGTCGACCTTCGAGCGACCCCGACCGCCGACGAGGCGGTCCGCAGCTAGCTCAGGCTTGCTCTTTGTCGGCGAGCTCGTCGACGAAGCTGCGGAGGCGGGCGAGCGCATCGGGGTCGGGGTCCTGGTGGCGGCCGAGGCTCACCTTCAGGTCCTCATAGGCCGAGGCCTCGAGCCCGCAGTCACGGCACGCTTCGAGGTGCGCGGACACCTCCGCGGCGGTCGGCGCATCGACCTCACCGTCGAGGTAGGCCTGCAGCACCTCGGCCACGCGCATGCACTCGGCCGGCTTTCGCCGGAAGAGACGATCGAACAACTTCATCCCGCCCCCCTAGGCACGCCGGTGGAACCCGGCTCGTTCGAGCTGGTCGCGCATTCGGCGACGGGCTCGGTGCAGACGGCTCATGACGGTGCCGACCGGCACCCCCAGCTCGTCCGCGGCTTCCTGGTAGCTCTTGCCGCCGATGTCGACCAGCTCGACGACGGCACGGAACTTCTCCGGCAGGGCGGCGAGGGCATCGTCGACCTCGGCGTCGAAGACCGGATCGACGACGACGTGCTCGGGAGCGAGCGACTCGTCGTCGTCGGCTGCGTACCGCTCGAAGGTGGCGTCGGGATCGTCGAGCAGCTCGGGTCGCTTGCGCCGCACCCGGTTGATCTGCGCGTTGCGCAGGATCGTCAACAGCCACGCCCGAGGGTGACGACCGTCGAAGCGGTCGATCGCCCGGTAGGCCCGCACGAGGGTGTCCTGAACGAGGTCCTCCGCGTCAGCGCCGTTGCGAGTGAGCGACCGCGCCACCCGGTACATCACGTCGAGCTCGGGCACGACGTACTGCTGGAACTTCTCGTCGGGATCGACGTCGCCAGCGCTGGTCTCCGGCGCTGTCATCAGTGCGGTCACGCTCCTCGGAACTCGGCGGGCGCCTCACGCATTCCGCCCGAGATCGCGATTCTCTCGCATCCGGCGCTCCGGCGCCGGACACGTCAGCTGTAGTAGGGGTTCTCGCCGTTGGCGTGGTCGGTCACGTCGACGACCTGGGTGACGGCCGGGAGGTGCTCCTTGAGCGTCTGCTCGATGCCTGCGGCCACCGTCGCACGCGACATCGAACAGCCCTGGCAGCCGCCGCCGAGGCGCACGTACACGTCGCCGCCCTCGACGCCGACGAGCTCGGCGAACCCGCCGTGGGCGGCGATGGCGGGGTTGATCCGCTGCTCGAGGAGGGCCCGCACGTCGTCGGCCAGCTCGCCGGTGAGCTCGAGCTCCTCGGGGTCAGGGAGCGTCGGACGATTCGGGTTGCGGAGGACGAGCCCGGGCTGACCCGGCGTGGAGGGCAGGTCGAGCGTGGCGCCCTGGAGCTTCTCGATGTCGTCGGCCGGCAGGACCACGGGGATGCCGGCGTCGAGGACCACGTCGGTCTTGTCCCGCTCGTCGATCACCTCGAAGGCGAGGTCGTACGTGTAGTCGACCCCGCGGACACCCGTGACCTCGATGCGCAGGCCGAGGGCGTCGGCATCGTCCTCGCCGGAGCGGAGGTCCTGGATCTTCTCCAGCGCCTCGTCCGTGATCGTGAGGACGGGCTCGGTCTGCGTCGTCGTCATGTTCCAGATTCTACTACCGGCGTAGGAGAAATCACCGAGTCGAGCGGATCCGGACCAGCGTGTCGAGTGCGGTCCGCGTTCCGAGCTCGGTCTCGACCTCCCGCTCGACCACCCCCGCAGCGTCGATCCGGTAACGGCCCGGTGAGAACTCGACGGCGACCTCCTTCGGGGACCAGAGCACGTCGGGATCGCTGGGGCCGCCCCACCCGTCGCGCAGGTTCCGCAGATCGTGACCGACGAGCAGGAACGTACCGTTCGGCGCGAGCGCCCACCGGACTGCGGCAAGGAGGCGGCGTCGCTGGTCGGCGGGAAGGTGCAGGTAGGAGACGAGGACCAGATCCCAGCCGTCGCCTCGCACGTCGGCGAGGTCGGTCTCGATCGAGACGACGTCGCCGACCCGCAGGTCGACCGAGACACCGAGCTCATCGGCGATCTCTCGCCCCCGCTCGGTGGCGACCGAGCTCACGTCGACGCCGATGACGTCCCAGCCCTGCTCGGCGAGCCAGACGGCGTTGCGCCCCTCCCCGCTGCCGAGATCGAGCGCCCGGCCCGCCGGCACCGGCGTCTCCTTGAGTTGAGCGACGACGAACCGGTTCGGTTCGACGCTCCACTGCCGACCCTGGCGGTAGCGATCGTCCCAGTCGGCAGCGGACATCGTCCCCCGCTGCGGTCGGTCGTCACCGCCGGCGTGCTGCTCGCTCATCGCCCCCTCGTTCGCTCGGATCGACGGTGACCCTACGAGGCGGACCGCCGAGATCGCCACGGACGGTGGGACCCCTTGATGCTGCCACCATGATTCCGATGGAACCGGGTGATGTTCCGTTCGGTGGTCGGCGTCGTCGTGGCTCTTGCAACCCTCCTGGGCCCGCTGGCCGGCGCCGCCGGTGACCCCGGCCCGGACGGCCAACGCCTCGTCGTCCTGGAGCAGGGCCTCGACGGACGTCTGCAGGTGCGCACGATCGAGCCGGGCACGGTGATCGGCGCTTCGGACGACCATCGCATCCTCGCCATCGAACCGGAGGGGATCGTGTACGCGTTGTCCGATCCCCGCCGGGACGACCAGTGGAGCCTCGACGTGACCGGCGCGGAGTCGGCGTGGCCGATGAGCGACGGCACCGGCACGGTGCTCGCCGTGATCGACACGGGCGTCCGCGCCAGCCACGAGGACCTCCAGGGACGGCTGCTGCCGACCATCGACCTCCTGGACGGCCGGGTCGACGGGGACGAGGCCGACCACTTCCACGGCACCCACGTCGCCGGCATCGCCGCCGCGAACGCAGGGAACGGTCTCGGGATCAGCGGTGTCGCTCCCGGCGTGCAGATCCTCCCGGTCCGTGCGCTCGGCGCCAACGGCACGGGGACGACCGGCACCGTGGCCGAGGGCATCCTCCGCGCGGTCGAGGAGGACGCCGACGTCATCAACCTCAGCCTCGGCGCACCGGCTCCGTCGTCGGTCATCAACACCGCGATCGACTACGCCGTCCAGCAGGACATCGTCGTGGTCGCGGCCTCCGGCAACTCGGCGCTGCACGGCAACCCGCAGATCTGGCCGGCAGCGCTCGACGGCGTGCTCGCCGTCGGCTCGATCGACGCCAGCGGCAACCGCTCGTCGTTCTCGAGCTACGGCTCCTACATCGACGTGGTGGCCCCGGGCAGCCAGGTGCTGTCGAGCCAGCACGACAGCGACGACGACTACGGCTCGGCGAGCGGGACGTCCATGGCGGCCCCGCACGTGGCGGCCGCCGCCGCGATCGTCCGGTCGATCGATCCCGGCCTCAGCGAGGCCGAGGTGCGCGACGTCCTCGTCGACACCGCGGCCGACCTGGGGCCGATCGGCTTCGACGTGGAGACCGGCCACGGACTCCTCGACGTCGAAGCCGCTGCGATCGCGGCGCTCGGCGACGGCGGCGCCCCGTCGACCGGGGTCTCGTACCGGCTCGTCACGGACTCCGGGCGCGTGCTTGAGGCCGGCGGACGCACACCGTTCGGTGGCCAGCTCGACGACGTCCGGCTGGCCAAGCCCGTCGTCGCGGCGGCGCTGACGCCGTCGGGCGAGGGGTACTGGATGGTGGCGGGCGACGGCGGCATCTTCGCCTTCGGCGACGCCACCTTCCACGGCTCGATGGGCGGCACACCGCTCAACCGCCCGATCGTCGGCATGGCGGCCACCGCCTCGGGCGAGGGGTACTGGATGGTCGCCTCCGACGGCGGCATCTTCGCCTTCGGCGACGCCACCTTCCACGGCTCGACCGGCAGCCTCGACCTCGTCAGCCCGATCGTCGCGATGGCCTCGACCCCGACCGGCGAGGGCTACTGGCTCGTGGCCGGGGACGGAGGCATCTTCACGTTCGGCGATGCCGGCTTCCACGGCTCCGCCGCCGACGCCGGCCTCGAGTCCGCGATCGAGGCGATCGTCCCGTCGCCGTCGGGGCAGGGCTACCTGCTCATCACCGTCGACGGTGAGATCCTGGCCTACGGCGATGCGGTGCACCCGGGGTCGGGAGTCACCACCCGCGACGGCGAGCGCATCGTCGACGCCCTGCCCGGCTGACGCCCCACGGCGCTCTCAGCCCTGGAGCAGGCCGGCCCGACGCACCAGCTCGATGGCGTTGCGGGCATCGAGGCGTCGCCGAGCGGATCGGAGCTGGTTGTCCACCGTGCGCACCGAGCGACCGAGCTCGTCGGCGATCTCCGCATAGGACAACCCGACCGCGAGGAGCTCCACCGCCTGTCGTTCGGCGCGGGTCAGTCGGCGACGGCGGGCCCAGGCCACCAAAGACGCACCGAGCACGGGCGCCAGCCACCGAGCGACGAACTGATCGACGTGCTCGCGGTCGTCGGGGGTCCACACCCGGGCCCGCTCGACCTCGTCGATGCACAGCAACCCGACGCCGAGACCCTCGACGTCGATCGATGTCGCCAGCATCGCCGTCGAGCCGAGGTCACCGAACAGACCGCGGAGCTCTCCGAGCGAACGAGCTCGCTGCACCTCGTCGAAGCCGACCGCTCCCGGCGCCCGCCACGTCGACTGGAGGACGGGATGGTGATTCGGCAGCGGAGTCTCCGCGACCGAGGCCGCACCGTCGTGCTCGCCCACGACGACGGTGGGTCGGTAGACCTCGTCGCGCGCTGCGGCGAACCCGGCGTCACCACGCGCGCAGCCGCGCTCGGCGACGAGGTGGTCCAGCGCCAGATCGAGCACCTCTGCCGGGCGCTCGAAGCGAAGGAGCATGTGGGCGGCCCGATCACGATCGCGTCGGTCGCGGGGCGAGTCGGCGCCGACGCCCTCGTCCAGCAAGCTCGACCGCAACCTGGCCCGATCGACGACCGGGCGATCGCACAACACCTGCGTGAGACCGGGGGAGATCTCGTCGACCGCGGCGATCATCTCGGAGAACGTAGGGGAATCACGTCATGTCCGCCGCCGGCAACCGGCCGTACGTTGCCGACATGTACCACTTCATCGAGGCCTGGACGCCGAACGATCGATGGGCAGCACTCTCGACCGAGGACCGTCGAGCCTTCATGGACGGCGTCGCCGGAGCCATCGCCCAGATGGCCGAGGGCGGCATCACTACGCTCGGATGGGGCACGAACGATGCCGACACCCCGAACCGGATGGACCACCAGTACGTGGCCGTGTGGCAGGCACCGTCGCTCGAAGCGATCGATGCCCTCGAGGCCGGCGTGCAGGCGAGCGGGTGGTACGACTTCTTCGACCAGGTCAACCTGCGCACCGACCTCCGCCCGGCCTCCGAGGTGATGGACGACCACGTCCAGGCCTGAGCGTCTGCCCGCCCGGGAGAGGACTCAGGCGAGCTCGGCGGCCAGGAGGCGGGCCATCTCGACGGGCTGGTCGCCTTGGACGCTGTGCCCGGCGTCGTCGACGACGACGACCGTGGCGTCGGGACGACGCCGCGAGAACTCGGCCACGTCCTCGTCGTCGACCACCGGCGAGCGGGAGCCCCGCACGAGCAGCAACGGCTGGTCGGTCGCCTCGAGGTCGTCCCACATCGCGAGTCGGGCGGTCTCGGCGATCTTCGGCTCGACCGCCGGCGTGCCGTCGGCCGGACCCCGACGGTCATAACGCCACTCCCACGACCCGTCATCGAGCTTGCGGGCGTTGTGGATGATCCCGCGGCGCAGCGACTCGTGGGTTCGGGTCGGGTTGTGCTCGACGGTGCGGTCGAAGATCTCGGTGAAGCTCGGGAAGGACTGCGGGCCGGCGATGAAGTCGTGGATCTCCTTCGCCTTGTCCTTGGTGACGCCCGGGGTGATGTCGACCATGACGAAGCGGGGCACCAGATCCGGGCGCTGGCGCGCCAGCTGCAGCACGGTCATCCCGCCGAGCGACATGCCACAGATCAGCCGGGACACCGGAGCGTGCTCGGCCACGAAGACGGCCAGATCCTCGGCGAGCGCGGTGGGGTGGTAGCTCCGGTCGTCACGCCAGGCCGAGTGCCCGTGACCCGGAAGGTCCACGGCGACCGCCGGACGACCGAGCGAGGCGAGGGTGCTGTCCCATGTGTGGGCGTTCTGCGCCGAGCCGTGGACGACCACGAGCTCGGCGTCCTCGTCGCCCCACCGCAGACCGCTCACCGTGCGGCCGTCGTCGAGGGACGTCACGACGCGTCGGACCGGGAGCAACGACGACGCGTCGACGCCGACGTCGGCTGCGTTCTCGTGGAAGTGACCGAGCTCGTCGTAGGCCCAGTCGTCGGCTGCGGGATCGGTCGAGGCCATCACACCCTCCGGCGCATCGTGACGTGCGGGATCCCATCCTCGAGGAACTCATGGCCCTCGGCGACGAAACCGAACCGTTCGTACCACCCGGCGAGGTGGGCCTGGGCATCGAGCACCCACGGCCCCTCCGACCGCTCGATCGCGACGTCGATCAGTCGGGCGGCGAGGCCGGCGCCGCGCTGGTCGGTGCGGGTGGCGATCCGACCGATCCGGCGCTCGTCGCCGTCGTCGAGCAGGCGGGCAACCGCCGTCACCGATCCGTCGTCCGCCTCGGTCCACAGGTGGACGGCACCGGGCTCGACGTCGCGGGTGTCGAGCTCGGGGTAGGCGCACTCCTGCTCGACGACGAACACGTCGACCCGCAGGCGCAGGAGCTCGTGGAGGAGACGAGGGGCGAGGTCGTCGATCGGAGCAGCCCGGACCAGGATCTCGTCGGTCACTGCACCAGCTGCTGGACGACGAGCAACAGCGGCCCGGCGACCAGCGACAGCGCGAGGAAGATCAGCACCCAGTACGTCACCGGGCTCCGCTGACGGAGCGTCGGGGTCTCGGGAAGGTGCCGGGTGCCCGGCTCGGTCGTGCGCCCGCGCTCGGATCGTCTCGCCATGACGCGAATCGTATCGACTGGGCCGATCCCGCCGTGCGGTGGGGTGCCGCGGCCTACGCTGCGACCCGTGGAGCAGCGATTCGACCAGATCTCCCCGATCGCGATCGTGCTCACCATCGCCATCGTCGTCGTGCCGATCGGCATCGCTGCCGCGATCGGCGACGCCACGGGATCCACCCTCGCCGTGACGAGCATCATCGGGCTGGCGATGGGGGTGCTCATCTGGACCTTCAACCGTCTGTCCGTTCGGGTGAACGACGACGCTGTCGTGGTCGCCTTCGGCTTCGGCCTGCCGCGGCGCACGATCACCTTCGATCGGATCCTCGCCGCTCGTCCGGTGCGCAACCGCTGGTACGCCGGCTGGGGCATCCGCTACCTCCGCACCGGGTGGATGTGGAACGTGTGGGGTCTCAGTGCCGTGGAGCTCGACCTGGCCGGCGGCCGACACTTCCGCATCGGTACCGACCGACCGGACGAGCTCGCCGCCGCGATCACTCGACGGACCGCCCGCAACCGCCGCTAGTCCGACAGCTCGGCCAACGCCTCGAGCCACGCCGACCACCAGGCACGCCACTGCTCGACCGCCGGAGCGTCCGGTAGGCGCTCGTGGGTGACCGCCACCGTCATGCGGCCGTCGGCCTTGGACGTGATCCCGATGAGGGCGACGCCCTCGCCCATGCTGATCCGGACGGCCTTGCTGGTCGGCCGCGAGCGCAGTTCGGTCGGATGCCCGCCGAAGAGGTCGTCCCGGTCGACGTCGTCGAGGAGCATGGCCCGGAGCTCGTCCGGGTCACCCGGCATCGTCTTGGACCTGCCGACCTGGAAGGTGCCGTCGGCCATCTGGCCGGGCACGCGGATGCCGGTGATGCGCTCGTAGCCACCGGTGACCTGTTGGGACCACCAGCCGTTCAGGCCGTGCTCCTCGCCGACCCACTTGGCGATGGCGGTGTGTCCTGCGTCGGCCACGCGACTCGCCTCGATGAGGTCGCACCACTCGTCCCATGCGCGGCCGGTCGCGTTGGCGACGCTCGCGTCGTCGACGTCGGGGTCCGACATCCACACGCGGCCATCGCCACGGGTGGCTCGCTCGATCAGGCTGCGCCGGGCGGCGCCGTACTTCTCGCCGGTCTCGGCCATCCGGGCTCGGATGCGCTTCTTGAAGGACTCCTGGGCGGTCATGACGTTCACTCCCCTGTGGCGGCGCGTCGTCGACCTGCGCTCGCGACGTCGTCACCGACGGGTCGCGTGGTCATGATCCACCGAGCACTCGAGGTCCCCTCTGCCCTCTCGGAGATCGATGGCGCAGGCATCGACACGAGGGTCAGGCGTGGTGGCCGCCGCCGGCGACGATAGCCGACAGGCGAGGCAGAACGGGGTGCGTTCCGCACCGTTCTGCCTCGCACGTCACGTGCTCAACCCTCCATCTCGGCGGACAGCTCCAGCCAACGCTCCTCGGTCGCCTCGATCGACGCGTCGACCTCGCCGAGCTTGCGCGCGAGGTCGGCCCGCTGCTCGTGCGCGAGATCCGGTGCGGCGACCGCCTCGGCCAGCACGTCGCGGCGCTCGGTGAGCTGCTCGAGCTCGAGCTCGGCTGCGACGATCAGCTTGCGGAGGTGGTTCGGCGGGCGTCGGCCCGACCCCTTCGTCGCGGTGCGCTCGACCTTGGGCTTCGACGGTTCGGACGTCCGACCGACCGCGACTCGTTGGTCCAACCATTCGGCGAGACCGGTCCCGATCTCCATCGCCGCGCCGTCCTCGACGACGAGGAAGCGATCGCAGACGCGCTCCAGCAGCGTCCGGTCGTGGCTGACGACGACGACCGCGCCGGGGAAGCCGTCGAGCAACGCCTCCAGGGACCGGAGCGTGTCGAGGTCGAGATCGTTGGTGGGCTCGTCGAGGACGAGCACGTTCGGACGCGCGGTCAGGGTCAGCACCAACTGGATCCGACGCCGCTCGCCGCCGGAGAGCGTGCCGATCGGCGCCCACTGCGAGTCGTCGTCGAACCAGAAGCGATCGAGCAGCGCGGCGTCGCGGTGATCGGCCTGGCGGGCGCCCCCGGCGATCGCGTCACGCACCCGGAGCTCGGGGTCGAGCTCGGCACCCAGCTGGTCGAGCTCGCCGATCACCGCGGTCGTGCCGTGCTCGACCGAACCGGCGACGGGCTCGATGCGTCCGGTCATCGCGCCGACCAGCGTCGACTTCCCGGCACCGTTGGGGCCGACGATGCCGAGGCGCTCTCGCGGGTCGAGCTTGAGGGAGACGCCCGAGGCGAGCAGCGGAGCGCCCTCGTAGCCGATCGCGACGTCGTCCAGCTCGATGACGGTGTCGCCGAGTCGGGGCGTCCCGAACGCGGCGAAGTCGATGTCGTCGGCGTACGGATCGCGCTCGGCGCCGCCCTCGATGATCTGGGTCGCCTCGGCGATCCGGCTCTTCGGTTTGCGACGCCGGGCGCGGGCGCCGCGACGGAGCCAGGCCAGCTCCTCACGGGCCAGGTTGCGGCGCACCGTCTCGTCCCGCTCGGCCTTGGCGGCTCGCTCGACCCGAGCCCGGAGGTGGGCCTCGTAGCCGCCGTCGATCACGTGGGCCAGCCCGCCCTGGAGGTCGATCACCCTCGTTGCCAGCTCCTCGAGCAGCCAGCGATCGTGGGTCACGAGCACCACCGCACCGCGGTGACGGTCGATCTCCTGTCGGAGCCAGGCGACGCCGTCGAGGTCGAGGTGGTTGGTCGGCTCGTCGAGGAGCAGCAGGTCGCCCTCGGCAAGCATCGCCCGCGCCAGGGCCACCCGCTTGCGCTGCCCACCGGACAGCTGGTCGGTCGGGCGATCGGCGAACGGCGCCATCCCGAGCCGGTCGAGGGCGGCATCGGCGCGCCACCCGGATCCGACGACGTCGCGGACGGTGCCGGCGGGGAGGTCGTCGCGCTGGTCGAGCACCACGATGCGGACGTCGCGCCCCCGACGGACCTCGCCGGCTTCCGGGTCCTGGGTTCCGGCCACGACGCGCAACAGCGTGGACTTGCCACTGCCGTTGCGGCCGACGACGCCGACGACCTCGCCGTCGTGGATCGTGAACGTCGCCTCGGCGAACAGCGGACGATCGGGCCGGGTGACGGTGACGCCGTCGACGTCGATGAGCACCCGTCCGTCGGCCCGCGCCATGCCGGCGACCGTATCGGCGCGTGAGCGGGCAGACTCCGACGCCGTGGACGACGCCGGCCTGATCATCTTCGACAACGACGGCGTGCTCGTGGACTCCGAGCGGCTCTCCAACTCGATCCTCGCCCGTCTCCTGACCGAGCAGGGACTGACGCTCACGACCGAGCAGAGCATCGAGCGCTACCTGGGCTCGACGATGGCGCGGGTGCGGGCGCTGGCCGAGGACGAGCTCGGCGCCCCGCTCCCGCCGGACCTGTTCGAGCGGTACCACGAGGAGCTCTACGGCCGGATGGGCACCGAGCTCGTCGCCGTGCCCGGCATCGCTGACGTCCTCACGGCCCTCGCCGACCGGTCCCGATGCGTGGCGTCCAGCGGGGAGCCGGCACGGATCCGTCGCTCCCTGACCGTGACCGGGCTGATCGGCGAGTTCGACGAGGACCGTCTGTTCAGCGCCGCCGAGGTGGAACGAGGCAAGCCGGCGCCGGACCTGTTCCTCCACGCCGCCCGTTGCTGTGGCGTCCGCCCGGATGACTGCGTGGTCGTCGAGGATTCACCGGCCGGAGTGACCGCCGCGCGGGTAGCGGGGATGCGGGTCATCGGCTTCGCATCGTTGACGCCGGCGGCGCTCCTCGGCGAGGCTGACGTGGTCGTCGACGGCGCCGACGGCCTGTACCGGGCACTGCGTTCGTAGGACCCCACTGACCAGCGACAACGCGCGGTCGACGCCCCGTCAATTCTGCGCTCTGCGTGGCTCCCGACCCTTGTTCGCGCTCCGTGACCGACTGGTACCCTCGTAGACCGTGAGTGGCGATGACAAGACACAGCGTGGTGCTTTGATCACCGATCAGCGCCGGACCGGCGGCTGCTGCCCGGCCTGCGGCAGCGATCGGATGGTCAGCTACCTCGACCTGGGCACCGTTCCGGTGCAGGCCAACGAGTTCTGGCCCGACGAGACCTCGGCGAAGGCCGCCGACCAGGCACCGTTCGAGCTGGCCGTCTGCCAGAGCTGCGGGCTGCTGTCGAACCCGGCGTTCGACCCCGAGGTCATCTCCTACGACGGCCAGTACGAGGCCTCGCTCTACTTCTCCCCGACCTTCGTCGAGTACGCCGACCAGCTCGCCGAGCACCTGGCGACCACCCAGCTGCCCCAGGGCGGCACGATGGTCGAGCTCGGTGCCGGCAACGGCGACTTCCTCGTCGACGTGTGCCGACGCGCCGGCGCCTCGGGCGTCGCCTTCGATCCCAGCTACGCCGAGGGGGCCACCCACCGCGACGGCGTCGATCTGCGCTTCGTCGGCTCGGTCGACGACATCGGCCCGGTCGAGGCCGACCTCCTCGCCGCCCGTCACGTCGTCGAGCACCTCGACCAGCCGACCGAGCTGCTCGGCAGCGCCACCAAGATGCTTCGGGAGAACGGTCGCCTCTACCTCGAGGTGCCCGACGCCTCGTTCACCCTGGACCAGGGCGGCGTCTGGGACCTCATCTACCCACACGTCCTCTACTTCACCGCCCCGACGCTCGCCCACCTGGCCGAGCTCGGTGGCTTCGTCGTCGATCGGTGCGAGTCCACGTTCGGCGGCCAGTTCCTCGCCCTCGAGGGCCGCATGGGCCGCGCCGGCTCCGCCCCCGAGGCACCGATCGAGCACGCCGCCGACGTCGAGGCCCGCCTCGCCCGGCTGGCCGCCACGATCGAGGATCGCTTCGAGCACTGGCGCACGACCCTCGCCGAGCACGCCGCCGCCGGGCGTGGCGTCGCCGTCTGGGGCGCCGGTTCGAAGGGCGTCACCTTCTGTCATCTCATCGGGGGTGAAGCGATCACGCACGTGGTCGACGTCAACCCTCGAAAGCACGGCCGTCACCTCCCGGTGAGTGGTCATCCCGTGGTGGGACCCGAGGCGCTTGCCGACGACCCACCCGCACTCGTCCTCGTGATGAATCCCAACTACGAGGCCGAGATCACCGAGTCGGTGCGCAGCGCCGGCATCAGCGCAGACATCGTCGCCGTCTCCTAGAGCGGAGCAACCAACATGAAGGTCGGGTTCCTGGCCGGCGGTCTCGGTACGAGGCTGTCCGAAGAGACCGAGATCAAGCCCAAGCCGATGGTCGAGGTCGGTGGCAAGCCGATCCTCTGGCACATCATGAAGTACTACGCCGAGTTCGACATGAACGAGTTCGTCGTGGCACTCGGCTACAAGGGCGACTACATCAAGCGCTGGTTCAGCGACTACGCCTCGCTGGGCCACGACCTGAAGATCGACCTGAGCTCACGCACGGTCGAGCAGCGGGGCGAGCACCCGGAGGACTGGACGGTCGAGCTCGTCGAGACCGGGCTCAACACCGCCACCGGCGGTCGCATCAAGCGCCTGCAGCCGTACCTGGGTGACGACACCTGCATGCTCACCTGGGGTGACGGCGTCGCCGACGTCGACCTGAAGGAGCTGCTCGCCTTCCACAAGGCCCACGGCAAGCTGGCGACGCTCACCGCCGCCCGCCCTGCGGCCCGCTTCGGACACCTCGAGCTCGATGGCGACGCCATCACCGAGTTCTCGGAGAAGCCGCAGACCGCCGAGGGCTGGATCAACGGCGCCTTCTTCGTCTTCGAGCCGGCCATGTTCGACTACATCGAGGGCGACGAGACCCAGTTCGAGCTCGAGCCCCTCATGAACCTCGCCAAGGACGGCCAGCTGATGGCCTACAAGCACCACGGCTTCTGGCAGTGCATGGACACGATCCGTGACAAGAAGCGCCTCGAGTCGCTGTGGGAGACCGACGCCCCCTGGAAGATCTGGAGCTGATCCACCGATGAAGATCCTCGTCACCGGCCACGACGGCTACATCGGGGCGATCCTCGTCCCGCTGTTGCAGTCCCGCGGCCACCACGTCGCCGGCCTCGATTCGCAGCTCTACACCGAGTACGCCCCGCTGGGCGGCTCGCCGCCGGAGATCCCGACGATCGTCAAGGACATCCGCGACGTCTCCCCGGCCGATCTGGAGGGCTTCGACGCCGTCGCCCACCTGGCTGCGATCTCCAACGACCCGCTGGGCGACCTGCACGCCGACACGACCTGGGACATCAACCACCGCGGCGTCGTGAAGATGGCCGAGGCCGCCCGCGACGCCGGCGTCCCCCGCTTCCTGTTCAACTCGTCGTGCTCGAACTACGGCGCCCAGGAGGGTGACGACTTCGTCGACGAGACCGGCGAGCTCAACCCCGTCACGCCGTACGGCGCGTCGAAGGTCCAGGCCGAGAAGGACATCAACGCGATGGCCGAGACCAGTGACATGGTCGTCACGTCGCTGCGCTGCGCCACCGCCTACGGCGCATCGCCCCGGCTGCGCGGCGACCTCGTCGTCAACAACCTCACCGGCTACGCCGTGGCCCGCGGCGAGGTGTTCCTGAAGAGCGACGGTCGGGCCTGGCGTCCGCTCGTCCACATCGAGGACATCTCCCGTGCGATCGCCTGCGTGCTCGAGGCCGACCCGTCACTCGTCAACGGCGAGGTGTTCAACGTCGGCGCCACCAAGGAGAACTACCTGGTGCGCGAGGTAGCCGAGATCGTGCGCGACGTCGTCCCCAACTGCGAGATCGCCTTCGGCGAGGGCGCCGGGGCCGACAAGCGCAACTATCGGGTCAACTGCGACAAGATCGAGAAGGTCCTCCCCGACGCGACCGCCCAGTGGACGGTGCGCAAGGGCGTCGAGGAGCTCTACAGCTTCTACACCCAGGAGGAGTGGACGGTGGAGGCGATGGAAGGCCCCCGCTTCGGTCGCCTTGCCCGGGTCAAGGAGCTGATCGGCGACGGCCGCATCGGTGACGATCTCCGCTGGAGCGCGGCATGAGCCGCTTGCAGTGCTGCCGCAGCTGCGGGAGCACCAACCTGCACCCGTTCCTCGACCTCGGCGACGTCGCCCTGGCCGACAACATCCTCACCCCCGAAGAGGTGGCGGAGGGCAACGAGCCGTTCCACCGCCTCGACGCGGCGCTGTGCACCGACTGCGGTCTGGTGCAGCTGCTCGAGGAGGTCGACCCCGAGGTCCTGTTCGTCGACAACTACCACTACTTCTCGTCGTTCAGCGATGCGCTGCTCGCCCACTCCCGCGAGAACGCGCTCGCCCGGATCGAGGCCCAGGGTCTCGGCCCCGACTCGTTCGTGGTCGAGCTGGCATCGAACGACGGCTACCTGCTCCGCAACTTCGTCGAGGCCGGCATCCCGGCCCTCGGCGTCGAGCCGTCCCCCGGCCCGGCCCAGGCCGCCCGTGAGGTCGGCGTCGACGTCGTCGAGAAGTTCTTCGGGGACGAGCTCGCCGAGGAGATCGTCGCCGAGCGGGGTCAGGCCGACCTGATCGTCGCCAACAACGTGCTCGCCCACATCCCCGACTTCCAGGGCTTCCTGCGGGGCATGAAGACCCTGCTGAAGCCGGGTGGCGTCGTCACGATCGAGAACCCGTCGGTGGTCGAGCTCGTCAAGCGTTGCGCCTTCGACACGATGTACCACGAGCACTACCGCTACCTGTCGTGCACGTCGGTCAAGAACGGCGCCGAGCGGGTGGGCCTCCACCTGAACCACGTCGAGTACTTCCCCGACCTCCACGGCGGCACCAACCGCTGGTACCTGGGCCATGAGGACGACCCCTCGCCCGAGGCGATCGAGTGGCTCGAGATGGAGGCCGAGCTCGGCGCCGCGTCGACCGAGTTCTACGACGGCTTCGGTCACCGGGTGGAGCAGCTCAAGACCGACCTGCTCAAGCTCCTGCGCGACCTCAAGGCCGAGGGCGCCACGATCGCCGCCTACGGCGCGGCCGCCAAGGGCACCACGATGATCAACTACGTCGGGGTCACCACCGACCTCGTCGACTACGTCGTCGACCGCAACGTGCACAAGCACGGTCGGGTCATGCCCGGCACCCACCAGCCGATCCGCCCAGTCGAGGTGCTCGTCGAGGAGCAGCCCGACTACGTGCTGATCCTGGCGTGGAACTTCGCCGACGAGATCATGCGCCAGCAGGCCGCCTACGCCGAGGCCGGCGGCAAGTTCATCATCCCCGTTCCCACCCCGGAGGTCGTGTCGTGAGCACCCCCGAAGCGCCCCGTCGGGCCGAGGGCCTCAACACCTCGAGCCGTCTCACCTGCTGCCCGGCGTGCGATTCCACCAAGATCTCGCACGTCCACACCCCGGGCTTCGTCCCGGCCCACAGCTGCCTGCTGCTCCGTGACGAGCAGGAGGCCAAGGACTTCCCGACCGGCGAGCTCGAGCTGTGGATCTGCGAGGACTGCGGATTCCTGTTCAACCCGGTCTTCGAGATCGAGCTGAACCAGTACTCGACCGACTTCGAGGAGAGCCAGGGCTTCTCCCCGGTGTTCGTCGAGTTCGGCAAGGCCCTCGCCAAGCAGTGGGTCGACGACTATGACCTCGTCGGCAAGTCGGCGATCGAGATCGGCTGCGGCAAGGGCGAGTTCCTGGAGTGGATGGTCGAGGCCGGCCTCGGTTCCGGCGTCGGCATCGACCCGGGCATCCAGGTCGAGCGCTTCGAGCCCGGTGGCCCCGCCGACAAGATCGAGTGGAAGGTCGACCACTACACGGCCGACTACGGCCCCATCCCGGAGGACGCGGTCGTCTGCCGGCACACCCTCGAGCACATCGCTCCCGTGAAGCAGTTCATGGAGGACGTGCGGGCCGGCATCGGCGACCGCGACGACGTCGCCGTGCTCTTCGAGCTGCCGGACGTGGTGCGCGTGCTCGACGAGGGCGCCTTCTGGGACGTGTACTACGAGCACTGCTCGTACTTCTCGCCCGGCTCGCTCGCCCGCCTGTTCCGCCTCACCGGCTACGAGGTGCTGGCCGTCGAGCGCTGCTACAGCGACCAGTACCTGCTCATCGAGGCCCGTCCGGCCGACGGCCCCACCACCGGCAAGCTGCCGCTGGAGGAGGACCCGGCCGAGATGAAGGAGCTCGCCGAGCGCTACGCCAAGACGGCCACGGCCACCATCGAGGGCTGGCGCGACAAGATCTCGGAGACGGCCGCCAAGGGCGGGAAGACGGCGATCTGGGGCGCCGGCTCCAAGGGCGTCGCCTTCCTCCACGGCGTCGGCCTCGGTGCTCCGGTCGAGGCGGCCATCGACATCAACCCGTACAAGCACGACACCTTCATCGCCGGCAGCGGCCACCCCGTGGTCGCCCCGGAGTGGCTGCGGGACAACCCGGTCGAGCTCATCGTGGTCATGAACCCGGTGTACGTCGAGGAGATCACCGCCCAGGTCCGCGAGCTCGGCCTGCCCGACTGCGAGATCGTCGCGGTCTAGCGGGTCTCGTCCCGTTCTGCGTCTCCGATGGGGGGACGTCAGCGAAGCGCCCGGTCGACGTGGGTCGGCCGGGCGCTGACGCGTCCGGGGCCACCTGCGACCGTTGGCACGTGGCCGCTCCACCGCCAACCCTTGATGCCCTCGCTGGTGCCGAGGTCACACAGATCCGGTTCGACGACAGCTCATAGCCGCGCCCAGAAGGTGGAGGCGACGCCTGATCCGCTCGGCGATCCACGCTTCCCGTGGACGCGCGGTACCGACAAGCACTTCGCTCCAGCTGCGGGTGCGATCGCCCACGCTCTCGCAGTCGTTAGCTGCTCGCTTCAGAGACCGAGAACGGCCCGGATGCCGTCGTCGACCGCGTCCATGAGCGGGCCTGGCAGGTGCCCGGTTCGGTCGACGAGCCAGGACCGATCGACCAACTCGAGACCGAGGGGCACGGCGACGGAGTCCGTCGGCAGCCCGGTGACGGTCGAGTCCAACAGGACGTTGCCCGCGAGACCGGCGCGATCGAGGTTCGAGGTGAGCGGCACGACGTGGGCCGGCCAGACCTCGACCCCGAGGACCTCCTGCGAGGACACCAACACGCATGGCCGGCGCTTGTCGAGCTCTGCCCAGTAGACCGCCCCACGCATCACCACGGCGCCGACCGATCCATCCGCTCGCCGATCGCCTCGCGATCGAGCTGACCCCCACCTGCCGCCATCGCAGCATCGGCGAGCAGCTGGTCGGCGAACGACGCCGCCGACGTCGCAGCGTGGCGACGAAGTTGCTCCGTCACCCACTGGGAGAACGGCACGCCCAAGGTCTCGATGACCGCGAGCACGTCGTCCGGCACACTGATGGTCTTGTTGGGCACGTACGTATGACCGGAGTCCGAGCCGTGGCAGCGTTCGAGGCCGGTTGGCCTACGGTGGCCGGGCGCATGACCAACAAGACCAGGATCTTCTTCACCATGGCAGCGCTCGGCGCGGCGATCTTCGCCGTGTTCACCGCGGTGCACACTTTGACGGGTGGGGTCTGGGCGCTGAGCGTTCCCGCCGCGGTGGGGACCGCGTTCGCTGCTCGGCCGGTCTACTGGCGGCTTCTCGGGCGGATGGCGAACGACAGCGTCACGGTCCCGACGATCCACGGCCCGAACGGTCGGATCGAGGCCATCGAGGTGTTCTGGCGACCCGGTTGACCATTCTGTGATCGGCTCGGTCGGAGCCTCGAGGCCAGTGGCATCCCCGTCAATCGTCGCAACATCTGGGACAGCCCAGAGGACGCCGCGATCGTCCGATCCATCACCGGCGGAGACGAGACCGTCCCGACCGTGATCGTGGGTGCGGTCGCGATGGTCAACCCCAGCATCGGCCTGATCGAGCGAACCGTGGCCGAGCACGCGCCTGGCCTCGCACGACCGAGTCGGTAGCGAGGCTGCACTCGACCACGACTCGACGCGGTCCGCCAGGACCGGTCTCAGCCGGTGACTCCGGCGAGGGACAGCGATCTCCTCCCGGCTGCGTGGAGCAGGTGAGCGCACCGGACCTACGGTGACCCCATGGCGAGCTTCGGACAGCGTGAGGTGCGGTGTGCGGCGGGGAGCCCGACGCATGCGATCCGGACGTTGTGGACCAACGTGCCGATGGACTTCGTCGTCGAGGTCGAACCCCCCGACGCCACCGGGACCTGGGTCGAGCGACGATCGATCCTGCCCGCCGGCATCGGGATGAACGATCGCTCGAACGGGCCGGTGGCGGCGCAGATGACGTTCCGACGCCGCTACCTCGACAGCTCCTACGAGGTCGAGGTCACCACGGACCGCCCGGCGACCCTGCGCATCCGACGCGCCTGATCCGCTACTCGCCGCCCTGCTCGGCGAGGTACTGGTCGATCAGGTCGTACCAGAGCTCACCGCACTCGGTGCTGGCCCAGTCGATGCCGGCGCACGCTTCGATCGCGGGCGTGGGGTCGAGCCGAGCGCCCCAGTCGAGGAACGCCTGCGTCCCCTCGGGGTCGGTGGGGAACACTCGCTGTCGGAAGCTGACGATCCGGTCGCCGTCGACGCGCAGCTCCAGCCGTTGCAGCTCCGGTTGCCCGGACAGATAGCCCTGGTAGGTGAGCTCGCACTCGACCAGATCGCCGTCTGCCTCGCAGCTGCGGTCGATGAGCGGTTCGCGTCGCCATCCGACGGCGGCTGCGTCCACGCTGCCCTCGAACGCGGTCCGGACGCTCGGGATGTCGAGGCGGCCGAGCGGAAGGTCGTTGAAGAAGGCGGAGTTGTTGGCGAGGGCATCGTCGGTGAAGAACGCCATGAAGGCCTCCCCGTCGCTGCCGGTGAGGGCATCGACGGCCGCCTCCGCGGTGCGGAGCGGCGATGAACCATCGACCACGGGCACGTCGCCATCGCCTCGGCCGACCAGGATCGTCACCCCCACCACCAGGACGAGCATCGCGACCGACGCGGCGCCGACGAGCAGTCGGCGATGTGGCGAGCGCTCGATGATCTCGCTCTCCCTGACGGGTGTCTCGAGCATGGTCACGTCCTCCGTACTGGGCGGTCGGGTGATGCCCGCGTCGATGCGGGCGACGAGGTCGTCCCAGCTGCGCTGGGGGGTGGCCGTAGCGACGACGGCGTCGAGGTCGCGACGGAGTCGTCGCTCGATCGTGCGACGGGTCACGACAGCGCCTCCTGCAGCGAGCGGAGACCGCGGCGAAGCCACGACCGCACGGTCGCGGCCGGGCAGTCCAACAGGTCGGCGATCTCGCTCGCGCGGTAGCCGCCGTAGTAGCGGAGCACGATGGCGCTGCGCTGCTGCTCGGGCAGGTCGGCGAGCACGTCCCAGAGCTCGTCGGCCTCGGGCGGCACCTCGTCGGGCAGCGGTGGCGGCCGACGGCGACGCACCGCACGCCGACGCAGCAACGAACGCGACCGGCTCACGACAGCGACGCGCAGATAGCCCCCGGGCTCCCGGAGATCGTCGAGCCGCTCGGCGACGTCGACGAAGGCGTCCTGCACGACCTCCTCGGCCTCGGCGAGGTCGCTGACGAGCGCGAACGCGAGACGGACCATGCCGTCGTACTCCCGACGGAACAGCGCCTCCAGCCGCGGCGACGCCGTCGCCGCCCTCACGCTGGTCGCCCGTCGGCCCGCTCCCGCCATCACCTACCCCGGCGTCTCAGCACCGAGAAGTGTTGCACCCGTGCAGGAGAATCTCCGCTGCGGCGTCTGAGCACGCTCGGGTGTCCGTTCGGGTGCGGCTTGCGGTGAGCACCCGATGGCGCCCTCCAGTCGCCGGTTCACGCTCTGAGCATGGACATCATCGAGATCCTCGGCTGGGTCGGGAGCACCCTCGTGGTGGCCTCCCTCAGCACCGCCCACCCGCTCCGCTTCCGCCTGCTGAACCTCCTCGCCGCCGTCGTGCTCGTCGTCGTCAACGCGTCCGTCGGCCTCTGGTCGATGGTGGCGATGAACGCCGTCATCGTCGCGCTCGATGTGTGGCACCTCGGCGAGATGGCGCGCCATCGACAACGCCGCGCGCCGACCGCCGACCAGGAGCCCCTGGTGCCGACTGCGTGAGCCGCCGGGCAGACGGCCAGCGGGGATCACCCGGGCGATTACGGTGCGGGCATGGCCGCACCTGACTTCACCCTGACCGATCAGGCCGGCGTCCCGTGGACGCTGTCCGAGCACCTCGACACCGCGGTGCTGCTGGTCTTCCTCCGAGGCGACTGGTGACCGTACTGCAACGGCCAGCTGGTCAGCTTGGCCTCGCGTTACGACGAGCTCCTCGCCGCCGGGACCCGGGTGGTGGCGATCGACGTCGACTCCCCCGGACAGCACGCGGCGATGGTCGACAAGCTCGAGCTGCCCTTCCCGTACCTCTCGGATCCTGACCGGACGGGAGCCATCACGGCCTACGACCTCGCCGACCCCAACGATGCCCGCGGCATCGCCATCCCGGCGCTCGTGCTGCTCGACCCGTCGGGTGAGGAGCGCTTCCGCTTCGTGTCCCGCGACTTCGCCGAGCGGCTGCCGGAGGACGACGTGGTCGAGGCGGCGAAGCGGCTCGGCCTGTCGGCGACCACGCAGGAACCGATCGAGGTCGGTCCGCTGGAGCCGGGCGAGCGGGCGATGCCCCTCGACGGCATGCCGTTCTACTTCCGGGGCGGCCGGTTCTCGGCGCTCGCGATGGGCCTGCGCCACGGGCACCACGACGACTCCATCAAGGAGGACTCGAAGGCGTTCGTCGACGAGATGGACCGCTTCTTCGAGGCAGCCCAGGCACTGCGGGCCCGGAAGGCGGGCAACTGAACGAGCTACCGGTCAGCGGCGCGGACGCCGGCCGACGAAGCGGCCCGACTCCTCGCTGATGCGGAAGACGCCGTCGTCGCCGACGCGCGCCTCGACCGCGGCTGGCCACGACCGGATCGAAGGTGGCCTGAGCGAAGGGCAGCTGCTGGGCGTTGGCGACCGCCCCGCCGACGACCTGCCCCGGGAGGCCCGAGCGGACTCGGTCGAGGGCCTCGACGACCGTCCCGGCGGACAGGTCGGTCAGCGCGAGCTGGAGCTCTCGGGGAGCGGACCAGGAACCGTCGGCCCACAACCAGCCCGGGCCGCACCGGGCATCGAGCACTTCGATCGCTCCGCCGTCATGACCGGTCTCGGAGGGAACGCCCCGTGCTGGGTGTGCTCGGGCCGGCCGGTACCGTGCGGCCCCGATGCGGATCGATCTCTCGCTGCGCTCCATCGACGCACGGATCTCCGACCTGGTCGATGCCGCCCGCGCTGCGGAAGCCGCCGGGCTGGACGGGGTCTGGGTCTACGACCACCTGAGCGGCCACTCGTTCGGGGGGAGCCGTGCCGTCGACGTCTGGGTGGCGCTGACCGCCATCGCCGAGTCGACCGAGCGCATCGCGATCGGTCCGCTGGTGCTCAACACGGCGGCGCGCCATCCGGCACACATCGCCGTCGCTGCAGCGACGCTGCAGGAGCACAGCGGCGGGCGACTCCGGCTGGGGCTCGGGGCGGGGGCCGGACACGGTGACCCCTACGCCGCAGAGCTCACCATGCTGGGGCTCCCAGTGCTCGGCGCGGCGGAGCGGCGCCAACGGGTGGAGGAGACCGTCGGCTACCTCCGCGCACTGTGGTCGGGCGGCGGTGACTTCCTCGGACGACACCATCGCCTCGACGATCCCACCGACGTGCTCCTCGCCGACCCTCCGCCCGACCTGATCGTCGCCGCCAACGGCCCGAAGATGGCCCGTCTCGGAGGGGACATCGGCGACGGGCTCAACGTGCACGACTTCCAGGACGACCTCGTCGCGCTCGCCCAACTCGGTCGCGACCGAGCCGCTGCTCGCGAGGCGAGCGACTTCGAGCTGAGCATCGAGGGCCCCGATGTGACGATCTGGCTCGACTCCGACGATCCGATGCGACAGCGGGTGCTGGAGGCCTCCCCGGACCGGGTGATGCTCCGGTGGTCGCCGCCTGACGGTATCGAGACCATCACCCGCCTCGCGCAGCTCGACTGAACGACGCCGGGACCGCACCCGGGACTCGACGGCGCCACCGTGGAATGATCTGCCCTCTGACATCGGAGGGGATCAGATGAGGATCGAGGACGGCAAGCCGATCGCGGAGCCCGAGTGCGGCCCGGTCCGTGGCGCCCTCGAGGGAGACGGGGAGGTCGCCGTCTTCAAGGGCATCCCGTTCGCCGAGGCCGAGCGCTGGGCGCCGCCCGCGCCGGTGTCGCCGTGGACCGACGTCCGCGACGCCACGTCAGACGGGCCGATCGCCCACCAGTACGCCGTGCTCTTCGACGTCTTCATGGACAACCTCGTCAACGGGCTCGGGCTCCCCCGGTGGCGCAAGCGGGCGCTCAAGGCCGGCTTCAAGCTCGACCGCCGCAAGCAGCACGAGGACTGCCTCAGCCTCGGCGTCCGCGCACCGGTCGGTGCCGAGGGACTGCCCGTCATGGTCTGGATCCATGGTGGCAACCACACCGACGGCTCCGGGTCCGACCCGCTGTACGCCACCAACGTCCTCCCCGAGCAGGGCTGCGTCCTGGTGACCATCAACTACCGCCTCGGTCTGCTCGGCTTCTTCGCCCATCCGGAGCTGTCCGCTGAGTCCCCCGACCGCGTGTCCGGTAACCAGGGCATGCTCGACCAGATCGCCGGCCTCCGCTGGGTGCGGGACAACATCGCCGCGTTCGGCGGTGACCCCGACAACGTCACGATCTTCGGCGAGTCGGCCGGCGGCATGTCCGTCCTCCACCTCATGTGCAGCCCGGGGGCCCGCGGCCTGTTCCACCGGGCGATCGCGCAGAGCCCGAGCCACACCGGGCTGTGGCTCCACCTGCGTCGGACCGCGCTCGACTGGGACACCGCCGAGAACGCCGGGCGCGCCGTGGCCGATCGACTGGTGGGCCGTGGTCCCGGGCAGCTCGAGCGCCTCCGCGCCCTGCCCGTCGAGGCGCTCCAGGAGCTGTACCGCACGGACGAGGAGCTGGCTCGGTACTTCTTCCCGCTCGCCGACGGGGTCGTGCTGCCCGAGCCGCCGATGTCGGTCTTCGCCCGAGGTGGCCAGGCCGACGTCCCGCTGATGATCGGCGACACGGCCCGTGAGGCGTCGCTCTTCGCCGCCGACATGAACCCAGGGGGCTCGGAGCTGAAGGGGCGACCGGTCACGCCCTTCGAGCTCCGGCAGGCGCTCATCCGCTCCTACGGCTCGTCGATCGACGTCGATGAGCTGCTCGCTGCCTTCCCTGGACTCGGCGAGCTGGAGCCGGACGCCGTCGAGGAGCACATCTCCGCCCACATGTTCGGTGCGCACGTCGAGCACGTGGCCGACCTCCACACCGAGGCCGGCCACTCGGTGCACCGCTACCGGTTCGCCTCTGAGCCGCCGTCGAAGAAGCAGACCATCGGCGCCTTCCACGCCATGGACGTCATCGCGCTGTTCAGCTCTCCGCTGCCGCTCGTGAAGTGGGGACCGGGCTCGGAGGAGCTGTCGGCCGAGATGGCGGAGCGCTGGGTGTCCTTCGCCCGCGACGGCAAGCCGGCCGCGTCGGGCCGGGGTGACTGGACCGCCTACGACCCGGCCGCACCGTCGCGCTACGTCCTGGACCGCAACGGATCGGGCATGGCGCAGGTGCCGAGGTCGCCGGGCGTCGCCGTGATGCGCCGGCGGTTCGATCGGCTCTCCGCCGGCTGAGCCGATCCCTGCGCCCGGGGATCAGCGACCGAACACGTCCGCCAGGAACCGACCGAGCACGATGCCTCCCCGTGGGCTCGGATGGACCTCGTCGGCGTAGAGCTCCGGAGCGGCCGGGGTGACCGTCAGATCCGACCGGACGAAGACGACGTCCTCCCGCGCCTCGGCGAGCGACCGGTATCGGGTGGCCAGGTCGTCGAAGAGGGCGCACTCGCCTCCGGAACGAACCGGGAGGTAGTAGCCCATGATCACGGCCTGCGAGCCGTTGGCCGCGACGCGATCGACCAGGTCCACCATCCGCCCGCTCGTGAGGTCGGCGCTGACCAGACGATCGAGCATGTCCTCGCTGCACGACACCGCGAAGTCGTTCCCGCCGCCGGTGATCAGCACGTGGGACGCGTCGTCCGGCTCGTAGAGCGTCGGGATCCCGTCGGAGCCGGTGAGGGTCGCCCCGCCGACGGCGTTGTTCACCGACGGCACACCCAGCTCCGCGCCGAGCACGTCGGAGATCGCCTCCCCGGACTCCTGGTTCCACCCGAGGATCGAGTCACCGACCGCTTGCACCCCGGTCACCGGCTGCCGTACGGCGCCGGTCACCACCGGACCCTCGGGCACCAGCGACGCCGGAGCGACGATCTCGGCCTCGGCCGCGCCTACCTCGTTCGCCGGTGCGCGGGCAGCATCGGAGGAGCAGGCGGCGAGCAGCACCAGCGCGCCGATCGCTGCAGCTCGGGCCAGCCGCGAGCAGATGGGTCCCATGCCGCCACGGTGCGGCACGGTCCCTGAAGATCTCGTGACCTCGACCGGTCTCAGCCGGAGGCGGTCAGCCGCAGCACCTCGGACATCCCCATCCGCTGCACCCGCGCCGCCTGCTCGTCGGTGAGCGGTGGGACGGCCTCGAGGACGGGGACGAGCCGGGGCTCGGCGACGACGTGCTCCACGCCCTCGTGCACGATGGTGGCCCCGCCGGCGGCGAGCACGTTGCGTCGCCAGTCGGTCAGGTCGCCGTACACCGAGGCGATCGCGAACTCGTCGCCATCTCGGATCACCTCGATCGGTGTCTCGTACCGGTTGCCCGAGCGCCGGCCGACGTGGCGGATCATCGAGTAGGTCGCCCCCTCCTGGCCGGCCGTGCGCGACACGAACCGGTTGAAGGTGACCTTGTTGATCCGGCGCAGCAGGTTCAGCGCCCCGGGCGACTTCGTCGTGACGGCGAAGCCGACGAAGGCGGCGAAGGCTGCGCCGACGACCAGGACGATCGTCAACGCCATCGACACGCATCGCACCAGGGGGCTGCGCCCGGCGCATCGATCCGATCTCATCGGAGCACTCCTCTCGTGGTCGACCTCATCGAAGGGAGAACGGAGGGTAGCGATCCGTGACCAAGAGGAAGGCGTAGGCGTTCACCCTCGTCCCCCACCGCATCACGCCCTCCACGTAGTCGAACATCGCCCGTGGGTAGCGGCCGGTGACGAGGATCGCGAACCACGCGGCGATCACGGCGAACAGCGCGCCGATGCCGAGGACGGCGAGGACCACGTAGTGCGGGATCGCGAGGAACCACTTCACGAGCGGCAGCCAGCGGTTGAGGCCCCGCTCCGCGTCCGGATAGTCGACATCGAGATGGACCCCCTGCTGCTCGTCCGTCGAGGGGTACCGGTCGGTCATCAACAGCGCGTACGCCCCGAAGCGGGCGGAGAAGCGGGCCAGCTCGACGTTGAAGTCGAACCACCACCGCGGGTACTTGCGACGAAAGAGCAGCAGCAGCAGGACCGGGACGAACAGCAGCCCACCCCACCCGCCCGCCGACGTGAGGAACGTGGCGACGACACCGATCGGGACCAGGAACAACAGACGCAGAGCGGTCGAGAGGCGGTCGAGGTCGCGATCGGGATAGTCGATGGCGAGTCGCGCCGGATAGTCGATGGCAGTCATGGCAACCCCCTTCCGCCGGACCGTCGCGCCCCGGGCGTCGAACGGCCAGGGCCGAGCGGCCCCCAGGACATCACCACGTCGCGCTACCCGGGGCGCCGCCCTGCCGACCGACCCGACGGCTCACGGCACGAAGGCGGCGACGGCCCGCACCGGGGTGTTCGGCGGGTTCGAGCCCAGCGAGCCGAAGAACGGAGCGGAGGAGAAGTTGAAGATCCCGCCATCCGCTGCGACGAGGAGATAGGCGTCGGCGAAGGCGGTGGCGCCGATCATCGGCTGGTTGAGCGGCGTCCCACCCATGGAGCCCGCGAACTCGGCCTCGAAGGAGAAGATGCCGCCGTCGTCGGCCACCAGCCAGTAGCCGCGCCCGTCCGGATCGGGGGCGATCCCGACCACCGGACCGTTGAGCGGCACGCCGCCCATCGACCCACGGAACTCGGCATCGCCGAAGGCGAACACCCCACCGTCGGAGGCGATCATGTAGTAGCCGTCGCCGGACGGGGTCGCCGTCGAGGCGATCACGGGACCGTTGAGCGGCACGGCGCTCATGTCGCCGTGGTGGGTCGCCGACCCGAACGCGACCGCACGCCCGCGATCGGTGAAGATCCAGTAGCCGCTGCCGTCGCTGCGCACCGAGATCGCCGACGCCGACTCGCCGTCGTCGAGCACGCTCGGGTCGAGGTCGCCGTGGTGCTGGGCGCCGTCGAGCACCCGGACGGAGCCGTTGGTTCGGAGCACCCAGAGCCCCTCGCCGCCCGGCACCGTCGCCACCGACACCGCGGTCGCACCATCGCCGGAATGATCCGACGCATCACCGAAGCCGTGGACCTGGCCGTCGGCCTCGACCATCCAGTAGCCGCCCTGGCCGAGCGGAACCGGCGGCATGTCACCGCCTCCGCCGCCGTCGCCTGGCGAAGCGACCCGCCCGGCGCTCAGGCCGGCGAGGAGGCGGATGTAAGCCGACTGGTAGTAGATCGCCGGCTCCGAGATCTCCCACGAGGCCTCGTCGGAGTCGTTCCAGTCGAGGTAGGACGCTGCCGGCGGCCGCCCCTGGAGCGCGGCGTTCGGGCCGGAGTAGCTCGCGTTCGGTCCACCGACCACGTAGCCGGGTGCCGGGCCGATCCCACCGAGGTCCTGGCCGTCGCGCCCGATGCGGTCGAAGGGTGTCCCGTCGCCGAACCAGTAGTGGTAGAGCTCGGTGATCGAGCGCTCGGCGCCGGCCGTCTCCATGCTCGACAGGTACACGAGAGCGAGCGGGTTCACGCCGTGCATGGTGGCGAGGTGCGCCTCGGCCCGACGGCGGCGGCTCCCGTCATCGGCGACACCGAGTCGTTCGAGCGCGAGGTTGGCGGCACCGGTGTTGGCCATGACCATGTTCGAGCCCCAGTGGTACTGGGCGTCGGGGAGGTAGGACCGGTAGAGGCTGCGATCGGTCGCGCCGTACACGTCGACGAAACCGGCCACCTCCTGCGCCCGCTGCTCGATGCGGGTGACGGTGCCCGTGTCGGCCGTGGGCATCGAGCGGTAGTGGGCGAGGGCGTCGGTCTGCTCGGGGTCGTACCGGCCGAAGGCGAAGTCGGTCCACGGCGCCGTGTCGGTGAGGTTGGCGACGACGTAGTCGTCGAATCGCTGCTCGCCCGTGAGATCGAACAGGTAGACGGCGGCGACGACCGCCTCGCCGAGCTGCTGCTCGACGGACATGTCGGCGTCGCCGGCGTTGACGATCTGTGGGTCGCAGTCGGTCTGGATCGGACCGGCGCCGAAGTGGTCCCAGGCCGCGACCGCTCGCTGCCGGAGGCCGGCGGCGAAGGCCGCGTCGACGTCGGCGAACACGACGGCGCCGTGGGCGAACATGCCGGCGGCGGAGATCGTCGACGAGGAACAAGCCTCCTCGTAGAAGCGGGGCCGGGTGTCGTCGGCGATGATCGGGTTGCCACCGGCGTAGCCCCGGAACCCGACCTTCAGCAGCACCGAGCCGTCGTCGTTGGCCATCTTCTCCAACCACTCGAGCTCCACCCGCAGCTCGTCCAGCACGTCGGGGATGCCGTTGCCGCTCTCGGGGATGCCGAGGTCGTCGCCGAACACGTCGGGCGCGTCCTGGTACGCCGACAGCAGCTGATGGACCGGCGCGGACGCGAAGGTCACGTACTTGTTGGTGTCGCCGGCGTCGTACCAGCCCCCACTCAGGTCGCGGGCGGTGTCGGGGCGGGGATCGTCGACCCAGCGGGCCTCGGTGTCCTGCTCGGGCCCGACCAGCGTGACCGGACCCGTCCACGACCCAGCCGCCGCGCCCTGATGGGCGACGTTGCCGCGGTTGAACCAGAAGACCCGGAGCGCATCGTCGAGCACGGCGTCGTAGACGTCGTCGGCGATGGTGAAGACGTCGCTCGAACGGCCCGAGGACGGTTCGACGATCCGGTACTCGCCCGGCGTCGTCAGCGCCGAGAAGTCGAACCAGGCGCCGCGATCCCCGGACTGCGGGTCGAGCGCACCACCGTTCCACGGCGACGTGGCGGCGCCGAAGACCACCATGCCGTCCGAGACCCGACGCACCTCGAGCCGTTCGGGGATCCCGTCGCCCCGATCAACGGCCACGGCGATCTTCTCGCCGTCCGGTCGGTAGCCGAACTGGTCGACGACGACGTCGGGAGCTCCGGTGACCGCCTGGGCCGAGGCCGGTTCCCGGCCCGCGTCGACGACCGCGATCGATGCGGCGACCACGAGGGCGAGCATGGTGAGGCACACGGTTCGAGTACGCACCTCCCAAATGTGACAGTTCGATGATGAAGCCCAGGTGAAGCGGTCGACACGATTCGGACAGCGTCGCGGCAGCCGCCCGTGAGCGGACCCGATCACCCCGCCTCGGCCGTCTCCTTGAGTCCGTCCAGCGCGGCGCCGAGGGCCTTACCGAGCTGACGCCGGAGCAGCGGTGCCATCCATCGGTACCAGGACGAGAGCTCCACGGCCTGGACGTAGCGCACGGTCGTCGCGCCATCGGATTCGTCGAGGGTGACCTCTTCGACCATCACTGCCAGGAAGCGGAGGTTCGCATCCACGATGCGGAAGGCGTATCGGTGATTCGCCTCGACGGCGAGCAGCACCTCGTTGGCCTTGATCCCGCCGACCTCGACGAAGCGGGTGCCGCCGGCTGCGGGCGGACCGTCGCTGGTCATCCGGGCGGTCTTCATCCCACCGAACCAGGTCGGCCACTTGGCCGCATCGACCACCCACGGCCACACCCGGGCGGCCGGGACGCCGATGACGCGCTCCTGCTCGACCCGGATCGGCGCCCGGTCAAGGAACGTCAGATCTTCCTCGCGGAGCTGATGCGTCATGGCGGCTGACGCTACCGCCAGCGCTGACCGACGGCCGTGCCGGGGTACGGTGCGCCCGTGGAGACGGACGAGACCATCTCGACGCCGCGTTGGTCGGTGCCGCTGGTGGTGCTCGTCTCCGCCAGCGTCATCACCGCGGTCTCGCTCGGCGTGCGCTCGACGTTCGGCCTGTTCCAGGACCCGGTGATCGACGAGCTGGGCCTGCCCCGCGCTCCGTTCGCGCTGGCGATCGCTCTCCAGGCGATCGTGTGGGGCATCACCCAGCCGATCGCCGGGGCCATCGCCGACCGGTTCGGCGCCGCGCGGGTGATCATCGTCGGCGCCATCATCTACGCCGTCGGCATCGTCGTCCTGGCGGCCTCCGACGGCGAGGCAGGCCTGCTCGCCTTCGGCGTCATCACCGGCATCGCCACCGGCGCGGCGAGCTTCGCCGTCGTGCTCGCCTCCGTCGGCCGGATGGCCTCGCCGGAGCGCCGGTCCATCGCGCTCGGCATCGTCACCGCCATGGGATCGATCGGCCAGTTCGTCCTGGTGCCGCTGGCGCGAGTGCTGCTCGACCGGACCGACTGGCGCATCACGCTCATCGTGTTCGCCGTCATCGCCGCGGCGATGACCCTGTTCACGCCGACGCTCCGAGGGAACGCCGCCGACCACGCCCCCGCCGAGGCACCGGCCGGACGTCCGCTGCGGGAGGATCTCCGGCGGGCGGCCCACTCCCGGAACTACCAGCTCCTCAACGCCGCGTTCTTCGTCTGCGGGTTCCACGTCACGTTCATCGCCACCCACCTGCCGGCCTACGTCGGCGACCTCGGCGTCGCCGACTCCGCGGGGTCGACCGCGCTCGCGCTCATCGGGCTGTTCAACGTCGGGGGATCCCTCCTGGTCGGCGTGCTCGGCACCCGATACCGCCTGACGTTGATCCTCGCGACCATCTATGCCGCCCGTGGGGTCGTGATCACCGCCTACGTGCTCCTGCCGCCGTCGCCGACGACGACCATCGCCTTCGGTGCCATGATCGGCGTGCTCTGGCTGTCCACGGTCCCACCGACCTCGGCGATCGTCGCACAGCTGTTCGGCACGGCGAACGCCGGTGCCCTGTTCGGCATCGTCTTCCTCTCCCATCAGGTCGGTGCCTTCGCCGGCGCCTGGATGGGCGGCGTGCTCGCCGACTCGACCGGGTCCTATGAGGCGGCCTGGTGGACCGCCGTCGGCCTCGCTGCGTTCGCCACGCTCATGCAGCTCCTGATCGACGAGCGCCGTGAGCCCGAGGAGCCGCCACCGCCCCGGGCGCCGCGCCTGGCACCGGCCGGCGCCGCCGCGGTCGTCGCCGTGGCCGGCATCGCTGTCACCGCGTCGGCGGCCGCAGCCACGGCGGACGACACCGCAGAGCTACCGCCGGCGTACCACTGCTCGATCAGCTGACCGCTCCGTAGCCATCCGGGTTGGCCCCCGTGAACCGCCAGGCATCTGCGCAGATCTCCGTGAGCGTCGCCGTCGGGTGCCACCCGAGCTCCTCGGCCATCGAGGTGACGTCGCCGACCAGGGCCGGGACGTCACCTGGGGCCCGGTCGACCACCTCGTGGGGCAGCGGATGACCGACCACGTCGCCGACAGCGTCGAGTAGCTGACGCACCGACACGCCCTCGCCGGCGCCGAGGTTGTACGCGCGATGCCCGCTGAGGGAGTCGAGGTGCTCGTAGGCGAGCGCATGTCCGGCGGCGACGTCGCAGACGTGGACGTAGTCCCGCAGGGCGGTGCCGTCCGGCGTCGGGAAGTCGTCGCCGAAGATCGAGAGCTGCGCGCGCTGTCCCGTGGCGACCTCCATCAGGATCGGCAGCAGATTGGTCGGCGCACCGCTGCACACCTCACCCAGCCGACCGGATGGATGCGCGCCGGCGGGGTTGAAGTAGCGCAGCGAGATCATCCGCCACGACGGATCACTGTCAGCCACATCGGAGAGCAGACGCTCGATGATCGACTTCGTCGCCGAGTAGGGGTTGCTCGGCGCGTGAGGGTGCGACTCGGCGATGGGTACCTCGTCGACGTCGCCGTAGACGGAACCGGACGACGAGAAGATCAGCCGCCGAACGTGGTGGCGACCCATCGCTTCGAGCAACGCCATCGCTCCGCCGACGTTCACGCGGTGGTACGTGAGCGGGAGCTCCACGGACTCCCGGACCCGCTTCATGCCGGCGAAGTGCACGACACCGTCGATCGGGCCGCTGGCGGCGAAGGCCTCGTCGACCACCGCTCGATCCCGGAGGTCGCCGATCACGACCGGTGGGGTGATGCCGGTGAGCTCGGCGATCCGATCCACGGCGACGCGGCTGCTGTTGGACAGGTCGTCCAGCAGCACGACGTCGTGGCCCCGCTCGATCAGGTCGACCGCCGTATGGCTGCCGATGAACCCGGTCCCGCCGGTCAGGAGCACCCGTGCCATGACGGGAGCCGACGGTACCGCGACCGACCACCGCCCGCCGAGGACGCCGTCATCAGCGGCGTTGGCAGCTCGGGCAGGCGAAGCAGGTGCGGTTGGCCAGCTCGAACACCTCGATCTCGGTGCTGCAGCGTCGACACCGGGGTCGCTTGTACACGTAGAGACGCTCACCGCGCTTGGCGCGTGCGTGCGTCGGCACGCCGACCTCGCCGGGATCGGTGGTGACGATGCGACCGATCCGCTCGCCGATGCGCAACAACTCGACGGTGGAGGTCCAGATCGCCTCGAGGTCGGCCTCGTCGAGGTCGCGTCCGGGCACCGACGGATGGACGCCGTGGAGGAAGCAGAGCTCGGCCCGGTAGACGTTGCCCACGCCGGCGATCACCTTCTGGTCGAGCAGGAGGTCGCCGATCGGCCGCTTGCTCTTGCCCGCCCGGGTGACGAACGCCTCCGGCTCGGCGTCGCGGCGGAGGGGATCCGGGCCGAGCCGGGCCTTCAGGGTCGCGATGCCATCGGGGTCGATCACCTCGCACGCCGTCGGCCCGCTGAGATCCCAGGTGTGGTCCTCGCCCTCGAGTCGCCACCGCAACGCGCCGCGGGGCTCGGGGGCCGGGTGGGTCCGGCGGCGGAAGCGGCCGAACAGCCCGAGGTGGATGTGGACCGTCTCGTCTCCGATGTCGACGAAGAGGTGTTTGCCGTGGGCATCGGTGCCCTCGAGGAACTCGCCGTCGAAGCGGGCGGCCGGTCCGGCGAAGCGGTCCTGCAGCGCCGTCGACCCCACCCGCGTGCCGGCCAGGTCCTTGCGGAGGAAGCGAGCGAGTCGGTGGATCGTGTGACCTTCGGGCACGGCCGCCCATCGCACCACGCGCCGATGGTCGACCCCCAACCGAGCGGGGGTCGACCACCGAACAGGAGCGCGGGCCGTGATCACGGACCGGCCGCAGCCGCTCCAGCGGCGAGGACCTCGGGAGGAGGGCGGGGCTCCGGGGTCCCCGCCCGGGCAGGATCAGAGCCGGGAGCGGATCTCCTCGCGGAGGGCGACCAGCTCGGGATCGTCCCAGAGGAAGCGCACCTTGTCGTCGGCGATCGTGTCGCCGGTCGGCCGGTCCTCGAGGACGAACACCATGAAGGTCTCGGCGAGGTCCTCGACCGCGTTCGAGGCGGCGTAGTCGGTGACGAACTCGTCCTGGTGCTCCTCGTAGAACTCCATCCAGCGGTCGTAGTCCTCGGACTCCTCGATCGCTGCGATCTCGTCGAGGCGCTCCTGGGGCCAGAACCGAGCGACGAACTCGGCCATCGTGCTGTCCGACAGGGCGCAGCCCTCGCCGGGATCGAAGGTCGGGCACGACGGATCGCCGGCCGTCTCGGGCGGCAGCTCGGATGCCTGCAGGGTCAACAGGTGCGCGAACTCGTGGATGAGCACGGCGTCGAGCTCACCGCCGAGGCCGAGGCCGACGCCGAGCACCCAGCGCCGCGGATCGGCTGGGTCCTGGTAGACGTACGCGCCGCCGAACTCCTCGGGCACGAGCTCGAACGAGCTCACCATTCGGCGCTGGTCGGCAGGGATGATCTCGACGAAGCGGTCCCAGATCTCCGAGGCCTGACGTGCGACCTCACCGGACGATGCGCCGGTCACGTCGAGGCGGTCACCGTCGACGGGGAACGCCCCGAGCGGCTGCTCGTCCTCCGGGATCTCGTGGTCGTGATCGTGGTCACCATCGGCATCGACGTCCGACCCGCCCTCCGGCGTGATCTTCAGCTCGAGGCCGAGCTCGGCCAACTCCTCGGCGAGGTCGCCGAGGGTGACGTCGCCGAGCTCGACGTCCCGGGACATCACCTCCGGCGATGCCCGGTCGACGGCGGTCGCACCTCCGTCGGCCGACGTGCCAGGGACGGAGGCGACGACGGCCGTCGCAGCCTGCACCATCGGCGTCGACGCAGCCCTCCCCTCGTCGCTACGGGCCAGTGCGACCGGCACGGCGACGGCGCCGACGACGACAGCGGTCGCAGCGACTCCGCCGGCGATCAGCCATCGGCGGGGTGTCCGACCGGGCGCCGCCGTGACGGCCTCGGTCTCGTCGATCGGGGTGACGGTGATGGGGTCGAAGTCGTTGGTCATGGAGCTGACCCTGACGACAGCTGCGCAAGAGAACCCTGAGAGATCCCAAGAGAACGCCAAGAGGGACTCCGGGTCAGCAGGCGACGGCGCTGCCACACTGACCGACGCCATGAGGATCCTGATCGTCGAGGACGAGGCGTTGATCGCCCGGGCGTTGCGCGAAGCGCTGGAGGCCGAGGGCTACGCCGTCGACCACGCCGACCGGGGCGACGACGGCCTCTGGATGGCGACCGAGCACTCCTACGACGCGATCGTCCTCGACCTCCTCCTGCCCGGCCTGAACGGCTTCCAGGTCTGCGCCGAGCTGCGCGAGGCCGGCGACACGACCCCGATCATGATGTTGACCGCCAAGGACGGGGAGCTCGACCAGGTCGAGGGGCTCGACACCGGCGCCGACGACTACCTCACCAAGCCGTTCTCCCTGGTCGTCCTCCTCGCCCGTCTCCGGGCGCTCGTCCGGCGGGGACCGACCGGGCGGCCCGCCGTCCTGACCGCCGGTGACCTCGCCCTCGACCCTGCCGAGCGCACCTGCCATCGAGGTGAGGACCGGATCGACCTGACGCCACGCGAGTTCGGCCTGCTCCACTACCTCATGCACCGGGCCGGCACACCGGTGTCGAAGCAGGACCTCCTCGCCCACGTCTGGTCGGACGAGGAGCTGGACGACGCTGTGGTCCAGGTCTACGTGGGCTACCTCCGCCGCAAGATCGACGAACCGTACGGCCGTCGAGCCATCGGGACCGTGCGGGGATTCGGCTACCGGCTCGCGGCCGACGGGGGCTGACCATGCGGTCGCTGCGCGCTCGCCTCTCGACCTTCACGGCAACCGGTGCGCTCGTCCTCGCCGTCGTCGCCGTCGTCGGCGTGTCGATCGCTCGCTCCGAGGAGGCATCCAGCCGTCTCGACGACGAGCTGGTCGTCGCGGCGTTCCGGCTCTCCGACGATGGGGAGCTCGACGCCGCCGCACCCTCGCTCGACGGCGGCACCGACGTCGTCGAGGTCGTGTTCGACGACCAGGCTCGAATCGTCCGACGACGAGGGCCCGTCACGCCCGAGATCGAGCAGGTGCTCCGCGAGGAGGTCTGGGAGGTGACCGTCGAGCAGGACGTGGCGAACACGATCGAGCTGGAGGACCCGGCGTTGGTGGCCGTCGGGGTGCGCTGCGTCGACGCCGACGACTGCGACACGGCGGTGGTCGCTGCTCGGAGGAGCTCGACGTCCGACCAGGTCCTGGCCGACTGGCCGTGGCTCGTCGCCGTGCCGTCGATCGCGGCCGCCATCGCCTGGCTCGCCTCGCGGTGGCTCGTGACTCGGGCGCTCCGACCGGTCGACCGCATGCGGGCCGAGCTCGACGAGATCACCGCGACCGACCTGCGCCGACGCGTGCCCACGCCGGGGACCGGGGACGAGCTCGACCGGCTCGGCACCTCGATGAACCAGACCCTCGACCGGCTGGCCGGTGCGGTCGAGGCGAACGAGCGGTTCGTCGGCGATGCGGCCCACGAGCTGCGGAGCCCGATCACCGGGGTTCGTGCGGCACTCGAGCTGGAGGCCGGTCGCTCGGACAGCGGCCTGCTCGACGACAGCATCGCCGAGCTCGACCGGGCCGGACGTCTGATCGACGACCTGCTCGCGTTGGCCCGTCGGCAGGGACGAGAGCAGCCCCGCACCGACATCGACCTCGACGACGTGGTGGCCCGGCAGATCGGCATCGCCCGGACCCGTTTCCCCGACGTGTCGATCGACGCCGACCTCGTCCCGGTGCGGGTCCACGCCGCCCCCGACGACGTCGACCGCATCGTCGCCAACGTCGTCGAGAACGCCGCTCGCCACGGCGGCGGCCGGGTCCGGGTGCGGCTCACGCCGGGGACGACGGCAGCCGAGCTGTCGGTCGACGACGACGGCCCTGGCATCCCGCCCGAGGACCGGCACGTGGTCTTCGAGCGGTTCGCCCGCCTCGACGCCTCGCGATCGCGCCTGACGGGTGGCGCCGGCCTCGGGCTGGCGATCGTCGCCGAGCTCGTCGAGGACCTCGGTGGTTCGGTGGAGATCGCCGACAGCGACCTCGGCGGCGCCGCGTTCGGCGTGCTGCTGCCGCTGGACGCTCAGCCCACGTAGCGAGAGGCGGGGCGGATCAGCCGGTTGTCGGCCGCCTGCTCGATGACGTGGGCGCTCCACCCGACGGTGCGGGCCACGACGAACGTCGGGGTGAAGAGCTCGCGGGGCACGCCCACGGTCGCCATCACGACGCCGGCCCAGTACTCCACGTTGGTGCGCAGCGGCCGGTGCGGTGAGCGTCGGGCGAGGCGCTCGAGCGCGGTCTGCTCCACCTCGAGCGCGAGGTCGACGAGCGGCCCGCCGAGTCCGACGCCGATCTCGCGCAGCAGCGCGCCCCGCGGATCGTCGGTGCGGTACACCCGATGCCCGAACCCCATCAGTCGCTCGCCGCGTGCGAGCGCGTCGTCGATCCAGGCCCCGGCCCGGTCCGGGGTCCCGATCTCGTCGAGCATGTCGAGCGCTCGGCTCGGCGCTCCGCCGTGGAGCGGCCCCGACATCGCGCCGATCGCGGCGACGAGCGCCGCAGCGGGGTCAGCGGCGGTCGAGGTGACGACGCGGGCCGTGAACGTCGAGGCGTTCGAGCCGTGGTCCATGGTGAGGATCAGGTAGGCCGAGATCGCGGCGAGCTCGTCCGCCGATGGTTCGGAGCCGGTCAGCATGCGGAGGTAGTCGGCGGCCAGCGGGCGGCTCGTGTCGGGGGCGATCGGTGGCAGGCCGTCGGCGACGCGGTGGGCGGCGGCGACGAGCGTGGCGGACATGGCGGACAGGCGATCGAGATCCGCTGCGTGGCGGTCCGGGCCGGCGTCGATCCAGGGCTGGCAGCCCAGGTGACCGCCGGCGAGCGACAGCGCGGTCCGGAGGACGTCGAGCGGGTTGCCGGACCCGTGCACATCGACGATCGCCGGCAGCAGGTCGAGGACGACGTTCGGTACGGACCGGTCGGCGGGAACGGGCGTGCTGGAGGGCAGCTCGCCGCAGAGCAGGAGGTGTCGGACCTCCTCGACCGTGCGGGTGCGGGCCAGCTCGACCGCATCGTGCCCTCGGTAGTGGAAGCGGCCCTCGTCGCCGAGCACGTCGCCGACCGAGGTGGCGACCGCGACGACGCCGTCGAGGCCAGGGGGGACGTCGAGGAGTTCGGTCATGGTTCCATGGGACCGCGTGCGGCAACGTTGATCAAGATTGATCTATCGTCAACCCATGGCGACGGACCACGACGGACGCCACCTGCTCGACACGGACGCGGTCGCCCGGCGCCTGGGCGTTCGCCGCGAGACGGTCTATGCCTACGTGAGCCGTGGCCGCCTCCGGCCCGTGGACGTGCCGGGTGAGCGACGCAGCCACTTCGACCCGGCCGAGGTCGATGCGCTCGCCAACCGATCCCGCCGCCCCACCGCCACGCGTCGACCGCTCGACGTGGAGACGGCGATCACGACCATCCGATCCGACGGCCACGCCTACCGGGGCCATCACGCCCTCACGGCGTCGGGCGAGCGCTCCTTCGAGGAGGTGGCCGAGCTGTTGTGGACCGGACGATGGCCCGACGAGCCCCCGAGCTGGGGCGCGCCACCGGCAGAGCAACTGGCCGCGGCGACGGCGGCCATCGCCGCCGTCGACGGCCCGCTCACCAGTCAGATCGACCGGCTCCGCCTCGCGCTCGACGCCGCAGCGGTCACGGATCCGTGGCGCCACGATCTCCGGCCCGAGGCCGTGATCGACAGCGGCCGACGCCTGCTGCTCACGCTCGCCTCCGCGCTGCCACCGCGCTCGGGCGACGACGAGCCTCCCTCGATCGCCGGTCGGCTGTGGCGGCGTCTGACCGATGCGCCGCCGAGCGCTGAGCGCCTCGGGCTGATCGACGCGACGCTCGTGTTGCTCGCCGACCACGAGCTCGCGGGCTCGACCTTCGCCGCCCGGATCGCCGCGTCCTTCCGCGCCGACATCGGGGCCGCGGTCGGCGCGGCCTTCGGCCCGTTCGCAGGCGCCCGCCACGGCGCGGTGTCGATCGAGGTCGAGGAGCTGCTCGGGCTCGTCGAGCGAGACGGCCTCACCGTCGCGCTGGCCCGCTGGCTGGCCCGCCACGATCACGTGCCCGGCTTCGGACACGTGATCTACACCGACGGCGACCCACGCGCAGTCGAGCTCCTCGACCGGCTTCGTGACCTCGATCCGGCTGCGCCGGCGATGCGGGCGGCCGACGAGCTGGTGGCCACGTGCGCTGAGCGCGGCATCCCGGCCGCCAACGTCGACCTCGGCCTGGCGGCGCTCACCCGTGCCCTCGACCTCGATCCGGGCAGCGGCACCGTCCTCTTCGCGATCGCGCGCACCTCCGGCTGGGTCGCCCACGCCCTGGAGGAGTACGAGCGACCGAGCGCGCTGCGCCCCGTGGCGCGCTACGTGGGCCCCGAGCCGCGTTGATACCCGGCGTGGGTCCCCGAGCCGCGTTGATACCCGGCGTGGGTCCCGGAGCCGGATCGCTGTCTAGATGAAGGGTTGTTCGACGTACCGGCCGAAGACCTCGGCCAGGGCGTCGTTCACCTCGCCGACCGTCGCTCGACTCCGCACCGTGTCGATGAGCACCGGCATGAGGTTGACCTCGGGGTCGGCGGCCTGGCGCTTGAGCTCGACGAGCGCTGCGTCGACGGCGCCCTGGTCGCGGTCGGCCTTGACGGCTTGGAGGCGCTTGATCTGGCGCTGCTCGTCGTCGTTGGTGATCTTGAGCAGATCGATCTGATCGTCGTCGTTGCCCTCGGTGTGGGCGTTCACGCCGACGATCACCCTCCGGCCGTCGTTCATGCGCCGCTCGAAGTCGTACGCGGCGTCAGCGATCTCTCGCTGGTACCACCCGTCGTCAACGAGGCGGAACGCACCCTCGAGCATCGAGCCGTCGCCGGAGGCGTCGACGTGGGCGAAGATCTCCTCGGCCTGGCGCTCGATCTCGTCGGTGAGCGCCTCGACGTACCAGGAACCGCCGAGCGGGTCGGCCACGTTGGCGACGCCGGTCTCCTCGGCGATGACCTGTTGGGTGCGGAGCGCGATGCGGGCCGCCTTCTCGGTCGGCAGCGCGAGCGCCTCGTCCATCGAGTTGGTGTGGAGGCTCTGGGTGCCGCCGAGCACCCCGGCGAGCGCCTCGATGGCCGTGCGGGCGATGTTGACCTCTGGCTGCTGGGCGGTGAGGGACACACCGGCGGTCTGGGTGTGGAAGCGCATCAGCATCGACTTCTCGTCCTGCGCGCCGTACCGCTCCTTCATCCACCGGGCCCAGATCCGGCGAGCCGCCCGGTACTTGGCGATCTCCTCGAAGAAATCGACGTGCGCGTTGAAGAAGAAGCTGAGCCGCGGGGCGAACTCGTCGACGTCGAGACCCTCGCCCATCGCCGCTTCGACGTAGGCGAAGCCGTTGCCGAGGGTGAACGCCAGCTCCTGCGCGGCCGTCGAGCCGGCTTCACGGATGTGGTAGCCGGAGATCGAGACCGGGTGCCAGCGAGGCATCTCGGCCGCGCAGAACGAGATCGAGTTGGCGACCAGCCGCATGGACGGACGGGGCGGGAAGATCCACTCCTTCTGCGCCTGATACTCCTTCAAAATGTCGTTCTGCAGCGTCCCGCCGAGCTGAGAGCGAGCCGCGCCCTGGTCCTCGGCGTTGGCGATGAACATCGCGAAGATCGTCGCCGCCGGCGCGTTGATGGTCATCGACGTGGTGATGGCGCTGAGGTCGATGTCGGAGAACAGCGTCGCCATGTCCTCGACCGTGTCGACGGCGACGCCGCACCGGCCGACCTCACCGATCGACATGACGTGATCGGAGTCGATCCCCATGAGCGTCGGCATGTCGAAGGCAGTGGAGAGCCCGGTGCCGCCGGCGGCGAGGATGTCCTTGAAGCGGCGGTTGGTGTCCTCCGGGGTCCCGAACCCGGCGAACATCCGCATGGTCCAGACCTTGGAGCGGTACATCGACGCGTACGGGCCGCGGGTGTACGGGTACTGGCCGGGGAACTCGCCGTCGTCGGGGCCGTAGACGGCATCGACCGGAACGCCGGACATCGTGGTCCAGTCGGCGTCACGGATCTTCGACCCTTCGAAGGCCTGCTCCCACTCGTCGCGTCGCGTCATGCCCCGGATCCCCTCGTCGCTGCGTCTGCACGAGTGTAGGAGCGCACCCGGAACGCGACCCCATCCAGGCGACCCCGTTCATGGCGCCGAATCCGTCAAGTGATCCCCGCGCACCGTGGGTAAGGGTTTCGTTCAGAAACCGCGAGTAGTGGCCCACGTGGACGGTCAGTGACGATGGCCGCAGAACGATCAATCGCGATCTCTCCAGGGCGACGGGTGACGCAGACACCCATGTGATGGAGGAGAGAGACCATGGCGATCACCCCGAACGGCAGCAGCTGGACCAAGGGCAGCAGCTGGACCAAGGGCAGCAGCTGGACCAAGGGCAGCAGCTGGACCAAGGGCAGCTCCTGGACCAAGGGCAGCAGCTGGACCCGCTGAGCCCGGCCCGGCGCCGCTGAAGCCGGTCCCACGGTTCGTTCTGCTACGTTTCGTGGCGCTCGACCTACGAAGGGTCAGCGACCATCCCTCGAGACGGAGCGCATCGGTTGGGCCCGGCCGAAGCATCGACCTCGTCCGGCTCCGCGGCCGGTCGATTTCGCCACGTCTGGGCGCTCGGCGCGCTCCTCGCGGCGTGGGCCGCGATCGCGATCACCCTGACCGACGACAACTCCACGGCCCTCGCCGACGTCGACGGAAGGGTCGGGTGGTTCGTCGCCCTCACGGTCGCGTTCTTGGCGACCGACGCCTCCATCTTCAGCCTCGAGGGCCGGCGTGAGGCCCACAGCATCTCGGTCGTGGAGCTCCCGCTCACGATCGGTCTGGTGCTGCTCTCGCCCGTCGCGCTCCTCGCGTCGCGATTGATCGGGTCCGGCGTCGCCCTCCTCGTGTTCCGTCGCTCCCGCGGCGTGAAGCTCGGCTACAACCTCGCCCTCTTCGCCGCCGAGACCGCGACCGCATCGCTGTTCGTGCGCGTGATCCTCGGGACGACCGAGCCGATGAGCGCCGCCGACTGGGTCGCGGTCGTCAGCGTCGTGCTCGTCGTCAACCAGCTCGCCGGCATGGTCACCGCGGCGGCGATCTCGCAGTTCGAGGACGATCACCTGAAGCGGCTCGGGCTGATCCTGCTCATCCAGGCGATCGCGAGCATCACCGCCAGCGGACTCGGCGCCGGCATCACGGCCCTCGTCCTCGTCTCACCACCGCTCGGCATCTTCCCGCTGTTCGCCGTCATCGGCATCTTCATCGCGCTCCGCAACAGCACCTCACAGCTCCAACGCCTGCAGGACCTGTCGAAGCTCTACGAGTTCACGGGCGCGGTGGGCAAGAACCTGCACCTCGAGCTGCTGGTCGCCGAGGCGCTCGCGCAGGCCCGCATGCTCCTCCGAGCCGAACGGGCGCAGCTCGTCGTGCTCGACTCCGGCAGCGAGATCGAGCGCTCCGAGTACTTCGTCGACGACCAGGGCCGCCTGAGCCGCACGCCGCTCAGCGACGCCGAGCAGTGGCGGACGCTGGTACCCGAATGGGGCCCGGAGCTCATCGACGTCGACGATCCCGAGCGGCACTTCGCGACGACGCACTTCCTCGGCTCCCGCGGCATCGACACCGCCGTGGTCGCCAAGCTCGACCTCGGCACCGATCTCCACGGCCTGTTCCTGGTCGCCAACCGTCGCGTCGGGGTCGAGCCCTTCCGCGAGCCCGAGACCGAGTTGCTCGCGGCGTTCGTGAACCACGTCGCGGTGACCCTCAGCAACGGCCTGCTGCTGCGCCGCCTGTCCGACCAGGCCGTTCACGACTCGCTCACCGGCCTGCCCAACCGCGTCATGTTCGAGCGTGAGATCGGGACGCTGCTCGACGACCCGACCGACCGGCAGTTCGCCGTCCTCCTCATGGATCTCGACCGGTTCAAGGAGGTCAACGACACCCTCGGCCACCAGACCGGCGACCTCGTGCTGCAGGAGGTCGCGATCCGGATCCGATCCGCGCTCCGGCCCGACGACCTCGTCGCCCGGATGGGTGGCGACGAGTTCGCTCTGCTCCTCCCCCGCACCGGCAGGATGGGAGCGGGTGCCGTCGCCGACCGCATCCTCGACGCGCTGCACGATCCGATCGAGCACGACGGGATGACGATCGCCATCGGCGCCAGCATCGGCATCGCCACGGCCCCGCAGCAGGGCACCGAGGCCGGCACGCTGCTGGCCCGGGCGGACGTCGCCATGTACGCCGCCAAGCGAGCACACGTCGGCTGGCGCGTCTACGACCCGAGTGAGGACACCAACAGCCCGCGTCGGCTCAGCATGTCGCACGACCTCCGCGAGGCGATCGGTCGCTCGGAGCTCGACGTCGCCTACCAGCCGATCTTCGACCCCGGCACCGGCCAGGTCGCGTGGGTCGAGGCGCTGACCCGCTGGCACCACCCGAAGTTCGGTCCGGTCGCCACGACCGATGTGATCGACCTCACCGACCAGCTCGGTCTGCTGCGCCAGCTCACCCGTCACGTCCTCGACGAGTCGCTCCGTCAGGCAGCCCGTTGGCGCGACGCCGGGCACGACGTCGGCGTCGCCGTCAACCTGACCGCCCGAGATCTCAGCGACCCGGCGTTCACGATCGAGGTGTCGGAGCTGCTGGCCCGCCACGGGACCGACCCCGGCGTGCTGCACCTCGAGCTGACCGAGTCGATGCTGCTCGCCGAGCCCGAGGCGACCATCCCGGTGCTCGAGTCGCTCAACGACCTGGGCGTCCGGCTCGCCGTCGACGACTTCGGCACGGGCTACTCCTCGCTGTCCTACCTCCGGCGGCTCCCGATCCACGAGCTCAAGATCGACCGCTCGTTCGTGATCGACCTGACCAACGACGACCGCGGCGAGGTGGTCGTCCGCTCGATCGTCGACCTCGGCCATGCCCTCGGGCTGAGGGTGGTCGCCGAGGGCGTGGAGGACGAGCGGATCGGACATCTCCTCGACGAGCTCGGCTGCGACCTCGTCCAGGGCTTCGCCTTCGCACGGCCCTTCGCCGCGGACCGCTTCCTCGAGTGGATGGAGGAGCGGCAGGACACCGAGGTCGATCCCCGTCGCCGCCAGGACGTCGCCCGCCCAGCGATCGGCTCCTAGGGCGAACTCAGTCCCCGAGCGCCTTCATGAACGACCAGAGGTGGCCCTCAGAGTCGACGACGCCGTATTCGCGGTAGCCGTAGTCCTGGTCGACCGGTGCGTACCGGATCTCGGCGCCGCTCGATGCCGCGTGGGCGTGGTGCGCGTCGACGTCGTCGACGAGCACGACCATCGACGAGGCCGATCCACCGAGGGTCGCGGGCGAGGCGAGACCCCACCGGGCCGACTCGGGATGGAGCCAGATGGTGCCGCCGCCGACGTCGATCTCGCCGTGGACGACGTTGCCGTCACCGTCGCGGAACAGCTCGCCCGGGCCGAGCCCGAACGCGGTGGTGAGGAACTCGTAGGCCGCGTCCAGGTCGGCGTACACCAACGAGGCGATCGGTCGGTCGAGGTTCGTGTCCAGCATGTGCATGTCCTCCAGCACGTCGATGAGCTCGTCGGTGGGTTGCGGGTCGACGCTCAGCGCACCGACCAGTCGGGCGAGCCGGGCTCGCAGGCGGTTCTCGGCGGCGAGGCGGGCGTCGAGCGTCCGGAGGTGGTCGGTGATCACGTCACCGAGGCCGACCCCGTCGTCCTCGAGGCTCGCCCTGACCCCGTCGAGGGGCAGGCCGAGCTGGCGCAGGAGGCAGATCCGGTAGAGCCGCTCGACCTCTGCGGCGCCGTAGAGCCGATGCCCGGCATCGGTCCGCCCGGCCGGGGTGAGCAGCCCGATCTCCTCGTAGTAGCGAAGCGTGCGAACGGTGACGCCGGTGGCGTCGGCCAGCTCACCGATCCTCGTCAGCGGAGATGCCCCCATGGGGCGAACGTACGACCTCACGTCACGTGAGGTGCAAGGACCTCGTCAGAGACGTCGGCGACCGAGCCGCTCCTCGACGTGCTCGAGGAACGCCACGCGCTCGTCGTTGCCCACCTGGTCGATGCCGTAGAGCGCGATCCACCTCGTGCGAGCGAACGGGTGGAGGAGCACGCGCAGGCCGCGGGTGATCAGCTTCTTGCCGGCCTCGCCCTGCAGCGAGTTCTGGAGCTTCGAGCTCCCGTGGGTGGTCACGACGATCAGTCGGCGCACGTTGGTCAAGCGGCCCCGGAGTCCGGTCGGTCCGTCGCTCAGGTCGTAGGCGACACCGGTGGTCCACACCCGGTCGAACCAGCCCCGGAGCATCGCCGGCTGCGAACCCCACCACGTGGGATAGACGAGCACCACGGCCTCGGCCCACCGCAACGCCTCGATGTGCGGGTCGCAGTCGGCGTCTCGGCGACCGTCCGCGTGGTCGCGCCACTCGTGCTCGGCGAGCTCGGGGCGGAACCCCTCGCCGTACAGGTCGACCAGACGGACCTCGTGCCCGCCGCGATCGAGACCACGGATCGCCGCGTCGCGTGCGGCAGCGACGAGGCTGTCCTCGCAGGGATGGCAGTACACCACGAGCGCCCTCACCACCCGGCGAAGCCCTCCTCGACGCGGCGCACGAACGCCTCGCACTCGGCCCGGTCCCGCTGCTCGATGCCGTGGAGCGCGTACCACGACGTCCGACATCGCGGGTTGCACATGAGGCGGAGGGTGCGGTTCACCGTCCGGCGGCCGCCGTCGCCCGACAGGCGGATGACCCAGCCCGGCGAGCCGGTGGTGGTCACGCCGGCGACCCGTCGGACGTGCCGGAGCCGGCTCGAGAGCTTGCCGTCGTCGAGGTCGAAGCCGACGCCGTGGACGAGCACCCGGTCGAACCAGCCCTTGAGCACGGCCGGCGGACCGAACCACCACGTCGGGAAGACGAAGGCCATGGCCTCGACCTCCTGGACGTCGGCCGCGTAGCGGGCGGCGATCGGCTCCGGTGGCGGATGGGGGTCGTGGTAGGCCACCCGCTCTTCCGCGCTCATGGCGGCGACGAACCCATCGGCCACGAGGTCGTGGCGGATCACCTCGTGCCCGGCACGCTCGAGGCCGACGATGGCGGCGTCCCGCAACGCGGCACTGAGGCTGTCCGGCCCGGGGTGGGCGTGCACGACGAGGACCTTCATCGGCCCAAGCTAGCCCGGTGTGAAACTTGACCAAATCGATCGACTTTGTCCGTATCGCTGGATAGCGTTCGCCTCGACATCGTGAGCGAAGGAGATCCCCACATGGCGCTGCGACTCGGCGACGACGCCCCCGACTTCACGGCGGAGTCGACCGCCGGCACCATCAACTTCCACGAGTACCTCGGCGACGGCTGGGGTGTGCTCTTCTCCCACCCGAAGGACTTCACGCCGGTCTGCACCACCGAGCTCGGTCGGGTGGCGGCCCTGAAGCCCGAGTTCGATCGTCGCAACGTCAAGGTCGTCGGGCTCTCCGTCGACCCGCTCGTCGACCACGAGGCCTGGAAGGGCGACATCGAGGAGACGCAGGGCACGGCACTGAACTTCCCGCTGCTCGCCGATCCCGATCGGACGGTGTCCGACCTCTACGACATGGTCCACCCGAACGCCGACGACACCTTGACGGTCCGGTCGGTGTTCGTCATCGGGGCCGACAAGAAGATCAAGCTGATCATCACCTACCCGGCGTCGACCGGCCGGAACTTCGACGAGATCCTGCGCGTCATCGACTCGCTGCAGCTCACGGCCAACCACAAGGTCGCCACTCCCGTCGACTGGACGAGCGGCGAGGACGTCATCATCGTCCCGGCGGTCTCCGACGAGGAAGCGGCCGAGCGCTTCCCGGCGGGCTTCACCGCCGTGAAGCCCTACCTGCGCTACACCAAGCAGCCCAGCTGAGTTGATCACCCGGGCGGGGACTCAGATGACTGGCAGCTCGACGTGGACGGTGGCACCGGCACCGGGTTCGGACTCGATCCGGATGCCGCCGTCCATCGCGTGCACCAGCTGACGGGTGAGCGCGAGGCCCACGCCGGTGCCCTCGATGGCCGTCCCCTCGGCACCCAAGCGTTCGAACGGCTCGAACGCCGCCTCGACCCGGTCGGCGGGGATGCCCGGACCGTCGTCGGACACCGTGATCCGCCACCGGTCGGCGACGCGACACCCGTCCACGACCACGGTGCCGCCCGGGCGGCCGTACTTCACGCCGTTGGTCACCAGGTTCACGATCACCTGGACCAGCCGTCGCTCGTCGACCAGCACGTCGCAGATCGCGACCGGATGGCGGACCTCGATCGTCGCACCGTGTTCGTCCGCCAGTCGCCTCGCCATCTCGACTGCCGTCTGCACCGCCCGTTCGGGGTCGTGGCGGCCGAGCTCCAAACGGATACCACCGGCCTCGATGCGGCTGATGTCGAGCACGTCCTCCACGAGGGCGAGCAGGTGCCGGCCCGCACGGCCGATGTGGTCGACCGACTCGGCGTCGAGGTCCGAGGCCTCCAGCTCGAGCAGCTCGGCGAAGCCGAGGATCGCGTTGAGCGGGGTCCGGAGCTCGTGGGACATGCGGGAGAGGAAGTCACTCTTCGCCCGGCTGGCCTCCTCGGCCTGCCGGTTGGCGTGCTGCAGCTCGGTCACGAGGCTGGCGAGGCGGACCCGGTCGGCGACCCGGTCCGAGACGTCGCGGACGAAGGCGGTGTAGGCGACCTGATCGTCGATCGGGGTCCGGGCGAGCGAGACCTCGACCGGGACGTTCGTCGAGTCGGCCCGCGCTGCGACCCACTCGACGCCCCGCAGCAGGACACGGGGACCGCCGCCGGAGCGCAGGAGCTGGACCAGCTGCGGCCGCCACTCGCCGTCGAGCAGGTCGGCGAGCGGCAGGCCGAGCAGGTCGCGGATCTCCGCACGGAAGAGTTCGAGCGCGGCGTTGTTGACCTGGCTGACCACGCCGTCGTGGTCCACGCCGATGACCGCATCGGGGGCCATGTGCAACATGGCCGTGGTCCGGTTGCGGCTGAGCGCCAGCTCACCGGCGACCTCGTCGGTCAACCACGGAGCATCCGGTAGACCTGCCAGCGCCGCATCCCTGACCCGTTCCATGTCGGGTTCATCGGCGGCCGCGGTCTCCGACTGAACCTCGCTGCGCTCCACCACGTCAGTCCGCCGCCGGTCGAGCGTCGTCGCCCAGGGCGTCCTCGGCATCGTCCACCGTGAGGTCGATGGAGGTGGCGAGGTCGATCTGCTCTGCCTCGGTCAGGTCGACCGCCTCGGAGGCGTCGCCACCGTCCTCACCCGACGTCGCCTCGGGGTCGGGCGTGAGGTCGACGAGCCGGAGGACGATCGCCTCGCGGAAGCCCTCCTCGACCTGCTCTCGACCCTTCCGTTCCGCCCGGAGCAGACGACGATCCGTCCCCCGCTCAGCGACCAACGATCGGGACAGGCCCGTGAGCGCGACCACGACGACGCCGACGACCAGCACGATCGCGAGTCCGGGCACGGCACCGACGGGCCGCTCCGCGGCCTGGGCGAGGATCTCCACATCGGGTTGGTCGGCCGGACCGCCGAGCGGATGAGGCCCCCGAGCACGAGCGACGGCATCGCCCGAGCAGAGGCCGCCCGGATGCGACCAGCGACGCCACCGGTGTGCTCCGATGTTGGCTGTGCTCACCGCCTCCGACCGCTCCGGGATCCCACCGTTCCACGTCATGGAGGTGATCCGCCGGACCGGCGAGCTCGAGCGCGCCGGCCAACGGATCCTCCACCTGGAGGTCGGCCAACCGAGCACCGGCGCTCCGGCCGGCGCCATCCGAGCGACCGAGGCCGCGATGGCCCGGGAGGCGCTCGGCTACACCGACGCGCTCGGCATCCCACCACTGCGAGAGGGCATCGCCCGCTGCCACGAGGACCGGTACGGGCAGGTCATCGACCCCGAACGGATCGTGGTCACGACGGGAGCGTCTGGTGGGATCACGCTCGCGCTGCTCGCTTGCTTCGATGCCGGCGACCGCGTCGCCATCACGGCTCCCGGGTACCCCTGCTACCGCAACCAGCTCGAGGCGTTCGGGATCGAGGTCGTGGAGATCGAGACCAACGCATCGACTCGCTTCCAGCCGACGCCGGAGCTGGTCGAGGCGGCCGGGCCCGTCGACGGCCTGGTGGTGGCCAGTCCCTCCAACCCCGCGGGCACCATGCTCGACGCCGACGAGTTGGCCGCCCTCGCCTCGTGGTGCGACGACGCCGGCGTGCGACTGATCAGCGACGAGATCTACCACGGCCTCACGTACGGCCGATCGGTCGGCACCGCGTCGGCGAGCTCACCCAACGCCGTGGTCGTCAACAGCTTCTCCAAGTACTGGTCGATGACCGGGTGGCGGATCGGCTGGCTCGTGCTCCCCGAGGATCTGGTCCGTCCCGTCGAGCGACTGGGTCAGAACCTCGTCGTCAACGCACCGACCGTCTCCCAACACGCTGCGTTGGCCGCCCTCGGCTGCCACGACGAGTGCGAGGAGAACGTCGCCCGCTACGCCCGCAACCGGGAGGTGCTGCTCGACCGACTCCCGAAGCTGGGCCTCGATCGACTCGCGCCGGCCGACGGCGCCTTCTACGTCTACGCCGACGTCAGCGAGCTGGGCCTGCCGTCGCCCGAGCTGTGCTCGGCCTGGCTGACCGACCTGGGCGTCGCCACCACGCCCGGGATCGACTTCGACCCCGGCCGCGGCCTCGGGTACGTGCGCTTCTCGTTCGCCGGCGCCACCGAGCACATGGTCGAGGCCTGCGACCTGCTGGCGGGCTGGATGAGGCACCGCTGAGCGGTGCCGTGGCCCGAGCGGCCCGGCGAGCGAGCGGATGCGCAGCGCCACGAACGTGGCGCGGAGCATCGAGGAAGCTCGCCCAGAGCGGAAGACATGAGGCACCGCTGAGCGGTGCCGTGGCCC
>JBCDAU010000038.1:0-52854 GCA_039185015.1 Actinomycetota bacterium
GCGGTCGCCAGTGTGCCCTCACACGTGTGGGCCATCGTGGAGGACGTGCTCGCTGCCGAGCTCACCGTCCAGGAGCAGGAGGAGGTCCGGGTCGCGACGCCCGTCGGTCCCGACGACCTGACCGGCCTCATCACCGCCGTCCCGTTGTCGGTCCGCCTCGCCCGACAGCGCCACGAGCACCTCCGGGTCCTGCTCGACGAGCAACGCTTCACGACGCACTACCAGACGATCGTGGACGCCCGGTCGAACGCGATCGTCGGCTTCGAGGGACTGCTGCGCACCGTCATCGACGACGTCGAGGTCTGGCCCGAGGAGGCCTTCGCGATGGCCGCCGAGGCCGGTTGGACCGACGTGCTCGACCGCATCGGCCGCGAGAAGGCGATCGCCGGCTCGGCGGGCTGGCTGGGCGACCGGGACCTCTACATCAACTTCATGCCGACGAGCATCTACCGGCCCGAGCACTGCCTCCGCACGACGTGGGCGGCGGCCGAGCGGTACGGGGTCGCGCCCGAGCGGATCGTGTTCGAGGTCACCGAGGGGACCGATGCGTCGCCCGAGCACCTCGACCACATCCTGCGCCACTACCGCGAGGAGGGTTGTCGGATCGCCGTCGACGACGTCGGCGCCGGCTACGGCTCGCTCAACCGGCTCGCCCGCATCCAGCCCGACGTCGCCAAGATCGACAAGCAGCTGGTGCAGGACGCATCGCCCGTCTCCGATGCCGTCATCGGCGCAGTCGTCGGTCTGTGCCGCGACCTCGGCGTCGTGGTGCTGGCCGAGGGGGTCGAGACGAAGGCGCAGGCCGACCGTGTGGTCGGGCTGGGTGTCGAGCTGCTCCAGGGGTTCTGGTTGGGTCGTCCCATGCCGGCCGAGCTGCAGCCGACGCCGAACATCCTGATGGCGTGAGGCCGCTGGGCCGTCGGCGCAGCCCTCGATCTACGCTCCCGACATGGGGGACTGGGCCGAGGACTACCGGCGTGACGGGTATCTCGTCGTCGAGGACCTGATCGGCGGCGACGAACGCGACCGGATCTGCGCCGACGCGCAGCGCTTCATCGACGGCGACTACCCGGTCTCGAACCTGCCCGACGACGGTGACATCCTCGCCATCCACTTCCCGCACTGGGTCAGCCCCACCGCCCAGGAGGCCGTCCGCCACCCGGGCGTCGCCGAGGTGCTCTCGACGATCACCGGCGCCCATCTGCCCGAGTGGGACGGGGCGGTGAAGTGCATGCAGTCGATGATGTTCTTCAAGCCGCCCGGCCTGCAGGGCCAGGCGTGGCACCAGGACGAGCGCTTCATCCCGACCCGTGATCGATCGTTGGTCGGTGCCTGGTACGCCCTCGACGACGCCGATCTCGACAACGGCTGCCTCTGGGTGCTCCCCGGCTCGCACCGCCCCGGGAAGATCCACCCCACGAGGGACCACGGCCGCCCCGACGAGTTCGATCCGGCGGATGAGGCCTACGGCTTCGACGATGCGGGTGCGGTGCCGGTCGAGGTGCGAGCCGGTGCGGTCGTCTTCTTCAACGGCTACCTGCTGCACCGCTCGTTCCGGAACCGCAGCGACCGTGGTCGGCGGGCGCTCGTGAACCACTACATGAACGCCTGGTCACCGTTGCCCTGGATGATGGAGAAGGGGATCGACGTCGGTACCGCCGACTATCGGAAGGTCATCCAGGTGACCGGTGACGATCCCTATCCGGAGCGGGGCGTCGCCGACCCGCCGGCCGAGGTCTTCGTGCGCCCGGCCCGCGGTGGGCTCACCGCCGACGACATCCGTCGCCGGACCGACGAGGGCGTGGACGCCGGATAGGTTCGCCGCATGACGATCGAGGGTGAGTTCGAACCGGGCGCCTGGGAGTGGGTCAACGACCAGGTCGCCGAGTACGAGGCGTCGGGTGGGACCCGCGCCAACACGCTGCGCGACACCGGCATCCCGGTGATCATCGTGACGATGAACGGCCACAAGAGCGGCAAGGTCCGCAAGATCGCGCTCATGCGGGTCGAGCACGAGGGCGAGTACGCCCTCATCGCCTCCAAGGGCGGGGCTCCGGAGCATCCGGGCTGGTTCCACAACCTGGTCGCCGACCAGTCGGTGATGATCCAGGACGGTCCGGAGCCGTTCGCGACGACGGTTCGGATGGTCGAGGGCGACGAGCGAGCGGCCTGGTTCGACCGGGGCGTCAGCGTGTACCCGCCCTACGCCGAGTACCAGGCCAAGACCGACCGGGAGATCCCCGTCTTCATCAGCGCCGCTCCCTGATCGGCGGGAGGCCGTCGCTCAGGTCGTGTAATCGGCGTTGATGCGGACGTAGCCGTCGGAGAGGTCGCAGCCGTAGACCCGCCACGTCCCGGAGCCGATCCCGAGGTCGGCGGCGATCACGACCTCGTCGCCCTGCAGGTACTCCTCGAGCCCGCGCAGCACGTCGGCGTCGGCCTGTCGGGGGTAGACCTCGACACCGCCGAAGCGGACGACCACCCGGTCCGGATCGATGTCCTCGTCGTCCGAGCACTTCCCGATCGCCATGACCACGCGGCCCCAGTTGGGGTCGGCACCGTGGACGGCGGTCTTGACCAGCGGTGAGTTGACGATGGTCTTGGCGACACGGCGGGCCTGGTTGGCGTCGCGTCCGCCGAGCACGTCGACGATCAGCAGCTTCGTGGCGCCCTCGCCGTCGGAGGCGAGCTGGCGGGTGAGGTCGGTGCAGACCTCGCGGAGCGCCCACTCGAGCTCGTCGTCGTCGACCGGACCGGCGAGACCGTTCGCGAGGACCAGCGCGGTGTCGGAGGTCGAGGTGTCGGTGTCCACGCTGAGGCTGTTGAACGTGACGTCGACGATGCGTCGGAAGCGACGGTCGAGCTCGTCGGCCGAGATCTCGGCGTCGGTGTAGATCATGGCCAGCATCGTCGCCATGTCGGGCTCGATCATCCCGACGCCCTTGGCGACACCGACGACGGTCGCTGCGCCCGCCGTGGCCGAGGCCACCTTCGGGTGGGTGTCGGTCGTCATCATGGCCGTGGCGACACGTTCGGCGCCGGTGGTCAGGGTCAGGCCGTCCGCCTGCCCGAGGCCATGCCGGATGCGATCCATCGGGTAGGGACGGCCGATGACGCCGGTGCTGGTGATCGCCACGTCGACGGCATCGCAACCGATGCGATCGGCGACCAGCTGCTGGAGCTCCGTCGCGTCGCGGTCGCCGGTTGCCCCGTTGGCCACGTTGGCGTTCTTGGACACGACGACGGTGCCTCGCAGCTTGCCGTCACCGACGGCATCGCGAGCCCGGAGCACGCTCGGACCGGCGAACCGGGACTTGGTGAACACGCCAGCGGCGGCGCCGTCGACCTCCGAGACGACGATGGCGATGTCGTCGGTCTCGTCCTTGATTCCGAGGTTGCCCACCCAGGCGCTGAAACCCTGCGGGAGCTCGATGGAGCCAGACACTGGACGACGAGTGTGGCCGACGAGCACGGATCGGTCTACCCGGACTCCCCCCGGGCGGCGAGGTCGCTCCGGATCAGCGGGGCGACGCTGCGGGCCAAGGCCGTGGCGACGAGCGCCAGGACGGCGACGGCGATGAAGGCCAACCGGTAGCTCACCCGGTCGCCGAGGATGAACAGCGGGATCGAGAGCAGCGCACCCATCGCGTAGAAGAGCGTCGACGAGGCGTAGGCCTGACCGGTGAGGCCCTCGGGCGCGATGCGGCCGACCGCCGAGAAGTACGGGGCCTGCCAGACACCGTTGCCCGACGACATGATCGTCGTCGCGATCAGCGCCACCCAGGCGACGGGGGACGCGGCCAGTCCGAGCGCACCGAGCGCCAGCACGCCGAAGCCTCCGGCGCAGATGACCGCCATCCGCGGTGCAGCCTCGGCGGTCGTCCGACCGTCGACCGCACGGGCGCCGATGAAGATCCCCGTGATCCAGCCGATGCCGACGAGGAACTGGGTGAAGCCCCGCGCCTCGGGGCCGAAGTCGAAGATCTCCTCGAAGTAGACCGAGATCAGCTGGAAGATCCCGACCGCGGACGCGGCGAGGAAGAACGCCGTCGCCCAGAAGCGACGCAGGCTGCGGACCTTCCGGAGCTCACCGATCGCCGCGAGTAAGCCCAGCTCGCGACGCTCGCCCTGGACGCCACGCCGCGGGGGCTCCTCGATCTTGACGAGGAGCATGGCGAGCAGGAACGTCGGCGCGGCCAGGACGACGAACGTCCACTCCCACCCGATGCTCCCGCCGAGGAGGCCGGCGAGGATGCCCGATCCCTGCGCGACCGGGTTCGCCAACCGGTGCAGCAGGAAGACGCGGGGGTGGCTCTGCGGGGGGTAGAGGTCGGTGAGGATGCTCGGATGGATGATCTCGTTGGCGTTCCTGCCGATGCCCGAGAGGATCCGGACGACGAGCAGCAGACCGAGCGTCGGTACGAGGCCGGTCATCAGGCTCGCGATGCCCCACAGCACGGCGGCGAACCAGGTGAGCACGACCCGGGACATTCGGTCCGCCAACCGCCCGGTCGGTCCTGCGCTGACCAGCACGGTCACCGCAGCGAGGGTCGCGATGGAGTTGATCACTTCGTCGTCGGTGCCGAACGCATCGCGGATCTCGGGGGTGAGCGTCGCGAAGGCGATGCGGTCGAACTCGTCGACGAGGTTGAGGCCGGCGAGCACGCCGACGGGGAGCAGCGGCTCGCCACCGAGCCAGGTGCGGAGTCGACGCATCGGGTCGTCACCGTAGTGGCGGCCGGCCCCCTACTCGTTCAGCCACGCGGCGTCGCCGACGAAGCGGATCGACACCAGCGGCGCACCGGCGACGAGGTCGTCGATCGACTCGCCCTGCTCCCGGTACCAGCGGGTCGCCGGGGCCGACAGCAACCGCCGCCGACGCTCCGGGTCCCGCACGATCTCGGCCTCGGCGGGCAGGTCGGCGTGGATGGACTGCTTCAGGTGGAAGGTGAGCATCGGGTCGCCCGCCAGGTTGGCGAGCCAGTCCCGCGGGTAGGTGGTGCCGGGGTCGTGGTCGCTGACGGTGCCCGTGATGATGATCTCGCCGTCGACGTCGCAGAACCAGATCTCGATGCGGCGGGGGAGGCCCGATCGGCGGCCCGTCGTGGTGATGTCGATCGTCTGCTCGCTGCGGAGCGCAGACCGGATCGCGTCCTGCTCGGCCTCGCTCCAGCTCCCCACGAGTCCAGATCGTATGGCGTCCCGGGGCGGCGCTCACCCTCCGGATAGGGTCGGACCGGATGGACCCGTTCGGCAGCGACGACCTCACCGAGGGGCTCAACCCGGCCCAGCACGACGCCGTCGTGCACCGGGGTGGTCCGCTCCTCGTCGTGGCCGGCGCCGGGTCGGGCAAGACCAGGGTGTTGACCCACCGGATCGCCCATCTCATCCGTGCCGACGAGCTCTCCCCGTTCGAGATCCTCGCCATCACCTTCACCAACAAGGCGGCCGGCGAGATGCGCGACCGCGTCGGCGCGTTGGTCGGCCCGGTCGCCGAGCGGATGTGGGTGTCGACGTTCCACTCGGCGTGCGTTCGCATCCTGCGTCGCGACGCCGAGCGGCTCGGCTACCCCTCCGCGTTCTCGATCTACGACCAGGCCGATGCCGTTCGGTTGACCGGGTACGTCCTGCGCGACCTCAACCTCGATTCCAAGCGGTTCCCGCCTCGGTCGATCCACGCCCAGATCTCGGCGCTGAAGAACGACCTGGTCGACCCGGTCACCTACGCCGACCGGGCGTCCAACATCTTCGAGCGCAAGATCTCCGACGCCTACGCCGAGTACCAGCGCCGCCTCCGTGCCGCCGGAGCGATGGACTTCGACGACCTGCTGACCGTCACCGTCGAGCTCCTCCGCACCGAGCCCGAGGTGCTCGACACGTACCGCCGTCGGTTCAAGCACGTGCTGGTCGACGAGTACCAGGACACCAACGCCGCCCAGAACGAGATCGTGCTCCAGCTCGGCGCCGAGCACCGGAACGTCTGCGTCGTCGGTGACGGAGACCAGTCAATTTACCGATTTCGTGGCGCCGACATCCGGAACATCCTGCAGTTCGAGGACGCCTTCCCGGACGCCACCACGATCGTCCTGGACCAGAACTATCGATCGACCCAGACCATCCTCGACGCCGCCAACTCGGTCATCGCCAACAACCAGGGTCGTAAGCCGAAGGAGCTGTGGACCGACCAGGGTCCCGGCGATCCGATCACCCTCTACGCCGCCGACGACGAGTCCGACGAGGCCTCGTGGGTGGCCTCGGAGATCGCCCGCCTCCACGACGGCGGCGAGCTGCGCTGGTCCGACATCGCCGTGTTCTTCCGCACCAACGCGCAGAGCCGCGTGTTGGAGGAGCGACTCGTCGGCCTCGGTGTGCCGTACAAGGTCATCGGTGGCACCCGCTTCTACGACCGCCGCGAGGTGAAGGACGCGCTCGCCTACCTACGGGCCGTCGTGAACCCGACCGACGAGGTCAGCGTCAAGCGGGTGGTCAACACCCCCAAGCGAGGTGTCGGTGACGGCTCGATCGCCAAGATCGATGCCTACGCCAACGCCCACTCCCTGCCGTTCATCGAGGCGCTCCGGGTGCCCGAGGAGGCCGGGGTCTCGGGCCGGGCCCTCAAGGGGATCATGGAGTTCCTCGGGCTGCGCGACCACCTCGCCGCCGAAGCCGAGCGCGGCCCCGCCACGCTCCTGCGCGAGGCGCTCGAGCGCTCCGGTTACCTCGACGAGCTGCGGGCCGAGCGGTCGATCGAGGCCGAGGGCCGCATGGAGAACCTCGCCGAGCTCATCGGCAACGCCGAGTCGTTCGAGACCGCCGAGGAGTTCCTCGAGCAGGTCAGCCTGGTCGCGGACACCGACGGCATCGACGCCGACGACTCGCAGGTCGTGCTGATGACCCTCCACAGCGCGAAGGGCCTCGAGTTCCCGGTCGTGTTCATCCTCGGCCTGGAGGACGGGGTCTTCCCGCACGTTCGGGCGCTCACCGAGCCGGACGAGCTCGAGGAGGAGCGCCGCCTCTGCTACGTGGGCATCACCCGGGCTCGGGAGAAGCTGCACCTCTCCTACGCCTGGTCGCGGTCGCTGTTCGGCTCGACGCAGTACAACCCGCCGAGCCGCTTCCTCGGCGAGCTGCCCGAGGAGCTCGTCGAGCAACGTGGGCAGTCGCGCTCGTCGGGTCGGGCGTCGATGCGCTCACGCGACGACGACTGGACCCCGCGGCGAGTCGCTCCCGACGCCGACATCCACGAGCGGGCGCTCGCCGTGCTCGGGGATCCGGGCGACCGGGCCGAACGTCGCCGGGCCCGGCGGGAGAAGGCGAGGGAGCGCATGGTCGAGAAGGCCATGGAGGCCGGAGCGGCAGCCACGCCGTCCGGTGGCACCGGCGGTCTGCGCGCCGGCGACGACGTCACCCACGGCACCTTCGGCGACGGGGTGATCCTCGACATCGTCGGCGAGGGCGAGAACGCCGAGGTGGTCGTCAACTTCCTCGACGTCGGTGAGAAGCGCCTGCTGTTGTCCTGGGCCAAGCTCGAACGCCGCTGAGCCACCGGGGGACCGACCGGGCCCAGCTCGCGCCATCTGCGGTGCGGTCGGTGTTCGGCACCGGTCGTGGGCGGCGTGGGCAGATCGCGATCCACCCCGCTCTCGCGTTGCGCGGCGGCGGTGGCCGCTGCACCCTGAGGACCGTGCGTGTGCGCCCGCTGCTCCTCCTCCTCGCGCTCGGTGGGTTGGCCTGGTGGTTCGGCCGCGCCCGGTCCGGCCCGGTCACGCACATGAACCAGGGCAGCCGGAACCTCGCGCTGGCCGGCGTCGGTGCCCGGACCGGTGGCGATCTGGCGCTCACCCGGGCCCGCCAGGTGTTCGCCTCCGCCGAGCGGAAGGTCGAGCTCGACGAGGAGTTCCAGCTCCGGACCGCCGAGTCGGTGCGGGACACCCTCGGGGGGATGAAGGGCGCCATGATGAAGATCGGCCAGCTGGCCAGCTTCCTCGACCAGGGCCTGCCCGAGCCGGTCCGCCTCGCCCTCGCGGAGCTGCAGACCTCGGCACCGCCGATGGCGCCCGAGCTCGTCGCCGAGCAGATCGAGCGGGAGCTCGGCGGCCCGCCCGACGAGCTCTTCGCCGAGTGGGACCCCGTGCCGATCGCGTCGGCGTCGATCGGGCAGGTCCATCGAGCGATGACCCGTGACGGCCGCGCGGTCGCGGTCAAGGTCCAGTACCCGGGCGTCGACGACGCGATCGAGGCCGACCTGCGGGCCGCCGACTGGATCTTCGGTGGTCTCGGCACCGCGTTCCCCGGGCTCGAGACCGAGGCGATCGTCGACGAGCTGCGGGAGCGCCTCGTCGAGGAGCTCGACTACGTACAGGAGGCGCGGAACCAGCGCTTCTTCGCCGAGGCCTACGCCGGGCACCCGTACATCCACATCCCCGAGGTGGTGCCCGAGCTGTCGACCCGACGGGTCCTCACGAGCGAGCTGGTCGACGGCGTCGACTTCGCCACCGCGCGCACCTGGTCGCAAGAGGAGCGGGACCGGGCGGCCGAGACGATCTACCGCTTCGCGTTCGGCAGCCTCTACCAACTGCGGGCGTTCAACGGCGACCCCCACCCGGGTAACTACCTCTTCCATCCCGGGGGGCGTGTCACGTTCCTCGACTTCGGCCTCGTGAAGCACTTCGAGCCGTCTGAGGTTGAGGTGTTCGAGGCGTTGATCGAGACGATGGTCCTCGAGCGCGACATCCCGGCGTTCCGGCGGGTGCTGCGCGACGCGGGACTCCTCCGTGAGTCCGAGCGATTCAGCGACGAGGCCGTCGAGGACTACTTCGCCCACTTCTACGACTTCGTGCTCTATGACGGCGACGAGTACACGATCACGCCGGAGTTCGCCTCCGACACCGTTCGGCGCATGTTCCGCGCCGACGAGGAGCACGTCGAGCTGACCAAGTCGGCGAACGTGCCGCCGAGCTTCGTCATCATCCAACGGATCAACCTCGGGCTCTACGCGATCTTCGGCGACCTCCACGCGACGGGGCCGTGGCGCGGGATCTCCGAGGAGCTCTGGCCGTTCGTGTCCGGACCGCCGACGACGTCGATGGGCGAGGAGATCGCTCGGTGGGAGCGCGAGCGCCGTCGTTCGGTCGACGACCCGGCGGCGTAGGACCGACCGTCGACGAGGCCCGAGAGCCACGGCCGCGTCAGCGGGGGCGGGCTCGGCTCAGACGCTGACGGGCGTGCGTCGAGTGGGCACCGGACGCGACGCCGCCGGCAGCACGCAGACCGCATCGACCCCGCCGCTCTCGGCCCGGCGCAGCTCGGCTCGACCACCCGACGCCCGGGCGAGCATCGCGACGATGGGCAGGCCGATGCCGGTGCCCGGGGTGGAGGGGTCGCCGCGCCAGAAGCGGTCGAAGGCCCGTTCGAGGCTCTCGTCGTCGAGACCCGGGCCCTCGTCGATCACGTGGAGCTCCTGGTACCCCCGCTCGCTCCGACCGGTCGACAGCTGGATCGTCGAGCCGACCGGGGAGACGGCGAGTGCGTTGGAGAGGTAGTTGTCGAGGATCTGCTCGACCGCACCGGGCACGGCGTTGGCGGCGACCGAACCCTCGCTGTCGTCGAGGCGCAGCTCGACGCCCTGCTCCTCGGCGAGGGCTTCCCAGATGTCGCGCCGCTCGCGAGCGATCTCGGTGAGGTCGACGGCGACCGGTTCGGTCGCCTCCTCCTCGGCCTTGGCGAGGCGGAGGAGCTGGCCGACGAGCTCGGTGAGCCGCTCGGTCTCGTCGATCGCCGCCTCGATGTCGCTCCGAGCGTCGGGGTCCACCGACGGCTCGACGTTCTCGAGCCGGAGCCGAAGGGCGGTGAGCGGCGTGCGCAGCTGGTGGGAGGCGTCCGCGAGGAACGAGCGCTGCCGTTCCAGCGTCGTGTGGAGCCGGTCGGTGGTGTCCTGGAGGACCAGGGCGAACTCGCGAAGGTCGCTCGGGGCGGCGCCGATGTCGACCCGGGCGTGGAGGTCACCGTCTGCCAGTCGGCCGGTCGCCTCCTGGAGGCGACGGATCGGGCGGCTCACCGAGCGAGCGATGCCCCAGCCGACGATGGCGGAGATGCCGAGGACGAGCACGCCGAGGGCGGCGAGGATGAGCCAGACCCGCCGGATCCGGTCGTTGAGCTGCCCGACCGGCTCACTGAGCTCGATGACGCCGACGGTGCCGTCGACGGTGGTCGCCGGCACCGTGGAGAAGACCATCTCCCGCCCGTCGGCATCGCGGCGTGTCTGGGTCGTGACCTCACCGATCAGCGCGCTCTCGATGGCGTTCATCGACTCGGGCGTGAGCTCGGTGCCGGGCGAGGTGTCGGCCACGATGAGGAGCCCGGGGTCGACGATGACCACCCGGCCGCCGGTGCGGACCACCTGCGTCTGCGCCGTCCGCCGGGCGACGAAGGGAGGGAGGTCGTCCTCGACGTTGGTGGCGAAGGTCGCGGCGATGGCCTCGGCCGCCTTCTCGGTGTTGGTGGAGAACCGGTCGCGTTCGAGTTGTGCGGCGGCGATGCCGAGCGGGATCTCCACGACCAGGAGCGCCACGAAGGTGACGACCATGTAGCCGAGGAGGATCCGACGGGTCACGCCTCAGGTACCAGCCGGAAGCCGACGCCCCTGACCGTCTCGATGAGCTCCGGTCGTCCGAGCTTGCGGCGCAGGCCCGCGACGTGGACGTCGAGGGTCCGCGTCGAACCCCACCAGTTCTCGTTCCAGACGGCGCGGAGGATGTCCTCACGGGTACGGACGGCGCCGGGGTCCTCGGCGAGGTGGCTCAGGAGGTCGAACTCCTTGGGGGTGAGCTGGATCTCGTCGCCCTCGACGGTGACCTTGCGCTGGCGTCGGTCGATCTGGAGGTCACCGAGGTCCTGGGAACCGACGTCACCGGTGGGCACGGTCGTGGCCCGGCTGCGGCGGGTGACCGCGCTGATGCGGGCGACGAGCTCCCGGAAGCCGAACGGCTTGACGAGGTAGTCATCGGCACCGAGCTCCAGGAGCTGGACCCGGTCGATCTCGTCGGAACGAGCCGAGATCACGATGATGGGCACCTCGGAGCGGCCCCGGAGGCGACGGCAGACCACGCGGCCGTCGAGGTCGGGAAGACCGAGGTCGAGCAGGACGAGGTCGTGGCCGTCATCGGCGAGGGCTTCCTCACCGGTGCCGACGCGCTCGACGTCGTATCCCTCCCGGCGTAGGCCGGTGACCAACGGCTCGGCGATGGTCGTGTCGTCCTCGACGACCAGTACGCGCACGCGCACTCCTCCCTTTCGGGGGTCAGTGTGACGCGTTCAGCGGTGTGAGGGGCCTGGTCGCGTCACTCTCGTTACGATCTTTACAGAAATCGAACCTCAGCGACGTTTGGTCACGCCCCGCGGTTCTCTAACCTCTCTGGACGTGGGCTGGAGTGGGTTTGACGTCCCAGCAGGGCCAGCGCGCACCAGTGGTGGTGTCGTGACCACCGTAGTCATCGGGGTTGCGACCCTGACGGTGGGCGTGGTCGGGATCAGCTTGGGATCCAACGCGCCCCGCGACACGGGCGTCTTCGCCGAAGGTGACGGCACTGGCACCGAGCGCGAGACCACTGCCGACCCGGTCGACCCCGGTGCCCCGATCGAAGCGACGGAGGGTGCGGAGGCCGCCGCCCCGAGCAACGATGTGTCGACGTCGTCCGCCCCCTCGGTCGGTGAGCTCGCCGGCCAGATCAGCGAGCTCCTGGGTGAGCAGCTCATCGCCGCTGCGGTCCTCGCGCTCGAGCTCGGTTCGGACCCGATCGTCGAGGTCGTCGGGCCGACTCCCGCCAGCCCGGTCATCGTCCCGGCGATCGACGTCGTCGGCCCCGTCGACGGCGGCAGCGGCGTCGAGGTCGTCCCGGTGCCGACCGACGACCCCGCGCAGGACGCGGCGCCCGCGCCGACCGAGCCCGCACCGACCGACCAGGTCGCGGCGCCACCGCCCACCACCGCGGCACCGGTCGACGTCGTCGACGTGATCGAGCCTGCTCCGGTCGACGAGACCGTGGCGCCCACGACGACCGAGCCTCCCACGATGACCGAGCCTCCCACGATGACCGAGCCGCCCACGACGGCTCCGCCTCCCACGACGACGACCGAGCCGCCGACGAGCGAGCCGGGCCTCGACGCCGAGGACCCCCGGGATCACAGCCAGCTCAGTCCCGACGAGCTGGCCCGTCGGGCCCGGGTCCAGGCGGAGGCTGCAGCCGCCGACGCCCACGACGCTGCGACCAGCGGTGACCACCGTGCGGCCGAGCGTGCGGCGCGCGACGCCGAGCTGGCCGCCCGACAGGCCGATTTCGCCGTCGAGCGGGCCGAGCGTGAGGCGAGTCGGGTCGACGGGGCATCGCAGGAGTCGATGGACCACGCCGCCGAGATCCGTGCGATCACCGTCGAGGAAGCGGCCCGTGCGGCTGCTGCGGCGATCGACGCGGCGGACGTGGCCGCATCCGCCAACTGACAGCGGGCCCGAGCGGTGGGCGCCGCAGGTCGCGTCAGGACCGACGAGAGTGGCCCGGGGGCGAAGCTTCGCTGCGGTGAGCGAACGCGTGCCCCGATGCTCCGGTCCGACGACGTTCCGCCCGCACGTCGAACCGCAGCACCGGGGCCCCGAACTCGTCCGAGCCGGTTGGGTGCCGCGCGTGGGTCCGACTGTACCTCTCGCTGTTCACCGGGGAAACCACCAGCGCGCGAATCAGATCACCGAGCGTGGGTGCCGGGGCGCTGCGGACGCGGACAGCACCCGACGCCACAGACGTCCTGCCGGGCTCCGAGCGCACCGAGTGCTCGCCGCTCACCGCCACGGAGTCGTTCGGTGACGAGCTCGACGATCATCTCGATGTAGCGAGGGTCGTGGCCTGGCGTCGGCACCCGGCGGAGCTCGACACCCGCCTCCTCGGCGACCCTCCGAGCCTCGGTGTCGAGGTCGAAGCGGACCTCCTGGTGGTCGGCGACGAAGCCGATCGGCACGAGCACGACGGTCTCGGTGCCTCCCGCTCCGAGATCACGGAGGTGGTCGCCGACGTCGGGCTCGAGCCACGGGATCTGCGGTGGACCCGACCGGGACTGCCACACGAGGTCCCAGTCGTCGTGCCCGACCGCTCCGGCGACCAGGCCGGCGGTGTCGGCGAGCTGCTCCCGGTAGTCGGAGGTGGCGGCCATCGACATCGGCACCGAGTGCGCCGTGAACACCAGCCGCGCACCGGGCAGCTCGCCGAGGGCGTCCCGGGTGCCGTCGACGAACGGCTCGACGAAGCCGGGATGGTTGTGGAACGCCCGGAGCTTGTGGATCTCGGGCGCTCCCGGACCGACGACGAAGCGGGCGCCGTCGATGTCCTCGCGGTACTGGCGGCACCCCGAGTACGACGAGTACGCCGAGGTGACGAACGCGAGTGCCCGCTCGACGCCGTCGTCGCGCATCCGGGCCACGGTGTCGGGGAGCAGCGGGTGCCAGTTCCGGTTGCCGAGGTACACCGGCAGCTCGAGGCCCTGCCGGGTGAGCTCGTCGGACAACAGCTCGACGAGTCGGCGGTCGTGAGCGGGCAGCGGGCTCACGCCGTCGAAGGCGAGGTACTGCTCGGCGACCTCCTCGAGGCGCTCGCGGGGCACCCCCCGGCCGGCCGTCACGTTCTCGAGGAACGGGAGCACGTCGTCGGGGCCCTCCGGTCCACCGAAGGACACGACCACCACGGCGTCGTAGGGCGGACGGCGGATCACTCGTCGTCCTCGTCGTCGAAGATGGGCTCGTCGCGCTCGGCGAAGTTGAGGTCGATCGCCACGACCGAGCCGTCGACGTCGACGACGAACTGCTCGAGGCCGGCGCCGTCCTCCGGGTAGCGCCGGTCCTGGCAGTCCACGAACTCGAGCGCTGCCTCGTCCCACGTCACCTCGCACGTCTCGGGGGGCGCCGGGGCGATCGCCGAGAAGGCCACCCAGCCCTCGGAGATGTCCGAGCTGAGGTGGTTGACCCAGATCGGGCGCTCGCCGCCCACGGGGTCGGGGAACAGGATCGGGCCGCGGTCGTCGATCTCGGCCGCGATGCGCCTCGTGTTGCCGAGGTCGAACACGTCGTCGCCCAGGTTCGAGACCTCTCGGTCGCGGGCCGGGCCGAGGGTGACGAGGGTCAGCAGCACGGATGCGCCGACGAAGGCGACCACGCCGAGGATGACCCGGGTTCGGGTGCTGAACCGGCGAGAGGACCCTGTCGGCTCCTGGGGGGAAGCCACGCCGAACAGTCTGCCCGGCTGCCGGCCGGGACGGGCACTCGGCGTCGCCGAACGCCGAGTGGCGGCGCGACGTGACGGGTCCCCTACCATGCCCGTCGGAAACGACGACTCGCGTCCGCGGCGTCAGCAGGGAGTTGTTGCGTGGATCTCTTCGAGTATCAGGGCAAGCAGTTCTTCGCGTCCTTCGGCATGCCCGTGTCCGCCGGTGAGGTGGCCACGACGGTCGACGAGGCGGTCGCAGCCGCCGAGCGCCTCGGCACGCCGGTGATGGTGAAGGCCCAGGTGCACACGGGTGGCCGAGGCAAGGCCGGTGGCGTCAAGTTCGCCGGAACGGTCGACGACGTCCGCACCCACGCGGGCAACATCATCGGGCTCGACATCCGGGGCCACATCGTCAAGCGCCTCTGGATCGAGAAGGCCTCCGACATCTCGGAGGAGTACTACGCCAGCTTCACGCTCGACCGCTCCAAGAAGCTCCACCTCGGGATGCTGTCGGCGGAGGGCGGTGTCGAGATCGAGACCGTGGCCGCCGAGAACCCCGACGCCATCTCGAAGATCTGGATCGACCCGGTCGACGGTCTCAGCGAGGCTGCCTGTCGCGAGTGGGTCGAGGCCGCCAACCTCAACCCGGTGGCGGTCGACGGGGCCGTCGAGATCCTCAGCCAGCTCTACACCGCCTACACCGAGGGCGACGCCGATCTGGTCGAGATCAACCCGCTGATCCTCACACCGGACAACCGGGTCCACGTCCTCGATGCCAAGGTCACCCTCGACAGCAACGCCGACTACCGGCACGAGGGCTGGGACGAGTACGCCGCCACGCAGGCCTACGACGAACGAGAAGCGGCGGCCAAGGAGAAGGGCCTGCAGTACGTGGGCCTCGAGGGCTCGGTCGGCGTGATCGCCAACGGCGCCGGCCTGGCGATGAGCACGCTCGATGTCGTCAACCAGGTCGGCGGTGAGCCGGCCAACTTCCTCGACATCGGCGGTGGCGCCAACGCCGAGGTCATGGCCAACGCGCTCGAGTTGATCAACAACGACCCCCGCGTGAAGAGCATCTTCATCAACATCTTCGGCGGCATCACCCGTGGCGAAGAGGTCGCCAACGGCGTGGTCGAGGCGCTCGGGCGAGTCGAGATCACCTCGCCGATCGTCATCCGACTCGACGGCACCAACGCCGAGGAGGGCCGGGCGATCCTGGCCGAGCACGAATCCGACGCACTGATCAGCAAGCCGACCATGCTCGAGGCCGCACGGACCGTCGTCGAGCTCGCTGCCAGCGGCAGCTGAGACCGGAGGAACGCACGCCATGAGCATCTTCGTCGACGAGAACACCAAGGTCCTGTACCAGGGGCTCACCGGGTCACAGGGCCGCTTCTACGGGCTCCGCAACCGCGACTACGGCACGCAGGTGGTGGCCGGCACCAACCCGAAGAAGGCCGGGACCGACGTGGACGGCATCCCGATCTTCGCCTCGGTCGCCGAGGCCAAGGAGGCCACCGGCGCCACCGCATCCTGCGTCTTCATCCCGGCCGCCGGTGTGCGAGCTGCGGTGATGGAGGCCGCCGAGGCCGGCATCGAGTTCGTCGTGGTCATCACCGAGGGCGTCCCCGCCCACGACGAGGCCTGGTTCTACAACAAGCTCGAGCGGGACTTCCCGAACACCCGGCTCCTCGGCCCGAACTGCCCGGGCATCATCAGCCCCGGCAAGTGCAACATCGGCATCACCGCCGGCGAGATCGCCAAGGAGGGCGGTCCGGTCGGCATCGTGAGCCGCTCCGGCACGCTGACCTACCAGGCGCTGTACGAGCTCAAGCAACAGGACATCGGTGTGACCACCTGCGTCGGCATCGGTGGCGACCCCGTTCCCGGTACGAGCTTCATCGACTGCCTGGCCGCCTTCGAGGCCGATCCGGCGACCGAGGCGATCATGATGATCGGCGAGATCGGTGGCTCCGCCGAGGAGGAGGCGGCCGAGTTCATCACCGCCAACGTCACGAAGCCGGTGGTGTCCTACATCGCCGGTGTCACGGCGCCCCCGGGCAAGAAGATGGGCCACGCCGGCGCCATCGTGTCCGGTGGCCAGGGCACCGCGTCGGCGAAGATGGAGGCCCTGGAGGCCGCCGGCGTGAAGGTCGGGCAGAACCCGACCGAGGCCGGCGAGCTCATGGTCGACGTCGTCCGGGGCCTGGCCGGCTGACCCGAACCCGAACGCGAGACGAGGCCCGGTACCCCCTCGGTGCCGGGCCTCGTCGCGTTCTGGTGGTCCTGCCCGCTGGCACCGCCCCGGCCCGCAGCCCGTCAGGGCGAGGACACCGGGAGGAGGGTGGGGCTCCGGGGCCCCACCCGGGAGTCAACGGAGCTCAGGCCTCGTTCTTGGCCCGCTGGAACTCGAGGAAGCCGCCGGCCGCCATGGCGAGGGCGGCGATGGTGGCGAGGTAGAGGCCGAAGCTGCGGCTGATGATGCCCAGGCCGCCGTCGTCCTCACCGATGATCAGCTTGAGGAGCACCATCGCACCGGCGAAGACGCCGACACCGAAGGTGACCTGGGGCCAGGGCAGATCCGGCAGCTGCACGTCGGGCTTGACCGCCCGGAGGACGATCACCGCCAGCATGACCAGACCGAGCAGCATCGGGATGGTGCCGAACAGCGCGCCGACGTCCGAGCCGTTCGCGTTGGCGGACACGCCGAAGGCGTCGAGGCTGAACCACGGCAGGAAGTAGGCGATGAACAGGACCGCGGCGCCGCCGGCGAAGATCTGTTGGCCCTGGGTGAGTTGCTTCAGCTGATCCATGGAGGTGCTGTCCCCTTCGAGTGGTGTGCGGTCGTCGAGAGTACGGCAGCAGAGCACCTCGAAGCGGGGACGATCACCACTGCTAGGTTCCGAACGTGCCCCGAGCGCTGCTCTCCGTGTTCGACAAGACCGACATCACGACGCTGGCCCACGGCCTCGTCCAGCTGGGCTGGGAGCTCGTCAGCTCCGGTGGTACGGCCCGTGCCCTCGCCGAGGCCGGTCTCCCGGTCACCAAGGTCGACGAGGTCACCGGTTCGCCCGAGATGCTCGACGGGCGGGTGAAGACGTTGCACCCGCGGATCCACGGCGGCGTGCTCGCCGACCGAGACGTGCCGGGCCACCTCGCCGACCTCGAGCGCGAGGGGATCAGCCCGATCGATCTGGTCGTCTGCAACCTCTATCCGTTCCGCTCCGATCCGTCGGTCGAGCTCATCGACATCGGCGGGCCGACCATGGTTCGGGCCGCAGCGAAGAACTTCGCCCACGTCGGCATCGTCGTCGACCCGGCCGACTACCGGTTGGTGCTCGACGAGCTCGCCGCCGACGGCCACCTCGGCGACGCCACTCGCCGTCGCCTCGCCCGAGCGGCGTTCGCGCACACGGCCGCCTACGACGCGGCGATCGTTCGGTGGCTCGACCAGGGCGTCGCCCTGCCCGACACCCTGCACCTGGCGCTCGAACGGGTTCAGGACCTGCGCTACGGCGAGAACCCTCACCAGGACGGGGCGAGGTACCGGGCCGATGGCGAGCGCAGCTGGTGGGACGACGCCGTCCAGCACGGCGGCAAACAGCTCTCCTACCTGAACCTCTACGACGCCGAGTCGGCCTGGCGCCTGGTCCACGAGCTCGGCGACCGCCCTGCAGCGGTGGTCATCAAGCACGCCAACCCGTGCGGCGCCGCCGTCGCCGACACCTTGCCCGCCGCCTACCAGCTCGCGCACGAGGGCGACTCGACCTCGGCCTTCGGTGGCATCGTCGCCGTCAACCGCACGATGGACGCGGCGACGGCGGGGGCGCTCGCCCCGATCTTCACCGAGGTCGTCGTCGCCCCGGCCTACGAGGACGAGGCACTCGCCGCCCTCACGGCCAAGAAGAACCTGCGGGTGCTGACCGCGCCAGCTCCCTCCCCGAGCCCGCTCCACGTGCGCTCGCTCGACGGCGGGCTCCTCGTCCAGGACCTCGACGGCATCACCACCGACCGATCGACGTGGCAGGTCGCGACCGAGCGCGCCCCGTCCGATGCGGAGTGGGTCGATCTCGAGTTGGCCTGGATCCTCTGCGCTCGGGTGACCTCGAACGCCATCGTGCTCGTCAAGGACGGCCAGGCCGTCGGGATCGGGGCCGGCCAACAGAGCCGGGTCGACGCCAGTCGCATCGCCGCCGACAAGGCTGCCGGACGTGCCGTCGGCGGGGCGTGCGCCAGCGATGCGTTCTTCCCGTTCCGTGACGGCATCGACGCCGCAGCGGCCGCCGGTGCCACCGCTGTCGTCCAGCCGGGTGGCTCGGTCCGCGACGACGAGGTCATCGCCGCAGCCAACGAGCACGGCATCGCGATGGTGCTCACGGGCGAGCGCCACTTCCGCCACTAGGCCGCTCGCTCATCGGCAGGGGTGCGCACCGGGCGAGCGCCACGTCCGCCACGAGACCGGCTCGCTCATCGGCAGGGGTCGTCGTGCCGATGGGGATCGGTGGAGTACAGCCACGTTCGATCCCTGGTCGAGGGGTTCTTCTCGGCGGCATCGGACCTGTTCGTCGCGTACGACCGACGGGGGGCGGTGGTCGCCGCCAACCCGGCGTCGATCTCCCTGTTCGGTTTGGAGGACGTCGACCTGTCCACGTGGGACGCTCGCTCGACGATCCAGAGCGAGGACGTCGAGCGGGCGGTGGACCTCCTCCGCCAGGCGCTGCGCGGCGTCGTCCCCGACGGGGAGACCGTGATCCGGCACGTCGCTGCCTTCGGTGAGGTCGTCATCTCCTGGAAGTTCTTCCCGGTCAACGACAAGGACCTCGTCTTCGCCGTGGGACGTGACGTCACCGAGGCGGTCGGTCGAGAGCGCGAGATGCGGTGGCTGGAGACGCTGCTCGATGCCGGCACCGACCTCGTCTACGTGTACGCACCCGACGGGAAGATCAGCTACGCCAGCGAGGCGGTGGCCCACCATGGTTGGGAGCACGGTGAGCTGGTCGGACGAACTGCTGCCGACTTCCTGCATCCGGATGACCGGGACGAGCTGCTGCGAGCCCTCGCCACCCTGACTCCCGGGACCGAGGTGTCCCGCCGAGCCCGGGTCTGGGGTCGGAGCGAACACGACTGGCTCGACTTCGACATGAAGTTCATCCTCGATCCCGAGACGAAGAGCGTCATCTCCCTGCACCGCGACGTCACCGATCGACTCGCGCACGAGCGCCAGCTCGTCCGGACCCGGCGGTTCTTCGACGCCGCCGCCGAGCTCTTCGTCGTCCTCGACCAGGACCTGCGCATCGCCGACGCCAACCAGCAGGCGGTCACCTTCCTGGAGTCCGATGGGATCGAGCCGATCGGGCGTGCCGCGAGCGAGATCTGGGACGCCGACTTCGCGGACCAGCTGCGGTCGATCCCGGCCGGTGACGAGCTGACGCTCGAACGCCCGGTGGACTCCTTCGGTCGGCACCTCCTCATGTGGACCGCCTCGCGCGCACCCGACGGCGAGGTGTACCTCGTCGGACGCGACGTCACCGAGGAGCGTCGGCTGACCGCCCGCCTGCGGGACCGGGCGACCACCGATGAGCTGACCGGGCTGTCCAACCGCGCGGAGCTGCGGCAACAGCTCATGCGCCTGCTCACCGACGACCGGCGGGTCGCGCTGCTGTTGCTCGACCTCGACCAGTTCAAGCTGGTCAACGACTCCCTCGGCCACGCGGCCGGTGACGACCTCCTCCGGGTGGTCGCCGAACGGCTCCGTCGGTCCGTCCGCACCGGTGGCATGGTCGGTCGGCTCGGTGGCGACGAGTTCGTCGTCCTGCTCGTCGACGCCGACCTCGAGGAGGCGGAGGGCCTCGCGAAGCGCATCTCGCGACTGCTGTCCGACCCCGTCGTGATCGCGGGCCGTGAGCTGCAGGTGTCGGCGTCGGTCGGCGTGGCCGTCAGCGAGCCGGGCTCGACGGCCGACGACCTCCTTCGCGAGGCCGACACGGCGGCGTACCACGCCAAGGCACTCGGCCGGAACCGGTACGAGATCTTCGACTCCGCCCTGCGGGACCGCGCCCAGGAGCAGTTGTCGCTCGAGACCGGGCTCCGTCGGGCGCTGCGCGAGCAGCAGTTCGTGCTGCACTACCAGGCGATCAGGGACCTGGTGAAGGGCCACGTCGTGGGCGCGGAGGCCCTCGTGCGGTGGCAGCACCCGACCGAGGGCCTCGTCAACCCCGGCCGGTTCGTCGATGTCGCCGAACGCACCGGTGTCGTCGTCGAGCTCGGCGAACAGGTGCTCGATCTCGCGATGGCGCAGCTCAGCGCGTGGCAGCGGGCGGGGAAGAAGCTGAGCGTCACCGTGAACGTCTCCCCCCGACAGCTCGCGCACAGCGGATTCCCGGCGATGGTCGGGAACACCCTCGAGCATCACCGCATCGACCCGCACTGGGTCGTGCTCGAGATCACCGAGACCGCGCTCATGGGCAGCATCGACCACACCGTGTCGGCGCTGCACCGCCTCCGGAGCCTGGGCGTCCGACTGGCCGTCGACGACTTCGGTACGGGCCACTCATCGCTCGGCCACCTCCGGGACCTGCCCATCGACGTCGTGAAGCTCGACCGCAGCTTCATCACCGACCTCGGCATCGACGGCGCGAACGCAGCGATCGCCTCGGCGGTCGTCGAGCTCGGCCGTGCCCTGGACCTGCAGGTGATCGCCGAGGGAGTGGAGACCGAGGAGGTCGCCACCCGGCTCGTCGAGCTCGGATGCGGGCTGGCGCAGGGGTACCTGTTCCACCGCCCGGGGCCTGCCGCATCCTTCGAGGAGCTCACCCTGCCCGACGCCGGCACGCGCGTCCTCTCGTCCGACCGGCGCTGACGACACAGCGTGGTGCGGCCGTCGTTCCCTCATTGGGCTCGGCACCGTTACCCTCCGTGGTCGTGACACGGATCGCTGACCTGCTCGGGGATCGTCCGACGATCTCCTTCGAGTTCTTCCCGCCCAAGACCGACTCGGCCGCGCTGACCCTCGGCCGGACCATCGCCGAGCTCGAGTCACTCGGCCCATCCTTCGTGTCCGTCACCTACGGCGCCGGGGGCTCGACCCGGGACCGGACGCGGTCGGTGGTCCGCTGGGTCCGCAAGGAGACCCAGATCACGCCGATGGCCCACCTGACCTGCGTGGGACACACGAGGGCGGAGATTCGGGAGATCCTCGACGACTACGCCGAGGCCGGTGTCGAGAACATCCTGGCCCTCGGCGGTGACGCTCCCACGGACGGCTCCTCCGCCGAGAGCGAGTTCGCCTTCGCCAGCGAGCTGGTCGACCTGATCCGCGAGACCGGCAACTTCTCGATCGGTGTGGCCGCCCATCCCGAGCTCCACCCCCGTTCTCCCGATCGCGACAGCGACCGCCGGTTCCTCGCCGACAAGCTGCAGGGCGCCGACTTCGGCGTGACGCAGTTCTTCTTCGAGGCCGAGCACTACGTCCGGATGGTCGACGAGCTCGCAGCGCTCGGCTGCGACACGCCGGTCGTGCCCGGGATCATGCCGGTCACCAACGCCGGACAGGTCCAGCGCATGGCGGAGCTGAGCGGCGCGGACTTCCCGGCGTGGCTCGCCGACCGGGTGCACGCCGCGGACGATCCGGCCGAGGTCCGCCGCATCGGCATCGAGGTGGCCACCCAGCTGTGTGCCGACCTGCTCGAGCGGGGCGCTCCCGGGCTGCACCTCTACACGCTCAACCGATCGACGGCGACCCGCGAGATCCACACCAACCTCGGCTTGGCACCTGCCAGCGCCTGAACCTCAGGTCGCGCCGTTGGGGGCCTGCGTCGGCGCATCGACGGTCACGGTCTCGTCGGGTCGCAGCTGGACCTCGTCGCCGTGCACCAGCACCTCGACGGGCTCACCCGCCCCGACCAGCCGCAGGCTGATCTCGCCCCTCGCGAGCGACACCTCGATCCGGCGACCCCGCCAGCCCAGGTTGAAGCTCATCCCGTCCCACGTCGGTGGGAGCCGTGGGTCGAAGGACAGCCCGTGGTGGTCGCGCATGCCGGCGAACCCCTGCACCAGAGCCATCCACACCGCGCCGGTGCAGGCGACGTGCACGCCGTCGGCGGTGTTGCCGTGGATGTCGCAGAGGTCCATGTAGAGGGCGAGCGAGAAGTAGCGGCGGGCCAGCTCGTGCTCGGCGATCTCCGCGGCGATGATCGACTGCGTGCACGGTGACAGCGACGAGTCGCCCGTGGTGATCGGGTCGTAGTACTCGAAGTTGCGTCGCTTCTGCTCCGTGGAGAAGTGCTCGCCGAGGAGGAACATCGCCAGCACCACGTCGGCCTGCTTCAGGACCTGGAAGCGGTAGATGACCAGCGGGTGGTAGTTGAGCAGGAGCGGGTACCGGTCGCGGGGCGTGCCCTCGAAGTCCCATCGCTCACGGCCCAGGAACGCATCGTCCTGCGGGTGGATGCCGAGCTCGTGGTCGTAGACGAAGTACATCGCCTCCGCCGCACGGGTCCACGCGGCCGGTTCGTCCTCGGTCAGCCCGGTGTGCTCCACGAGCCGGGCATGCGCGTCCGGGTCGTTCTCGGCGAGGTCGTTCACGGTGCTCGCCGCGAGCCCCAGGTTGAAGCGGGCCATCGCGTTCGTGAAGAGGTTGTCGTTGACGACGGTCGTGTACTCGTCGGGACCGGTCACCCCGTGGATGTGGAAGTGACCGTCGGCCTCGCTGTGGAACCCGAGGTCCTCCCACATGCGGGCGGTCTCGACGAGGAGCTCGGCGCCAGGCCCCCGTCGCAGCTCGTCGTCCCCGGTCGCCTTCAGGTACCGGTGGAGGGCGTAGATGATGTCGGCGTTGATGTGGTACTGCGCCGTGCCGGCGGCGTAGTAGGCGGAGGCCTCCTCGCCGTTGATCGTGCGCCACGGAAACAGCGCACCGGACTGGTTGAGGTCTCGGGCCCGGCGCCGGGCGTCGTCCAGCATCCGATGTCGGAACCGCACGAGGTTGCGGGCGACGACGGGCTGGGCGTAGCTCAGGAACGGCTGGACGTAGACGTCCATGTCCCAGAAGTAGTGGCCCTCGTAGCCCTGGCCGGTCAGCCCCTTGGCGGGCACGCCGGCGCCATCCACCCGAGCGGAGGCCTGAGCGACCTGGAAGAGGTTCCACCGCACGGCCTGCTGGATCGCCGGGGCGCCGTCGATGCGGACGTCGCCCGAGTCCCAGAAGTCGTCGAGCCACTCCCGCTGTTGCTCCTGGAGGCCGGCCACGCCGGTCGTCCGAGCCCGGTGGAGGGTGCGGGTGCAGCGATCGGCCAGCTCACCGGCCGGCACGCCACGCGACGAGTGATAGGCGGCGTACTTCGCGATGCGGATCGGTCGGCCGGGCTGCGCATCGACCGTGATCACCGTCTTCGAGAGGTCCTCCTCGGCGAAGGTGACGACGTCGAGCTCATCGGCGCAGTCGATCTCGTGGTCGACGCCGCAGGCGAGGGTCATGCGGCTGTTGCGTGCCCGGTAGCCGAGGATCGCCCGGTCGCCGTCGACCCGCTGGACCCGAGGCTGCAGCACGCGGTGGTCGAACGACCGGGCGCGGCGGGGATCGTCCATCCCCTCGCCGCCCTCGCCCAGGGCCGCGTCGCTCACGTCGTACTCGTCGCCCCCCTCCTGGCGGTTGAGCAGCTGCGAGGAGATCACGACCGGCGCCCGGTGGTCGAGCAGCTCGACCTCGAAGGTGAACAGCGCGAGGTGGCGGTGCTCGAAGCTGCACATCCGTGAGGACGACACTCGGACGTGGGTTCCGGAGGGGGTCCGCCACACGAGCTCGCGCGTGTACCGGCCGGTCGCGAAGCACAGCGCCCGTTCGTAGGACACGAGGTCGGCCTCGGGGAGCAACAGCGGCTCGTCGTTGACGTAGAGCTTGATGACCTTGGCATCCGGAACGTTGACGATCGTCTGCCCGGTCTGGGCGAACCCGTACGCCTCCTCGGCGTGGCGGATGTCCCAGGTCTCGTGGAAGCCGTTCAGGAAGGTGCCGTGGCTGTGGGACTCGCGACCCTCCTCCGGGTTCGCACGCATGCCGAGGTAGCCGTTGCCGATGGCGAAGACGGTCTCGGTCACCCCGAGATCGCTCGTCGAGGGCTCGACCTCCACCAGTCGCCAGGGATCGACCGGGAAACGGTGTGGGTCCAGGCCGTCGGGCTCGTCGTGCAGCACGGGAAACGCTCCGTCGGAGAGATACCGGGGGTCCACCATGATCCCGCACAGGAACGCACCCGACGACCATCACCGATCGTGGTCCCGAGGTCCTGGCGAAGCCGCCGTGATCCCGCAGAGGAACGCACCCGACGACCATCACCGATCGTGGTCCTGAGGTCCTGGCGAAGCCGCCGTGATCCCGCACCTGAACTCGGCCGACGACCATCACGATGAGTGGCGCTGCGCAGTGGGGTGAGAACTCGGTGGGGGGCGACGCACCCCGTCGGTACCCTCGGCCGGGCTCTCGGTCGTCGTCCTCGGGTGGTTCGTGTCCTCGCTCTACGTCCGGGGTGCTCGCGTGCTCTGGCGGACGATCCGCCTGCATCGGGTGCCCTTCTCACTCTCGCTGCTGGGGACGATGGTCTTCGCCGCGACGTCGGTGCTCGGCACCGTCGCGCTCGGCGACGTCACCGACCGGATCCTGATCCCGGCGCTCGAGGAGGGTGAGGTCGACACCGGGACGGTCGTGGCCGGCGTGGCGGTGCTGGTCGGGTTGTCCATCGCCCGAACGATCGGCGTGGTCTTCCGCCGGTTCTTCGCGGGCATGACCGCGGCGCGGATGCAGCGGACCCTGCGCGAGGAGCTGGCCGAGCGGTACGTCCGGATGCCGCTCGCCGACCATCGGCGTCAGTCGACCGGCAAGCTCCTCTCCCACGCCGACACCGACGTCGAGCGAGCGACCGAGATGCTGAACCCGCTCCCCTTCTCGATCGGGGCGATCGCGTTCCTGGTGTTCTCGCTGCTGTCGCTCGCGCTCGTCGACGTGTGGATGCTGCTGGTCGGCGTGGTGGCCTTCCCGATCGTCGCGCTCGTCAACCGCGTCTACGTGCGGAACGTCGTCGAGCCCGCAGCTCGGGTGCAGGCGCTCACGGCTGACGTGGCCGACATCGTGCACGAGTCGTACACGGGTGCGCTCGTGGTCAAGACGCTCGGGCGCGAGGAGGCCGAGGTCGGGCGATTGCGGGACACGGCATCGTCGTTGGAGGAGGCCCGGCGGCGCGTCGGATCGCTCCGAGCCCGGTTCGAGCCGACGATGCAGATGATCCCGAACGCCGGCATCGTTCTGCTCGTGGCGGTCGGCGCCTGGCGGATCGATGCCGGCGCGATCTCCACGGGAGAGCTCGTCCAGGCGGTGGCCCTCTTCCAGCTGCTGGCCTTCCCGCTGGCCATCATCGGCTGGCTGTTGCAGCAGATGGCCAGCTCGGTGGTGGCCCACGATCGGCTCGACGACGTCCTCGGCGCGACGACCGACGTCGACCCGCTGGTCGGTTCGCTCGGCCTCTCGACCGGGCCACTCGCCATCGAGATCGAGGCGCTGCGGTTCGGCTTCGACGAGGGAGGCGAGATCCTCCACGGGGTCGACCTCGTCGTCCGGCCCGGCGAGGTGCTCGCGCTCGTGGGCAGCACCGGTAGCGGGAAGAGCACGCTCGTCCAGCTCGTCGCGGGCCTGGAGCTGCCGACCGCCGGCGTCGTCCGTCTCGGCGGTGTGCCGGTGCCGGACCTGCTCCCCGATGATCGGGCGTCTGCGGTCGGCCTCGCCTTCCAGGTGCCCTTCCTCTTCGCCGCCTCCGTGCGCGACAACGTGGTCCTCGGCCGGTCGGTCGACGACGCCGAGCTCGGACGGGTGCTCGCGATCTCCAACGTCGACCGGTTCCTCGACGACCTGCCCGACGGGCTCGACACGGTCGTGGGCGAGCGAGGCGTGACCCTGTCCGGCGGACAGCGTCAGCGCGTCGCGCTGGCCCGGTCGCTGGTCGGCATGCCTCGCGTGCTGCTGCTCGACGACGCGACGTCCGCCATCGATCCGACCGTCGAGACCGACATCCTCCTGCGCCTGCGTGCCTCGCTTCGGGCCACGACGCTGGTCGTCGCGCAGCGGCGTTCGACGATCGCGCTCGCGGATCGAGTGGCCTTCCTCCAGGACGGACGGATCGTGGCGACGGGCACCCACGACGAGCTGCTCGCGACCGTCCCGGCCTACGAGGCGCTGGTGCGGGCCTACGAGCGGGAGGCGGTCGGATGACGGCGTCGACCTTCGAGTCGGCGGGCGCGATCGCGATCGTCCGCGAGGGCCTCCGGCAGAGCCCCCGCTTGCGTCGGGGTCTGGGGGTCACCTCGACCGCCGCGCTCGCCGCGGCGGTCGGACGCGTCTCGGTGCCGTTGCTGGTGCAGCAGATCATCGACCGCGGGATCCTGGCGGACGGCGGCTTCGACGGCGGTTTCGTCACCGTCGCCTGCGCCGCCGCCTTCCTCATCGTCGCGCTCACCTGGTTGGCGCACTCGACGACCCTCCGGCGACTCGTGACCGCGTCCGAGGCGGCGCTCACCGAGCTCCGGGTCCGGGCGTTCGCCCACGTGCACCGGCTCAGCGTCGCCGATCACGTCGAGCGGGCGACCGGGGCGATGGTCACGCGGGTCACGTCGGATGTGGACGCGCTCGCTCGCTTCTTCGAGTGGGGTGGGCTGGCGTGGATCCTCAACTCGGGGATCATCGTCCTGACCCTGACCGTCATGCTCGTGTACTCGTGGCAGCTCACCGTGACGGTGCTCGTCGTCTTCTCGGTGCTGCCGTTCCTGTTCCGAGCGATCCAGCGGCGTCAGCTCGACGCCCACGACCGTCTGCGGACCGATGTCGCCGACCAGGGGATCGCCTTCAGTGAGGAGCTCGGTGGGGTCGCCACGGTGCGGGCCCACGCGCTGAACGACCGCAGTCGGACCCGGTTGTTGGGTGCCGTTCGCGAGGTCGAGAGCTCGCGCGTGCGGGCGAACCGGTACATGGCGCTGAGCTTCCCGCTGTCCGAGCTCGTCGGCACGGCGGCGCTCGGTGCCGTGGTGTCGGTCGCCGCGTGGCGGGGCGAGTCGTGGGGCCTGCAGCTCGGCGAGGTCGTCGCCTTCCTCTTCCTCGTCAACCTGCTGCTCAACCCGATCGCCGAGCTGAGCGAGGTGCTCGACCAGACCCAGACCGCCATCGCCGGCTGGCGGAAGCTCCTCGTGCTGCTCGCCACACCGATCGAGATCGTCGAACCCGACGATGGTCGCCCGCTGCCCGACGGTCCGCTCGCCGTGAGCTGCCTGGGGTTGGGCTTCCGGTACCGGACGGGCGAGCAGGTGCTCCATGACCTGGACCTCGATCTCGGACCGGGTGCTGATGTCGCGGTCGTCGGCGAGACCGGTTCGGGGAAGAGCACGTTCGCCAAGCTGCTCGTGCGTCTGGCCGACCCGACCGAGGGCGAGCTCCGGATCGGGGGCGAGCTCGTGTCCGAGGTGGCGCCGGCCGAACGCCGGCGGGCGGTGCGGATGGTGCCCCAGGACGGCTTCCTGTTCGCGACGACGGTGCGTGAGAACATCCGCTACGGACGGGACGGGTCGACCGATGCCGACGTCGAGGCGGCCGTCGACGGACTGGGACTGCGATGGTGGGTCGACCGGCTGCCGGATGGCCTCGACACCGAGCTCGGCGAGCACGGCGGCCGGTTGTCGGTCGGGGAACGCCAGCTGGTCGCGCTCCTGCGGGCGCAGCTCGCCGATCCCGGTCTGCTGATCCTCGACGAGGCGACCAGCTCGGTCGACCCGGAGACCGAGCGGGCGATCGCCGCGGCCCTCGCCCAGCTCGCCGTCGGCCGCACGACGATCTCGATCGCGCACCGGCTCGCCACCGCGGAGCAGGCCGACGTCGTGCTGGTGTTCGACCAGGGGCGGATCGTCGAGCGAGGCTCCCACGACGAGCTCGTGGCGGCCGGCGGGGTCTACGCCGACCTGCACCAGAGCTGGCTCGGCGCCGTCGGCGCGGAGTAGCTCCAGGTCCCACGCCGTGAGTCCGAGGAGCTCGGCTCGCCTCCCCACCACGATGACCCTCCAACCGAGCCGCAGCGGGTGCCAGCCGCAGGGCACGGCAGAGGGCGAGCCACATGCGTCGCCGGAGGCGCGTTCGGAAGCGGAGCGAAGCGCTCACCATCGCCGGGCGACCGCCGTGCAGGGAACGTTCCGAGGGGGAGTGGTGTGATCTCCTGCTCGCTCCGACGGGCGGATCGTCAGGCGGTGACCCTGTTGATCGGCGTACCGAGGCGGTCGGCGACGGGCCGCGAGGGCCCGCCGCCGACCTGCGACAACCGTTCCCGCCTCGACGCGGGCGACATCGGTGGGCGGGCCTGGTGGCTGTCGTTGGTGGAGTTGTCGGTTGGCCGTCGACGCGTCTTGAGCGCGAAACGGCGATGTCGTTCGGCTCCCTGTCGCGAGCGCCGGAATGGTTGACTGGACAGATGGACTTCACCAGCGATCCCGACCTCGAGGCGCTCCGGGAGCGGGCCCGGTCCGTCGCCGCCGACGGCGTCGCTCGCTTCGGCCGGTTCAACGACTCGTGGATCAACGGGTTCTCGAAGGAGTTCGCCAAGGTGATGGCGGACGAGGGCTTCATCGGCATGGGGTGGCCCGTCGAGCACGGAGGCCAGGACCGACCGCCGATCGAGCGGGTCGTCGTGGCCGAGGAGATGATCTCGGCCGGCGCGCCGATCGCTGCGATGTGGTTCGCCGACCGCCAGATGGGTCCGACGATGATCGCCTACGGCACGCCGGACCAGCAGCAGGAGTACCTGCCGGCCATGCTCGCCGGCGAGACCACCTGGTGCATCGGCATGAGCGAGCCGAACTCGGGTTCCGACCTCGCCTCGCTCACCACCAGCGCCGACCGGGTGGGCGACGAGTTCGTCATCAACGGCCAGAAGATCTGGACGAGCTTCGGTGATGTCGCCGACTTCGTCTACCTGATCTGCCGGACGAGCAGCGACGGCCCCCCACATGCCGGGATCTCCGAGATCGTGGTGCCGATGGACAGCCCGGGCATCGAGGTCCGGCCCATCACCGACATGGTGACGCATCGCCACTTCTGCGAGGTGTGGTTCACCGACGTCCGTGTGCCCGTCGCCAACCTCGTCGGGGTCGAGGGCAACGCGTTCAAGCAGACGATGCGCCAGCTCGAGCACGAGCGGGGCGGCATCGATCGCCTGGTCTCGAATCGAGCCCTGTACGACCTGGCGCTCGAGCACGCCGACCTCGACGACGCCCGCGTCCGCCAGGAGGTGGCCCAACTCGAGACCGGCTACCGGGTCGGCAGGATGCTCGTCTACCGAGAGGTGCTGCAGCAGGCGCCGAAGGGCTTCTCGGCGGCCACGAAGGGCTTCTGCACCGAGCACCAGCAGCGGGTCGCCGACTTCGTCGCCCGGACGCTCGGGCCCCGTGCCGCGCTCGCCGACGACATCGGCTACGGGGTCGCCTATGCGCCGGCGTACACGATCATGGGCGGCACCTCCAACGTGATGCGCAACATCCTTGGCGAGCGCGTGCTCGGGCTGCCCCGCGAGCCGAGGTAGCGCCCGCCTCCGGTCGGCCTGGGTCAGGTGCGGTCAGGTTGGGTACGGTTCCCGTCGTCCCCTGAACGAGGAGCGTCGACGTGACCGAACCCGTCCGCGTGGCCGTCACCGGAGCTGCCGGCCAGATCGGCTACAGCCTGCTGTTCCGCATCGCCTCCGGTGCCATGCTCGGCCCGGAGCAGCCGGTGATCCTGCAGATGCTGGAGATCCCCCCGGCGCTCGACGCCCTACGCGGCGTCGGGATGGAGCTCGACGACTGCGCCTTCCCGCTGCTCGCCGGGACGGTGCAGACCTCTGACCCGAACGAGGCCTTCGAGGGCGCCGACTACGCGCTCCTCGTCGGCTCCCGTCCCCGGACCAAGGGCATGGAGCGGGCCGACCTGCTCGAGGCCAACGGCGCGATCTTCACCGTTCAGGGCAAGGCGCTCTCGGACACCGCAGCCAGCGGCGTGAAGGTCCTCGTGGTCGGCAACCCGGCGAACACCAACGCGCTGATCGCCATGCGCAACGCCCCGAACCTTCCCGCCGAGCAGTTCACGGCGATGACTCGCCTCGACCACAACCGAGCCCTCGCCCAGCTGTCGGCGAAGGCTGGGGTCACCGTCAACGACATCTCGAAGATGACGATCTGGGGCAACCACTCGGCGACCCAGTACCCGGACATCTTCCACGCCGAGATCGACGGACGCTCGGCCGCAGCGGTCGTCGATGACCAGGCCTGGCTCGAGAACGACTTCATCCCGACGGTGCAGAAGCGGGGTGCGGCGATCATCGAGGCCCGCGGCGCCTCCTCGGCCGCCTCCGCGGCGTCTGCGGCGATCGACCACATGCGCGACTGGGCGCTCGGGACGCCGGACGGCACCTGGGTGTCGATGGCGGTCCCGTCGGACGGCTCGTACGGCACACCGGAGGGCATCATCAGCTCGTTCCCGTGCACCTGCTCGAACGGCGAGTGGTCGATCGTGCAGGGGCTCGACATCGACGAGTTCTCGCAGGGCCGGATGGACACCACGTGGGCCGAGCTCGTCGACGAGCAGAACACCGTCGGAGGTATGGGCCTCCTCGGCTGAGCCGCATGGCGCGACCGGAGCGTGGGGCTCCGGTCGTCGGCTCACTTGAGGAACTTGCTCGTCGTGTTGTCCGCGAGCACCTTGCCGCCGGTCTGGAGCTCCGGGCAGTAGGCGATCGTGTAGCCGCTGTAGGTCACGGACCTGACCGTGTCGTCGCAGTCGCGGCACGGCTCGCCGATTCGGTGGTGGACGGCGCCGGGCCGATCGGCCGAGGCGCTCATGTCGTCGAGGCCCCGCTCGAACTCCATGCCCTCGTCGATGGTCGCCCGCATCGCGGCGACGAGTGTCGCGGCCGCTGCGGCGTCGAGTTTGCGGGTCATGGCGAACGGGGAGAGCCGGGCTTCGTAACAGACCTCGTTGGCGAGGCGCCGCCCGATGCCGGCCAGGTTGCGTTGGTCCCGCAGCCAGCCGTGCAGCCGTTTGTTCTCCGCGTGGAGGAGCGTCAGCAGCTCGTCCTCGGTGACCTGATCCGCTTCGGGTCCGAGGCCGGTCACCGGGGCCTGCTGCTCGACGTCACCGGTCACGATCCAGACGCCGGCCCGGTGCTCCTTGCCCGCCTCGGACAGGAGGAGCGCCCGACCGTCCTCGAACGAGAACCGCACCAGTCCACCACGCGGCTTCTTCGACTGCTTCGGATCGTCCCGCAGCCGCCCGCCTTGCATGAGGTGCACGACGGCAGTGAGGTCGTCGAAGCGGAGCAGGAGGTACTTGCCTCGCTGGTCGACCCGGTCGAGCGTGCGGCCGTGCAGCGCGTCGGGTCGCGGATCGAAGGTCTTGAGCGCCGTGAAACTCAGCGCGTCGAGCCGGCGGAGTGACGCGCCACCGAACCACTCCGTGAGCCGCTCGGCGTGAGCGCGGACCTCGGGCAGCTCGGGCACGACGTCCGGTGCCTCAGCGCCGCTCGCGCTCGGGGTACGTGGTCTCTTCGCGCACCTGGCCGAAGACCGTGTCGAGCGCGCCGAGCACCGCCGCCCGGTCCTGGAGCGCCGTCGGGTCGCCGGTGAGCACCACCCGACCGTCGCGGAGGGCATCGAGCGCGCCGAGCTCTCCGGTCGCCACCCCCACGGCGGTCCGGTAGTCCTGCGTGAAGGTCACGTCGGGCTCGGTGACGTCACCGGCCTGCACGTACACGTCGCCGTCATCGAACGTGACGTAGTAGCGGACGTCGCCGTGCGGGGTGTCGGTCACGACCTGTTGGAGGGTCAGCTCGACGCCATGGCTGGCGGCGCTCAGGGCCTCGTCGACAGTGGCCAGCTCGCGGACCCGGTCGAGCCACTCGGTGGACAGGTAGGTCACCACGGCCGTCGAGCCTACGCTGCGATGGTGACGGTCGGTGTGGTGCCCGCGACGTGGGAGCGGCTCTCCGACCTCGACGGCGAGCGGTCGAGCTGGTGGTTCGCGGCGTGGGACACCGAGGCCGTCGGCTGCTGGATCCAGGTCACGGCGCACCGACCCTCGGGGCGCACCTGGTACGTGGCGACGTGGGTCGAGGCGGGCGGATCACCGGTGATCGTCGCCGACGACGAGATGCCGTGGCCTCGTCCCGAGCGCTACCTCGAGATCCGGGGCCGTGGGCTGTGGGCGCACCACGTCTGTGAGGAGCCGTTGCAGCGGTGGAGCGTGGGGCTCGAGGCGGTCGCCGTCGCCCACGACGACCCGGCGCAGGGCCTCGACGACGGCTGGGGTGACCCCGACGGCCTCGCCGGCGACCTCGAGTGGGAGGGCATCGGCCCGGTGACCACCCGTGGAGCCGGCTACGACCAGCCGTGCCGGGTGGACGGCGTCTACGAGCGGGTCGGCCGCGAGCTGCGCCTCGACGACGCCTCCGGCCACCGGGGCCGTTTCACCGGCGACGACGAGCCATCGCTCGTCCTGGTCGGTCGACTCGAGGGCCGACCGGTCGCCGCTGTCGGCGAGGCCCGATGGTCGCCGGTCGAGCTGCCCCGCCATGCCTCCGCCGACGTCGATGGCGCCACCGTGTCCGCAGCGCCGACCGCCCACGTCGCCTGGCGATGGCCGGACGGGGCGACCTATGCCGTCGCCTCCGTCGAGCTCACCTCCGCCGACGGACGCACCGGATCCGGACTCGTCCGGTGGCGTGGCGTGGCCTAGTCGTCCTCGTCACCGCCGAGGAGGTCGAGCAGCGACGAGGTCTGGTCGGCCGAGCTGTCGAACAGGAACGGTGGGAGCTGCGCGCCACCGCCGAAGCCGCCGGGACCGAACGGTGAGCCGGCGGGGTCCGCCAGGCCGACGTCGGAGGCGAGGGCCGACAGGACCTCGCGCGGTGAAGCGCCGGCGTCGAGACCGGCGGTGACGAGGTCGCGCAGGCTGGCGTCCTCGCCGAACTGGTCCGAGAGCGACTCGACGTCGGTGCCGAGCACCTCGGCGACCGAGCTGAGCTGATCGAGCTCGACGCCGCGCTCCGCCAGTGGCTGGTCGGGGTCCGGGCGGTGCCGCTGCAGCGCCTCGAGCATCCCGGAAGGGCCGGGGCCAGACGAGCGGTGCGTGCCGAGCCCGATCGATGTCGCGCCGAGGCCGTTGAGACCGGTGAGTTCCATGTCGTCACTCCTGTTCGTGTGGCGTTCCGGTCGGCGGCTGGCGAGATCGAGCGAGGCCCCGGACCTGAGCGGTTGCTGAGCCGTTCCTGAGGTGGCGGCCCGGCTCCTCTGGCAGGCTGACGCCGTGGCACTCGACGAGGACCGAGACGACGGGATGCGACGCGACGAGGACCCGGACCTGGAGGACCTCGCCGACGACTCCGATCTGGACGACCTGCCGGATCCGACGAGGCGGGGATTCGACATCTGGCTGCTCACCGACGAGCGCATGCTCCGGGTCGTCTCCGGCCTGGGTGTCGCGATCGCCGTCATGGTCTGGCCGGATCGCACCGACCGGGTCCTGCTGGCACTGCTCGGCGGGTTCATCGCGGCCAGCTCGTTCAGCATGGGCCGCGCCGCCCTCGCCGACCGACCCCGCCGGCTTCCCGACGTCGCGCTGGCGCTCGTCGGCCTCATCGGCGGCGGGCTCCTGCTGGTCTTCCCGGGGCGCTCACTCGTGCTGATCGCTCGGCTCGCGGCCGCCGCCCTCGCCGTCGTGACCGTGAAGCGGCTCGGGGAGGACCTGCGCCGGACGGACGGCGACGGACCGGCCTGGCCGATCGCGCGCACGATCGCGCTCCTCTGCGTCGCGGCGGCGCTCGCGATCTTCCCGAGCGAGCTGCTCGCCACGGCCACCGCCCTGATCGCGCTGGCGTGGGCGGCGGTGGGTCTGCTCTCGCTGCGGGACATCATGGTCGAGCACGAACCCGGTACCGAGCGTCGGGCGGATGCGCTCGTGACCGCCTGGCTCGACGAGCAGGCCCAGACGCCGGCCGACCGCCAGGTGCTCTACGCCAAGATCCTCTACGAGGGCCCGACCCTCTCGCTCCGGCTCGCACGCTTCATCACCCTGATGGCCCTCGCCTCGGCGATCGCTTCGATGGGCGTCATCACCGACTCGACCGCCGTCGTGATCGGCGCCATGCTGATCGCGCCGCTCATGACCCCGCTGATGGCGGTCGCGGTGAGCGTGGTCATGGGCTGGCCGAGGCGCCTCGCGCGAAGCGCCGCCGTGGCCGGCGGCGGCATCGTGCTCTCGATCGCCATCGGCATCGTGCTCGGCGCGGTGGTGCCGGCGGTGATCGACGTCTCGACCAACAGCCAGATCATCGCTCGCTCGTCGCCGACCACGCTCGATCTGATCATCGCGGTCGCGGCGGGTGCCGCAGGCGCCTACGGGCTGTCGCGCTCTGATGTCTCCGACGCGCTCCCCGGCGTGGCGATCGCGATCTCGCTCGTACCGCCGCTGTCGGTCGTGGGCATCGCGTGGTCGCAGGGAGCGTGGCAGGAGGGCAACGGCGCGCTCCTGCTGTTCGTCACCAACGCGCTCGCGATCATCGTCGTCGGTGGCATCACGTTCATCCTCACCGGGGTCACCCCGGTCCGGCGAGTCACCGATCACCAGTTCCGCGTGCGCACGGCGTCTGCGGCGATCGCGGCGCTCGCCGTGATCGTCGTCGGTGCGCTGGCGCTCAACGGCGCGCAGGTCACGGCCAACGCCCTGGCCTTCGGCCGGGCCCAGGACGCCGCGGTCGCCTGGATCGACGAGGCGCCGCGCCACGACCTGGTCGAGGTCCGGATCGACGGCTCGGAGATCACCGCCGTCATCGTCGGCCCACCCGCCGACAGCCCGACCGCCGAGGCTCTCCGCGAACGGCTCGTCGACCGCTTCGGTGAGGACGTCGTGGTCGTGGTGCGGTTGCTGGTCGAGCAGCGCGACGTCGCCGGCTGACGGCGACCCTTTTCGTCGAGGTCGCGTCGTCGGGTTAGCGTCGCCGACCGGGGGCGTCACCGGGGAAGGGGCAGCCATGAGGTTCGGACTCGCGTTCGCGAGCAGCATCGGGATCGAGCACGCCGACGTGCTCGAGATCTGTCGGCGGGCGGAGGCCGCCGGGTTCGAGTCGCTCTGGGGCGGTGAGCACGTGATCCTCCCGTCCAGCATCCAGTCGAAGTACCCGTACACCGCCGACGGCAAGATCCCGGCCACCAACGACACGGTGATCCCCGACCCGCTGATCTGGCTCGCGTTCGCTGCTGCGGCCGCACCGACGATGCGGCTCGGCACCTGCATCCTCATCGTCCCGCAGCGCAACCCGCTCGTCCTCGCCAAGGAGCTCGCGACGCTCGACCGCCTCTCGGGCGGCAAGGTCGAGCTCGGCCTCGGGGTCGGGTGGCTGAAGGAGGAGTTCGACGCGCTCGGCGTGCCCTGGGAACGCCGCGGCGCTCGCAACGACGAGTACATCGAGGCGATGCGGTTGCTGTGGTCAGGCCCCGAGGTCGAGTTCCACGGCGAGTTCGTCGACTTCCCCGAGGTGACCTGCAGCCCGCGGCCGATCCAGGAGTCGATCCCGATCCTGGTCGGCGGCGACACCGATGCCGCCCTCAGGCGAGCCGTGCGCCTCGCCGACGGCTACTTCCCGGGCGAGGGTGACGTCGAGCGGCTGACCGGCCTGATCACCCGTCTCCGTCAGATGGCCGAGGACGCAGGCCGCGATCCCGACTCGATCGAGATCAACGCCATGTTCGGCGCGCACATGGGCGACCCGAAGGCAGGGGTCGAGCAGCTCATCGAGGCCGGCGTCGGTCGGGCGATGGTGCCGGCGTTCTTCTTCGCCGGTGACGGTGGTCTCGACCGCATGGAGGCCTTCGCCGAAGCGGCCATCGGCGCCACCTGATCACGATCGAACCGAAAGGGACATCACCGTGCAGAGCTTCGAGTTGAGTGGCCAGGTCGCCGTCATCACCGGCGGCGGCCAGGGCATCGGCGAGGGCATCGCCAAGGGCTTCGCCGACCGAGGGGCGGCGGTCGTCGTCGCCGCCCGCAGCGCCGATCGCATCGCGCGGGTCGCCGACGACATCACGGCCGGGGGTGGTCGAGCCCTCGCCGTGCCGACCGACGTCACCGACCGAGGTCAGCTGGAGGCCCTGGCCGATGCCGCCGTCTCGACCTTCGGCGGCCTCGACATCTGGGTCAACAACGCCGGCGGGTCGCCGCTGCAGGCGCCGCTGCGGGAGCTGACCGAGGCGGACTGGGACGCCTGCCTGAACCTCAACCTCACGGCGCTGTGGAAGGCCTCCGTGATCGCCGCTGACCGAATGACCGAGGGGGGCTGCATCATCAACGTCACCTCGCCGGCCGCCGATCGGGCCGTGCCCGGCAGCGGCCACTACTCGGCGGCGAAGGCGGGCGTGAACGCGCTGACCCGCACGATGTCGGTCGAGCTCGCCCCCGAGATCCGCGTCAACGGGATCGCACCCGGATACGTGCCCACCGAGGTGATGCTGAGCGCGCTCGACACCGACATCCCGGCCCTGGAGAAGATGGCCGAGAAGCGGATCCCGATGCAGCGCCTCGGCACGCCCGACGACATGGCGTCGTGCGCGATCTACCTCGCCAGCGAGGCGGGCAGCTGGGTGACAGGGCAGACGCTGACCATCGCCGGCGGCCTCTGATCCGCCCGACGGCGGTGGCGTCACATGTGCTGGCCGGCGAGCTTCCGGTTCTTGCCCATCGCCGAGACGTAGTCGCGGTTCATCATGGCGATGAAGTCGATGGAGATCTCCTTCGGGCAGGCCTCTTCGCACTCACCGTGGTTCGTGCAGGACCCGAAGAACGACTCCATGGTGTCGACCATGTTCTTCACCCGGCTGTAGCGCTCGGCCTGCCCCTGGGGGAGCAGCGCGAGGTGCTGGACCTTCGCCGAGGTGAAGAGCTGGGCCGCCGAGTTCGGGCAGGCCGCCACGCAGGCACCGCAGCCGATGCAGGCGGCGGCGTCCATGGCCGCGTCGGCCGCGTCCTTGGGGATCAGCTGCAGGTTGGCGTCGGGGGCGGCGCCGGTCGGAGCGGAGATGTAGCCGCCGGACTCGACGATGCGATCGAACGCCTGCCGGTCGACGGCGCAGTCCTTGATGACCGGGAAGCCGGCGGCACGCCACGGCTCGATGGTGATCATGTCGCCGTCGTTGAACACCCGCATGTGGAGCTGGCATGCCGCCGCACCCTTGACGGGGCCGTGGGCCCGGCCGTTGATCATGAGACCGCAGGTGCCGCAGATGCCTTCACGGCAGTCCGACTCGAAGGTGATGGGCTCGTCGCCCGCCTCGATCAGCCGCTCGTTCACGACGTCGAGCATCTCGAGGAAGGACATGTCGTCCTTGATGCCCGGAGCGTCGTAGGTCTCGAACCGCCCCGCAGCGTCCGGCGACTCCTGGCGCCAGACCTTGAGGGTCAGGTTCATCGTGGTCCCGCTCACTTGTAGCTCCGGGTGGTCGGCTTCACGTACTCGTAGTTGAGGTGCTCCTTGTGGAGCTTGGGCGCCTCGCCCTGGCCCTCGTAGCTGTAGGCCGAGACGTAGCTGAAGAGGTCGTCGCGACGAGCGGCCTCGCCCTCGTCGGTCTGGTACTCCTCACGGAAGTGCCCACCGCAGGACTCCTCGCGGTCGAGGGCGTCCTGGCACATGGTCTTGCCGAGCTCGAAGAAGTCGACGACCCGCATCGCCTTCTCGAGGGTCTGGTTGTACTCGTAGCGGCTGCCGGGGATCCGGAGGTCCTTGTAGAACTCCTCCTCGATGGCGCCGATCTCCGAGATGGCCTTCTGGAGACCGTTCTCGTTGCGGGCCATGCCGCACTCGTTCCACATGATGCGGCCGAGCTCGCGGTGGAAGTGATCCGGACCCTTCGTGCCGCCGATCGAGACCAGCTGGTTGACCCGGTCCTCGACGCCGGAGATGGCCTCGGCGAAGGCCGGCTCGTCGGTCGACACCGGCGTGGTGCTGAGCAGCGGAGCCAGGTACGACGAAATGGTGTTCGGGAGGACGAAGTAGCCGTCCGCGAGGCCCTGCATCAGCGCCGAGGCGCCGAGGCGGTTGGCTCCGTGGTCCGAGAAGTTGGCCTCTCCGGCGGCGAACAGACCGGGGATCGTGGTCTGGAGCTCGTAGTCGACCCAGAGCCCACCCATCGCGTAGTGCGGGGCGGGGTAGATGCGCATGGGGGTCTTGTACGGGTTCTCGCCGGTGATGTTGGCGTACATGTCGAAGAGGTTCGAGTACCGATCCCGCACGACGTTCTCACCGAGTCGGCCGATGGCGTCGGCGAAGTCGAGGTACACGCCGTTCTTGAGCGGACCCACGCCCTGACCGGCGTCCACCGCCCGCTTCGCGGCCCGGGACGACACGTCGCGTGGAGCGAGGTTGCCGAAGCTCGGGTAGATCCGCTCGAGGTAGTAGTCGCGCTCGTCCTCGGGGATCTGATCGGCCGCGCGGGTGTCGTCGGGGTTCTTGGGCACCCAGATGCGTCCGTCGTTGCGCAACGACTCCGACATCAGCGTGAGCTTCGACTGGAACTCGTCGCTCTGCGGGATGCAGGTCGGGTGGATCTGGGTGAAGCAGGGATTGGCGAAGGCCGCGCCCTTGCGATGAGCACGCCACGCAGCGGTGACGTTGCACATCTTGGCCATGGTCGCCAGGTAGTAGACGTTGCAGTAGCCGCCGGTGGCGAGCACGACGGCGTGCGCCGAGTGGGCGGAGATCTCACCGGTGATCATGTCTCGCACGATCACGCCGCGGGCGGCGCCGTCCATCACGACGACGTCCAGCAGCTCGCTGCGGTTGTGGAGCTCGACCGGGCCGGAGCCGATCTGGCGGGCGAGCGCCTGGTAGGCGCCCAGTAGGAGCTGCTGGCCCGTCTGGCCCCGGGCGTAGAAGGTGCGGGAGACCTGCGCACCACCGAACGAGCGGTTGTCGAGCAGGCCGCCGTACTCGCGGGCGAAGGGCACGCCTGCGGCAGCGCACTGGTCGATGATGTTGACCGACACCTCGGCGAGGCGGTGCACGTTGGCCTCGCGGCTGCGGTAGTCGCCGCCCTTGACCGTGTCGTAGAAGAGACGGAAGACGCTGTCGCCGTCGTTCTTGTAGTTCTTCGCCGCGTTGATGCCGCCCTGGGCGGCGATCGAGTGCGCTCGACGGGGCGAGTCGTGGTACGTGAAGACCTTCACGTTGTACCCCTGCTCGCCCAGCGTGGCGGCGGCGGCGGCCCCGGCGAGGCCGGTGCCGACGACGATGATGTCGAACTTCCGGCGATTCGACGGGTTCACGAGCTTGTGGTTGAACAGGTAGTTCGACCACTTCTCGTCGATCCCACCTTCCGGGATCTTGGAGTCCAGGTTCAGCGTGGTGCTCATGGCTCGACGCTCCTTGTCAGATCAGCGCGAGGAGCGCCGAGGCCTCCTCGAGGTAGGTGGGCTCGACGTGGTCGACGATGCCCAGGAGGACGGCGACCGGGAAGCTGACGTTGCCGATGAGGATCGCAGCAGAGACCCCGTAGGCGACGTAGCGGCGGATGTGGTTCCACATCGGACTGGTGAGTCCGAGGCTCTGGAACATCGACCAGGCCCCATGGAAGATGTGGATGGCGAGGGCGACGTTGGCGACGATGTAGATGATGGCCACCGGCACTCGCTGGAAGCTGTCGACGATGTTGTTGTAGTGGTCGGTCTTGACCCACCCGTCGCTCGTCGCTCCCCAGGTCAGGTCGAGCAGGTGGAAGATGACGTACAGGGCGATGATGACGCCCGTCCAGCGCATCGACCGCGACGCGAAGTTCGCGGCGGCGAACTCCTGCCCACCCTCGTATCGCTTCTGACCCGTCGGGTTGGCCTTCGGGTTCGAAGCGGCGTTGAGGCGGGTGAGCGAGTACGCCGAGTGGATGTGGAGGACGAACATCGTCAGGAGGCCGGCCCGGAGGATCCAGAGCAGGTGGGTCTTCGGGATCAGTGGCGAGCCCATCTCCTTGAGGAACTCGCCGTAGTCGAAGATGTCCTCGGCGCCCATGTAGAGCTTGAGGTTGCCCGCCATGTGCGCGAGCACGAAGCCGATCAGCCCCAGCCCGGTGAGCGCCATCACCCACTTCTTGCCGACGGCCGTCTGGTACAGGTTCAGCGGCCACGGGTACATCTTCCGCGGGGCCCGGCGGGGAGGCTCCGGCCGACGCATCCGTCGGTCCTGGGTCGGTGCAGCCATGTGCGGTCTCCGCGCTCGGCGACGTGTCGGTCTGGTCGGGTGCGCCGACCGGCCGGCCCGCCGAGCAGGGCACCTGATGGCGTCGAAGGTACCCCCGCACCGGGACCGGTGCGAAACATGGCGGGCTAGATCAAGCTGGCCTGGTCGTGGCGCTCGACCACCTCGTCCTCGGTTCGGAGCACCAGACGGAGGCGCAGCTCACGGCCGTCCGCGGGCACGCGGTGGTCGATCGTGCCGACCTTGGAGACGCTGTCGGGCGCGATGTCGCCGGTCCAGCGCCACGTCGTCACCTCACCGTCGACGTCCAGCTCGGCGATCGCCTCGACGTCGATGAGCTCGGATCGCAGGTCGCTCACGACGTGGACGTCCTGGCGGAGGCGCTCGCCGGCTGGCAGCGAGGCGGGGAGCGCGTCGGTGAGGATCACCACCGGCCGGCAGGCCTCGCGCAGCGCGTCGAAGGCCAGCTTCGGGACCCGTTCGTGGTCGACGAGGCTCGTCGAGACGAGCGGCTGCGGATCCACGAGGCAGTGGACGCAGAACCCGCCGGAGGGTCGGTACTTGAGGCGCCGCAGGGTCTCGACGTAGTGCCGGACCAGGTCGGCCTGGGAGCGCTGGGTCGCCCGCGCCCACGAGGCGAGGGTCTCGTGGCCGTCCATCGGCTCGCGCCGCTCGAGCAGCGCCCGCCGGAGTCCGTGGCGAGACGAGAGCACGGCCCAATCGAGCTCCGGCCATCGGTCGGGCTCGCAGAAGTCGTCGGTGGTGGGCACCGCTTGCGCCCCGAACGCCCCGACGAAGCGGACGATCCGGGGGATGGTCGCAGCGAGCCGGCCGAGCTCGGCCTCGTCGCCGGCCTCCCAGCCGAGCCAGAGGTGGGTGTCGGTCCCGGCGAGCTGTGGCGGGTGGGGGAGCACACCCGAGTGGGGGATCACGGGGCGGCTCGAGTCGGCGCCCCGAAGCGCCCGCGCGACCGAGCGGTCGAGCACGGTCCGGTTCCAGCTCGGCAGCTCCTGGGTGACGAGGTCCCGGCGTCGACGCCGTCGTCGGCCTGCGGCCTCGGCCAGGACGCCGGGATCCGCGGTCCTCCCATCGGGTTCGTCGTGCCCGCACCAGAGCAGGATCGACGGATGGTGACCGAGGAGGTCGACCAGGTCCTCGGCCTGGCGGGCGGCGCCCTTGCGGGTACCGCGGGCCATGCCCCGCGCCATCGGAAGGTCCTGCCACACGAGCAGGCCGACCTCGTCGGCGCGGCGATAGAGCTCGGGGCGAGCGACGTGGGTGTGGACCCGCACGAGGTCGAGTCCGGCGGTGAGCGCCAGGTCGAGGTCGGCGTGGACGTCGGCCTCGGTGACGTCGGCGATCGACCGCTTCGACGGCGGCAGGATCGCGCCCTTGAGGTAGAGGCGCTCCCCGTTGACGCGGGCCTCCCAGTTGTCGAGCTCGACGCGGCGCAGTCCGGTGCGTCGTTTGCGGAGATGGGAGAGCTCGCCGTCGACGACCGCCTCGACGCGCACGTCGTGGAGCGGCTGGTCGCCGAGGGCTCGTGGCCACCAGAGGGCCGGCTCGTCGATCGTCATCCGCCAGTCGACGTGGTTCTCGCCCTCCGCGAGCTCGTGCTCGGTCTCGGTCAGCGCGACGTCGCCGATCCCGGTGGTCGACGCTGCGCCATCGACGAGGGTGCGGAGTCGGACGGTCAGCGGCGCGGCCGCGTGGAGGCGAGCCCGGAAGCGGAGCTCGGCTCGCACGCTGTCTGCCCGCCGACACACGAGCCGGAGGCGCTCGATGCGGACCGGCCCGGTCCGCTCCAGCCGCACCGGGCGCCAGATGCCACCGGGGTTCCAGGCGGGGTCGATCAGCTCGGAGTCCTGCAGAGCCCCGGTCAGCAGCCGCTTGCGCGACCGGTCGCCGGGGGGTGGGCAGCCGACCTCGATGGCCACGACGTGCTCGTCGCGGTCCCGGAGGGGGTCGGTCACCTCGAAGCTGTGGGGGGTGAAGTAGCCCTCGGTCGGTCCGAGGTAGCCGGCGTCGAGCCAGACCTCGCTCTGGGCCATGACGCCGTCGAGGACCAGCCACCAGCGATCGTCGGGTCCGATCTCCCGGTCGAGCTCGAAGCGGTGACGGTAGAGGAGCGGTCCCTCGGCGTCGGCGAAGTCGGGATGGTCGCGCCAGTGACCGGGCACGGCCAGCTCCGGCCAGCCGTCGTCGTCGAGGTCGATCGCCGGGCCCGTCCGGGTGGTGGCGTCGTCGGCCGGTCGGGCGCGCCAGGGAGCACGCAGATCGATGCGGTCGTCCTCGTGCCGCGGTCCCGCCACGGTGGGCGACGGTAGTGCCACGCGGATACGTCCCGTCGCAGCGTCCGTGCTGCGGACCTCGCCTGGGTAGCGTGGGCCCATGGATCGAGCGAGCACGTTGGGGGAGCTGCGAGCGTCGGGATGGGAGTCCGTCCCGGTCAAGGAGGAGATCCGCCGCAACGCGGTGCGGAAGATCCAGGCCGGTGAGCCGTTGGTCGACGGCGTGCTCGGCTACGAGGACACCGTGCTGCCGCAGGTCGAGAACGCCGTGCTCGCCGGGCACGACGTCATCTTCCTCGGCGAGCGTGGTCAGGCGAAGACCAGGATGATCCGGTCGCTCGTCAACCTGCTCGACGAGTGGATGCCGATCGTGCAGGGCTCCGAGATCAACGACGACCCCTACGCACCCGTGTCGGCCAAGGCCAAGCAGCTCGTCGACGAGCACGGCGACGACACGCCCATCGATTGGGTCCACCGCGACCTGCGCTTCGGCGAGAAGCTGGCGACGCCCGACACGTCGGTCGCCGACCTCATCGGCGAGGTCGATCCGATCAAGGTCGCCGAGGGCCGCTACCTGTCCGACGAGCTGACGCTCCACTACGGGCTGGTGCCCCGCACCAACCGCGGCGTCTTCGCCATCAACGAGCTCCCCGATCTCGCCGAGCGCATCCAGGTCGGCCTGCTCAACGTGCTCGAGGAGCGCGACGTGCAGATCCGGGGTTACAAGATCCGCCTGCCGCTCGACGTCCTCCTCGTCGCCTCGGCGAACCCGGAGGACTACACCAACCGCGGGCGCATGATCACCCCACTGAAGGATCGCTTCGGCGCCCAGATCCGGACGCACTACCCGCTCGAGGTCGACACCGAGGCCGAGATCGTCCTGCAGGAGGCCCGTCCGCTGCAGGCCGAGGGTGTCGACGTCTCCGTTCCCGACTTCATGACCGAGATCGTCGTGCAGTTCACCCACCTCGCCCGTGGGTCGAGCCACGTGAACCAGCGCTCCGGTGTGTCGGTCCGGCTCTCGGTGGCCAACTACGAGACGCTCGTCGCCAACGCCACTCGCCGATCGCTGCGCCGAGGCGAGACCCGCGTCGTGCCCCGGGTGTCCGACCTCGAGGCGCTGACCGCCTCCACCTCGGGCAAGGTCGAGCTCGACACGCTCGACGACGGCCGCGAGGGCGCCATCGTCGAGAACCTGCTGCGGGGCTCGGTCCTCTCCGTCTTCAAGGGCTACTTCTCGCCCGAGCAGACCAAGCCGGTCGTCGATGCCTTCGACGAGGGCCGGGTCGTGCACGTCGGCGACGACGTCGGCTCCGACGACTACGTGCGCCTGCTCGGAGACGTTCCGGCGCTACGCGACCTCGTGCGCGAGCTGACCGACGACGAGTCGCCGGCTGCCGTGGCGAGCGCCGTCGAGCTGATCTTCGAGGGTCTCCACCTGTCGAAGCGGCTCAACAAGGACGCCGTCGGCGCCCGCGCCAGCTACCGGGGCCGCTGAGCCCGGCCGAGTCATCGGTCCAGACACCTCGAGCCGGAGCCCGGACCGGTCTCGAACGCGCGGGTCGACAGGACCCGTCCCCCAGGCTGAGCCATCGCCGCGGACATCGTGCGTTCCAGGGGCACGCCGCGGGCGACGACGTCCGGGGCCTCGTCGGCGAACGTCGATGCGTTCGTGCACGCTTCGATGACCGCGGCGACCGCTCCACTCACGATCGACTCGAGGCGGTTTGCCCGTGGGGGAGGCCGCACGCAGCGAACTGTGATCGACGTTCACAATTACTGTTAGTCTGTCCGTCCATGCGACTGCTCTCCTGCCGAACCACCCACCTCCGCGCGCCCGGCGGTCGGCGATCGCCCCTCCTCGCAGCGCTCGTCGGGCTCGCGCTCGTCGTCGGAGCGTGTGGCTCCGACTCCGACGAGGCCGACACGACGGACACGACCGAATCGGCTGCTCCCACCGACGCCGACACCGCGGAGGACGGTGTCGACCCGACCGAACCCGAGACCAGCGAGCCGGACACCACCGAGGCGGTGCCGGAGTCCACCGAAGACGCCGGGTCCGCCGGCGACGGCGCGTTCCCGGTCACCGTCGAGCACATCTTCGGCGAGACGACGATCGAGGATGAGCCGGAGACGATCGTCGCGCTCTCGGGCTCCATCCCGATCGACTGGCTCCTGAGCCTCGGCGTCGAGGACTTCGTGATCGTCGGTGATCGATGGGGAGCCGAGGGGGAGTACCAGGCCCCGCTGCCCGACGAGGTCGTCGTGCTCGCACGCCCCGAGGACCGCTCGCTCGTCAACCTCGAGGAGCTCGCGGCGATCGACCCCGACCTCATCATCGGTGCGGGTGCCCAGGGTGCTGAACCGGACCCGCTCTATGAGTTGATCGAGCAGATCGCCCCCGTCGTCTACTTCGACGCCCAGGGCACGACCCTCGACTTCGTCGGTCGTCCGATCGCCGAGGCGACCGGACGACGGACCGAGTACGACCGGATCGTCGCCGACTACGAGGCGCGGCTCGCCGACTTCGCCGACGGCGTCGGAACGACGGTCGATGGCAGGTCGGTGTCGATCGTCGCCCGCTTCGAGGGACGCGGTGACCTCCTCGTCACCGAGTTCTTCGCCGGCACGGGGCTCCTGTACGGCGTGTTGGGCTTCGACGCTCCGGCCGGCCTCGCCGAGCTCGAGTACGAGGCGGGCTTGCCGTTCGCGCCGATCAGCACCGAGCAGCTCGAGTTGGCCGACGCCGACGTCATCGTCTGTCTGCTCGCCGTCGGCTCCCTGTGCGACGAGATCCTCGGGGATCCGATCATCCAGGGCCTGGACGCGATCTCGGGTGGTCGGACCGCGACGATCGACTTCGGTCCGCTGGCCTACGCCAACGCGCCGCTTGCGTTCGATGCAGTGATGGATGCCATCGAGGAGCTGGTCGTTCCGCTCGCCGCCGCCACCGACGAATAGCGCTGCGTGGCGAGGACGGCCTGATCCCTCGATCGGTCGCTCCGCTACCGTCTCGACATGGGAGCCGGAGCCGACGATGTGCGGGCGAGAACCGGTCACAAGGAGCAGCAACGGTCGCGTGCGAAGCCGGGTCCGGTGCGAAGGCTGTCGCGCGACCTCATCGTCGACGCTGTGCTCGAGGTCGGGCTCGATCACCTGACCATGGCCCGTGTCGCCGACCACCTCGGCGTCGCACCCGGCGGGCTCTACCGATACGTCGAGGATCGCGACGACCTGATCGCCGCGACTGCCGACCGCCTGATCTCCTCCGTGCCCTACAGCGATGCCGACAACTGGATCGACGTGCTCCGCGACGAGGCCTGGGCACGGTTCACACCGGCCGTCGACCACCTCGCGGTCGTCCGCGAGATCCGTGCGTCCAAGCGTCCGTCGCGTGCGGCGGGCGCGCGCTACCGATGGTGCATGGACCGGATGGTCGAGCTCGGGCTGTCATCCGAGGACGCTCTGCTCGCCGTCGACTCGATCGTCGATGTCGTCGACGACGGCATGCAGCAGATGGAGGCCGTCGCCAAGCGCATCGCCGAGCTGGGGATCGACGGGTTCGCGGATCAGATGTTCGAACCCGGTGGGCCGCACTCGGAAGCCATCCGAGCCGTCGCGCTCGACCTGAGGTCGTTCCTCGAGCGCAAGGTCGAGGTGGTCCTCGCGGGGCTCGAAGCGACGGTCCGGCCCCGCCAGGTGCGCTGAGCCCGCCGCTCGTCCGATCGTGCCGGGTTCGTGTGCCACGCGGCTGCCGAGCTTCGGGCGAGGCGGAGGAGCCGATGTCGACGCCGACCGACGAGTGGTCGGACCGCGGCGCATCGTGAGATCCGCGGCACTAGGTTCACGCCGCGGGCACGTGCGATCGTGAGGAACGTATGCGTCGCTCCGTGCTGATCCTGATGACTGCCGCGCTCTTCGTGGCAACCGTCGCCGTAGCTGGCGCCACAGACGAGGTGGCCGAGTCGGGTCCCGACCGGCGTGTCTCGCAGACCGGTCCGGACGACGACACCGGCTTCGACGCCGACGCCCCAGCCATCGCTCACGACCCGAGCACCGGACGGTCGCTCGTGGTGTGGACCGCCGATGGCGCAGAGGGCGACGACGAGGACGAGGTCGAGGTCTGGGCTCGGTTGCTCGACGCCGACGGCGAACCCATCGGCGAGCAGCAGCAGCTGTCGGGACAGGAGGACGTCGAGGCGGTCAGGGCCGATGTCGCGTACGACGCCGTCACCGACCGCTTCCTCGTCACCTGGATCGCGGTACCCGACGACAGCGACGATCACGAGCTGCGTTCCCGGGTCGTCGGCAACGACGGAGTGCCGATCGGGGTGGTGGAGCTGGTCACGACCCGGCTCACGTCCGACGTGGCCGTCGACGGTGAGAACGGACCGGCGATGGCCGCTGATCCCACCGGTGGCGCTGTCGTCACCTGGGTCGGGCGCGAAGGTCTGGCGGGCTTCGAGGTCGTCGCCGTCCGGATCGATGCCGACGGCCGACCGGCGGGCGACGAGCAGCAGGTGTCGATCAGCGGTCCGGCGATGGATCCGGCCTTCGCGGCGTCGTTCCCGGCGGTCACCGCCGATCCGAGCGGCGGCTACGTGGTCGCCTGGACGGCGGACAGCGATGCGGCACCGCTCGTCGACGACGAGCTCGAGGTCTACGCCCGTCGACTCGGTGCCGATGCGGTCCCGACCGGCGACCAGGTCCGTGTGTCGGCGGCGGGACCCGACGGCGACGTGACCTTCCTCACCGAGGCTCCCGACGTCGCGGTCACACCGGCCGGCGAGGTGCTCGTGGTCTGGGAGGAGACGAGCCCTGGCCCCAAGTCGGAGGTGGTCGTGCGGCCGCTCGGCGCCGACCTCGTCCCGACCGCGGACGCCTCGGTGATCTCGACCGGCGGTGCCACCGCGGATGCGCAGTACCCGGTGGTCGTGCACAACGTCGTGAGCGGCGAGTACCTCGTCGCGTGGTCCGGGGATCCGGCGATCGCGCCGACCGTCGACGGCGAGTTGGAGATCTGGGCCCAACGCCTCGCAGCCGATCTCACCCCCCAGGAAGATCCGCTCCGGGTGTCGTCGATGGGCCCCGACGGTGACACCGGGTTCGGCGCGCAGCTGCCGGCCGTCGCACACGCACCCGAGGCGAACGACTACGCCGTCGTGTGGAGCGGCGACTCCAGCGGCGACGGGCTGGTGCAGGGCGAGACCGAGATCTTCGTCCAGCCGCTGACGCAGGCCTCACCCCCGACGTCGCCGACGAACGTCGCCGCCGGCGTTCCCGGTCCGGGCCGGGTCCAGCTCAGCTGGGAGGCGCCCGAATTCGACGGCGGCTCCGACGTCACCGGCTACCGCATCTCGACCGCTGCCGGTCCGCTCACGGCCGTCGCCGGCTCCGTGACCAGCGTCGTGATCACGGGCTTGGAGCCCGGCGACTACACGCTCGGCGTCGAGGCGCTGAACGTCAACGGTGCCTCCGAGGTGGCCACCTCCGAGGTCGTCATGGTCTCGGCCACCGGCTACTGGTTGCTCGAGACCGATGGCACCGTCTACCCCTTCGGCAACACCGAGGCGCTCGGCTCGCTCACGCCGACCGCCGGCGTCACCGCCGTCGACATCGTCGCCGTGCCCAACAACACGGGCTACTGGGTCCTCGACACCAGCGGGACGGTGAGCGCCTTCGGTTCGGCGGTCGACCACGGCTCGGTCGTCGCCGACTCGCTCCTGGACGGCGAGGTCGTCACGACGATGTCCTCCACGCCCACCGGAGGTGGGTACTGGATCTTCACGAACATCGGGCGAGCGGTCGCCTTCGGCGATGCGACGGACATCCCCGACCTCGTCGACCTCGAGATCGCCGCGCTGCTCAACGGGCCGATCGTCGACTCGGTCGCCACGCCGAGCGGGCTGGGCTACTACATGATCGGCTCCGACGGCGGCGTGTTCAGCCTCGGCGACGCCGAGTTCTACGGCTCGATGGGCGGCGTCGACCTCAACCAGCCGGTCAACGGCATCGTCCCCGACCCGGACGGTGTCGGCTACTGGCTGGTCGCCGGCGACGGCGGCGTCTTCGCGTTCGAGGCCGACTTCGTCGGCTCGATGGGTTCGACGCCGCTCAACGCACCGGTGGTCGGCATGGTCGCCTACGGCGACGCGTACCTGATGGTCGGTGCCGACGGCGGGGTGTTCAACTTCAGCGACCTCCCCTTCGTCGGCAGCCTCGGCGACACCCCACCGGATACCGGCATCGTCGCCATCGCTGCGTAGGGGACTCGCGCCGGGGCAGGTGCACTGTGACCGGTGGCATAGGTGGTGCGGCGGAGCGCACCCGTACCCTCGTCCGCTTCGCGCTGTCACGGTCCCGCACGGCAGCTTCACGAGGTGAACGATGCCGTCCCGAATCGCACAGCTGGCCCCCTCTCGCGCGTGGCGCGACGAGTGGAAGGGCACCCCCCGCGTCGAACTGCTCTCGGGCCTCCTCGTCGCGCTGGCGTTGATCCCGGAGGCGATCTCGTTCTCGATCATCGCCGGCGTCGATCCGAAGGTCGGGCTCTACGCGTCGTTCGTGATCGCGATCTACATCGCCTTCTCGGGTGGCCGCCCGGGCATGATCTCCGCGGCGACGGGAGCGATGGCACTCGTGGTCGTGCCGTTGGTGGAGGAACACGGCGTCGGGTACCTGTTCGCCGCGACGATCCTCGCCGGCGTCATCCAGATCGGCCTCGGCCTGCTCGGGGTCGGCACGCTGATGCGCTTCGTGCCCCGAACCGTGATGGTCGGGTTCGTCAACGCGCTGGCGATCCTGATCTTCCTCGCGCAGGTCCCGCACATCCTGTTGTCGGAGGACGGCGCCGACCGGACGCAGCTGCCGCTGAACCTGGCGTTCATCGTCGCCGGTCTCGCGATCATCTACGGCCTGCCGCGGCTCACGACGGTGTTGCCGTCGCCGCTGGTGGCGATCGTCGTGCTCGCAGGTCTGGCCTCGGTGTGGGGTCTCGATCTCCCGACGGTCGGCGACATGGGGGCGCTGCCGTCGTCGCTGCCGACGCTCGGCCTGCCCGACGTGCCCATCACCCTCGAGACCCTCGAGATCATCCTGCCGTTCTCGATCACGCTCGCGCTCGTCGGTCTCCTCGAGTCGCTGCTCACCGCGCAGCTGCTGGACGATCTCACCGACACCGATTCGGACAAGAACCGCGAGTCGAAGGGGCAGGGTGGCGCCAACGTCCTCACTGGCCTCTTCGGTGGCATGGCGGGCTGCGCCATGATCGGCCAGTCGATGATCAACCACCGTTCCGGCGGCCGGACGCGGCTCTCCACGCTCGCCTCGGGCGTGTTCCTGCTAGCTCTCATCCTCGTCGCCGGTGACCTCGTCGCCGAGATCCCGATGGGTGCGCTCGTGGCCGTGATGATCATGGTGTCGGTCAGCACCTTCGATTGGCGGAGCGTCTCGCCCTCACACCTCCGGGCCATGCCTCGTCCCGAGGTCGCCGTGATGGCGGTGACGGTCGGCATCGTCGTGATCACCCACAACCTCGCCTACGGCGTGCTCGCCGGCGTGCTGTTGTCGGCCGTGTTCTTCGTGCGCCACGTCGCACACCTGGTCGAGGTGACGAGCGTCGTCGATCCGGACAACACCGAGCGGCTCTACGCCGTGCACGGCCAGCTGTTCTTCGCGTCGACCAACGATCTCGTGCACGGGTTCGACTACGACGCCGTGCGCGTGCAGCGGGTCGAGATCGACCTCAGCGGTGCCAGGATCTGGGACACCTCGGCGGTCGCTGCGCTGGACGCGGTCGTCGAGAAGTTCGCCGACCGCGGGATCCACGCCGAGCTCGTCGGCCTCAACCGGCACGCCGCCCGTCTGCACGACTCCACGACCGGCAAGGTCAGCACGCACTGAGTTCTTGCCCAGCGGGTTCCAGCGGCTTCTGGATGACGGACCGGCCGCAGCCCGTCAGGGCGAGGACCTCGGTCGGAGGCTGGGGCTCCGGGGCCCCAGCCGGGTGATGACGCAGCTCAGCTGACGCCGGAGTCGCGACCCTCCCAGAACGGCGCCCGCAGCTCGCGCTTGAGGACCTTCATGGCGCCGGACAGCGGGAGCGGCTCGGCGCGGAACTCCATCGTCTTGGGCACCTTGTAGCCGGCGATCTGCGCCCGCGTGTGCTCGAGGATCGACTCCTCGTCCGGCTCGACGCCGGGCATCGGCACGACGATGGCGTGCACCGCCTCGACCCACACGTCGTGCGGGATGCCGATGACCGCCACCTGGGCGACGTCCGGGTGGGTGCCCATCGCCGCCTCGACCTCGACCGAGTACACGTTCTCGCCGCCGGTGACGATCATGTCCTTCACCCGGTCGACGAGGAACAGGTAGCCGTCCTCGTCGACGTAGCCGGCGTCGCCGGTGTGGTACCAGCCACCCTCGAACACCTCGGCGGTGGCCTCGGGCTTGTTCCAGTACTCCCGCATCAGGGCGCCGGAGCGGAGCCACACCTCACCGGTCTCGCCCTGGGCGACCTGCTCGCCCTCGTCGTCGCGGATCGAGATCGAGGTGCCGTAGACCGGGCGGCCGGCGGCCCGGAGGCGCGGGCTGCCGAGCACGTGGTCCTCGGGCAGCAGGAAGGTCGCCGTCGAGGCCGCCTCGGTCATGCCGTAGCCGTTGATGAAGCCCAGGTTGGGCATGTCGGTCATGAGCTTCTCGAGCGTGGCCGGCGGCATCGGCGAGGCGCCGTAGACCAGCAGCTCCATGCTCGCCAGCTTCTCGGGCGAGTAGTTGTCGGTGCCGAGCATCATCCCGACCATCGTCGGGACCATGACCGTGCCGGTGACGCCCTCGGCGGCGATCAGGTCGGGCACGGCGCCCGGGTCGAACATGGGCATGACGATGCTCTTCCCGCCGGTCGGCGGCAGCGACAGGATCCCGGACGTCGATGCCGCGTGGAACATCGGCGTCTGGTGGAGCCACACCATGTCCTCGTCGAAGTCGATGTAGAACGCGGCGTGGTACGTGTTGAGGATCTGGGCGCGCTGGTCGTGGAGCACGCCCTTCGGCAACCCGGTGGTGCCGCCGGTGTACATCAGCACGACGATGCTGTCCTCGTCGGGCTCGGCGGGCACGTCGGGCGACGAGCCGGCGAGAAGCTCCTCGTAGTCGATGGCTCCGTCGATCTGGAGGTCGCCGATGTCGCCCATCGTCACGATCTGCCGGACGGCGAGCTCGTGCTCGGATGCGGCGATGGCGGCCTGCACGAGCGGGGCGAACATCCCGTCGGTGAAGACGACCTCGGTGCCGGAGTCGGCGAGGATGTAGGCGAGCTCAGGGGCGGCCAGTCGGAGGTTGAGCGGGTTGATCACCCCTCCGCCGAGGAACGCGGCGTGCCACAGCTCCATGTACCGGTGGGAGTTGATGGCCATCACGGCGAACCGGTCCTCGGCGCCGACGCCGAGCTCCTTGCCGAGCGCGGTCGCGAGGCGGAGCGCTCGGTCGGTGTGCTCGCCGAGCGTCGCCCGGTGGTCGCCGCAGACGACCGACTCGCGGTCTGCCATGGTCTCCACCGCGGGCAGCAGCAGACGCGGGTAGACGAGTTCCTTCACGGCGGGCCCCTCCTGTGACGTGCTTCACGCCAGGGTATTGCGGCGCCGGCGTTCCGGCTCCCCGGGAGGCCGGCACTACCGTCGCCCCTCGTGGAGCGTCCGCTCGGTCGTCCGGACGAGGAGCCGCCCGGGCTTCGTCGCATCCGATCGATCCTGCGGCTGAACGCCGAGCACGACTTCTCGACCGGATGCCCGATCTGGACGGCGCTCTCGATGGAGGCGTCGCGCCACGACCACCTCGCCGCCGTCCTGCTCGACGCACCGGAGCGTCAGCAGCGCGGGACGATGCTCCTGTCGGCCGTGCAGTACCTCCTCCTCGGTGAGGTCGATCACCCACTCGGCGAGTACCTCCCCACGATCGTCGACGAACCTCGACCGATCGACGACCGCATGGTGCGGACGTTCGACGACTTCGTCCGCGCCCACGAGGACGACCTGCGCCGGA
>JBCDAU010000039.1:0-52685 GCA_039185015.1 Actinomycetota bacterium
GACGAGGTCTGGCGGGTGGTCGTGGACGACTTCGCCAACGCCCATCACTGGGCGTACGGCACGCCGACGTGTCGTCCGGGCACCGAGGCGGAGGGGTTCGACCGGGTCTGCGACACCGAGTCCGGTCGGCTCGAGGACACCGTCACGAAGGTCGATCCGGAGAGCCACCATCGGCCCGAGGATCGAGACGATGCCCGTCGTCGGACGGTTGCTGGAGATCCCGATGAGGCGTTCGCTCGAGCAGCTCTATCCCGAGTTGCTGCACGACCTGGCGGTCTTCATCGAGACCGGGGAGCCGTCAGCACGGAAGCAGGCCGAGCTCGCTGCCTCGGGCTGAGGGTCGAGAGCCGCAGCCGTCATGGTGGTCGGTTCCAGGGGAGGTCGTCTCGTTCGATCGCTCCGATGACACCGTCGAGGTGCGCTGCCAACGTCCACTCGAAGACGTCATCGGGGTCGACGGTCGTCCCGTCCGGTCGCTCAGGCCAGCGCAGCGCGTCCGAGTGATGTGTCTCGATGCTGGCGGAGAGGTCGACGCGGTCGTAGGAGAAGACGAAGCCGGCGACGTCCTCGCCGATCAGCGCACCGACCGCAGGGTCCACGCCTCGATCGACGTACAGCTGGACCGTCTCGAGGTACTGCCGGAACACCGGTTCCGGCGTCGACCGGAGCACCGCATCTGCGAGGCCGGGGTGCTGGCGAAGGAGTCGCCGAAGCGATCGACCGACCTCGAACGCGATGCCGCGGAGATCGAGGTGCCCGGCGTCGGGGAGCTCGAAGCTCTCGAACAGGCGAACGACCACTCGCTCGCGCAGATCGTCGATGCCGCCGACGTGCCCGTAGAGCGAGGCGGTCTTGACGCCGAGGCGGCGTGCGACCTCGCTCATCGAGAGATCGGCCAGGCCGATCTCTCCGGCGACATCGACGATGCGGTCGACGCCGATGAGCGCCGGGCGGCCGATCCTCTTGCCTGGTGGCGTCGGCAGTGCCATACGACGACGGTAGCGATCCGTCCCGGCAGCAGGGTGGGTTTCGGTCGAGTTTCCTACTGCCTTTAGGAAATTGTCTAGGGTTCGCTCATGCGCAGAGTCATGGACACCTCCCAGGCGGCCCGAGTGCTCGTGGTGCTCGTCGCCATCGCCGTGCTCGGGGCCGCGTGCTCCGACGACGACACGGACGCCGCGACGCCGTCCGAGGCCACCGCACCGACGACGATCGAGGGGTCGGTCGACACCGAGGTGCCGGAGACGACGGCACCATCCGCGGTCGAGACCACGACATCGGCCGACGTCGGTCCCTTCCCGGTGACCCTGCCGCAGTTCAACGGCGAGGTGACGATCTCGACCGAGCCGCAGGCGGTCTTCACCCTCGACGAGTGGACACTCGATCTGGTCACCAGCCTCGGCGTGCAGCCGATCGGGGCGACGACCTTCTCCCCGCCGATGGAGTACCTCACCGGACCACTCGTCGATGCGACCGACATCACGGTCCTCGCCGGCGAGCTGCCGGTCGAGGCGATCGCCGCCGCCAGTCCCGACCTCATCGTCGAAGCCTGGGGGTTCCAGTCGCTGCAGCTCGAGTTGGAGCCCACGCTCAACGAGATCGCACCGACGGTCACACCGGTGTCGGAGCTGGCCGGCGACGAGTGGCGCGTTGCGCTCCGGCACGTCGCAGCGGCGCTCGGCCGATCGGACGAAGCCGAGGCGCTGATCGGCGAGACCGAAGAGACGGTGGCGGACGTCCGCGCCGCCCACCCCGAGCTCGACGGGGCAGCGGTCACGCTGATGCGATGGAACCCGGAGAGCGGTGACAGTGCTTACGCCCTCGTGGCCGGGGATGATCCGATCCGACTCGCCCTCTCCGAGAACTTCGGCTTCGTCAGTCCCGAACCCCAGCTCGAGGCGCTCGCCAACGGCGAGGCTGACGAGTTCGGCACGCTGTCCTACTCGATCGAGCGCTTCGACTTCGCCGGTCAGGGGGCCGATGTCGTCATCATGTCGGTGACGGGAGGCGACCCGACCCCGGTCCTGGAGAACCCGCTGTGGGCAGCACAGGAGTTCGTGACCGAAGGCCGGGTCGTCTACATCAGCGAAGACACCATCTTCGCCCTCGCAGCGCCCTCGCCCCGCGCCATCTCGTACGTCATCGACACGGTGATCCCGCCGACGGTGGAGATCCTCGGGCGCTGACGGCGCCGTCTCAGCTCACCCGCTGCAGCGGGATCTGGAGCTGGTGCGGGCGCCGCTCGGGCAGATCGAACGGCGTGCCGTCGACGTGCTTGGCGCCCATGAACAGCAGCCCGGAGTGGAAGTAGATGAGGTCGTGGTCGGTGAGGATCTGGCCGGCCTCGATGTCGAACAGCGGGAACGGCTTGCCGAGGATGTCCTGCTGGGTCTGCGGCACGAACGCATCGAGCCCGGGCGGCAGCGCGGCGTTGAGCATGGCGGCCGCCTCGTCGCTGAGCGGTGTGACGCCGAAGCCCTCGTCGAGCACGTAGTCGATGACGAACGCGCCGTCGGCGATCGGGTGTGGGTCGCCCCAATCGAGGTGGCCACGGAACTCGAAGGCCATCAGCGGGAGCTTGCCGTCGTCGTCGACGTACATCGTGATCGTGCCCGTGAAGGTGTCGGTGTCGTGGAAGACGAAGTCGCGGGTGAGTCGCGTCGGCTCGATCACGCCGGTGCCGGCGCGGTCCTCGGTGGGGCGGAGCTCGATGCTGAGGCTGGTCCAGGCGCCGACGGCGTAGGCCTGGACGTCGGCGAGGGTGCGGGGCTCGGTGGTCATGATGGGTCCTTTGTCGAGACGGTACGACTCGTAATGTAAGTGGGACGTTCTGTCTCGTCAACTCTTGACGGGACGAAGTGTCTCGATTTCACTCGCAGTCATGGCCGTCACGCAGATGCTCAAGCAATCGGTGGTCACCTGGATCGCGATCTACCCCGTGATCACGGTCCTCCTGTGGCAGCTCGGCCCCGAGATCCGCGACCTGCCCCTCGCCGTCCGGACGCTGATCCTCACCGTGATCATGGTCCCGGTGATGGTGTTCGCCCTGATGCCGCTGCTCACCCGAGCGCTCGGCGGTTGGCTCCGCCCGGACGAGTGATCCTGGTTGTCGCTCGTGGGACGCGCCGCTACCCTCGTCAGTCCACGCCGCGGGGTGGAGCAGTCTGGTAGCTCGTCGGGCTCATAACCCGAAGGTCGCAGGTTCAAATCCTGCCCCCGCCACCAAGAGAACCGCAGTTCAGAGCCGGTGCCCTCGGGGTGCCGGCTCTGTGCGTTGGCCTCGCTTCTTCGGAGCGGGGCCTGTTGCCTCTTTCGGGACCATGTGCGGGTGACACGTCACGAATCGACGGGCGTCGGCAGTAGCGTCTCGCCCGCCATGACCGAGCGCCCCCACGTCCACTCGACCGGTGAGCGCCGCCCGGTCGAGGTGCTCGTCCTACGCATGGACCCGGGCGACGTGGAGCACTTCCTGGCGATCGACCACGAGGTCTGGACCCTCGGCGAGGCCGCCACCCTCGACGGCGACGAGATGCCGTTCCTGTCGAAGGAGGTGTGGCTCGACGACTCCCGGCCGGGCGAGGTGACGATCGTGTTCGTCTGGCCCGACCAGGACACCTGGGACGCCGTCGCTTCCACCGAGATCCAACAGCGCTTGCAGTCGGAGTTCGACGAGCGCTTCGGTCGCCCCTACGAGCTCACGCGGGAGGTTCACCACGAACGTGAGGGCGGTCTGCATCGCTGGAGCCGCTTCGCTCGGCCCGACTGACGTCGCCGACCGGCAGCTCGCCGCCGGAGGCTGGTAGAAGAACGGGATGGACGAGAGCGCCGACCATCGTCTGACGACCCGGCAGATGGCTGAGTTCGTCACCGACGGCTACCTCCGGTTCGAAGCGATCGTCCCTGCCGACGTCAACGAACGTGCGCTCGACGAGGTCGAGCGACTGAACCGCGAGCGCCTCGGTCCGGCTGGCGCGAAGCCGCCGCCCACCGGCACGCCGCTCTCGGCCTGCTACCCGCCGCCCTCGGCGATCGGTGAGTACCTCCGACTCCCGGCCGTGAAGGGGATCATCGAGTCGCTCGTCGGGCCGGAGCCGGCGTTCGATCACGACTGGACCCACCACGTGCCCGCGGGCTCACCAGTACGGCAGCATCTCCACGTCGACGCGGTCGTCGACTCGACGGCGCCGAGCTTCGACATCCAGCTCTTCTGGTTCCTGCACGACGTCGCACCGGGCGAGGGCGGCACCCGCTTCGTCCCCGGCAGCCATCTCCGCCGGGTCCACGGGTCCGGGCTCGATCGCTACCAACACATCCGCGGTGAGCAGCAGTTCGCCGGCCCGGCGGGCACCGTGGTCGTGTTCCACCACGGCCTCTGGCACGCAGGCCAGCCCAACCCCGGCGACGTCGACCGCTGGATGCACAAGACCCGCCTCAACCCGACGGTCCCGCAGGTCCGCCTCTGGAACACCGACGACCTCGACGCGCTCCACAACCCACCGTCGGACCACCTCTTCGCGCGCATGCAGCCCGACAGCGTGGGACGGACCTTCCGGACCCAGCATCCCTGGCACGGCGTGACCGAGGCCCGCAACGAGCAGATCCAGCGATCGCTGCTCTGGCGGTACCTGACCGGCGACGACCACTACGACGTCGACCACTACCTCACGCGCCTGGCAGCACGCGATGCCCTGCTCGATCGATGACCGAGCGTCAGCAGGTGCTGTACCTCTGGGCCAACGGGTCCGCCCTCGATTCACGCGTCGTGGCGTGGGCGTTCTACGACGGCACCGATGGGAGCGGGCCCGGGGTCGGAGCGGCCGAGCCACCGTACGAGCGCGGTGTCGACGCCCTGAGGGACGGTTGGATGCTGCTCCAGTCCGCCCAGCTGATCCCACCGGCGCCGGGAGCCGAGCACGTCAACGCCTACCTCGACCACGAGTTCGTCTTCGAGCGGCGAGTGTCCACCTGAGATGCACGGCCTGACAGCCGGCCTGCGGACGAACTGTTGCGGTCACGCCTCCGCGAGTTGCACGACCAGGTCGGGGATCGATCCGATGACGGCAGGTGAGGTGCCGCTCCGGGCGAGCATGAGGGCGCCCTCGAGGGCGGCGACGAACGTCGCGGCGAGCTCTGCGAGGTCGAGCTGTTCGTTGATCGCGCCCGTAGCTGCGGCCATCCGGAACTGGTCGTGGACCCAGTCGAGCTCGTCGCGGAAGAACCCGGCGACCTGGTCTCGAGCGTCGTCGTTGAGGTCGTCCCAGCCGGCGACCGCGGCGCCGCACAGGCACAGGACCCCGTCGGCGGTCGGCGACAGGAAGAGGCGGCTGTAGCTCCGGAGTCGGTCGAGCGGATCGGTGTCGTCGAGCTCGTCGACGGCCCGGCGGAAGTCCTGCCGGTACCGAGCGGCCGCCTCGGCGATCAGGTCGCCTTTGCGTTGGAAGTGGTGGTGGATCGATGGCGCACGGATACCGAGACGGGCGGCGAGGTCGCCGTAGCTGAAACCGGTGACGCCGCCGGAGCGGATCGCCTGGGTGGCTTCGTCGAGGACTTCGTGGCGGATGTCCCTGCCGCTGGGTCGAGCCATGGCGAGTCCCTTCGATCGATGCGTGGTGCGAGCGCGGCCGTCAGCCGCGGTGCGACGGATCGTCGGAGCGGGCCAGGAAGTCGCCCGGACCCATGTCGGAGCCGGATGCCCAGCTCGGGCGGACGCGGATCAGGACCTGGGAGGCCGAGCCGAGCTCATCGCACCAACGGGCGGCGAGCTCCGGTCCCAGGTAGCGAGAGGCGCACCGGCGGTAGGAGTCGGTGAGCCCGTCGGTGTGCTCCAGGGTCGCCGTCCCGCCGATTCGCAGGCTCCGGTACGGGAACGACTCCGTGTCGAGGGAGATCGTGACGTCGGGGTTGACGGCCAGATCGCTGACCTTCCTGGCCCCGCTGAACGTCGACAACAGGAGCTCGACGCCGGTGAATTCGAACCACATCGGCGCCAGTCGCGGCGTCGCCGTCGGTCCGACCCAGGCCAGGCGGGCCGGCGTGCGTCCCTCGAGCAGCAATCGGCTCGAGCGCGTCGGAGACGCCAACGCCGGCGGGAGCTCGCTGGCGATCGGGGAGGCGGACGACTCGGTCACGGATGAAGTCTATGGTCTCATAGACACACGAGTCGAGTGGTCCATAGACTCCGTCCCATGTCCTCGCTGCGCGCGTCTGCCCGGGTGACCGCGTGACCGCAGCGCCCCCACCCACCGATCGTCGGACCGAGTTCCCGCTCGGCGCTGCCGTGACGATCCAACAACTCGAGGTCGATCCCAAACCGGTGCTGGCCGAGCTCCGACGTCGCGAGCCCGTGTCCTGGGTGCCGGCCCTCGATGCCTGGGTCGTGTCACGTCGGGATCTCGCCGTCGCCGCGATGCGAGACGCCGAGGCGTTCACCGTCGACGATCCGCGCTTCACCACCGCTGCCGTCCTCGGGACCAGCATGCTGTCGCTCGACGGGCCCGAGCACGAACGGCACCGGAGTCCCTTCGCCCCGGCGTTCCGGCCGGGCGTGCTCCGCGAGCACTTCGACGAGTTCCTCGACGCCGAGGTCGCCGCGTTGATCGACGGCTTCGAGCATCGCACCGGCGATCTCCGCACCGGCCTGGCGGGTCCGCTCGCCGTGAACACCATCACCCGCTTCCTCGGCCTCGAGGGCGTCAGTTCCGACGAGGTCCTCGAGTGGTACCAGTCGATCTCGATCGCCATCACGGACCTCACCCTCGGCAACGGCGTGGCCGAGACCGACGCCGCTGCGGTGCACGCCGTGACGGAGCGGGTGCGGGCGACCCTCGACACCGGTGAGTCCACGTCGTTGCTCGCCGCCATCGAGTCCTCGGGTGCACTCCGGCCCGAGGAGATGGGTTCGGCGGCGACGGTGCTGATGTTCGGCGCCATCGAGACCGCGGAGGGAATGACCGCCAACGCGTTCTGGCACCTCCTCCACACCCCAGGCGCCTGGGCTCGACTCGTCGAGGATCGCACGCTGGTCGCCAATGCCATCGAGGAGTCGCTCCGCCACGAGCCGGCCGCATCGGTGATCGATCGGTACACTACACGAGACACCAAGCTCGGCGAGGTGACGATCCCCGCGGGGGAGCTGGTCACCATCAGCCTCATCGGCGCCAACCACGACCCCGAGCACTTCCGCGACCCGCACACCTACGACCTCGCTCGTGCCAACGCCCGGCAGCACGTCAGCTTCGTCCAAGGTCCTCACGGCTGCCTGGGTCTGCATCTCGCCCGAATGGAGACCGCTGCGGCACTGCACGCGATGCTCGATCGGGCACCCGACCTGTCCCTCGAACCCGCCAACAGCGCTGCGCCCCGCGGCCTGATCTTCCGCAAACCACCCACGCTGACGGCCGTCTGGTAGGCGGGTCACCGAGCGACCACCGGCCCTGGGTGCGACGCCGGCAGAGTCAGCGCCGGCGTCGCTGCTGCCGCATCAGCCAGTCGACGATCGCGTCGGAGGTCTCCGTCGGCCGTTCCTGCTGGATCCAGTGGCCGCAGTCCAGGCCGATCTCCTCCACGTCGGGGACGAAGGCGCTGAGGTCGGGGGCCCGAGGGATCACGTCGCGATCGCCGTAGATCATGAGCGCCGGCTGGCGGATGATCGGATCGACGTCGGCCAGCCGGTGCCAGTTGTGGTCGACGTTGCGATACCAGTTGATGCTGCTGGTGAACCCCGAGGCCTCGAACGCATCGACGTACACGGCGAGCTCCTCGTCGCTGAGGACCGGCTCGCCGGGGACCGACTCGGCCCGTGCGAGGGCGATCATGGCGTTGCCCGGCTCGGGCGCGGCGGGAGGGAGGACCTTCCGGTACAGGTTGCGGAGGAACCGCTCGACGTTGGCGTCGAGGACGGCGTCGGCGACTCCCGGGCGGCGGTTGAAGTCGACGAAGTAGTGGTCGCTGCCGAAGATCGCCTCCAAGAGCTCGACCCACGGCACCTCGCCGCGCTCCTGGTACGGGAGGCTGAGCGCGACGAGCTGGGTCACGCGGGTCGGGTGGAGCTGCGCGAGCTGCCACACGACGTTCGCACCCCAGTCGTGGCCGACGAAGGTGGCGTCGTCGTAGCCGTAGTGGTCGAGCAGCGCGACGAGGTCGCCCGTGAGCTGCTCGATGCCGTAGTCGGTCACCTCGGTCGGGCGGGAGGAGTTCCCGTACCCCCGCTGGTTGGGGACGATGACGTGGTAGCCGGCGTCGACGAGCGCCGGGACCTGGTGGTGCCAGGAGACGGCGTGCTCGGGCCAGCCGTGGCACAGCACGATCGCGCTCGAGTTGTGCTCGCCGGCCTCGAAGACCTCGAGCTCGATCCCGTTGACCGGGATCATGGTCGGAGCAGGGAAGTCGATGCGGTGGGTCGTGGCCATGGTCGTTCCTCTCGGTGAGTCGGCCCTGGTGGGGCCGCCCCTTCACCCTGCTCCTCGAAACCGGCCACCCTCCTGGCCGGTTTCTGTGAGAACGTCGACGAATGCGCACCGATCGGTTGGTGGCGATCCTCCTGCTGCTGCAGCGACGTGAACAGGTCACCGCTGCGCAGGTCGCCCGGGAGCTCGAGATCTCCGAGCGGACCGCCCGCCGCGACCTCGACGCGCTGGTCATGGCGGGGGTGCCGCTCTACTCCGTGCAGGGCCGGGGCGGTGGGTGGCGCCTGATCGGCGGGGCTCGGACGGATCTGTCCGGGCTGACGGCGCACGAGGCTCGCGACCTGTTCCTGGTAGCGGGCTCCGCGCCGACGACACCGCCCACCGTGAAGGCGGCGCTCCGGAAGCTGGCCCACGCGCTGCCCGAGCCGTTCCGCGACGAGGCCGAGGCCGCGGCCGCCTCGCTCGTCCTGGACTCCCGGCGGTGGGGAGCGCCGTCGGCCGGTTCGCGGGTGCCGCCGCAGCTCGACGATCTCCGCGATGCCGTGATCCGCGGCGTGCAGGTGCGGCTCGGCTACGTCGCCGCCGGCGGCGACGAGAGCGAGCGGATCGTTCACCCGCTCGGCCTCGTAGCCAAGGACCCCTCCTGGTACCTGGTCGCCGACACCGACGCCGGCCGGCGGACCTTCCGCGTGGACCGGGTCTCCTCGGTCGAGCTGACCGACGAGCCGGCCCGCCGACCCGATGACTTCGACCTCGCAGCGGCCTGGGACGAGATCGCCGAGGGCATCGATCAACTGCGCGCGCCGCTCGAGGTCACCGCCGTCTGCGTGCCGGACGGCATCGGCCCGCTTCGGATGATGCTCGGCGACCGTCTGGAGATCCAGGGCGAGACCGACGACGGTCGCATCGACGTGCTGATCCGCGGCCACAGCGAGTTCGTCGTTGCCGGCGAGCTCGCCTGGATGGTCGAGTGGCTCGACGTCACCGGTCCGCCCGGCGTGCGGGACCACCTCGCCGAGATCGGGCGGGGGCTGGTCGAGCGCTACGGCTGAGCGCGGGGTGCGACCCCACGTGGATCCGAGGTCTGCGTGAGCCAGAAGGCCCGGGGTCGCGACGACCCCGGACCCTCGATGGCGTGACGCCGTCGGCGCTGCTCAGCCGTCGTCGCCGAGGCCCGGGACCATCTGGTTGACGACGTCCTCGACGATCGGACCCCAGAAGAGCTCGTTGCTCGTCGACGACCAGAACGCCGTCCGGCCCGACGCCGGATCGTGGAAGGCGAGGGTCTCGTACCCGGGGATGGAGCCGCCGTGGCCGATGAGGCTGGCGTCGGCGTCCCACAGCTCGATGCCCAGCCCGTACATCTCGGCGGTGGTCATCTCCCCGACCAGCTCGGCAGGGATGATGTCGCCGGCGACGAGCGCGGTGAACAGCCCGTGCAGGTCGTCGCCGGTGCTCACCACCGCTCCCGCCGTCCAGGCGGCGGTGGCGATCGACGTGTAGTCGAAGCCGCTCGTGGGCTCGAGCGGCTGGCCGAGCAGGTCGGCGAACGCGCCGACCGGCTCGGGACCGTCCTCCGCCCCGGCGAGGTAGGTGCTGGGCATGCCGACGACGTCGATGACACGCTCCCGGATGACCTCGTGGGCCGGTCGTCCGGTCACCTCTTCGAGCAGGATGCCGAGCACGATGTAGTTCGAGTTCGAGTAGCCGAACTCGGCACCCGGCTCGAAGTCGGCGTCGACGCCGTCGACCAACCCGATGATCTCCTCCGGGGTCCACCGGCGCAGCCGGTCGTGGGCGAGGGAGTCGAAGAAGCCCTCGGTCACGATGTGCTCGGGGATGCCGCTGGTGTGTTGGAGCAGGTCGCGAACCGTCACCCCGTCCGGCACGGGGACACGGCTGACGTGCGCGCTCGCCCGATCGTCGAGGGCGACCTCGCCGTCGGCCACCAGGGACAGGGTCGCCAGCGACGTGAACACCTTGCTGATGCTGCCGACCCGCACCGGATCGGCGGTGCCCGGATGCTCTCCGTCCAGCGCGTTCCCGTCGGTGGCGCTCAGCACCTCGCCGTCGGCATCGATCACGGCGACGCTCACGGTGCCCTCGGCATCCTCGGGGACGTCGAGTCGATCGAGCACGTCATCGAGGAAGGCCTGGTCGAGCACGCCCTCGGGGGTCCCGGCTTCGGCTCGTGCCGCTTCCTCCGCGAGGTCCTCGGTCGGATCACCGAACTCGACCGAGCCGGCGATCAGCTCGTCGGCGCCGGAGCCCTCGGCGTTGATCGTGGCGCTCCAGTCTCCACCGCCGCGGAGGCCGACGAAGTCGCCCGTCGCGGCGTGGACGGTCCAGTCGCTCGCGAACTCGTCGGAGTCGGGGGCAACGGGCTCCGGCGCGAATCGGATGACGATGGTGCCGGACCGTTCGCCGTCGTCGCACGACAACGTCCGCTCCGTGCCGGCGGCGAAGCCTCCCTCGACGGAGGAGCCGCCGTCGCAGCCGAGGACGTCGGCCCCGTCGGTGACGTCCCACACGCCATCGCCGGTCTCGAAGTCGATGACGACGGCGACGGTGATCTCACCGGTGGCCGACGGCTCGGCCGCTGGTGCCTCGGTGGTCGCGTCCGTGGTGGGCGTCGTCGTGGTGGTGGTCGCCTCGGCGGGGGTGGCCGGGTTCGCCTCGGCGGTCTCCGGGTCGTCGCTCCCGCAGGCGGTGCCGATCACGGCGAGCGCCCCGGCGAGGGCCAGCGCACGGGCGCCGGTCCGGATGGAGCGCCGGTCGTGGTGTGGGTGTCGGGTGGTCATCGCTGTGTCTCCTCCGCATGTCGTTCGGGGCTGAACGGCAGCGATCATCCGCGGGCGGCATCACAGATCGATCACAGCTGCCCCGGACGTGTCATCGGCGGGTCGATCTCGTCGGCCGTCCGACGCGTCCGCCGAGGTGCGGATACCCCCTGACCTGGGCAATCACGTTGTGATCGGGCGGTAAGGTCCAGCGACGACCATCGCCGCATGGGAGCTTCGATGGGACAGCGAACCACCTCCGATGCACCGGCCGGCCTCGTCATCCGGGCCTTCGGCGGTGTCGGAGTCGACGGCGCTGACGGCCCGATCAGCATCGGCGGTCCGAAGCAGCGTCGCCTGCTCGCGCTCCTCGTCGTGCGGGCCGGCAACGTCGTCACGGTCGACTGGCTGGCCGAGTACCTGTGGGACGACGACGAGCGCCCCGAGGCGACCGTCCCGGCGATCCGCACCTACCTCTCCCGCCTCCGGCAGGCGCTGCCGTCCGCTGCCGACGACTGGATCGAGACCGTCCCGACCGGCTACCGCCTGGATGCACCGGTCGAGGCGGTCGAGCATCGGCACTTCGCCGCGCTGCGGGCCGAGGCGAGGCGGGCGCGGGAGGTCGACGACCCGCTGACGGCGCACACCAAGCTCGACGAGGCCCTCGCCCTGTGGCGCGGTGCGCCGTTCCCCGAGCTCGAGGCACTCGACTGGGCTCGCGCCGACATCGAGCAGCTCCACCTCGATCGACTCGAGATGCTGGAGGAGCGCTGGGAGGCGGCGCTGGCCCTCGGCCGCCACACCCAGATCACCGGCGAGCTCGCGACGTTCACCGCCGAGCACGGCGGCCGCGACCGTGCGGCGCAGCAGTACGCGCTCGCCCTGCACCGCAGCGGACGGACGGCGGAGGCGCTGCGTGTCATCAGCGACTTCCGCCGCCGGCTCGCGGACGAATCCGGCCTCGAGCCCTCGGCCGGCATGGTCGAGCTGGAACAGGCGCTCCTCGCCGACGATCCGGCCCTCGGGGTCGAATACCTCGGCCGGCCCCTCCGTGGATACCGACTGCTGGAGGAGATCGGCGCCGGTGCCTTCTCGGTGGTGTGGCGCGGTGAGCAGCCCTCGGTGCAGCGGGAGGTGGCGATCAAGCAGATCCGCTCCGAGCTCGCCTCCCAGCCAGAGTTCATCCGCCGCTTCGAGGCAGAGGCACACCTGGTCGCTCGCCTCGAGCACCCCCACATCGTCCCGCTGATCGACTACTGGCGCGACCCCGAGTCGGCCTACCTGGTCATGCGATGGCTGCGCGGCGGCACGCTCGAACGGCGGCTCGACGACGGCACGCTCACCCTCGAGGAGACCCTGACCGTCGCGACCCAGATCGGCGGCGCGCTGTCGACCGCGCACGCGCACGGCATCGTGCACCGGGACGTGAAGACGGCGAACATCCTCTTCGACGAGCAGGGCAACGCCTTCCTGGCCGACTTCGGTATCGCCCTCGAGGCGGCCCGTTCGACGGGCCCGGAGGCAGCGCTGTCGCCCGGTTCCCCGCTGTACTCCTCGCCCGAGCAGCTGCGCCGGGAACTGCTCGGCCCCGAGGCGGACGTGTTCAGCCTCGGCGTCGTCCTCTTCGAGTGCCTGACCGGCTCCCTGCCGCTCGCTCGGGGGACGGTCGAGGAGCTGATCGACCGCCAACTGCACGTCGAGCACCCACGCGTCGACGAGCTCCGGCCGGACATCCCCCGGCACGTCGCCGACGCGGTGGCCAGAGCGACCTCCAAGGCGCCGACCGATCGGTTCGGCTCGGTCGAGGAGTTCGTCGGCGCGCTCACCGTTTCTGTCGCATCGTCGCCGGTCGGTGTGTCCGGACCGGCCGACCTGCCCTGGGAGGAAGGCGGGACGCGGGAGAACCCCTACCTGGGCCTGCGGGCGTTCGACGACGCCGACAGCGACCGGTTCTTCGGTCGCGACCGGCTCGTGACCTCGATGCTCGACCGGCTCGCCGGGGATTCCGTCGCGTCGCGCTGCCTGGTCGTCGTCGGTCCATCGGGATCGGGCAAGTCGTCGGTGGTCCGGGCCGGCTTGCTCCCGGCGTTGCGATCCGGCGCCGTCGACGGCTCCTCCGAGTGGTTCTCGACGACGATGGTGCCGGGCGACGGTCCGTTCGAGGCGCTCGAGACGGCCCTGCTGCGGATCGCCGTCGACCCGCCCGCGTCGCTGCTCGAGCAGCTGCGGGAGGGTCCGCGCGGGATCCTGCGGACGGTCCGTCGATGCCTCGCCTCCGACGACGACACGCTGGTCCTGCTCGTCGATCAGTTCGAGGAGGTGTTCCTCGGCCAGGCAGCAGCGGACGCGGACGACTTCCTGCACGCTCTCGCCGTCGCCGTCGAGGATCCGTCCTCCCCGCTCCGGCTGGTGGCCACCCTGCGCGCCGACTACTACCACCGGCCGCTCGAGCACCCGACCTTCGCGGCGGTGCTCACCGCAGCAGCGGTGGACGTCACCCCGCTGGCCGCCGACGAGCTCGAACGGGCGATCGTCGAACCGGCGGCCCAGCTCGGGATCGGCTTCGAGCCGGGTCTCGTCGCCCGCGTCGCCGCCGAGGCGGTCGGCCAACCGTCACCGCTTCCGCTGCTGCAGTACACGCTCAGCGAGCTGTTCGACCGTCGACCTCCAGCGCAGCGCACCCTCACCGCGCTCGACTACGAGCAGATCGGGGGCCTGGCTGGTGCGCTCGCGTCGCGTGCCGAGGCGCTGTACGACTCGGCGGACGCGTCGCAGCGAAGCGCCATGCGAACGGTGTTCGGCCAGCTGACGGACCCGTCGGGCGTCTCGGCCGATCTCCGTCGTCGCGTCGTCGCCGCCGATCTCGGCACCGATGGCGCCACCGCCTGGGTCGTCGAGGAGCTCTCGTCCGCCCGGCTGCTCACCCTCGACCGTGACCCGACCACACGTGAGCCGACCGTCGAGGTCGCGCACGAGGCGCTGCTGCGGGAGTGGCCCCGCCTCGTGGGCTGGCTCGACGAGGACCGCGACCTCCTCAGGAGCGTGGCCTCCATCGCCGGCGCCGCCGACACCTGGGAGCGCGATGGTCGTGCCGAGGAGGACCTGCTCCGGGGCGAGCGCGTGGCGGTCGGCCTCGACCTCATCAGCACCGACTCCGACCGGCTCCGCCCGATCGACGTCGACTATCTCGAGGCATCACAGCGTTCCGAGATGGCCGCCCGCGAGGCCGAGCGTGGCCAGCTCCGCCGCCTCCGTCGTCTCGTCGTCGGCGTCGCAGCTGCGTTGGTCGTCGCGATCGTCGCGGGCAGCCTGGCGTTCGTGCAGCAGCGTCGGGCCGACGACGAGGCGGCCACCGCTCGCGTCGCAGCGGAGGAGGCCGAGCTCGCCACGATCATCAGCCGCAGCGCGGGGGCGATCCGCGACGATCCGGACGTCGGGCTGCTGCTCGCGCTCGAGGCCAACCGTCGCGCACCATCGGCGGAGTCCGAGCAGGCGATCCTCAACGCCCTCGGATCGAGCACGCTCGCGACGCAGCTGGCGAGCTTCCCGCCGCTCCACCAGGCGCCATGCCAGTTCAGCACCATGAACTCGGACGGGACCGTCACCTCGGTGAGCGTCGACGGGGAGTTGCTCGCCCGTGATCCTCTGAGCGGCGAGGTCAGCCGACACGGCGAGTCGCCGGGCGTCTGCGCCCAGTGGTTCGGCGACCCGGTCCTCGACCGGACGGTCGCGCAGTCCGAGGATGACCGGACGATCTGGGTCGGGCCGTTCGATGGCCCCTTCGACGCGGAGCGGACGTTCGACGATCCGACGGTCCTGCTCTTGTCGTCGTTCCGGCCGACCGGGCGACTCTTCGCTGCGACGTTCCCGGCGGACGGGCCACCGGAGTTCGGGCTGCTCGACGATCGAACGCTCGACACCGTCGGCGGACCGGTGAGCGGTGGCCGGGACCTCATCGCCCTCGAGGTCAACGACGACGGGACGCTCGTCGCAGTGAGCTTCGGCACACCGAATCGCCCCGGAGGCGATGGGGAACTCATCGTCGCGGACGCCGTCACCGGCGACGAGCTCTTCCGGATGGTCACGCCGCAGCCGATCGAGGAGCTGCTCTTCGACGAGAACACGCCGCAGCTGCTCGGGCACACGTTCGACAGCCGCCTGATCACCGTCGACCTCGAGTCGGGTGAGACCGTCCACGACGTCGCGACCACGGCGACGGCACGTGTGAGCGACATGGAGGTCGCTTCCGATGGCCTGGTGCAGGTGGTCTCGACGGGACAGCTCGAGACGGTGGATCGGACGACGGGTCCCGTGAGTGAACCGGTGGAGCTCCGAGGCGTCGTCGACGCTCGGATCCGGCCCGACGGGTCGCTGCTCGCGATCGAGCCGGGAGGCGGGACCAGCGTCATCACGCTCGACGGCAACTCGCTGGTCGACCGGCTCTACGAGGTCGACCCCTTCGCCGGAGTGGTCATCCGCGACGGCGTCGCCGCCTCGGCCGACTCCGGCACGAACCCACCCGAGCTCATCGATCTGGCAGACGGTGAGCGGACGACGCTCGAGTTCGTGACGGCCGATGGCGCTCTGTACCGACCGTTCTCCGTCATCCCGGACCGAGCCGGGCAGTGGACGATCGGTCCGGACAGCGCCGTGATCAGATGGGAGGGGGGCGACGCGGTGGGTTCGGTCCTCCTGTCCGGCCCGCCGGTGACGGCCGGTCTGAGCGATGACCGCTGGGCGATCCTGACCGGCGAGTTCGGCGGCGACGCGGTCGTCAACCTCGTCGCCCTCGAGCCCACCGGACCGCGCCTCGAGCTGTCGACCCCGGTGACCGGGGTGGGGTCGGTGCTGCCGTCGTCGGAGGGCGGGCTCTTCACGGGAAACGACGTCGGCGTCCTGTCCGTGCTCGATGCTGCCGGCGAGATCGTGCGGGAGATCGAGACCGGCATCGAGCTCATCGAGGAGATCGTGAGCGACCCGGCGAGCGGGCGGCTCGCGATCCGTGGCAGCCTCGTCGGCGCGGCGCTCGTCGACCCGTCGACCGGGGAGGTCCAGGTCGTCAACGACCGGGAGGTGATCGTCAACCTCGGCTTCGCCCGCGAGGGGCAGTACCTCGCGATCACCAGTCAGGACGGCACGGTTCGGTTGTGGGACGTCGAGCGCGGCGCGTCGGCCGGGCTCGTCTGGGACGGACGGGGTGCGCGCATCGGCACGCCGTCCTGGTATGACGCGCAGAGCGACTCGGTCTGGGTGACCACCTCGGGCCAGCTGGTCGAGGTGCCGCTCGACCCCGAGGTCTGGGTCGAGCGAGCCTGCTCGGTCGTCGGGCGCGACCTCACCGAGGAGGAGTGGGAGCGGCTGGTCCCCGGAGACGAGCCGGTGCAGTCGGCCTGCGGCTGAGCGTCGGCTCAGGTCGTCGAGCCGGCGCTGAGGTGTACCCGAGACTCCCACGGCCCCAGGAGCCCGGCGTTCGCATCCTCGTCGCCACTGCCGTCACCGAGGACGAGGTCGCCGTCGAGTCCGTCGAGCGCTGGTGTCGATACGGCGCGGTCGGAGAGGTTCGCGACCACGGTCAGTCGGACGTCGCCGAGCCTGCGGGCGAAGGCGTAGACCTCGTCGGAGACCAGGAGCGGGACGTAGTCGCCGTCGACGACCACGCGGTGATCACGACGGAACCGGATCAGGCGCCGATGGTGGTGGAGCACCGAGCTCGCGTCGGCGAGCTGATCGACGACGTTCCAGGTGCTGTGGTCCGGGTTCGGCTCCATCCACGGGGCTGCTTCGCTGAAGCCGGCGTGCGGACCTGCGTCCCATTGCATCGGCGTGCGGGCGTTGTCGCGGCTGACCGGCCGGATCGAAGCGATCACCTCCCGTTCGGTGGCACCGACCTCGATGAGGGTTGCCGCGTGGCGGAGCGACTCGACGTCGCGCAACTGATCGATCGTGGCGAACGGGAAGTCGGCCATCGCGATCTCATCGCCCTGGTAGAGGAACGGGGTTCCGCGGAGCAGGTGCACGATCGTCGCCAACGTCTTCGCCGAACGATCGCGGAGCTCGCCGTCGTCACCGAAGCGAGAGACGGCTCGAGGTTGATCGTGGCTGCCGAGATAGAGGAGGTTCCACCCGTCCGCACCGAAGGTCGTCTGCCAGCGCTCCAGCGCTCGACCGAGGTGGGCTGGGACGGACGGGCGGTGGTCCCACTTGTCGCGCCCGTGATCGAGCTGGACGTGGTCGAAGGAGATGACCATGTCCAGCTCGTCGTGACGGACATCGCTGATGTCTCGGGCGAGCTCAGGGGTGACGCCTGGCATCTCGCCGATCAGCACCGGGCGAGCACCTCGACCGATGGCCACGGAGCGCCGCAGCTCTCGGAGGTGATCACGCAACCGTGGGTGCTCCACCAACATCGCGATGAGCGACCGGTGGTTCCCCGCATCGGGGAGACCGTCGGGTTTGGCGATCAACCCGATGACGTCGAGACGGAACCCGTCGACGCCGCGGTCGAGCCACCATCGCATCGTGTCGTGGACCTCGGCCCTCACCTCGTCTCGCGACCAATCGAGGTCGGGCTGCTTGGGGTGGAAGAGGTGCAGGTAGTACTGGCCCGATCGCTCGTCGAAGGTCCACGCCGGGCCGCCGAAGAAGCTCTGCCAGTCGTTCGGCTCCGCTCCGAGGGCTCCCGGCTCGGTGCCCGGCCGCGCTGAGCGCCAGAAGTACCAGTCGCGTCGGGCATCGTCGATGGCCGATCGGGAGGCATCGAACCACGGGTGCTCGTCGCTGGTGTGGTTGTAGATCTGATCGACGATCACTCGGATGTCACGTCGGTGGAGCTCGTCGACCAGCTCGTCGAAGTCGGCGAGCGTGCCGAGAACGGGGTCGACCGCGCGGTAGTCGCTCACGTCGTAGCCGTTGTCCGCGCCGCCCGACGGGAAGAACGGTGACAGCCACACCGCCCCCACACCGAGCCAGCTGAGATGGTCGACCCGGTCCCGGATCCCGGGGAGGTCGCCGACGCCGTCACCGTCGCTGTCGGCGAAGCTTCTGGGGTACACCTGGTACACGACCGAGGATCGCCACCACTCGCCGCCGGAGACGACGGCCCCGGACGGGATGGGGGGATGCTCGGTCGGGCCAGGTCGCCGCGGGGTGTCCATTGCGGTTCGCCGCCTCCGTCGAAAGCCTTCGACAAGGTAGTGGTGGCCCGCGCGACGTGCCAGGGTTCTCGGCGACAGATCAGCGGCAGGGAGAGGAGCGTCGTGGCGACGATGGCCGACGTGGCCAAGCGAGCGGGAGTGTCGTTGAGCACCGTCTCCTACGCGCTCAGCGGTGAACGGCCGATCTCGGAGGCGACCCGTGAGCGGGTCCGGCGGGCGATGGAGGAGCTGGACTACGCCCCGAACGCGCTGGCCCGCGGTCTGGCCTCCCGTCGCAGCAGCATCATCGCGTTGCTGTTGCCGACATCGGAGACCGACACCGACCCGTTCATGTCAGAGCTCATCTTCGGTGCGACCGAACAGGCGCAGCGCAGCTCGTACCACCTGCTCCTGTGGACCGATCCGTCGGTCGAGTCCGGTCGGCTCGTCGAGCTGACCCGGCAGGGCCTCATCGACGGTGCGCTGGTCGCTGCGGTCCGTCTCGATGACCCGCGAGTCGGCGTGCTCGGAGAAGCCGGCATCCCGTTCACGCTGGTCGGCCGAACGGCCGACTGCCACCTCGTCGACCACGTCGATGCCGACCACGAGCAGGCCGTCGAGCTCACCATCGGTCACCTGGCAGAGCTCGGGCACCGACGGGTCGCCTTCATCGGTGCCGACCTGGACGAGTCCTTGAGCGGTGGCTTCGGCATCATGGTCCGTCTCGTCGAGGAGCTGCGGGCCGCCGCCGAGGCTGCAGGGATCCAGCTGAGCCTCCACGGTGCCGAGCGTTCGTCCGAGGGAGGGCGTTCGCTCATCCGCCACCTGGTCGAGGCCGCTCCGGATGTGACGGCGGCGATCGTCATGAACGATCTCGCCGTCGGTGGGGTGCTCGCCGGGCTCGAGGCTGCGGGGCGTTCGGTCCCGCACGACTTCTCGGTGGTGGGCCTGCTCGCCACCTCCTTGGTGGCCGAGCTGACCAGCCCGCGGCTCACGACGGTGACGCCGTCGCCGACCCGTATCGGGCAGCGTGCGGCCGAGCTGCTGATCACCGGCCTCGGCCGATCGGATCGCGCCCCCATCGGCGAGCTCGTCGGTGCCGCGCTGACGATCCGTGAGAGCACGGCCCGTCGGGCATCGACGTCGTAGTCAACCGTTGACGTGGAAGGGGGAGGAAGGTAGACCAATGGGAATCGAAGCGCTTCGATGAATATCGAAGACGAGAGGGAACGGGTTGCTCGAGCTTCGGGGAGCGACCTGCGAGAAGGGGGAGAAGGATGACGAGACGGATCCTGCGTCTGCTCGCGGTCCTGACGGCGCTGGCGCTGCTCGCAGCCGCGTGCGGCGACAGCGACGACACCGACACGTCCGATGGTGGTGACTCGGGTGGCTCGGAGGAGGCACGCACCTCCGATGGCGGGGGAGATCTCGCCGGCGAGAGCGTCGAGATCTTCGGTGCCTTCTCCGGCGACGAGGCCGACCGGATGCGGGACACGCTGGTCCCGCTGATCGAGGCAACCGGCATCGACGTGACCTACGTCGACTCCCCGGCGTTCGACACGGAGATCACGACGCGCGTCGAGGGAGGCAACATCCCCGAGATCGCCTTCTTCCCGCAGCCGGGCCTGCTCCTGGACATCGCCGACCAGACCGGCGCCACGCCGGTGTCGGACTACCTCGACCTGGCTGCGTTGGAGGCGAGCCTGATCCCGGGCTTCCTCGATGCCGCCACGACCGACGACGGGACGGTCTTCGGATTCCCGGTCCGCATGGCGGTCAAGAGCGCCCTCTGGCGTCCACTGCCGGCCTTCGATGACGCCGGCTACGCCGTGCCCGCGACGATCGCCGAGCTCGTCGCACTCGAGGATCGGATCATCTCCGACGGTGGGACTCCGTGGTGCCTCGGCATGGAGAGCGGCCCTGCGACGGGCTGGGTCGGCACGGACTGGATCGAGGAGCTCATGCTTCGGCTCCACGGTCCCGAGGTGTACGACGCCTGGGTGAACCACGAGATCGTGTTCGACTCGCCTGAGGTCCGTGCGGCGTTCGAGGAGTTCGAGAAGCTCTGGGGCAAGGACGGCAACGTCGTCGGAGGGAGCGCCGGCGTGCTCGGCCTGGGCTTCGGTGACTCCACCGATGATCTCTTCACCGAGCCGGCGAACTGCTTCCTGCACCGCCAGGGCAACTTCATCACGGGGTTCTTCCCCGAGGACGTCCAGGAGGATCTCGACAGCAACGTGGCGGTCTCCTACTTCCCGCCGCTCGAGGGTGGCTACGAAGGCAACCCGGTACTCGCCGGTGGCGATCTGGCCCTGCTGTTGAACGACACGCCGGCGGCGAGAGCGGTCATGGAGTTCCTGGCCAGCGACACCTACGGGGTGGAGTGGGCCAGTGCCGGCGGTTGGCTGTCGCCGCACGTCGGCTTCGATGCGAGCGTCTACCCGACCCAGGTCGAACGTGATCTGTTCGCGATCGGCGCCAACGCCGACGTGCTCCGCTTCGACGCTTCCGACCTCATGCCTGGCCCGGTCGGCACGGGCTCGTTCTGGACCGGGATGGTCGACTGGATCGGTGGGCAACGCAGCCTCGACGAGGTGCTGAGTTCCATCGACGAGAGCTGGCCGTCCTGATCCTCCCATGAGCGGGGGTGGTCGCCACCCAGTGGCCACCCCCGCTCCCCTCCCGAACGGGGCGGGACCACCATCTGCGACGCGAGGGGGCTCGCATGTCCAAGTTGATCGTCGGGGTCGCGGCGATCGTCGGCGGGGTCGGAGGCAGCATCCTGCTGTTCTGGTTCCTGAGCGCCGTCGTCGACCGGTTGCCCGGCCGCTGGTCGGAGCGACTCCGGCCCTACGCCTTCATCGGGCCGGCGCTGCTGCTCGTGTCGGTGTACCTCGTCTATCCGGCGCTGAGATCGGTCCGCGACAGCTTCCTCGACGACCGCTCGGAGTCCTGGGTCGGACTCGACAACTATCGCCAGCTCATCGATGACCCGTCACTGCGCTCGACGCTCATCAACAACGTGTTGTGGGTGATCTTCGTCCCGATCTCCTGCATCGCGTTCGGTCTGGCCATGGCGGTGTTGGCCGACCGCTTGCCGGCTCGATCGGAATCGATCTCCAAGTCGGTCGTCTTCATGCCGATGGCGATCAGCGCCGTCGGGGCGAGCACGATCTGGCTCTTCATCTACTTCTGGCGGCCGGCCGGCCGCGATCAGATCGGACTCCTCAACGCCATCTGGACCGGGTTCGGCAACGATCCGGCGAGCTGGCTCCAACGATCCGACTTCCGTCTCAACACGATCCTCCTGCTGATCATCATGATCTGGGCGCAGACCGGGTTCGCGATGGTCGTGTTGTCGTCGGCGATCAAGGGCGTCCCCGAGGACACGCTCGAGGCGGCGCGCATCGACGGTGCCACCGAATCGCAGATCTTCTGGCGGATCACCCTGCCGCAGATCCGGTCGACCGTCGCGGTCGTGTTCACGACCATCACGATCGGAGTGATCAAGGTGTTCGACATCGTCTTCGTGATGACGGGTGGGAACTTCGACACCGACGTGATCGCGAACAGGTTCGTGAAGGAGCTGTTCGACTTCCGGAGGTTCGGTCAGGCGTCGGCGATCGTCGTGTTCCTGATGGTCGTGATGATCCCGATCATCGTCTACAACATCCGCAGCTTCCGCGAGCAGGAGATGGCCCGATGACCTCGACCGCTCCGACTCCGGTCGCTGTGCCTGACGACGACGTCACTCCGCCGAAGCCGGGCGCCGGGCGGCGGCGCGCCTCGCCCATCGTGATCATCTCGGTCGTCGTCCTCTGCGGCATCTGGCTGATCCCGACGCTGGGGCTGCTGATCTCGTCGTTCCGGGGTGAGGACGATGTCACCTCCACCGGCTGGTGGACGGTGCTCGCCAACCCGTTCGGCACCGACTGGACGCTGCAGAACTATCGGGACGTGCTCGATGCCGGACTCGGCACCGCGTTCTTGAACACCTTCGTCGTGGCGGTGCCTGCGACGGTCATCCCGATCGTTGCCGCGGCGTTCGCCGCCTATGCGTTCGCCTGGATGGAGTTCCCCGGCCGACAGACCCTCTTCGCCATGCTGATCGCGCTCCTGGTGGTCCCGATCTACGTGGCGCTCATCCCCATCCTGCGGCTCTACGGTGACCTCGGGCTCACGGGCGAGTTCGCCGCGGTCTGGTTGGCTCACACGGCCTTCGCGATGCCCTTGGCGATCTACCTGATCAGGAACTACGTCGGTTCCCTACCGCGATCGATCATCGAGTCCGCCCGGATCGACGGTGCGAGCCACTACCAGATCTTCTGGAAGCTGATCATGCCGCTGTCGACGCCGATCATCGCCGCGTTCGCGATCTTCCAGTTCCTCTGGGTCTGGAACGACTTCCTGATCGCGCTGATCTTCCTGGGATCGGGTGAGGAGAACCAGGTGATCCAACAGGCGCTGGTGCGCCTGATCGGTGATCGTGGGCAGGATTGGCACCTGCTCACCGCCGGTGGGTTCATCGCGATCGTCGTACCGCTCGTCGTCTTCTTCTCCCTCCAGCGATACTTCGTGCGCGGTCTGACCGCGGGCTCGGTGAAGGGCTGATCCGGTGATGGGCGCGCCGAGGACGACCGACACCGCCCTCGCGCCCCGGCCGTGGTGGTTGGCGATCCCGACCGCGCTGTGGCTCTACGGACTCCTGCGCTCGCTCGCCTTCGCCGCTCCGGCGTGGTCGAGCGGCGGCCGCATCGGGCTCGGAGCCCTCGTCGTCGCGGCGTTGTTCGTCTGGACCGCTCGTGGCTCGCGTCGATCGTGGGCGGTGCTCGCGTGGCTCGACACGGTCTCCCTGGTCATGCTCGTCGCTGCCTGGTCGACCGTCGACGGTGCTGCTGTCGCCGCCCCCGTCCTCGCCGCCGCAGCGATGGCGACGTTGTGGGCTCCGTCGATCCGTTGCCATGTGGCGGCCGGGACGCGATGAGCGGATCCGACCGATGCCCTACTCCTCGCGCTTGCGCATCTCCCGGTTGAACAGGCGAGCGACCACGCCGACCGGCACGAAGTTGTGGAGGAAGCGGGCCCGGCCGGCGAGGTGGCCGGTGACGATCCGGCGCCGATTCTTCCGGATCGCCTCGATGACGGCTCGTGCCACGTCGACGGGGTCGGTCTTGAACAGCTTCATCGCCTCGGCGTCGTCGGCGATGGTGGTGCCGGCGACGATGTTGGTGTCGATCCCGCCCGGGTGCAGGAGATGGACCTGGATGTGGGTGTCGGCCAACTCGGCCATGAGGGTCTCGGTGTAGCCCCGCACGGCGAACTTGGTGGCGCAGTAGTCGGCGTTGCCGGGGACGCCCACCAGTCCGAAGATGCTCGACACGTTGACCAGCGCAGCCTCGTCGACCGCTTCGAGCTGGGGCATGAACGCGAGGGTGCCGTGGACGACGCCGTAGAAGTTGACGGCGAAGACGTGCTCGACGGCCTTGACCGAGGTGTCGACGCCGAGCTCGGTCGAGCCCGCGATGCCGGCGTTGTTGATCACGATGTGTGCGTCGCCGAGGGTGGCGCGACTCTCCGCGGCGAAGTCGAGCATCGCCTGCTCGTCGGCGACATCGACGACCGCGGAGAACACCGGTGGATCCCCGCAGGACCGCACGAGCTCGACGGTCTCGGCGAGCCCGGCCTCGTCGACGTCGCACAGGATCAGGCCGGCGACACCCTCCTCGGCGAACTCGGTCGCGTAGGCCCGGCCCATGCCGGAGGCGGCGCCGGTGATGACCACCCGCTTGTCGTCGAGACGTTCCATGGCCCGACGCTAGGTCGCTGCGAGCCGGCTGGCCGCTGCGAAACGGTTGTTGACGGACAACCGAATCCGAGTAGGGTGCGGACGGGAACGAACGAAGGGGAGCGCTCGATGCCCGACGTCATGCCGACGGGACAGCCGTGCGGGGCTGTCGTGACCGACATCGATCTCAGCGGTCCGCTGTCGCCCGAGGAGTCCGCTGCGCTCCGGGCCGGGCTGGACGACCACCACGTGCTCGTCTTCCCCGATCAGGTCATGACGAACGACGAGCTCGAGCGGTTCTCGCAGTCGTTCGGCGAGCTCGGGATCGATCCGTGGTTCGTGCCGATCGAGGGCAGCCGCCACATCGCCGAGATCCGCCGCGACGCCGACGAGACATCCCAGCTCTTCGGCGAGGGGTGGCACTCGGACTGGAGCTTCCTGGACACCCCGCCGATCGCCACCTGTCTCTACGGCATCGACATCCCACCGGTCGGCGGCGACACGCTCTTCGCCAACCAGCACCTCGCGTACGAGCGACTGCCAGACGAGCTGCGGGCCCGGGTCGACGGGCTGCGGGCGGTGCACAGCGATCGTCACATCTACGGCAAGGGCGGCAAGCACCATCCCGACAACGAGGCAGAGCAGGGTCGGAGCATGACCATCCTCGCCGACCGCGATCCGTACGACGGCGAGCATCCGCTGGTGCGCGTGCACGAAGGGAACGGCCGGCGGGCGTTCTTCTCCACCGCGGGGTACGTGCAGGGCATCGTCGGCATGGACGACGACGAGGCGACGGCGCTCATCCGCGAGGTGTACCGACACCAGACCGCCGACGAGGTCATCTACCGGCACACCTGGCAGCCGAACATGGCGGTGGTGTGGGACAACCGCAGCGTCCTCCATCGGGCGACCGGCGGCTACGAGGGCCACTCCCGGCTCCTGCGACGGACCACCATCCTCCCTGTCGCCGCGTGACCGAAGCGTCCACCTCGCCCCGCACGCACCGGGCGATGCGGGCCGAATCGGACCGCCGCATCGTCGGCGCCGCCATCGCCGCGTTCGCCGAGCGGGGCTACCACCGCACCACGCTCGCTCAGGTCGGCGAGGCCGCCGGGTTCACCGGGGCGCTGATCAGCCGTCGGTACGGGTCGAAGGCCGGGCTCGCCCGCGAGGTCTTCGTGCACATCCGGCGACGGCTCACGCCGATGGGCAGCGAGGGCGGGGCCGAGCTCGGTGGGGACCGGTGGGTGGATACGGACCGGAGCGCCCGGGCCCAGCTCGACGGGTTCGTCCACAGCTACGTCCGCGACGCGGTCGAGCAGCCGACCCGGCTTCGGGCGCTCTACGTGCTGCTGGGCGAGGCGCTCGGCGGGATGGACGAGCTCGACGAGCAGGTCGCGCTCGTCAACCGAGTCTTTCGTGACCACATCGCCGGGTACGTGCGGCTCGGCCAACGGCAGCGGGAGTTCCGGGCCGACGTCGACGCCGACCAGAGCGCGGTCGTGATCGTCGGTGTGCTCCGAGGAGTCGTGACCCAGGTCCTCGCCGAGCCCAACGAGCACGACGTCGATGCGCTCACCGTCGAGCTGCAGCGGACCGTGCTGCTGCCCCTCCTGCGTCAGATCGACACCGACACGAGCTTGCCCGACGACGACGATGACTGACCGGCAGAACGGAGTCCGTCCGTGAACACCATCTCCTGCCTGATCCAGGCCGACGGTCCCGCCGCCGGCCTCCGTGAGGAACTCGAGCGGCGCCTTCGTGCCCACCACGCCGGGCACCTCGACGGGGAAGAGGCGGTGGTCTCGTGGCGGCTCGTCGAGCCCGGCCACATGTTCACCGCCGGATCCCCCAGCAGCTCCGCGGTGATCACCTGCACGATGGCCGGGCCGACCACACGGTCCGGTCGTGAGGCGTACATGCGGCGGATCTGTGACTTCTGGACGGAGGTCACGGGCTGCACCGACCACGAGATCGTGGTCTCCATCACGGAGACCGGCGGGGCCTCCCCGAAGCACACAGAGGAGCGAAGCTGATGCCCTTCTACCACGCCGTCGTCCGGCCCGACGTGCTCGCCGTCGGCGAACGCGAGGCGCTCGCCACCGACATCACCGACCTGCACTGCGAGATCACCGGCGCGCCACGCACGTTCGTCCAGGTGCTCTTCACCGTGGACGACGCCGGACGGCTCCCGAGCGGGGTCGACTGCTCGTACCGGGCCAATATCCGGTCCGGGCGGACGCCGCAGCAGACCGACGAGCTCACGACCCGGCTCCGCGATGCGACCGTCGCCCGGACGACGGCCGCGCCGTCGGCGGTCGTGATCCAGATCCAGGAGACAGAGGCCTCCTTCGTGATGGAGGGCGGCCGCCTCCTGCCGGAGCCGGGCTCGCCGGAGGAGGAAGCGTGGAAGGCGCAGGACCAGCAGGTCGGCGCGGCATGACCCGTCCCGCTGGGTCGCGACGGCTCGATGCGCTCGGGGTGCTCCGGTGGTAGCGGCGATCGAGGCGGATTACGTCGTCGTGGGCGCCGGTGCGATGGGCATGGCGTTCGTCGACGAGATCCTCACCCACAGCGACGCGAGCGTGGCGATCGTCGACCAGCACGCGAAGCCGGGTGGGCACTGGAACGACGCCTATCCCTTCGTGCGCCTCCACCAACCCTCGTTCTTCTACGGGGTGTCGTCTGCGGAGCTCGGTGGCGATCGCATCGACGAGGTCGGCCTCAACGCCGGGCTCTCCGAGCTCGCATCGGGTGCCGAGGTGACGGCCTACTTCGACCAGGTCATGCACCGGCGGTTCCTGCCGTCGGGCCGGGTCGAGTACCTCCCCCGAGCGACCTACCGGGACGGCGCCGCACGCGTCGCCCCGGCGAACCTGACGGTGTCGGTCACCGCCCGGCGCGCCGTCGTCGATGCCACGTACATGAAGGTCAAGGTCCCATCGACGACCCCTCCGGCCTACGCCGTCGAGTCGGACGCGAACGTCATCCCACCCAACCAGCTCCCGACGACCGAGTGGCCGGCTGGTGGGTTCAACGTCATCGGCGCCGGGAAGACCGCGTTCGACGCGATCCTGTGGCTGTTGGCGAACCGGGTCGACCCGTCCGACATCCAGTGGGTCGTGCCCCGCGACTCGTGGCTGCTGAACCGGTCGATCATCCAGCCCGGCGACGGCCTCCGCATCGGCGAGCAGACCGGCTTCGCCGCCGAGGCCGGCAGCGCCGACGAGCTCTTCGAGCGTCTCGAGGCCGAGGGCCACTTCCTCCGCATCGACCGCGCGGTCGAACCGACGATGTACCGCTGTGCCACCGTGACCGAGGCCGAGCTCGAACAGCTCCGCCGAATCGAGCGGGTCGAGCGCGGGTCGCGGGTCGTGCGTGTCACCGCCTCGACGGTCGAGCTCACCGACGGAGCGCTCACCTGCCGGCCGGGGACGGTCCACGTCGACTGCACGGCGGACGGCCTCGAGCGGTTGCCGGCTCGTCCCGTCTTCGAGGACGGTCGCATCACCCTGCAGACGGTCCGGGCGTGCCAGCAGGTCTTCAGCGCTGGGTTCATCGGGAGGGTCGAGACGCTCGAGGACACCTCGCTCGACATCAAGAACGAGCTGGCGACGGTGGTTCCGCATCCCGATGCTCCGGTCGACTACCTGACCGGCACGCTGGCCCAGATCCACAACGTCGGGCGCTGGATGGCCCGCCCGGAGATCGCCGACTGGCTCGAGGACTCCCGACTCAGCCCGACCGGCGGCCGGGCGCCGGATCTCGCCGTCGCGATCCAGGCGGTCGAGAACCTCACCCGCTTCGTCGACGAGGCCACCGTCTGAGCCCGTCCATCAGCTCGGCCACCAGGTGTCGGTCTGGCGGCGAGCTCCACGGCCTGCTCGTCGGTCGAGCCACAGCGCGAGGCGTCGCAGCGGTGAGCCGGCCAGGCGGAGCCAGGCTCGGTTCCGGCGGCGGGTGTAGTCGCGCGTGTAGGGGCACACCCGGACGCACACCGAGCAGTCGCTGTTGATGCGCGACCAGTAGGCGAAGCACCGCTCGCCGTCGATCGACCACTTCGTCACCCCGGCCAGGTTCGAACGGTTGTGTCGATGGGTCGACGGTGCGGTGTCCGGGATCGCCTTGGAAGGACAGCCCTTCGAGCAGGCATCGCACCGCTCGCACATCTCCCGCACGCCGAAGGAGATCGGTCGGTCGTGGGCCAGCGGAGCGTCGGTGAAGATCTTGCCGAACCGGACGCTCGTCCCGAACTCTGGCGTGATGACGAGTCCGTGCTTGCCGTACTCGCCGAGTCCGGCCTGGATCGCGTACGGCACGGCCAGCGCGGTGTCGTTCATCGACGGGATGGCCCGGTAGCCGAGGTTGCGGAGGTACTGGGCCAGCGTGAGCAGGACGACGGCGTCCTGGCTGTAGCCCATCCCGGTCGCCGCGCCCGACAGCGCTGACGGCGCCGTCTCGATGAGGGTCGCGTCCATCGCCTGACCGATGACGATCACGTGGTCGAGTCCGTCTGGCAGGTCGTTGGGCTTCGGGCCACCCGACTGCACCGAGAAGCGCTGGGTGTAGGTCCAGCGGTGGTCGTAGGCGGCGATCCCGACGAGGTCGGCGCCCGCAGCGCGCGCGGCGTGCTTGATGTTCGTCGCCGCGTCGGTCCGCGTGCCCAGGTCGACCCGTTCGACGGCGCCGTCCCGCAGCATCGAGAGCGGATCGAGGAAGCCGTCGCGGCGGTCGTCCTGCTCGTACATCTCGGCGAACACGTCGGCGACGTGCCAGGTCGCGTTGCGGAACGCGTAGTCGTTCTGCTGGTACCCCTTCGCGGCCCGCCAGTCCGCGAGCGGCCGCCGGTAGGTCGCATAGAAGGTCTCGACCCGCTCGGTGTGGACCTCGGGGTCGTGGCGGGAACGGGAGAAGACGTCGTCGACCTGGCTGAACCGCTCGAAGTCGTCGCCGATGCAGAACCCGCACGAGGCGTCCGACGAGTCGACCGCGACCGGGATCCGCGCCCGGGTCCTCGCCCGCTTGGCGGCATCCCCCCGACCCGTGTGCACAGCGGCACAGTACGACGAGCGGCCGGTCTCGGCTCCTACATCGGCATGGCTCCCAGCGCTCGGATGGTGAGGAGCACGCCGATCCCGACCATGACGACGCCGGCGATCGGCCACGACGGTGATCGAGCCGAGCACGAAGACGCCGAGCGTGTGGGACACCGCCACCGTCAGGGTGAGGAGGAACGCCTGCCGACGCGTCCCGCGCGTGGCCACCAGGAAGGCGCGGATGACGGTCGTGCCGTGCCCGGGGGCGATGCCGTGGGCGGCGCCAGCTCCCGATCGGAGACGCCGTCAGTGGCGGTGCTCGTGGTCGTGCCCGTGCGAGTGGCGGTGCTCGGCCGCGAGGTGGGAGTGGCCGACGCCGATCGGCTGACCCGCCTTCTCCTCCATGCGGGGGAACGGGGCGCGGTAGACGCAGGTGTCGCAGTTGACCGTCGGCATCCCCGATCGCGCCTCGCGATAGCGCCGCTCGATGACGGCGGTCAGCTGGGGGTCGGGTCCGAAGTAGCCGGCGTCGACGACCTCGACGCCGGTACGCTCGGCGAACTCGGCGATCTGCTCCCGGGCGCGTTCGATGAGCTTGCCGTTGCAGAGGAACCAGAAGAACACCGCGAGCCGCTGATGGCCGAGCCGGTGCACGGCGTCGAGCGCGTCGGGGGTGAGCGGCCAGGTCATCCCCGTGAACCCCATCTGGAGGAAGCCGCTGTCGACCCACTCGGCCAACGTGCGTCCCGCCTTCGAGGCCTCCCCGTTGGCGTCCGGGTCGGACGTGCCGCGGGCGATGACGACGAGCGGGAGGCCGGTGCCTCCGGCGGCGGCGAGGTTGTCGGCCGCGATCTCGACCATCTCCGGCACGAGACCGAGGGGTGAGCCGAAGGCGATCTCCAGGTCGGGGTGACGGAGCCGGGCTTCGACGACGATGGCGGGGACGTCGCTCTTCGCGTGGCTCGCCCCCAGCAGCATGAGGGGCAGGACGACGATCTCCTCGCAACCTCGCTGGACCATCGCGTCGAGGACGATGCCGGCGGGCGGGTCGGTCATCTCGAGGAACCCGACCTCCACGATCACGTCGGGGATCGCCGCTTGCACGTGGTCGCCGATGGCGTGCATCTGGTCGGCGCTCATGGCACATCGCGACCCGTGGCCGACGAGCAGCAGCCCCTGCCGTCCGGTGGCCGGACCGCGGGGCGGCCGTCGCGGTGCTGCGGACGAGCGGATGGGGATCGAGACGGTGCGCTCGACGAGCATCTGCGACCTCGGGGCTGATCGGGAGGAGCTCGGCCGGTGGTCGTGCTCCGGGCGGGCCACCGTACCCGGGAGGCGTGGAGCGAGGGCACGCCGGGCTCCGTTTCCCCCGGCGATCGTGGTGTGCCAGCGTCGGGCCTCGATGACGGGCGTCGCCGCATGAACGACCGACCACTCCGAGGTGGTGCGTGATGGGCCACCTCGGACCGCGCCTCGTCATCGCCGGCACCCACTCCGGTGTCGGGAAGACGACCGTCGCCACGGGCCTGATGGCCGCCTACCGCGCCGCCGGCGTGCGGGTGGCCTCGGCCAAGGTCGGCCCCGACTACCTCGACCCCGGCTACCACTCGCTCGCCACCGGACGGCCGCCGCGCAACCTGGATCCCTGGCTGTCCGGTCTCGAGGCCATCGGTCCGCTGGCCGCCCGTGCCGGGGCCGGCGCCGAGCTGCTGATCATCGAGGGCGTCATGGGTCTCTTCGACGGATCGGTCGACGGCGAACCGTCGAGCACCGCCGACGTCGCAGCGCTGCTCGACGCGCCCGTGGTCCTCGTCGTGGACGGGTCGGCCATGTCGGCGTCGGTCGCGGCGCTCGTGCGGGGCTACCGCGACCACGACCCGCGGATCCGGCTCGCCGGCGTGATCCTCAACCGCGTCGCCGGTCCCCGCCATCGCACGCTGCTCGCCGAGGCGCTCGAGGCGATCGACGTCGACGTGCTCGGATCCGTCGACCGCGACGACGCGCTGGTGTGGCGCGACCGACATCTCGGGCTGGTCCCGGTCGAGGAGCGCCCCGAGGAGGTGTCGTCCGCACTCGACCACCTCGGGCAGCGCGTCGCCGCTGGGTGCGACCTCGCCGGCCTCCGGGCCGTCGCCGATGCCGCACCGACCAGTGCGACGGGTGACCTGCCCGAAGCCGGTTCGGTGTCGTCGGACCGACCGGTCCGGATCGCCGTGGCGGGCGGGCCGGCGTTCACGTTCCTCTACCGCGACAACGTCGAGGCGCTCGAAGCGGCCGGTGCGGAGCTGGCCCCCTTCGACCCGCTGGTCGACGAGGCGCTCCCCGACGGCGTCACCGGTCTCGTCGTCGGTGGTGGGTTCCCCGAGGTCCACGCCGCCCGACTCGCCGACAACGACCGGCTGCTCGCCGAGGTCGGCGCCCGGGTCTCCGGCGGGCTCGTGACCTGGGCCGAGTGCGGCGGCCTGCTCTGGCTGGCTCGATCGCTGGACGGCAGGGCGATGGCCGCTGCACTGCCCGTCGAGGCGTCGATGACCGACCGGCTCACTCTCGGCTACCGCCACGCCACCGCCATCGGCGACAACCCGGTCCTCGCCGGCGGCGACGAGGTGCGCGGCCACGAGTTCCACTACTCCACCGCCGAGCCGGGCGGCGACGCGCTGCAGCTGCGGTCCCGCTTCGGCTCCCGCCTCGAGGGCCACGCCACCCCCACCCTGCTGGCGACCTACCTGCACCAACACCTCGGCGCCCGCCCCGAGGCCGCGGCGCGCTTCGTCGCCACCTGCGCCGCCGCGTCGGAGTGAGGCGAGCCGCCCGGCGCGGCGTGAGCCGCTGACCAGCGGCGAGGACCGGCGGAGGAGGGCGGGGTTGGGGTCCCCGCCCGGAAGAACAGCAGTGCCCTACGTCATGCCCTACATCGAGCGCTAGGGTCCGGACGTGCGGAAGAGCTCGGTCTACCTCCCCGACGCCCTCAAGCGGCGGCTGCGCGCGCTCGCCGAGCGCACGGGCAGCTCGGAGGCGGAGTTGATCCGCGAGTCGATCGAGCAGCGTCTCGCCGGGACCGATCGCGCCACGCCCGCCGACCCGCCCGTTCCCGGTCGCCTCGTCGGCGTCGGCGTCGGTCCCGGTCCGAGCGATCTGGTCACCGTCCGAGCCGTCGACGCCCTCCGCCGCGCCGACCGGGTGGTCGCCCCGTGCACCTCGATCGATGCCGTGGGGCGGGCAGAGGCCATCGTGCGCGAAGCGGCTCCCGATGTCGTGGTCGAGCGCATGGTCTTCGTCATGGCCGCCGACCACGAGGCGCGTGCTGCGGCGCTCGCCGAGGTCTGCGACCGGATCGCCGATCACCTCTCGGCGGGCGAGGAGGTCGCCTTCATCACCCTCGGCGACCCCAACCTCTACTCCACGGTGTCCTCCGTCGTGGCCGGTGTCGTCGCGCGTCGCCCGGAGACGGAGGTCGCGACCGTCGCCGGCATCACGGCCTTCCAGGCGCTGGCGATGGTGGGTCCGGCGATGCTGGCCGATGAGCGGCAGTCGCTGGTGCTGCTCCCGGCGAGTGCTCCGGTCGAGGACATCGATGCCGAGCTCGCCCGTCCCGATCGCTCCGTCGTGCTCTACAAGGCCGGCGGCCGGATCGCCCGCCTCGCCGAGCAGCTCGAGGACGCCGGTCGACTCGACGGCGCGGTCATGGGCGAGCTCATCGGCATGCCGGGCGAGCGTGTCGCTCCGGTCGCCGAGCTGCGGGATCGCCCGGCGTCGTACCTGAGCGCCGTCATCTCGCCGGCTCCGAACGGCGCGGGCCCGGGCCTCGGCCCGGGTGACGTCCGCGAGCGGGAGGCCGCCCGCCGATGACCGGGGTGATCTCGTTCGTGGGCGCCGGCCCCGGTGCCGATGACCTGGTGACCCTGCGCGGCGCCGATCGGCTGGCGAACGCCGACATCGTCATCTGGGCCTCGTCGCTGGTGCCGGAGTCGATGTTGCGGCACTGCCGAGACGACGCGCGGTTCCACGACTCGGCGACGATGACGCTCGAGGACGTCCTCGCCGTCTTCGCCGCCAACCCGACGTCCAGGATCGTCCGGCTCCACTCCGGTGACCCCAGCGTCTACGGCGCCATCCAGGAACAGATCGACTGGTGCAACGCCGAGGAGCGCGAGTTCGAGGTCGTCCCCGGCGTCACGTCCGTGGCCGGAGCGGCCGCCGAGCTGCGCCGCGAGCTCACGATCCCGCAGCGCGGGCAGTCGCTCGTCTACACGAGGCTCGCCGGGCGGACGTCGGCCTCGATGCGACCCAACGAGGACGTCAAGGCCTTCGCCCCGAACGGCACGACCATGGCGGTCTTCCTGTCGGGCGCCCGACCCGACGAGCTCCAGGCCGAGCTACTCGTCGACGGGAGCGGCTACACAGCCGAGACCCCGGCGGTCGTGATCGTCCGCGCCACGTGGCCGGACCAGCAGATCGTGCGCACGACCGTCGGGGATCTCGCCACCGCGATCCGCTCCACGGGCGCCACGATGACGATCCTCGTCCTCGTCGGCGACGTGCTCGCCGACGAACCGGTCGACGCCCGCAGCCACCTCTACTCGCCGGACTACACGACGTCCTACCGACTGCGGTCCGAGGACGGATCGACGGCTGGTCGGGCCAGCGCCCGGAGCCGGTCCGAGGCCGCGGGCAGGACCCGCTGAGCACGCTCGTGTCGACCTCGGAACCGGAGCTGTCGCCCGACGTCGCCGCGGCGAAGGGACTACGAACCGGCTGGACGACGGGCACCTGCGCGTCGGCGGCGGCCAAGGCGGCCGTCACCTGGCTGGTCACGGGTGCCGCTCCCGAGGTCGTGGAGGTCGGGCTGCCGAGCGGCGACCGGGTCTCGTTCCCCACCGCTGACGTCGACCCGGCGACGCCGCACCGGGTCGCGATCGTGAAGGACGCCGGCGACGACCCGGACTGCACCGACGGCGCCCACGTCACGGCGCACGTCGCGTGGGCCGAGGACGCCGCGGAACCTGTCACGCTGCGTCGGGGCGACGGCGTCGGGCTGGTCACCAAGCCCGGGCTCGGCCTCGACGTGGGCGGGCCGGCGATCAACCCGGTGCCGACCCGCATGATCGAAGCGGCGATCGCCGAGGTGACGCCCCGGCCCGTCGTCTGCACGATCTCGGTGCCGGGGGGCCAGCAGATGGCCCGCAAGACCTCGAACTCACGGCTCGGGATCGAGGGCGGCATCTCCATCCTCGGCACGACCGGGATCGTGAAGCCGTTCTCGACCGCCAGCTACCGGGCCAGCGTGGTCCAGCAGGTCGACGTGGCCGCAGCCCAGGGCTCGGACGTGGTCGTGCTCGCCACCGGGTCCCGGAGCGACGACTGGGCTCAGGCCGAGTGGCCCGACCTCGCCCCCGTGACCTTCGTCGAGGTGGGCGACTTCACCGGCATCGCGCTGCGGCGTGCGGCCGGAGCCGGGATCGGCTCGGTCCGCTTCGTGGGGATGGCGGGCAAGATCGCCAAGCTCGCCGCCGGGGTCATGATGACCCACTTCCATCGGAGCAAGGTCGACACCGAGCTGCTCGCTCGCGTCGCCCGGGAGGTCGGGGCGAACGACACCGTGGTCGCCGCGGCGACCGCCACCAACACGGCCCGCCACTTCGCCGAGGTCTGCCTCGCCGAGGGTGACCGAGCCCCCCTGGTGCGGCTGTGCGAGCTGGCCGTGACCAACTGCCGGGCCCACACCGGTGACGCCATCGAGGCCGAGGTCGTGATGGTCGACTTCGAGGGCGTCGAAGAGATCGCCCGTGGCTGAGGCGAGCGCTCCGCCCGTCGCCGTCGTCGGGCTGCACGGCGGCTACTGCTTCGGACCCGAGGCCGAGCGTGCGCTCGTCGACGCCGACGTCCTCGTCGGGGCGGCCCGGCAGCACGACGCCGTCGCCGCGCTCGATCGGGCGGTGCCGCTGACCGGGGAGCGGGTCGAGCTGTTCGGTCCGCTCGACGAGGTCATCGATCTCATCGGCGAGCGCCGGGAGCGGGGCCAGCGGGTCACGATGTTGGCCAGCGGCGACCCCGGCTTCTTCGGCATCGAGCGGTTGCTCGTCGGCCGGTTCGGTGACGCCGTCGAGGTGCATCCGGCACCGTCGTCGATCGCTCTCGCCTTCGCTCGGGCCCAGGTCCACTGGGACGACGCCGCGGTGGTGTCGGTGCACGGCCGCTCGCTGGAGCGCGCCCTGCCGCACATCCTGGCGGCCCCGAAGGTCGCCGTCCTCGTGTCGGCCTCGACGCCGCCCGAAGCGGTGGGTGCCGCCCTGCTCGACGCCGGGTCGACGCACCGGCAGGTCGTCGTGTGCTCACGACTCGGCGAGGTCGACGAGTCGATCGTGCGCACCGACCTCGAGGGGTTGGCCGCCGGCACCTTCGACCCGCTGTCGGTGGTGGTGCTGACGAGCGAAGCGCAGCCGATGGACGTCAACGCCATCGTCGCCTGGGGCCGGCCGGTCTCGGCGTACCGACACCGAGCGAGCATGATCACCAAGCCCGAGGTCCGGGCGGCGGTGCTGAGCAAGCTGGACCTCTTCGGAGCGGCGACGATGTGGGACATCGGAGCGGGGAGCGGGAGCGTGGCGATCGAGGCCGCCCGGCTCGCACCCGGCTGTCGGGTGATCGCTGTCGAGCGGGAGGCCGAGGACTGTGAGCGCATCCGGGCGAACGCCAGCCGGGTCGCCGTCAGCGTCGTGCACGGCTCGGCCCCCGAGGTCCTCGTCGGGCTGCCCGATCCCGATCGGGTCGTCGTCGGCGGCGGCGGCATCGACGTCTTCCGGGCCGCCCGCGTCCGTCTCCGTCCGGGCGGCGTGATCGTCGCGACCTTCGCCACCCTCGGCACCGCCACCGCGGCGATGGACCTCCTCGGCCCGTCCGGCGAGCTGGTGCAGATCAGCGTCAACCGAGGTGTGCCCATCGGAGCCGACGGTCAGCTCCGCCTCGCGGCCGACAACCCCGTGTTCGTCGTCCGGGGGTCCCATGGGTGAGGTCCTGACGGTGACGATCACCGAACGGGGTCGGGAGCTGGCCCGGCGGCTGCCCTTCGAACACGAGCACGGGCAGCTCGCCGACACGGTCCGGACTCGCTGGCACGACACGGCCGGTCTCGTGCTCGTGTGCGCGGTCGGCATCGCGACACGGGTCGTCGGTCCGCTGCTGTCGGACAAGCGTGACGATCCGCCGGTCGTCGTCGTCGACGACGCCGGTCGCTTCGCCGTGCCGTTGGCGGGCGGTCATCGCGGTGCCAATGACCTCGCCGTCGACGTCGCCTCGCTGCTCGGCGCCGCGCCGGTCGTCACCACCGCCACCGACGGGCGCGGGGAGGTCGCACTCGACACCCTTCCCGGGATCACCGCCGTCGGCGACGTCGCCGCGGTCACCCGGGCGTTGCTCGACGGCGCCCCCGTCGCCCTCGACGACGAGCTCGGCTGGCCGCTGCCCATCGGGCCGGTCGGCCCCGTCGAGGAGGCCGAGCACCACATCCTCGTCACCGACCGCGACCGGGCACCGGGAGCCCACGAGGTCGTGCTCCACCCGTCGTCGTTGGTGGTCGGGGTCGGCGCTTCGTCCGATGCGCCGGCCGAGGCGGCGGCCGAGTTGCTCGACGAGGTGCTGCGGACGCACGGCTTGGCTCGTGCCTCGCTCGCGGAGGTGGCGACGATCGACCGGCGCGCCGCCGACCCGGTGGTCACGGCACTCGAGCTGCCGATCCGGTCCTTCGCCGCCGGCGAGCTGGCGTCGGTCGACGTACCGAACCCGAGCGACGTCGTCCGGACCGAGGTCGGCACCGGCTCGGTGGCCGAGGCGGCCGCGCTGCTCGCCGCTGGTCCCGACGGCGAGCTGGTGGTCGAGAAGCACAAGGGGACGACCGCCACCGTCGCCATCGCCCGACGGGCCCGCCCCGTCGGCGAGGTGATGGTCGTCGGTCTCGGGCCGGGCCACGCCAGACACCGCACGCCCGAGGCGGTGGCGGCCATCCGCTCGGCAGACGTCGTGATCGGGTACTCCGTCTACGTCGACCAGTGCGACGAGCTGCTCTCGCCCCGCCAGGAGGTCGTTCGGAGCCCGATCGGCGCCGAGGCTGATCGCTGCCGAGAGGCCACCCGGCGGGCCGCCGGTGGCCAGCGGGTGGCGCTCGTGTGCTCGGGCGATCCCGGTGTCTTCGCCATGGCCACCCTCGTCTTCGAGGTCGCTCCCGAGGTCGGCAGCCCGCCGGTCCACGTCGTCCCCGGGGTCACGGCGAGCCTGGCCGCCTCGGCGCTGCTCGGTTCACCGCTCGCCCACGACCACGCGCTCGTGAGCCTCTCGGATCTGCTCACGCCCTGGCCGGTGATCGAGCGTCGCATCGAGGCGGTCGCTGCCGCCGACATGGCGGTCGCGTTCTACAACCCCCGGTCGCAGCGGCGGACGACGCAGCTCGAGCGGGCGGCCGAGATCCTGCGCCTCCACCGTCCCGGATCGACGCCGGTCGGGATCGTCGTCAACGCGACTCGGCCGGGGGAGCAGGTGCACCTCACGACACTCGCCGAGCTCGACGCCGCCCGTGTCGACATGTTCTCGATCGTGGTCGTCGGATCGTCGACGACCGAGCTGCGCGACGGAAGGATGGTGACCCCTCGTGGCTACGACGTCTGACCTGCCGCTGCTCGGCACCGTGCGCATCGATCACCGGTGCACCGCGTGTGGGAACTGCCTCATCACCTGCCCGACGGCGGCGCTGCGTCCGGCGCCCGGCCGCCCTGCCGTGGTCGACGATCGCTGCACCTCGTGCGGGGCGTGCATCGAGGTGTGCCCGGTCGACGCGATCACCGAGGTGGCCAGATGACCGGCGTGCACCCGATCGAGGTCGAGAGCTATCGGATCCTCGCCGAGCGGGTCGACCTGTCGTCGCTCGCGCCACTGGACCGGGCCGTCGTCGAGCGGATGGTCCACGCCACCGCCGACCTCTCCTTCGTCGAGAGCGCACGTATCGGCGACCGGGCGACCGCCGCCCTCCGCGACGCGCTGGTGGCCGGCGCCCCGGTCGTCGTCGACGCAGCGATGGTCGCCGCCGGCATCACCCGATACCCGACCGAGTGCTACCTGCCCCGCATCCGGGTCGCTCCCGACGGATCGACCCGGTCGGCGGCGGCGTTCGAGCTCGCAGCCGAGGAGCACCCGACTGGCGCGGTCTTCGTCTGTGGCAACGCCCCGACTGCGCTGTTCGCGCTGCTCGACCTCCACGCCGCCGGACGCGTCGAGCCGGCGGCGGTCGTCGGCTTGCCCGTCGGGTTCGTCGGTGCGGCGGAGTCGAAGGAGGCACTGTGGGCGAGCCCGTTGGCGGAGATCAGCATCACCAACGTCGGCGAGCGCGGGGGGAGTCCCGTCGCCGCCGGCGCCGTCAACGCCATGGTCCGGGTGGCCCGGTCGGGCGACGATCCGTCGGGGGCGCGCTGATGCGCTCCGGTCTGCCCGCGGTGCTGGACGTGACTGGTCGCCGATGCGTGGTGGTCGGTGCCGGCTCGGCCGGCCGTCGGAAGGTCGACGCCCTCCTCGCTGCCGGTGCCGAGGTCGCCGTCATCGATCCGACGGGTATCGACCCGACGGGTGGACCGTCGACACCGAGCGTGGAGGTGATCGATCGGTCGTGGCAGCCCGGCGACCTCAGCGGGGCCCACCTCGTCGTCGTGGCCACCGACCGCCCCGAGGTCAACGACGCCGTCGCCGCCGAGGCCGAGGCCGTCGGGGCCCTCGTGCTGCGCTCCGACAGGTCGGGTGACGGGCATCTCACCCTGCCGGCGGTCGCCCACCGCGCGTCGGTGCGCGTGGCCGTCGACACCGGTGGTGACAGCCCGGCCGTGGCCGCCGTGATCCGTGACGAGATCGACCGGTTCCTCGACGTCGAAGGCGACCGGTGGGACGAGCTGGCCCGCTGGGCGGCCGAGCGCCGACCGGCGTCGGTGGCCGAGGTCGAGGCCCGCCTCGCCGAGCTGCGAGGCTCGGCGTGACCGTCTATCTCGTCGGTGCGGGGCCCGGTGATCCGGAGCTCATCACCGTGAAGGGTGCCCGGGTGCTCGCGAGCGCCGAGGTGCTCGTCCACGACCGACTCGTGAGCCCCGAGCTGCTCGAGCTCGCCCCGCCCGGCTGCGAGCGGATCAGCGCAGCGAAGGCACCCCGCAAGCCCACGATGACCCAGGACGAGATCAACGCCCTCCTCGTCGAGCGAGGCCTGCGAGGCCAGTCGGTCGTGCGCCTGAAGGGTGGAGATCCGTGCGTCTTCGCCCGCGGTGGCGAGGAGGCCGCTGCGCTCATGGCCGCCGAGGTGCCGTTCGAGATCGTGCCCGGGATCAGCTCGGCCATCGCCGCGCCGGCCTACGCCGGGATCCCGGTCACGCTGCGCCACGAGGCGCTGTCGGTCACGATCGTCACCGGCCACGAGGACCCGGCCAGCGGGCGGACCGTCGACTGGGAGTCCATCGCCCGGACCGGCGGCACGATCGTCGTGCTGATGGGAGCCGGTCGGGCCGCCAAGATCGCCGCCCGACTCGTCGGCGCCGGTCTCGACGGGGCCACACCGGCTGCCTGGGTGAACTGGGGAACCACGCAACGACAGACGGTCTGGCGGGGCCCGCTCGCCGAGCTCGGGGTCGAGCCGGTGCCGACCCCGTCGGTGCTCGTCGTCGGTGTCGTGGCCGGGGTCGACGTCAGCTGGTTCGCCGAGCTCGGTCGATCGGCGACGTCGGCCTCCTGAACCCGCCCGGTCGGGGCCGGCTCCGCCCGCGCGCCCGGTGGTTCACGCCGACCGGATGATCACGTGTTGTGGCGCCAGCTGTTGCCTGTCGTTCGCAACAGCTGGGAACCTCGACCGATGCTCGACCCGGATCGGCCCGCCACGGCACCCGTCAGCGTCGAGACCTTCGGACTCCGGCTCGAGCGCGGCGTGCTCGCCGCTCGACGGGTCACCTCCGCGCTGCGGGGCGACCCCGACGATGATGCCGCCCGCGCCATCGGCCTCGATGCCGGCACGCTGCCGGGCGCCGTGCTCCACTCCACGTCGTGGCGATGGGAGTGCGGCGAGATCGTCCTCACCTACGTCTGCTGCCCCGATCCGCTCGATCACGACGCGTGTCTGGTTCCACCGGAACACGGCCACCCGGGGCCATCCGAGCCGACGCTGCCCGGTGCCGGGCCGACCTCGGTGGGTCAGGTCCTCCACCACGGCATCGATCATCTCGCCTGGCTCGCCGACCACCACGACGATCTGGTCGAGGCGTCACGCCACACCCATCCGGAGCTGTGGAGCCGCATCACCCAGGCCGGTCGCCACCGCGCCGGGCAGCTGCGGCACTGAGCTCATTCCCGGCGTGGGTCCCGGAGCCCACGCCTCCTCCCGGTGTCCTCGGCCTGGCGGCCTGCGGCCCGGGCCGTGCTCGCTCCCGTTTCGCCGCGCGTCGTGGTTCGGTCCGGAGGCGAGCACGGTCCTCGCCCTCTCGCCTGGCAGGCTGAGGTGATGGTGCAGAAGCCGCCGCCCTGGGCACTCGTCAAGGAGCTGGGTGCCCGCGGTCAGGTCCGCCGTCTGGCGATGGCCGCGCCGAGGCTTCAACGGGCACCGCGGGGCGATGGTCCGGTGCTCCTGGTCGCCGGCTTCGGGTCGACCGCTCCGAGCCTGGTACCGCTGCAGACCTACCTCCGCTCGCTCGGCCACGACGCGCACACCGCCGAGCTCGGCTCGGTCGGCCGGGACCTGCCCGCCGAGGTCGATGCGCTCAGCGAACAGATCTCGGCGCAGGCCGCCTCAGCGGGCGGGGAACCGGCGATCGTCGGATGGAGCCTCGGTGGTGTGGTCGTCCGGGAGGCCGCTCGGGAGGTCGGTATGCTGATCCGGCGAGCGATCACGTTCGGCACGCCGACGCAGGGCGGGCCGTCGGCGATGGCGCTCGCTGCCTTCTACGGCGAGGCCCGCCTCGCCGAGATCGAGGCCTGGCTCGACCTCCGCCGCCACGATCCGATCCGCGTCCCCCTCACCACGATCTGGTCGGCCATGGACGGCGTCGTCGCCGAGTACGCCCGCCACGACGATCTGACCCCGTCCGTCGATCACGTCGAGGTCCAGAGCACCCACCTCGCCATGGCCCTCGACCCCGATGTGTGGCTGGTCATCGCCGATCGTCTGGCCCGTGGCGGCCGTTCGGCGGACGTCGCCGTCGGCTGAGCGGGGGCGAACGCTCCGAGGAGGAGGTCGGATCGGTGGTGCTACGGTGCCGCCGTCGGCGGTGAGCGAAGTCCGGTGAGAGTCCGGCGCTGTCCCGCAACGGTGGTCCTCGGCTCCTGTGGTCCGAGGCGAGCCCGGTCGCCTCGCTGCCGACGACAGACACCGGAGCCTGCGAGGACGGGCCTCTCGTCGGTTCCCCCGGACTCCGCACGAGCACCGCCTCCTCGCAGCAGACGAGGAGGCCGTCGATGCCGGAACGTGAAGCGGACGACATCCCCACCGACGATCCCCGCCCGAAGGAGCTCCGCCGAGCGCCATCGCTCGTGCTCGTCAACACCGGCCCGGGCAAGGGCAAGACCTCCGCGGCCGTCGGCGTGATCATCCGGGCCGTCGCCCGGGACTGGACCGTCGGCGTGGTGCAGTTCCTCAAGTCGGGCACCTGGAAGACCGGTGAGGAGAAGGTCTGCAAGCAGCTCGGCGTGGACTGGTGGGCCGACGGCGAGGGCTTCACCTGGGACTCCGACGACCTCGACAAGGACGAGGGGGCCGCCGCTGCTGCCTGGGCGCACGCCGAGCAGATCATCGCCGCCGGTGACCACCGGCTCGTGGTGTTGGACGAGATCACCTACGCGATCAACTGGGAGTGGATCCCCGTGCAGCGGGTCGTCGAGGCGATCACGAACCGCCCCGAGCACGTCAACATCGTCATCACCGGCCGCAACGCGCCGGCCGAGGTGATCGAGGTCGCCGACACCGTCTCCGAGATCGGCGTCGTGAAGCACGCCTACAAGTCGGGCATCCGAGCCAAGAAGGGCATCGACTACTGATGGCAGGCAGCATCCCCGCTCCGTCGGTCTCGGTGCTGGTCTGTCACGGGTGCTGCTGCGGGACCGAGCGCAAGCACCCGGACGTCGACCACGACGGCCATCGGGCTCACCTCGCCGAAGCAGCGGAGCGAGCCGGTGGCCGGCTGCGCACCGTCGACTGCGTCGGGCCCTGCGAACGGTCCAACGTGGTCATCGTCCGGCGCGGGTCGGAGCGGCACTGGTTCGGTGAGCTCCGCCACGACGACGAGATCGAACGCCTCGGCGAGTGGATCGCCGCCGGTGCGGACGGGCCGCTCGGGGGGCTCGCCCGCCATCGCTTCCCGAAGCCGGTGCCGCCGGCTGAGCGCCGGATGCTGCCCGAGTGGGGTCCCGAGCTGGCCGAGCGATGCATCGAGCGGATCGCCGCAGGTGGGGCCTGGACGATGGGGGTGCACGGTGCGCTCGCCGAGTTCCACACGGAGGCCGGAGTCGAGATCGTCGACACGCCCGCCGGTGACGGTCACCTCATCGAGGCCCGTTCGGCGAGCGGGGCGATGCGCCTGACGATCGATGCGTCGACGCGAGCGTTCGCCTTCGAGCGAGACGACCAGTCTGAGGTCGAGCTGCTCGTTCGTCGTGGCACGAGCCTCGTCACCAATACCGGATTGGCCGAGCTCGGCCCCGACCGGTCCCCGCTGTTCGACGAGGAGGCCGGGCAGACGATCTTCGATCTGGGGCTCGGCGACATGGCGGCGCAGTTCGGCATCCGCACGGGCGACCGCGACCTCGTTGCCGTGCTCCGGCGCCAGGTCGGCACGCCGCTGGTCGACATCGGGACCGACGTCTTCGCGGCGATCGTCGCCGCCTCACCGACCCGGGTCGTCACGACGGCGCTCGGTCGGATCGAGGTGACGGCGCCGATCCCACCGCCCGACGGCGAGTCGCCCCACGGCTCGCACACCCACCTCCGCCCCGACGACCTGGCGCTCGGGCTCGACCTCCCCCATGAGATGGAGGTGCCCTCGGGATGGCATCTCGGTCCGATCCACTATCCGGCCACGGTGGGGACGGCGGCGTGACGGCGACGCATGGGAGCACCGGCGCCCCGCGGATCGTCGAGGAGTACGGCTCGACGCTGGAGATCTTCGACCTTCCGTGCGACGAGGACACGCTCCTGGCCGTGCTCACCGAGCTCTTCGAGCACTGGTGGGACGACATCTTCTTCGGCACCCTCGTCCAGGGCGGGGCCTGGGAGGTGGCGGCGCCCAATGCTCCGGAGCGGCTCTCGATGCTCGACGGGTACCTCACCGTCGACTTCGGCCGCTGGCACTTCCACCTCTGCATCGGCGAGCACACGGCGTCAGGCCCTGAGCTCGGTCGCATCCGCCGATGCGCGGAGGCACACCTCTACCGGACCATCGGCCGAGACGGGAGCCCCGTGTCGTGGGGCCTGCGGTTGCTGAACGGCGAGGGCACCCAGATCGGCTCGGTGCTGCTGCCGAACCCGTTCCTCTCGAACCGCCAGGAGATCCTCCCCGAACCCGACTGGGACCGCCTGGCCTGCTGGGACCTGCTGCGCGAGCGCTTCCTCGGCCTGCTTCCCGACCCGAAGGACCGCACGGGCGCGGGCTTCGCGCACGGCTGACGCCGGCGGGCTCGGACGGCCTCGCTTGCGGCCACACCACGGACCTGTTCTGATACCGCTGCCGCAGTGAACGGGAATCCGGTGCGAATCCGGGACTGTCCTCGCAACTGTGACCGGGAAGTCGCCATCCCTCGTGTGCCACTGACCCAACGGGTTGGGAAGGCCGGACGGTGACGACGATCCGGGAGTCAGGAGACCGGCTGCGGCGCCGACAACCCACCACCGGATCCACGAAGGATGGAAAGGACAGGTGACGCCATGACGGCGTTCCCCCGTGCGCGTCGCTCGACGCGCCGCTGGCTCCCCCTGCTGCTCGCACTCGCGCTCGTCGCCGCTGCCTGCGGCGACAGCGATGACGAGGCCACGAGCGAGACGACGGTCGACACGACCGAGGCGGCCAGCGACAGCACCGAGGCCCCCGAGGACACGACGGTCGAGACGACGACCGCCGTCGCCGAGCCGCCGACGGCCAACCTCACCGACAGCTGCGTCGAGACCGCTGCTGACGGCATCGACTACTTCCCCGAGCAGGTCGACCTCGAGTACGCCGCCAACTTCTCGGTGAGCTACCACGGCACCTACAAGATCCTCACGATCAACGAGCCGTTCCCGGGTGGCGCCGCCGAGTCCTACGTGCTCGTGCAGTGCGGCACCGAGGCCCCGGCGGACGTCGACGCACCGGCGCCCGTGGCGGCCACGATCGAGATCCCGATCGACGGCCTGCTGTCGTCGTCCACCACGCACCTGCCGTTCATCGAGCAGCTGGGCCGCGTCGACGACCTGGTCGGCGTGTCCAGCCTGGGCTTCGTCAGCAGCGAGGCCGTGCTCGCCCGATCCGCCGACCTGATCGAGTACTCGTCGGAGGGCGTGCTCGACACCGAGGTCGTGCTGACCGCCGGCGCCGACGTGCTGATGACCCAAGGAACCGAGGACGAGGGCTATCAGTTGCTGCGCGATGCCGGGCTCCCCGTGGTCGCCAACGCCGAGTGGCTCGAGCCCACCCCGCTCGGCCGGGCCGAGTGGATCAAGTACATGGCGGTGCTCTTCAACGAGGAGGCCGCGGCCACCGAGCAGTTCGAGTCCGTCGAGGCCGACTACGACGCCGTCGTCGCCCTCGCCGGCGGAGTCGCGGACGAGGACCGGCCGTCGATCATGACCGGTGCCGACTTCGGTGGCTCCTTCTTCGCTGCAGGCGGTGACTCCTACGTCGCACAGCTGATCGCCGACGCCGGTGGCGCCTACGTCTGGTCCGACAACGCCGACACCGGCAGCCTGGAGCTCGACCTCGAGGCCCAGCTCGAGCGGGCCGGCGATGCGGAGATCTGGATCAACGGCTCGACCTTCTGGCCGTCGCTGTCCGGGATGCTCGACGAAGAGCCTCGGTACGGGGAGTTCGCCTCGCACGCCAGTGGCCAGGTCTGGGTGTACAACCGCATCCAGAACGAGAACGGCGGCGTCGACTACTTCGAACGCGGCGTCACCCGTCCCGATCTCGTCCTGGCCGACCTGTTGAAGATCTTCCACCCCGAGCTGGCCGAGGACCACGAGTTCGAGTGGTACCAGCAGGTCCCCGGTTGATGCGCACAGCGCCGAGCGCAGCGCGTTCGGTCGTGATGTGAGCGTGGTGACGCACACACCGGCCCCGACCGTCTCCGACGAGACGGGGCTGGTGCGTGCGCCGGACCGGCGACGGGTGCTGATCGGGATGGGCGCCTTCGGTGGCGTTGCGCTCGTCGCCTTCGTGATGGCCATCGCCATCGGGTCGGTCTGGATCCCGCCCGGCGACGTGGTGTCGATCCTGTTCGGAGGCTCGTCGACCGAGACCGGGTGGGAGGCGATCGTGCGCGACATTCGCCTGCCCCGGTCGATCACCGCGGCGTTGTGTGGCGCCGGGTTGGCGGTCGCGGGTGTCCAGATGCAGACGTTGTTCCGCAACCCGCTCGCCGGGCCGTACGTGCTGGGGATCTCCTCCGGGGCGAGCCTCGGTGTCGCGCTGGTCGTGCTCACCGCCGGGGCCAGCGGCACCACCGGATTCCTGAGCGGACTCGGAGCCTTCGGCGACCTCGGGCTCGCCGTCGCCTCCGCCGCCGGCTCCACGCTGGTGCTGACGCTCGTGCTCGCGGTGTCGCGACGGGTGGAGTCGATCGCCACGGTGCTGATCGTCGGGCTGATGTTCGGCCAGGTCGTCCTGGCGATGACCACCGTCCTGATCGCCGGCGCTGATCCCGAGCGGATCCAGGCCTACCTCGTGTGGAGCTTCGGCAGCTTCCGCGGTGTGTCGTGGGACGAGCTGCGGATCCTCGCTCCGGTCGTGATCGTGGCCGGAGCTGCGGTGTGGCTCACGGCCAAGCAACTGAACGCCATGCTGCTCGGCGAGCGGTACGCCGCCAGCCTGGGAGTCGACGTCCGCCGAACTCGGCGCATCACCGTCGTGCTCGCTTCGCTCGTGGCCGGCGTCGTGACCGCGTTCGCCGGGCCGATCGCGTTCATCGGCGTTGCCGTACCGCACCTCGCCCGAGCGGTGCTCGGCACCATCGACCACCGGTATCTGCTCCCGGCCTCGGCACTCGGCGGCGCAGCGGTGGCCCTGGTCGCCGAGATCGGTGCCCAACTCCCGGGCCGAGCGGGGGTGCTCCCCCTCAACGCGGTCACCGCCCTCATCGGCGCTCCGGTGGTCATCTGGGTCGTGGTCCGCAACACCCGATCGACGGCGGGGTTCTGAGATGACCAAGCCTCCGCCCGGCGACACCGTCCTGTCGACCGAGCAGCTCGCCTCGGGGTACCGGCCCCGACGCCGGCCGGCCCGGGTCGTGGTGCCTGCGGTGGACCTGTCGGTCGGTCCCGGTGAGCTGGTCACGCTCCTCGGCCCCAACGGCGCCGGGAAGTCGACGCTGCTCCGCACCGTGTCGGGCGTGCAGCCGGCGATGTCGGGGGCGGTCACGCTGCTCGGTGATCCGCTCGAGCGACTCGGCCGGACCGAACGAGCGCGACGTCTGGCCTCGGTGCTCACCGAGCGGGTGTCGGTCGGTCAGCTCGCCGGGTACGACCTCGTGGCGCTCGGGCGGCAGCCCCACACCGGGTGGAGTGGGGTGCTCGACGATCGGGACCACCGGATCGTCGGCGAGGCCATCGTGGCCGTCGGCGCAGCCCACCTCGCCGACCGTGACATCGGCGAGCTCAGCGACGGGGAGCGGCAGCGCCTCATGATCGCCCGCGCGCTCGCCCAGGAACCGGCGGTGTTGATCCTCGACGAGCCGACGGCGTTCCTCGACGTGACCAGTCGCATCGAGCTCGGCGCGCTGCTCCAGCGCCTCGCCCACGGGCGCGGCCTGGGGGTGATCTGCTCGACCCACGACCTCGACCTGGCGCTCGCGACCGCGGACACCGTCTGGTTGCTGGACGCGCGGGGTGCGCTCCGCGTCGGGGCTCCCGAGGACCTGGGCTTGTCCGGAGCGATCGGCGAGGTGTTCGGCACCGTCGAGCTCGAGTTCGATCCCGAACGCGGCACCTTCAGTCGGCGCCCCGAGATCGCCGGCTTCGCTCGGATCGTCGGGGACGGCCTCGCCGCTCGGCTCTGCGGCAGGGCGCTGACCCGCATCGGCTACCACACCGACGAGCTCCCCCACGGGGTGGCGGCCGACGTCACCGTCGTCGTGCGCGAGGTGGCGACCGGCGCGGCGTTCGTCGCCTCCGGACCCACGGTCCCCGAGCGCACCTGTCTCGATCTGCGTTCGCTGTGCGCTCACCTGCGCACGAACGCGACCATCGACTCGGTCAGCGGGGCCGAGTCGTGACCGCCACCCCCTCCGTCGACTCGAACGAACAGGACTGACTCGATGCTGCTCCTCGTCTCCAACGCCGACACCGAGCTCCTCGCCCTGCGATCGGTCATCGACGATCTGCCCGATGAGGTCGGGACCGTCCGCTGGGCTCATCCGGACCGGGTCGACGACATCGACCTCGTCGACGGGGTGAGGGTCGTGGTCGTCCGCCTGCTGGGCGGCCGGGATGCCTGGATCGACGACGACGGCGCGCCGATGGTCGACCGCCTGCGCGCCACCTGCGCGGAACGTGACGTGGCCTTCGTCGCCGTCGGGGGCGAGGTGGCCCCCGACCCGGACCTCCTCGTCTCGTCGACCGTGCCGACCGGCGTCGCCACCGAGGTGCACCGGTACCTCGCCGCAGGGGGCCCGGCGAACCTGGCGAACCTCGTCCGATTCCTCGCCGACACGCTCACCATGAGCGGGCACGGCTTCGAGCCGCCCGCACCGGTCGCCGACGTTGGTGTGTGGGACGGCGCCGGGATGGGCTCGGACGGTGAGCGGCGGTCCGGGCGTCCGCTCGTCGCCGTGCTCTTCTACCGGGCCCACCTGGTGGCCGGGAACACCACGCACGTCCGCGACCTCTGCGAGGCGCTCGATGCCGCCGGGGCCGACGCCGTGGCGATCTGGACCTACTCGCTGCGCCGCGACGGCGACGGTGAGGTGCCCGCGCTCCAGCGCTGCCGCGATCTCGGGGTGGATGCGATCATCACCTCGACCCGGGCGGGTGGCAACACCGTCGACGACGGCGCCGCCTGGGAGGTGCCGGTCCTCGACGAGCTGGGCATCCCGGTCATCCAGTCGCCGTCGTCGAGCCGGTCATCGGCGGAGTGGCTCGATGACGAGGCAGGGCTGTCGCCGCTCGACGTGGCGACCGGGGTGGCGATCCCCGAGTTCGACGGCCGGATCATCGGCCCGACCTACTCCTTCAAGGAGATCGTCGAGGACGGCGCCGCCGGCGAGCAGATCCTCGCCACTCGCTCGGTCACCGAACGTGCAGAGCGCCTCGCTCGCCTCGCCGTGCGGACCGCCGGGCTCCGCCACACCCCCGACGCCGAGCGGCGCGTCGCCATCGTGCTGTCGGCGTATCCGACCAAGCGGTCCCGGCTCGGCAACGCCGTCGGGCTCGACACCCCGGCCTCGGCGATCGAGCTGATCCGGGCGATGAGCCACGCCGGCTACGTCGTGGGGAAGATCCCCGAGGACGGCGACGCGCTGATGGAGCTGCTCACCGCCGGGTTCACCTACGACCGGCCGACGCTCGGCGGCGAGCAGGTCGAGATCGCCGCGGGGTCCCTCCCCGCCGAGGCCTACACGACCTGGTTCGAGGGGCTGCCCGCGCAGGCGCGCGACGAGGTCACCGAGCTCTGGGGCCCAGCGCCCGGCGAGGTGTACGTCCGCGACGGCGCCCTGCACTTCCCCGGGCTCGACCTGGGCAACGTGCTCGTCACGATCCAGCCACCTCGTGGGTTCGGTGCCGATCCGATCGCGACGTACCACGCCCCCGACATCCCGCCGCCCCACCACTACCTCGGCTTCTACCGCTGGCTGGCCGAGCCGCGGGCCAGCGGCGGCTGGGGCGCCGACGCGATCGTGCACCTGGGCAAGCACGGCACCGTCGAGTGGTTGCCGGGCAAGGCGCTGGCGCTCTCTGCCGGTTGCTTCCCCGACGCCGCCGTCGCCGACGTGCCGTTCTTCTACCCCTTCATCGTCAACGATCCGGGCGAGGGCACGCAGGCCAAGCGACGCACGCACGCCGTGGTGGTCGATCACCTGCCCCCGCCCCTCACCCGGGCCGACACCTACGACGACGTCGCCCGGCTCGAGCAGCTCCTCGACGCGCTCGCCAACGCGGAGGCGATGGACCCGGCCAAGGCACCCGCCCTCCGCCAACAGGTGTGGGAGGTGCTGGTCGCGGCCGAGATCCACCGCGACCTCGACCTCGGCGACGCGCCCCCGACCGACACCGACGAGTTCGACGACATGGTGCTCCACGTCGATGGCTACCTGTGCGCTCTGAAGGACGCGCAGATCCGGGGAGGGCTGCACACCCTCGGGCAGGTGCCCGCCGAGGACTCGCTGATCGACCTGGTGTTGGCGGTGACCCGCCTCCCGCAGGGGCCGGTGCCCGCGCTCCGGGCGACGGTCGCCGCCGAGCTCGACATCGCCCTCCAGGACGCGGGACGCATCGAGGTCGACCGGGTCGAGGCGGCGTGTCGCGAACGGGTCGAGGCCCTCGCTGGCGCCGCTTGGGACGAGACCGCCACCGACGACCCGACCCTGAGTTGGGTGGCGCGACGCCTCGTCCCCGATCTGCGGAGCACGCCCGACGAGGTCGGCAACCTGCTGGCCGGGCTCGCCGGTCAGCACATCCCCGCCGGGCCGAGCGGGGCGCCGAGCCGTGGTGCGGCCAACGTGTTGCCGACCGGCCGCAACTTCTACTCGGTGGACCCGAAGGCCATCCCGTCGCCGCTGGCGTGGGAGGTCGGCTCGACCCTCGCCGAGCGTCTCGTCGAGCGCCACGTCGACGAGACCGGCGTCGCGCCCAGCACCGTCGGGCTCGTATTGTGGGGCACCGCCTGCATGCGGACCGCGGGAGACGACGCCGCCGAGGCGCTCGCCCTCCTCGGCGTGCGCCCGGTCTGGGACGAGCAGAGCCAGCGGGTCGTCGGGCTCGAGGTGATCCCGCTCGACGAGCTGGGCCGCCCTCGGGTCGACATCACGCTCCGGATCTCCGGCTTCTTCCGCGACGCCTTTCCCCACGTGATCGCCCTGCTGGACGAGGCGGTCGAGCTGGTGGCAGCGCTCGACGAGCCGACCGACCAGAACCCGATCGCCGCGACGGGTGCGGCCGATGCCCGCCTCTGGGGCCCGCCGCCGGGTGGGTACGGCTCGGGCATCCTGCCCGTGATCGAGCAGGGATCGTGGCGCACCCAGCAGGACCTCGCCGAGGTCTACCTGGCATGGTCGGGCTTCGCCTACGGACGCGACCGCCACGGCGTGTCCGATCCCGAGGGCATGGCCCGCCGGTTCGCCGCCATCGATGTCGCCGTGAAGAACCAGGACAACCGCGAGCACGACATCTTCGACTCCGACGACTACCTCCAGGACCACGGCGGCATGGTCGCCGCCGTCCGGGCCCTCACCGGGAGCGCCCCGAAGGCCTGGTTCGGCGACTCCGCCGACCCGGCGAATCCGCAGGTCCGGACCCTCGCCGAGGAAGCGGCCCGCGTCGTGCGCAGCCGGGTGCTCAACCCCAAGTGGATCGCCGCCATGCGCGAGCACGGCTACAAGGGAGCCTTCGAGCTGGCCGCCACCGTCGACTACCTCTTCGGGTACGACGCGACGGCGGACGTGATCGAGGACTGGATGTACGAGCGGGTGACCGACGCCTACGTCGCCGACGCCGAGATGCGGAAGTTCTTCGAGCAGTCGAATCCGTGGGCGCTGCGCTCGATCGCCGAGCGCCTTCTCGAGGCGAACGAACGGGACATGTGGGACGCATCCGACGAGGCCCGAACGGCGCTGACCGCTGCCGTGCTCGAGGCCGAGGGCTGGGAGGAGGCGCGGTGACGGGTCGCCAGCCGTTCCCCTTCGACGCGGTCGTCGGACACGACGACGCCAAGCTCGCCCTGCGGCTTGCCGCGCTCGACCCGCTCATCGGCGGCGTCCTCCTGCGCGGCCAGAAGGGGTCGGCGAAGACCACCCTCGCCCGCGGGCTCGCAGCGCAGCTCGGTGACGCGCCCTTCGTCGAGCTCCCGCTCGGCGCGTCGGAGGACCGGGTCGTCGGCACCCTCGACACCCGGGCTGCGCTCACCGGCGGCGAGGTGCGCTTCCAGCCGGGCCTGCTCGCTGCGGCCGACGGCGGCGTGCTCTACGTCGACGAGATCAACCTGCTCGCCGACCACCTCGTCGACGTGCTGCTCGACGTCGCCGTGTCCGGTGAGAACCTCGTCGAGCGCGACGGCGTCTCCCATCGGCACCCGGCTCGCTTCGTGCTCGTCGGCTCGATGAACCCCGAGGAGGGCGAGCTGCGACCGCAGCTGCTCGACCGCTTCGGGTTGTGCGTCAACGTGGTGGCACCGACGTCGGTGGACGACCGGGTCGAGGCGGTCCGCCGACGGTTGGCCTTCGACGCCGGCGACTCACCGATGGCCGACGGCGGGGCCGCGCCGTGGCACCCGGGCGACGCGACGCCGACCGCCGACGACGACGTGCTCGAAGCAGCGTCTCGTCTCGCGCTCGAGGTCGGCGCCGAGGGTCTCCGCGCCGACCTCACCCTGTGCCGAGCGGGTGCGGCGCTGGCCCGGGCCGAGCGCCGTGACCGGATGGACGTGGACGATCTCCGCCGTGTCGCGCCGCTCGTGCTGGCCCACCGCAGTCGTCGTGGCCCCTTCGACCCCCCGGTCGTGCCGCCCGAGCAACTCGAGCAGTCGATCGACGATGCGTTGGACGACGCCGACCCGCCGGACCCGGACGAGGACCATCGTCCGGGCGAGAGCGACGAGGGTGACGGGCTCGCCGCCGAGGACCGACCGATGGTGGTTGGCGCGATGCGACGGCCGCCGGTCCCACCGCAGCGGACGGAGCGGGCGACCGCGCGGGGACGCGTCGTCGGCGACCGCCCGGCCGGGCCGTCGGACACCATCGCCGTCGTGCCGACGGTGCGGAACCTCGCCGCTCGACGCAGCGGATCGCCCGATGCCGCCCTCGACGACGGCGACCTGCGTTCCGCTGTCCGTCAGCAGCGTCGTCGCCGCACGATCGTGCTCTGCGTCGATCTCAGCGGCTCGATGGGCGTGCCCGAGCGGGCCGAGGCGGCCACCGGCACGGTCCTCGGGCTGTTGACCTCGGCCTACGAGGAGCGACAGTCGGTCGCGCTCGTGACGTTCCGAGGCGAGGAGGCGACCACCGTGGTCTCGCCGACCACCAGCGTCGAGATCGCGAGGAACCGCCTCGACGGGTTGACCACCGGCGGTGCCACCCCGCTCGCTGCCGGGCTCGCCCACGCCCTGACCGTCGCCGAGCGGGCCGGTGCTGATGACGCCGACGCCCTCCTC
>JBCDAU010000040.1:0-51787 GCA_039185015.1 Actinomycetota bacterium
GCATCAGGTCGTCGATGAACGGGAGCGCCTGGACGAGGCTCTGGTACTGGGCCTGCGCGCCCTGGGCGTAGGTGAAGGAACGCAGCAACAGCAGAAGCGTCGCTCCGATGTCGGCGACGTCGGTCGAGCCCAGCGAGGCCACGGTGGCCGCACCGATGACGATGAGGAGCAGCGCCAGGTTCTGGTACACCTGCGGGCCCAGCTGCGTCGCGAGGCGGCCGCGGCGGATGCTGTCCTCGGCGTCGAAGTAGGCCGTGTCGAGGTCGCCGAGGACGTGGTCCTCGACGCCGAACGCCCGGGCCTCGACGGCGAGCCGGGTGGTCTCGGTCGTGCGGACGCCGACGAGGCGCATCGTGTCCTTCAACCGTTCGGCGTAGCGCTTGGTCGCTCGCGTGAACGGGCTGACCGCCAACGCGACGAGCCCACCGAACAGGATCGCCAGGGCGGCGGCGATCGGGCTGACGACGACCGCCGCGCCGAGGATCACGATGATCCGCCCGGCCGAGAGCATCAGGCCACTGAGGTGGAGCAACGCCTGACCGACCCGCTGGGCATGGCCCGTCACGAGCGTCTGGAGGTCACCGAGCTTCTCGGACGAGATCGTCTCCCAGTCGGCGCGGAAGAATGCGGCGACCAGCCGACGTCGGATGTAGGTCAGCCCCGACGCGAACAGTCGGGCGACGGTGTGCGCCGACGCGACGCCGACGACCGTCTTGACGGCGATCGCGGCGATGGACGCAGCTGCCGCCATCGTGAGCGACACCTCGGGCCCGGCCGGGATCGCGACCCGGTCGGCGTCCTCGGCGGCGGCGAGCGCCAGGCGGGTGACCATGACCAGCACGAAGGCCTCGGCGAGGCCGGCGACCAGCGCCAACGTGGTCTGCAGGGCCAGCATGCGGCGGTACCGACGGACGATCTCGAGGAACGAACGGCGACCACCCGGAGCGCTCTGCTCCTCTGCGGCGGACGGGCTGGTCATCGCGTCAGTGAACCATGCGCTCGGCCGATGGAGCATCCATGCCGGGTCGCGGTCGGTGGGCGGCCACGGGTTGACCATCGACGGCCCACGCAGGGTGAGTCGGCCGGTCGCCACCCGGGTGTGATCTCGTTACCGTCTCGGAGGTGGAACCCACGCCCCTTCCCGAACGCTCGACCGCGAGCGCACGCTCGTTCGAGCCGGGCATCGTGCTCGCCGGCGCGATGCGGTGCGGGTCGACCAGCATCTACCGGCACCTCGGTGCCCATCCGCTCGTCCACAGCTCGGTGACGAAGGAGACCCACTTCTTCGACCTCCACCACGACCGGGGCTGGGCCTGGTACGAGCAGGCGATCGGCACGCCCGAACCCGGCCAGGTCGTCTTCGAGGCGACGCCCGGCTACCTGTCGAGCTCCGCCGCGATCGAGCGCCTCGCCGCTGACCTCCCGGACGCCCAGGTCATCCTGTCGCTGCGCGACCCGGTCGAGCGCGCGCAGTCGCACTACTGGCTGAGCTTCGAGCGTGGGCACGAGACGGTCTCGCTGGCCGCTGCCATCGACGCCGAGCTGTCCGGTCGCGTGGACGACGATCGGCTCCGCCGCTACGTGCACGGGTCCTCGTACGGTCCTCAGCTGCGCCACCTGTTCGACCACGTCGACGCCGAGCGGGTGCACGTCGTGCTCTTCGAGGAGTACCGCGCCGACCCCGAGGCACAGATCGGGGAGCTCGTGGCGTCGCTCGGACTCCCGTCGGCCGACCTCCCGTCTCCCGGGGCCGTGAACAGCTACCAGCAGTTCCGTTCGCTGCGGCTCCGCCACCACGCGCGACGGCTGCCGAAGCCGCTGCAGAACGCCGTGGGTCGGATGAACCGCATCTCGGCGTCCTACCCCGAGCTCGACGGCCAGCTGCGCCGCCGCCTCGCCGAGGCGCTCACGGAGTCGACCGCCGAGACCGCCGACCTCCTCGGGCGGGATCTCAGCGCTCACTGGCCGTCGGCCCGCTGATCGACGCTCGGCGCCCGCGGAGGTCGGCGGCCAGTCGCTCGACGTGCGAAGGGCCCATGATCCAACGCGGCCCGGTGTGGGTGCCCTCGAGCTCGACCACGGTGAGGTCGTGGGCGGCCTTCCGCCACCCGCGGACGGTCCGCCGCGGGTTGGTGCCGGACGCGGCGTAGAGAACGATCGGGAGTTCGATGGGTCGGAGCTCGTGGGCGAGCTCGGCGCGGCGGGCGATGTCGAGCATCCGCGGCAGCTCCACGGCGGTGGACGCGCGCGAGGACGTTCTCCCGGTGCCGCCGCTCCTCGCGACACGACGTCGATCGCGGAGCTTGCGGACGAGCTCGGCCGGGATGTGGGCGACACCGTCGTCGCGGATGATGCGTGCGTACTTGTCGCGGCGGGCCCGCCAGATGCCCAGTCGCTGGCCCGGCGTGTAGGTGTCGACGAGCGCGACCAGCTCGACGGCGCGGCCGGCCCGTCCGAGCTCACGGGCGAGCTCGACGGCGACGAGGCCACCCGTCGATGCCCCGACGAGGTGGAGGCGACCGCTCGGCGCCGCATCGAGCACCTCGGGCGCGAGTCGCGAGGCGAGCGCGTCGATCGAGCGCTCGGGCGACTCGCGACCGTCGGCACCCGGGTACTGCAGTCCGAGCACCAGGACGTCGTCGATCGCATCGGCGAGTGGCTGCGAGCTGAAGAGCAGACCGCCGGCCGGCGGCACGATGACGATCACGTCGCCGTCTGCGGGGCCCGGTCGCATCGTCACGACGTGCGGGGCGCCGCGACGATCACCGTCGACGAGGCGGGCCAGCGCGGCCGGCGTCACCGCCTCCTGGAGGCGGGCGACCGGCACCTCGGTGCCGAAGCGCTCGGCGATCGTGTCGATGAGCTCGAGCGCCAGCAGCGAGTCGCCGCCGACGGCGAGGAACTCCGAGGCCGGGCCGATCGCCGGCTCGCCGAGGATGTCGCGCCACAGCTCGACCATCGCCGCGACCCCGGCGGCATCGAGGTCACCATCGAGCGCAGCCGGCGACGTGCTGGTCGCTGCGGCCATCGGCAGGGCAGCGCGATCGAGCTTGCCGTGCGCGGTCCTGGGGAGCGCGTCGTGGCGGACGATCCGCTGGGGCACGAGCGGCCGCGGGAGCTCACTCGCCAGGGCATCGCGGATGGCGGTCTCGTCGAGCTCCGCGCTCTCGACGTGCGCGACGAGGGCGTCGCCCACGCCGATCGCACGAGCCAGCTCGTGGACGAGCGCCCGGGCCGGATCATCCTCGCGAGCTGCGGCCTCGAGCACCGCCCGTTGCGCGTCCGGGTCGAGGCCGGCGAGCACCGTCGTGGGGTCAGCCCCGAGCCGGGGCTCGGCCCGGACGACCGCGGCCCGCACGCCGGGTTGCCGCTCGAGGACGCGTTCGATCTCGTCGGGCTCGACGCGGACGCCGCCGATGCTGAGTTGCTCGTCGAGTCGACCCAGGAAGCCGATGGTGCCGTCGGCGCTCAGGACCGACCGGTCACCGCTGCGATACCACCGCTGACCGCCGTGCTCGACGAACCGCTCGGCGGTCGCCGGCGGGTCGGTCACGTAGCCGTCGGTCACCCCGGCGCCGCCGATCAGCAGCTCGCCCTCGACGCCGACGGGCACCGCCCGTCCGTGTGGGTCGGCCACGCGCACGATCGCGCCCGGGATGGGTCGCCCGATCGGGACCGGGTCCTCGCCGGGCCGGCAGCGATGAACGGTCGCCCACACGGTTGCCTCGGTCGGGCCGTACTCGTTCCACAGGTCGACGCCCGCGAGTCGTCGATGGTGCTCGTCGACCAGGTCGGGACCACAGGCCTCGCCGGCGACGATGACGGTTCGGAGCTCGTGCTCGTCGTCGATGCGGCGCAGGATCGAGGCCCAGAGGCTCGGCACCGTGAGGAGGTGGGTGATCCGGTCGTCGACGATCTGCGCAGCCAGCTCGTCGACGTCGATCCCCGCCGGCCCGGACGGGAGGACGAGCTCGCCGCCCGCGGCGAGCGTCCAGAACAGGCCGACGATCGACGAGTCGAAGCCGATGCTCGACGTCCAGAGGAAGCGACCGGGTGAGGCGTCGTAGTGCTCGAAGCGGGCGCCCGTGCTGGTCGCCAGCTCCCGATGACGCACGAGCACGCCCTTGGGCACGCCGGTCGAGCCCGAGGTGTGGATGACGTAGGCGGGGTCGTCGGGCGAGGGCATCGGGCCGGGCTCCACGTCGACGTCCGTCGCGAGGAGCTCGGCGAGGTCGTGGTCGTGGATCACCGAGCGCGGCCGGGTCGAGGAGAGGATCGCGTCGATGCGCGACCTCGGGTAGCTCGGGTCGATCGGCACGTAACCGGCGCCCAGACGTTGGATGCCGAGGACGGCGGGCGCGAGGTCGAGGCTGCGCTCGAGAGCCACGCCGACGAGGTCCCCTCGCCGGATCCCCCGGACCGCGAGGGCCGCGGCGACCTGCTCGGCCCGATCGGTCAGTTCGGCGTAGGTCAGGCTGGCGCCGTCATGGCGGATCGCGACCGCGTCGGCGTGGCCAGGCGACCAGATCGCCGTGGTGACGGGCTCGTGGGTCCCGATCGGCGGCCCGATGAGCTCCGAGCGGGAGCCGGCGAGCTCGCCCACGGGCGCCGTCGGATCGGCGACCAGCGTTTGCAGCGAGTCCGCGATGCGATCGAGGAGGCGCTCGACGTCGGCTCGGCGATGGGCGCGACCCGACCACTCGGCGGCGATGACCGCGCCGCCGTCGCGCTCGGTGACGAAGAGGGAGAGGTCGGTGACGGCGGCCCCGTGGAAGATCGTTTCGCCCCGCAGTCGGGCGTCGCCGACGGCGACCGAACCCTCATCCGGATCGTGCACGACCATCACCCGTGCGAAGTCCGTGGTCCGGCCGTGCTGTCGCCGGTGGCCGATCACCTCGGCGTAGGGGACGTGCCGGTGGCGCCAGGCCCGGTTGAGGAGCTCGTCCTGCTCGGCGACGACGTCGGCGGCGGGGCGGCCCCGCCGGGGCTCGGCGAGGGGGACCGGGACGGTGTTGAGGTGGTAGCCGATGGCCGACCGCACCGCCTCGCCCTCGCGAGTCGACATCGGCACGCCGATCGCGGTGTCAGCAGCGGTGCCGAGCGCCGTGGCGACGGCGGTGAGGAAGGTCGGGACGATCCGTGCCGGTCGTTGCGTCAGCTCGACGTCGAGCCGAAGGTAGCCGTCGGACTCCGGCGACCCGAGCCTGGCCGTCGGCCAGGTCGCGCCGCGAGCGTCATCGGGGAGCGCCGCCGCGGCCGCCTCGAGCGCAGCGCTGTCGGTCTCGGTCGTCGCCAGCTGCCGGACGGGCAGCCTGCCCCCGTCGACGACCTCGGCGACCTGTCGCCACAGCGCAGCGAACGAGCCGGCGTCGAACCACAGGTGGTGCGCCGAGATCACGACCTCGCGGCACTCGTCGCCGTCGACGGCCACGGCGGCCCGCAACAGCGGGCCCAAGGCGGGATCGAACCGCCGCCGCGCCTCGCGGTCGGCGAGATCGACGTCGGGTACGGCAACCAACGTGACCTCGAGCGCCTCGTCGACCGTGAGCTCCCGGCGGGTGGTGCCACAGGTCCACCGGAGCGATTCGTGCGCTTCGACGAGGTGGCGCAGGGCGTTCTCCAACGCGCCCGCCGACAGGCTGCCGTCGATCCGGTAACGGCGGGTGACGCCGTAGCGGGTCGTGTCCGGGTCGGTCCGCAGCTCGACCAGGAGAGCGGCCTGCGCCGGGGTGAGCGGTGGTGCCCCGTCTCGACGCTCCGGGGTGGCCTCGGCCTCGTGGGAGGCGTCCGACGACGCGATCGCCAACACCTCGGCCAGCTCGGCGAGGGTCCGGCGCTGGAAGGCGGCGGCGTCGGGGAGCCGGACGTCGAGCTGCTGGGTCGCCCAGGTGATCATCTCGAGCGCGGCCAGCGAGTCGCCGCCGACGTCGAAGAAGTCGTCGTCGAGGCCGACGCGCTCGAGGCCGAGCACCTCGGCCCAGATGGCGGCGAGCCGCTGCTCGACCTCGGTCTGCGGCGCCCGGAAGGCGGCGGTGGAGCGGTGGAGGCGGGTCGGGGCGGGGAGGCGCGAGGTGTCGACCTTGGCGCTCGCGGCGAGCGGGAGGTCGTCGACCCGGACGAACGCCGCCGGGACGGCGTGCTCGGGGACGAGGTCGCGCAGGTGGCGCCGGAGCTCTTGCGGATCGATGGGGTCCTCGGACCGGTACCAGGCCGTGAGCAGCTCGGGTGGCTGCGGTCGGTACCCGATCTCGTCGAGCATCCGATCGACCTCGTCGAGGTCGATCTCGTCGTCGAGCTCGTCGAGCGCCTCGGCCCGGGTCTTGTGCCCGAGGCGGACGTCCCACGCATACGGCTCGGCGTAGTTGTGGTGGCCCCGCTCGGTCGTATGGACGTGGATGCCCGCCACGTTGACGAGGCAGTTGGTCGAGCGACCCGTGTCGTCGGGGCGGATCCAGGGGGCCCGGTGCTCGAGGAAGTCGTAGAGCTGGGCGAGATCGACGTCGACGTAGCGGTAGAAGTCGACGAACTCGATCTCGTCGAAGACGTCGTCGGTCTCGAAGAGGCTCGTGTCGAGGTGCTCGGTGACCGCGTCCTGGGTGCGGTGGTACACCTTCCGAGCCTCGAGGACGGTGCGGTCGATGGCCTCGGGGTCGAAGCGTCCGGCCTCGAACTGGTGGGGCACCAGTCGGGTCTCGAAGAACTGACCCCTGGACAGGCCGGTGACGATCACGGGCGCACCGAGCTCGTGGGCCCGGTTGACGGCGAGGGTGTAGATCGTCTTGAAGCACCCGTTGCAGACGTTGCTGTACCGCTCGAGGCTGTCGCGGAAGATCTCGTTCATCGCCTCGGTGGTGACGAACTCGTGCGACACGCCGATGTCGGCGACGCTGCGGCGGACGTTCTCCTTCGCCCCGTCGGAGATGAAGCCGTTGTCGAGCGTCAGCGCGTGGACGTTCCATCCCTGCTCGACCAGGTGGTACAGCGCGTAGGTCGAGTCCTTGCCACCGGAGAGCAGGTGGACGGCGTCGATGTCGCCCCGGCGTCGGGCCCTCGCCGACTCGAGGCGCGCCCGCAGGTCGTCCTCGGTGCGGAACCAGGCGTCGGCCTGCGGACGCACGACGTCGAAGGTCCGACAGACCGAGCAGACGCCGTGCTCATCGAAGGTGATGTCGGGGACGTCGTCGGCGAGTCCGCAGCGCGGGCAGTGGTGCCGCTGCTCGACCGGCCGCCTGGTCGGGGTCCACACTCGCACCACCGCGCTCGTCACATCGGGGTGGGTGGCCAGGGCGGCCTCGATCTCGCCGGGCTCCAGGCGGATGCCCCCCACCTTGAGCTGATCGTCGTCGCGGCCGCCGTAGACGGCGACGCCGGGCCGCTCGAAGCGGGCACGATCACCGGTCCCGTAGTGCGGCGTGCCGCGGTCGAGGACCACGAACCGCTCGGCGCTCAGCTCGGGGCGGTTGAGGTAGCCGGTGGCCTGACCGGGGCGGTGCACCCACAGCTCGCCCCAGGTGCCGGGGGGTGACGGGTGGCCGTGGGCGTCGAGGATCCGGACGTCGCAGCCCGGGAAGGGGGCGCCGATCGGCACGTCGGGGCCGGTGTCGACGTCGGGGTCGAACCGGTGGATCATGCAGCCGACGACGGCCTCGGTGGGGCCGTACTCGTTCCACACCGAGACGTCGGGTTCGCACCGCTCCACCACCCGCATGGCGAGCGGGCGTCGGAAGGCCTCGCCACCGACGATCACGTGCCGGTAGGGGAAGTGGTCGGCCATGCGCAGGAGCAGCTCGAGCTGCGAGGGCGTGGCCTTGAGCAGATCGATGCGGACGTCGGCCGCGACCTCGGCGAGGGCGGCCGGACCTTCGGCGTCGACCACGACGAGCAGCCCGGCGGTGGTGAGGGGCAGGAACAGGCTCGTGATGGTGAGGTCGAAGACCAGCGACGAGTGCAGCGCGACCGTCGGCGGCCGGCCGGGATCGACGTAGGTGGCCTCGGCGACGGTGAGGTAGTCGTCGAGGCCGCGTCTGCTGATCGGCACGCCCTTCGGCTCACCGGTCGAGCCGGAGGTGTAGAGGACGTAGGCCTCGGTCTCGTCCGCGACCTCGACCGGGCCCATCGCCTCCTCGGGCAGATCGTCGGGGAGCGAGTCCAGGATCGTCGCCAGCCCGGCGTCGGCGGTGATGGTCTCGTGGCGTGACACCGGATGGGTGGGGTCGAGCGGGACGAAGCCGACGCCGGCTCGGACCGCCCCGTGCACGAGCGCGACGGCGTCGATGCCGCGGCCCACGCGGATGCCGATCCGGTCGCCGGCGACGAGGCCACGCTGCCGAAGCCAGGCGGCCACGCGTCCGACGAGTCGATCGAGCTCGTGGCCGGTCAGCCGACGGTCACCCTGTTCGACGGCGATCTCGTCGCCCCGTCGTCGAAGGCCGTCGGCGACCCGCTCGGCGAGGGAGCGTTCGGCGGCCGGGACGGGTGGCGGGTGCTCCCAGGCGGCGACCTCGGCCGCCTCGTCGTCGACGAGCAGCGGTGCGGCGCCGATGGCATCGTCGGGTCCGTCGATGATGCGATCGACGACGAGGGCGAGTCGATCGGCCAGGCGGGACCGCAGATCGGCGTCGGCGACGGCGTGGTTGACGTCGAGCTCGACGGTCGGACCGACGCCGTCGTGGTCGAACGCCTGCACCCTGAGGAGGTGGGCCGGGTCGGCGTGGCCGGATCGCGGCCATCTGGTCGTGGCGGGGAAGCCGGCGAACGACCCGTAGCGGGCACCGTGGACGTTGACCACCGCCGAGAACGATTGGTCGGGGCTGCTGCCCGGCGCCGCGTCGCGGAGCAGTCGCATGAGGGCCTTGGCCACTCGCTTGTGCACTCGGCGATGGGTGTCGTCCGCCTCGATCGCGATCTGCAGTGGGAACAGCTCCATCAACGGACCGGGCACGAGCCGGGCGTCGCGGTCGCTGCGGTGGTGGACCGGGATCCCGACGATCATCTCGTCGCGTCCGTCGAGCCGGTGGACGAGCTCCGCCGTCGCCGTGACCAGCAGGGCGAGCAGGCCGAGCTCGGGGCTCAAGCTGCGGAAGTCGCCGGCGAGGGCCTCGGCGAGGCGTTCGCTGCGGCCGGCGTCGGTGACCGGGAGCTGGTCGGCAGAGGTGGTCGCGACGCCGACGGGGCCGTGCAACGCGAGGGGGGTCGGAGCGCTCTGCAGCGCCCGCCATCGCTGCGCCGTCGATGCCCAGGTCTCGTCGGCCTCGCGCTCGGCCTGCCGGGCCAGGTGTCGGTCCCAGCCGACGAGCTCGAAGGGTTCACCGGCGTACGCCGCCGAGGTGGCCTCGACGACGAGCGCCGACCCCATCGCGTCGGTCGCGACGTGATGGAGGTCGATCCACCAGGTCCAGCGCTCGTCGCCGTGGCGGAGCAGGACCGAGTCGTAGACGCAGGTGGTGGCATCGACCGGCCGGGCGATGCGGTCGTCGCACCAGGCGTCGAGCTCGTCGTGGTCGAGTTCGATGACGGCGGTGCGGCTGGGTGGCTCGTCCCTGATGCGCAGGCGGGGCTGACCATCGTCGTCGGCCACCGTGGCCCGGAGGAGATCGGAGGACCGCACGACCGAGTCGAACGCGGCCACGAACCGCTCGGGGTCGAGTGGCGCATCGATCGTGATGCGCTTGGCCATGTTGGCCAGCGGCGCCTCGGGATGGAGGCGCTGGCTCGCCCAGATCTGCGCCTGGACGCGCCCGAGTGGACGGCGGGGCCGCAGCGAGACCGGCTGGGCGCTCGCCGCCGCCGTCACGACGCGACGACGGCCGCCCGACCTCCGAGGTACCCCACCATCGCAGCGACGCTGATGAAGTTCTCGAGGACGACGTCGGCCGGGTCGATGTCGATGTCGAGGCGGTCCTCGATCCAGTCGACGATGCGGATGACGCCGAGCGAGTCGACCGCGCCGGTGAGCAGCAGGTCGGTGTCGGCGTCGATGTCGAGGTCGACCACGGCGATCTCGGCGCTGATCAGGTCGACGAGCTCGTCGGTCAGCTGTTCACGAGTCATGGCGTCTCCATGAGGGCATCGTCGTCGAGATCGGCGAGCAGCGCCGCGGCGGCACTGCGATCGATCTTCGCCGTGGAGGTCCGTGGCAGATGCGCGACGACGCGGATCCGATGCGGAACGGCATACGGCGGGAGCAGCGTGCGGAGTCGAGCGACGAGATCGGCGGGGTCGACGGGCACCTCGGCGACGACGAGGCCCGAGAGTCGATCCCCGTCGTCGAGGCGCTCCGGCACGACCGCCGCTTCGGCGACCCCGGGGAGCTCGGCGAGGGCGCTCTCGACGGACTCGAGCTCGATGCGGTGGCCGCGGATCTTCACCTGGTGGTCGCGTCGCCCGAGGAACACGAGGGCACCCCGCTCGTCGAGCTCGACGAGATCGCCGGTCGCGTACCACCGCTGCGTCAGGCCGCCCGGTCCGTCGACGGTGCGGAAGGCCGCCTCGGTCGCCGCCTCGTCGTCCCAGTAGCCCGCCATCGCCGTGGCCGACCGCACCCAGAGCTCGCCGGCGCCGTCGCGCACGTCGTAGCCGTCGGTGTCGACGACCCGGAGCTCGGTGTCGGCCCACGCCCGACCGATCGGGACGAGCGCGTCCCCGGCGGGCGGTACGTCGAGGTGGTGGAAGGTGCACTGGTTGACCTCGGCCGGCCCGTACACGTTGCTGAACCGGGCCGACGGGACGAGTCGCATGAGCTCGGCCAGCTGCCCGGCCGGGAACACCTCACCGCCGAAGAGCACCCATCGCATGGCCGAGAGGTCTCGTTCGTCGAGCGCGCCGCGGCGGGCGAGCTGCACCAGCAGCGACGGGACCGAGTACCAGGCGGTGACCCCGAGGTCGGCGAGCCGGGCGGTGACGCTGGCCGGGAAGCGCAGGACGGGAGCCGGGAGCATGACCGACGCCGCGCCGGCGCCGGGTGCGGCGTACAGCTGGAAGATCGATTGATCGAAGTGCAGCGGCGCCGAGCAGGCCAGTCGATCGTCGGGATCCAGGCCGTAGGTGTCGACCGTGAGCTCGGCGCAGCGCAGGCCGCTGCGGTGCGTGTGGACGATGCCCTTCGGTCGCCCCGTGGAGCCCGAGGTCCAGATGACGTACGCGGGGTCGTCACCGGTGCGATGCGCCGGAGCGATCGGGTCGAGGCGCTCCAGGTCGTCCCAGGTCAGCGTCCGAACGCCGTCGATCGGTCCGGCAGCGACGAGGTTGCGCACGCCGGCCTCGGTGAGCGGGGTGAGTCGCGCCGCCGGCAGCTGCGTCACGACGGTGTCGACCGCGCAGCGTCGCACGAGGTCGGCCACGTAGGCGGGGGGTGCGTCGGGGTCGAGCGGTACGACCACGCCACCGGCGTGGAGGACGCCGTGGACGGCGACCATCGCCCGGACCGAGCAGTGGAGCTGGATCCCGACGCGGTCGCCGGGTCGCACACCGAGCTCCTGCAGGAGCGCCGCCATCTGGGCGAGCCGGTGCTGCAGCGTGCCAGCGTCCAGCGACTCGTCGCCGTCGGTCACGGCGAGCGCGTCGGCCGAGGTGGCGTGGGCCTCGACGAGCTGGTGGAGCAGGTGGGGCCGCGCCGTCATCGCAGCAGGCCGTAGGGGTCGTACGGGTCCGGCGCGGCGGCCTGGAGATCGACGAGGGCGCCGATGTCGAGTCGGTGGGCGTGCTCGAGCACGAGGTCGAGCGCGACCAGGTCCTCGAGTGACCAGCCGGTCGAGTCGAACACCGTCGGGCGCTGTGCCGCATCCGCGTGGTGGGTGCGGTGACGCACGACCGTCGGCAGGTCCGGACCGATCTCGTCGGCCGTCAGCTGTTGGCACTCGCCCTCGAGCCGGCACTGGCTCGTGACGTCGGGGCAGACGAGGGAGCGCCTGAGCAGCTCGATCGGCAGCTCGACCTTGTCCGCGAAGTCGGCGCCGACCGCGTTGACGTGCAACCAGGGACGGTGGACGACGTCGGGGATGACGGGTCCGGCGCCGGGGTCGACCGAGGTGCAGGTGCAGAGCACGTCGACCGCGCCGACCAGCTCGCCGACCTGATCGGGGTCGACGACGTCGACCCCGATCCCCGTGAACGCCAGGCGTCCGGGCAGGGTCGCCGCCACGGCCGGGTCGGTGTCGAGCGCCAGCACCCGATCGACGTTCCTGACCCGTGAGATGGCGTGCACCTGCGACACGGCCTGCGCGCCGCAGCCGACCACGCCGAGGGTGATCGGTCCGGGACGAGCGAGGATGTCGGTCGCGACCGCGGACGCCGCTCCGGTGCGCAGCGCCGTGAGGATCGTCGACTCGCTGATAGCGAGCATGCAGCCACTCTCGGTGTCGAACAGCGTGGTCGTGGCGAGCACGCTGGGTAGCGATCGTTGGACGGGATTGGACGGGTGGTACCCGACCGTCTTGATCGCGACCCGGCGGCCGAGCTCCATCGCCGGCATCCACTCGAGCAGCCCGAGATCGGGCTTGCGGTAGTGGAACCCCGCGCGGTCGAAGGTGATCGTGACCTCGTCGTCATGGCGACCGAACGCCGCCACGAGCCTGCTGACCAGCTCGTCGAGCAGCTCGTCGAGGCCGACGTCGTCCACGATGGCGGCGAGGTCCGCCGCGCCGATGACGCGCGTCAACGGCGTGGTCGTCCCGCTGGAGGTCACGAGCACGAGTCTGGTCCAGCGGGCCGCATCCGACCAGGCATCCCCCACGAAGAGTGAGATCGTTGAGAATTCGGCTGCAGGGGTCGGATACGCTCAGCGCGTGGTCACGCCGACCCCGACCTCCGCGCCCCGAACCGTGCTCACGGCCAACGGCATGGCGCTCGATCCGGACCCCGACCACCTGGGCGAGCTCGAGCCGGCCACCGACCTCCTCGGCGACGGCGATGCGCTCCGGTCGGCCATGCAGGAGCGGGGCTACCTCTTCTTCCCGGGGTTGCTCGACGTCGACGCCGTGCTCGCCGCGCGCGCCGAGGTGTTGCAGAAGTACGCCATCGTCGGCGAGATCGACGACCGGTCGCCGATCGACGAGGCCATCGCCGGCGACGGCGCCGGGGTGCCTTCGGTCAACCTGCGGGCCTTCTCCCGCAGCGTTCGGACCGGGCACTGGTACCTCCGGGTTACCGAGGATCCTGCCCTCATGGCGATGTACGCCGACCTGCTCGGTGGCGAGGTCCGCTGCTTCGACATGCGCTGGCCCCGTTTCGTGCGCCCCGGTGAGGGATGCGGGTTCCACTGCGACGGCCCCTACATGAACCGCGGCACCGATCGTCTGTTCTCGAGCTGGATCCCGCTCGGCCGGGTCCACCGTCACGAGGGTGCCCTCCTGCTGCTCGAGGGCAGCCACGTCGACGAGACACTGCACGCCGGCTACCTGCGCGCGGATGCCGACCGCGACGGGCTGACCTGGCTCGACGACGATCCGAACGTCGTGCGCGAGCGGTACGGCCGGCGCTGGGTCACCACCGACTTCGAGCCCGGCGACGTGCTCTGCTTCACCATGCACACGCTGCACGGCGCCCTCGACAACCGCTCACCGGTCGGCCGCTGCCGGCTGTCGTCCGACACCCGCTACCAGCGCGCCGACGAGCCGGCCGACCCCCGCTGGAACGGCGGCGAGATCGAAGGTCACGGCGGACGCCGCGTCTTCTACCCGGGCATGGGCACCTGGAACAACGTCGACTTCCAGGACGAGTGGAAGCGCATCGATGAACGAGGTCGGCTCGTGATGGAGGAGTCATGACCGAGGTCGCGCCGCAGATCGAACGCGACATCGAGGTCGCCCTCGCGGCGATGCTCGACGACGACCACCCGCTCAAGCGCGAGACCGCCGAGTGGGCGACCGCCGAGCTCTCCCAGGGCGATCGGGTCGAGAACGACCGCTGCGCCGTGTTCGCCGAGGACGACTGGTTGCGCTGCGCCGAGCGCGGCATCCAGGGCGTGCTCGTCGACCCGAGGTACGGCGGCCAGGGCCGCGACCTCGCCAGCGCGCTGCTGATCATGGAGGGCCTCGGGGTCGGCTGCCGCGACCAGGGCCTCGCCTTCGCGCTCGCGAGCCAGATCTTCAGCACCCAGATCGCGCTCGCCCACTTCGGCTCCGAGGAGCAGATCGCCCGCTGGATGCCCGGACTCGTCGACGGCACGGTCAAGGGCGCCTTCGCCATCACCGAGCCCGAGAGCGGCAGCGACGCGTACTCGATGGCCGCGACCGCCACCCGCCTCGACGACGGTCGCTACCGAATCGACGGTCACAAGGCCTGGATCACCCTCGGCTCCCGGTGCGACGTGGCGATCGTGTTCGCTTCGACCCGCCCCGACGCCGGCCGCTGGGGCATCAGCGGCTTCGTCGTCCCCGCCGGCACGCCCGGGTTCGAGATCCAGCCCAACCGGGACAAGATGGGCATGCGGACCACGCCCTTCGGCGACCTGGTGCTGGATGGTGTGGTGCTCGACGAGTCCGCCCGTCTCGGGCCCGAGGGCGTCGGCGCCAGCGTCTTCTCCACGGCCATGGAGTACGAGCGCTCGTTCGTGTTCGCCACCCAGGTCGGCGCCCTCGAGCGCCAGCTGAACGACACGATCGCCTATGCGAGGTCCCGCACGCAGGGAGGCCAGGCGATCGGCGGCTATCAGGCGGTCTCGCACCGCATCGCCGAGATGAAGCGCCGCCACGAGACGGCCCGGCTGTTCCTCTACAAGTCGGTGCTGCTGTCGCTGACCGGTCGCCCGACCACCATGAACGCGGCGCTCACCAAGCTCGCCACGAGCGAGGGGGCGGTCGCGTCGGCGCTCGACGCCACCCTCGTCCACGGCGCCCGTGGCTACGTCAGCGAGTTCGAGATCGAACGCGACGTCCGCGACGCCGTCGGTGGGCTGATCTACTCCGGGACCTCCGACATCCAGCGGAACATCGTCGCCCGCCTCCTCGGCATCGGCTGAGGTGCTGCTGGCGCTTCGGTCGGATCGTCCCGCTCAGCCGGCGAGCATCCGGTCGACGACCGCCTCGGCGGCCCCGGCGTAGCGGTCGAACGAGCTGCGCATCCGCGTGATCGCCACAGCGATCTCCTGATCCGCGTGCGCCGCCTCGATCAGCTCCACCAGCTCGGCACCGCCGTCGCCGGGTTCGCCCCGGAGCCCCAGTCGGTGGTGCACGACGCGGGCACCGTTGCCGGGCTGGTCGCGCATGCCGGGGTAGATCACGAGGGGGGCGTCGGCCGCGATGCTCTCCATCACCGTCGCGATGCCGGAGTGCGTGACCGTCACGTCGGCGCGGGCGAGCACGGCCCGCTGGGGCACCCACGACAGGGCGACCACGTTGTCGGGGAGGGTCCCCAACGAGTCGGGCTCGATCGAACCGCCGAGCCCGAAGACGAAGGCCCAGTGCGGCCGCTGGGCCGCGGCGTCGAGCACCCGCCGCACGCGGTTGTCCTGGTAGCCGGCGGCGAGGGTCCCGAACCCGACGTAGACGACGAGGTCGTGGGGACGTTCGAGGAGCGTCCCGATCGACGCGGGGATCGAGTCGTCGGTGACCGGGACGAACATCGGCCCGACGTGGTCGAGCCGCTCCTCGGGCTCGAAGTTCATCTCCGACGGGGCGAAGACGAGGATCGGGAGTCGACGGTACGCCCACGGGCGGAGCCAGGCCCCCATGTCGACGACGTCCCGCAGGTCGATGCCGTGGCGTCGGGTGAACGCCCGCAGCACCGTGAGCCGGTCGGCACCTCGCGTCGCGATCGCCGCCCGGGCCCGGAGACGCACCGGCACGGTGCGGCGGTGCGCCCAGTGGCCGACGTTGATGATCCGAGCACGTGGACCCACCGGCATCGGGTCGTGGCGGTCGAGTGGCGGCGACGTCAGCGACCGCAGCGGCGTGACCCACACCGACGTCAACCCGACCGGCACACCGAGGGTCGTCGCGACCGCCACCCACTCGTGCTGCTCGATGTCGACGAGCACGGCGTCGGGTGCGCGGTCGAGGAGCGCCGTCCGGGCGTCCTCCAGGCCGTTCGCCCCGATCGACGCGTGGACGGCGGACCGTCCGAGCCCACGCGTCGGCGGGCTGACCCGCATGCGGTGCTGTCGACCGAGCAGGTCGGGCACGTCGTCGCCCGCCACGAGCACCTCGGTGTCGTGCCCGTGGACGGCCAGCCGGCGGGCCAGCTCGGCGTTGGCCAACCGGATGCTGCCGATCGAGCTGGTGATGACGAGGATCCTCGCCATCAGAAGAGCTCCACGTCCCCCATCGACAGCTGGAGGTCGCGCCAGTCGATCCGGGTCGCGAGCGGCCGGAGGGTCACGATCGGCCCGAGCTTCGGCGCAGGGAACAGCCCGGGGCGGCGATGGCCGAGCGCGACGTCGGCGCCGGTGCGGGCGAGCAGCCTCGGGACGGCCACGGCCGCCGGCGAGCCGATCGAGTCCGAGAGCGTGAGCTCGACGGAGGGTCCGCGCCGCCGGAGCCGCCAGATCAGGTCGCCGCCCCGGTGCTTCGTGCGGCGGTACCCGAGCTCGTCCCAGCCGTAGCGCCAGCGCAGGTGCTCGATGGAGCGGCGGATCCGGAGGAGCCCGTCGTCGGGTTCGGCCACGTCCGCCTCCACGAACTCGGCCGGGCGGCCGACGTCGGTCTCCAGTGGCCAGCGGTCGGCCCCGACCCGCGCCTCGGGGAGCTGGCGGACCGATCCGATCGAGGCGCGCGGGAGCAGTCCGACCGGCAGGCGACCGCCGATCTCCCAGCCCATCTTGAGGTAGCCGGGCATGCTCTTGTCGTTCGGCGTGTTGAACACGAACCCCACTCCGTCGGCCGTCAGCTCCTCGACGGCCGACATCGTGAGGGTGCGGAAGATGCCGGCACCGCGATGATCGGGGTGTGTGGCGGTGTCGACCGCGCGCACCGCCCGGACCGACGTGCCCGGTCCCGCCGCGAGCTCCCAGCGTTGGAAGAGGCGGACCCCGACGAGCACGCCCCCGCGCTCGGCGACCCACCCGGCCGACGGACCGAAGGGGGTGCGGCGGTGCTTCCACTCGAAGAACCCACGAAACCGTGGCGTGAGCTCCCACCCCAACGAGAGATGGAGCAGGTCGAGCACCTCATCGAGATCGTCGTCGGTCATGGACCGGACCGACACGTCGCTCATGGCGCCGCCACGGCGTGGGCGATCGGCTGACGGTCGTCGGTCATGGAGCGGCTGGCGGTCCCGATCATGGCGCCGCCACCGTCTCGTAGATCTCCTCCCACCGCTCGACGGCTGCCTCGATCGAGAACGCGGGGCCGCGCTCGGCGGCCGCCCGGGCCAGCCGGGCCCTGAGCTCGTCGTCGGAGAGGACCTCGTCGATGGCGTCGGCGAGCAGGTCCGGTCGTCCCACTGGGGTGATCCTGCCCTCCACGTCGTCGCGCACGGCCGAGGTGACCCCGCCGGCGTCGGTGCTGACCACCGGGATGCCGACGGCCAGGGCCTCCATGATGGCCACCGGAAGCCCCTCGTGGCGTGACGACAGCACGAACAGGTCGGCGGCGGAGGTGATCTCGACCGCGTCCGTCCGGAAGCCGAGGAAGCGGAACCCGTCGCCCAGGTCGAGGCGCTGCCGCTCCGACTCGAGCTCGTCGGCCAGCGGTCCCTGCCCGATCGCGACGAACCGGACGTCGTCGCGCCGGTCGAGGAGCCGGCGCGCCGCCTCGAGGAGGTCGGGGTAGGCCTTGTTCGATCGCAGGTTCGCGACGGTGACGACGAGGTCGGCCCCGTCGGGCACCCCGAGGTCGGCTCGGACCGCCGCTCGGTCCGGGACCCGGGCGCGGAGCTCGTCGAGGGGCACGCCGTGGACGATCACCTCGGCACCCTCGGCGGCCGAGCCCATCGTCTCTCGCACCGTGTCGGCCACGGCGACCACGTGTCGGTCGCGACGCAAGGTCAGTCGGTTCACCCACCGGGTCGGCGCCCGGAAGCTGTCCCAGAGGTTGTGCTGGGTCGAGACCGTGACCGGTCGGCGTCGCCCGAGCAGGGCGATCCGGGCCACGGCAGCCATCACCGGGGAGTGCAGGTGCACCACGTCGACGTCGGCTCGGCGGACCTCACGGGCGAGGCGGACCATCCAGCGCGGGTCACCGCGACGGCCGCCGAGGCAGCGAACGGGCACGTCCTCGGCCTCCAGCTCACCGACGAGGTGGTCCTTCCAGGGGAGGACGTAGACGACCTCGATCGCGAAGCGCGCTCGATCGTGGCGCATCGCGGCCGACACCAGGAGACGTTCGGCGCCCCCGGGGCCGAGGCCCTTCACGCACCAGAGCACCCGTAGCATGGTGGGGTCAGCCACGTACGTCCCGACGACGGGGAGTGCGGGGCGGACGCGAGGCGTGCACGGCGACAGTGAAGCACGCCAACCGACCACGGACGGTGCTCGGTGACGGCCAGTGGTCGACACCGAGGGTGACAGTCCCAGGTCGAGGGTGGGAAGATGGACGCCATTCGAGACGCGACGCGCCGCCAGGAGCACCGTGCGAGCCAGTGACTATCTCCAAGCGCTGCGGAGGCGATGGTTCGTCATCCTGCTGGCGGTCGACATCGGCCTCGTCGCGGGCTGGATGCTGACCTCCGAGGAGGCGCCGGTCGAGACCGACCGCTTCGCCGCCACCGCCACGCTGCTCACCGAACCCGGTGGCATCACCCCGGGCCAGGTGGTGTTGGCGATGACCGCCGGCGACGTGCTCTCCGAGGTCTCCGCCCGGTTCGGGACCGAGCCCGACCTCCTGCTCGAGCAGGTCACCTTCACCCCCAACGCCGAGCTCGGGATCGTCGAGGTGCAGGCGTTCGGCCCCGAACCCCTGCGCGTCGCGTCGATCCCCAACGCCTTCGCGGGCGAGGTCGTCGACCTCCTCCGCGAGCGTGCCCTCGCAGACCAGCAGGTGCGGCGGGACGAGCTCGTCCGCCGTCAGGAAGACCTCCGTCAGCGCGTCGCCGAGCTCGACGGGCTCGTCGTCGCCGAGGTGCGACGGGTCGAGGCCCTGCGACTGGCAGGCGACGTCGCGGCCGAGGTCGACCCGATCCTGCTCGCCGAGCGGAATTCGTTCGTGAACCAGTACTCGTTGGCGATCGAGCAGTTCCAGCAGCTCGCGACCGAGGGCGTCCCCACGGGCGGGGTCAGCATTCTCGAGGACGCCGAGGCCGAGCCGGTCAGTGGACCGGAGTTCCGGCGTCGCCTCGAGGCCGCGCAGGCCCGTGGTGAGCAGGTGACCGTTCCGGCGCCGCCGTCGCCACCCTCGAAGACCACCAACGCCGCGATCGGCGGCGTCCTCGGCCTGGTGCTGTCGTGCGCAGCGATCATCGCCCTGCGGCGCATCGATCCGAAGATCCGCAACCGCGACGAGGCGGCCGCCGCGTTCGGTCTGCCGGTCATCGGTGAGGTCCCCCGGCTCAACTGGAGCCGTCGTCGCAAGCGCGAGCTCCTGCTGCTGACGAGCCCGCGCAGCCGGTATGCCGAGGCCTACCGCAGCGTCCGCACGGCGTTGCTCATCAGCGGCCGATCGAGTCGCGCCGACGCCGGTCCCACCAACGGGCACGGCAACGGCAACGGCAATGGGAACGGCAACGGGCACGGGAACGGCCACGACCGCGATCCGGTGGAGCGAGTGCTGTCGCTGCCCGCCCGCAGCGGGAGCCGTGGCGGCTCGGTCGTCCTGGTCAGCTCACCGATGGCGACCGACGGCAAGACCACCACGGCAGCGAGCCTGGCCATCGCCTTCGCCGAGGAGGGCCGCCGTGTCCTGCTCATCGACGCCGACTTCCGGCGCGGCGAGCTGCGCAAGTCGTTCGACATCGTGCCGGCCGTCGTTCTGGCCGACGTGCCCGTCGACGAGCTCGGCCTCCACTACTCCGGCGTCCTCACGCCGACCACGGTCGACGGGCTGTACCTGGCCGTGACCGCGTTCCACGACGATCCCGACGACAACCCGGCCACCCTCATCGCCCTCCAGCGAGCACTGATCGACCGGGCGAGCCGCGACTTCGACATCGTCGTCGTCGACACCGCCCCGGTGCTCGCCTCGAACGACGCCGCCGACCTGCTCCCGTCGTCCGACCTCGTCGTGCTCGTCGGTCGCTACGGCCAGACCAAGAAGTCCTCGGCCCGGCAGGCCTCCGAGACCTTCGACCGGCTCGGCGCTCCGCTCGCCGGTGTCGTCTACCTCGGCGACCCCACGGCGGAGACGGCCTACAGCTACTACGCCGGCACCTCGCGTCGTCCCCGTCGTCGATCCGAGGCCCAGAGCCGGGCGGCTCGCCCCCCGCAGCCGGACGCCGTCGAGTCCAGCGACGTCGGTCGATAGGTGGAACCTCGGGGTCCGCTCCGGGCGGCCACCTACCGGCCGCAGTGGGACTCCTCGCCGGCCGACACCGGGCGGCCGGACTCGGTCCAGCCCACGCCTCCCGTCGCCGGACCCGTTCCCGAACGCGGTGACGGTCTCGTCCTCGCTGCGGCCGCCGTGCTCATGTTGGCGGTGCTCGGGTTCATCGCCGGGGGCGTGTTCTGGCGGAGCGACATGCTCGCCGGGCTCGTCGTCACCCCGGTGCTCGTCCTGCTCACGCTGCCGCTGGCCCGGGCCGCCGGCCAAGCGTGCCCCCGCTTCGACGCCGGCTCGCTCGTCATGCTCGGCCTCGGGGCCAAGCTGCTCGGCGTCCAGGCCCGCTACTACACGATCGAGGGCGTCTACAACGGCCTCGGCGACTCGACCAGCTACGACACGTGGGGCCGGGAGCTCGCGCAGCAGTTCATCGAGCTCGACTTCACGGCCGAGCTCCAGCGGTCCCTGCTCGGCACCGGCTTCCTGCGGTACCTCTCCGGCCTCGTCTACGTCGTCGTCGGGTCGCACCAGTTCGCGGCCTTCTGCGTCTTCGGCTTCTTCGCCTTCTTCGGCGTGTACCTGATGTTCCGGGCCGTGGTGCTGGCGCTGCCCGAGGCCAACCACCTCCGCTACGGGCTCCTCGTCTTCCTGTGGCCGTCGCTGCTGTTCTGGCCGGCGAGCGTCGGCAAGGAGAGCTGGATGCTCATGTGCCTGGGCATCGCGGTCTACGGCGCGGCCCGGGTCTTCATGATCCGCCCCGGCGGGTTCCTGATCCTGGGCCTGGGCCTGGGCGGGATGGTGCTCGTGCGACCGCACGTCGCGATCCTCGTCGGCGCGGCGATCGTGCCGGCCTACCTGCTCCGGCGCGGCGGTGGCCTCGGCCCGATCGGACCGGCGGCGAAGTTCATCGGCCTCGGCGTCCTCATGGTCGGCTTCGCGCTCATCGCTGCGCAGGCCGAGCGGTTCTTCGGGTTCGACGAGCTGTCGGCCGACACGTTCAACGAGACGCTCGAGCAGACCCAGGCGCAGACCACCCAGGGCGGGTCGGCGTACGACCCGGTCGTCGTCCGGTCGCCGATCGACTATCCGTGGGCGGTCGTGACGGTCCTGGTGCGTCCGTTCCCGACCGAGGCCGACAACGGCCAGATGCTGTTCACGTCGCTCGAGTCGTTCGTGTTGCTCACGCTGCTCGTGCTGTCGATACCGCGGTTGGGTTCGATCCCCCGACTGGCATCGCGGCGGACGTTCATCATCTTCGCCGTCGTCTACGTCGCGATGTTCTGCTTCGCGTTCGCTGCGATGGGCAACTTCGGCATCCTCGCCCGACAGCGGGTGCAGATGCTGCCGGTCCTCTTCTCGCTGCTGGTGCTGCCCCTGGCGTCGCGCTCAGACGAGGTCGAGGCGGCCGTCGACGAGCCGGCCGACCCGATCACAGACCTGCAGCGTCGACGACCGATGTGAGATCACCACGACGGTCACCCGGCCGCGCAGCTCGGCCAGCGTCGACCTGATCGCGTGGTCTGAGGCGTCGTCGAGGGCGCTGGTCGGCTCGTCGAGGATCAGCACGGCGGGGTCGCCGGCGAGGGCCCGCGCGATCGTGAGCCGTTGCCGTTGGCCGCCCGAGAGCAGGGAACCCCCCGGGCCGACCGCTGCACCGCCGTCGGCGAGCTCCTCGTCGAGGTGAGCGGCCCGCAGCGCGTCGCGCACCGTGCTGTCGTCGAGGTCGCGGAACAGTCGGACGTTGTCGGCCACGGTGCCGTCGAGCAGCCGGGGCTCCTGCGGGACGTACGCGACGGCCCGGTGGAGGCTCGACCGGTCGGCGCTCGACAGGTCGACGTCGCCGAGGCGCACCGTCCCGCCGGTCGGGGCCCGGAGGCCCAGGAGGAGGTGGACGAGCGTCGACTTGCCCGCACCGGACGCGCCGGTGAGCCCGAGGATCTCGCCGGGAGCGATGTGCAGCTGGACGTCGGTCAGCACGGGATCGCCGTGCTCGTAGGCGAAGTCGACGCCGTCGAGCTCGAACGGTGCGGGGACCTCGATGGCGCGATCACCCGTCGGAGCCGGCCGGGCTCGGAGGTCGGCGATCCGATCGTGCAGTTGGTCGAGGTAGGGCTGGCCCTGAAGGTAGGTCTGGTGGGCGAGCTGAGCCCGGCGGGCGTAGCTGAACGAGCGGAGCAGGAGCAGCAGCGCCGCGCCGACGGCCTCGGTGTCGGCGGCGTCGCCGAGCGCCACCAACGTGGCACCGACCACGATCAGGAGGAGCGCGCTCGCCTGGTACACCGGACCGGTCAGCCGGCTGACGAATCGTCCCAGCAGCGCGCTCCGTTCGGCGTCCCCATATGCCGCCCGGAGGCGGTCGAGCAACGACCGCTCGACACCGGAGGTGCGCGCCTCGAGCGCCAGCGATCCGGCCTCGGTGGTGAGCACGCCGAGCTCCCGTTCCTGCGTGGCGAGGCGTTGGCTGTAGCGGCGGGTCGCGCGAGTGAACGGTCGGGCGACGAAGATCAGCGCACCGCCGGCTGTTGTGGCGGCGAGCGCGGCGAGCGGACTGACCACCAGCGCCAGCACGACCAGCACGACCAGGTTGCCCCCGGCCACGACCATCGTCGACACCGCGTCGAGCACGTTCGCCGTGCGCTCGGCGTGGGTGGTCACGAGCGTCTGCAGATCGCCCTGCCGCTCCTCTTCGACGATCGCCCAGTCGGAGCCGAAGAAGGCCTCGGTGACCTCGGCACGACCTCGGCCCAGCTCCTGGGCGTACCGGCTGGCGCCGATCCACGCCGCCGCGAGGCCCAGCGCCAGGGCGGTGACCACGAGGCCGGCGGCGAGCGCACCGGCGGGCCCCACGCCGATGGTCCAACCGTCCCGCAGCTCGACGACGTCCTCGCTCCCGGTGGCCGACACCGCCAGCCGGGTGATGACCACGATCGCGACCGCCTCGCAGACGCCCGCCACCAAGGCCAGCACCGCCTGGACGACGAGCGCCGTGCGGTGCCGTCCCACCACCGTCGCGGTCGCGGTCACGGCGTCGTCCAGCGTTCGTGGAGGGTCGCGGCGACGAGGTCCGGGTCGAACAGCTGGGCCCTTCGCCGGCCGGCCTCGGCGCAGCGGGCCCGCTCGGCCGGATCGGCGGCCAGCTCGCGGATCGCCGTCGCGGCAGCCCCGGGATCGTCGGTGGCGAAGAGGCGTCCGACGGGCTCGTCGACGAAGTGCTCGACGTGCGCGTCGATGTCGGAGGCGACGACCGGCACGCCGTGGGCGAGCGCCTCGGCGAGGACCCGGTTGAACGACTCGCGTCGCGAGGGGACGAGCACCAGGTCGGCGTCACGGAGCACCGAGGACACATCGGCGACGAACCCCCGGACCTCGACGCGGTCGGCCAGCGCCCCGTCGAGCCGCGCCCAGGTCGCCAACGAAGCCGGATGGTGCGAGATCTGCGAGCGGGCGGCGTGGACGACGAACCGGGCGGCGGTCGGCGGCGTGGCCTCGACGATGTCGGCGAGGAGGTCGAAGCCCTTCACCGGATGGTCGGTGCCGGCGAGGTACACGACCTGGCAGGGGGCCGGGCCGTCGGCCGGTGCGACGCTGGGCGGGGCGTCGATGGGGTTGGGGACGATGTCGACGTCCCAGTCGTCGGGCAGCAGCGATCGCGCCGTGGCCGAGACGGCGGTCCACCGCCATCGCCGGAGCAGTGGCCCGGCTGCCCGCCGGAGCAGGGCGAACGGACGTGGGACGGCGTAGTTGTGGACCCACACCGTCACCGGTCGACGACGCAGGAGGGCGAGTGGCGCCACGATGACGGCCTCCGTGAGGCCGTTGGCGTGCACGGCGTCGATCCCGCGGAGTCGACGGTGCGACCGGAGCAGCGCGAGCTGGGCCCGCACGAGGCCGATACCGCGGGGCAGTGGGATCTCGATCAGCTCCTCGGACCACCGCCCGATCGGCGAGGTCGTGTCGCCGGCGTCGGGTCGGTTGGTGGCCACGACCTCGCCCTGGGACGCACCGATCACCCGCACGCGATCGCCGAGCCGGTGGAGGACCTCGGTGATCGACCGCACGGGACCCCCGAAGCCGGCGACGGCGCAGACGACCAGCACCCCCGTGCGATCGTCGGTCACCACGCGAACGACCGGATCGCTGCGATGACCCGCTCCTGCTGGACGTCATCGAGGTGCGGGCCCATGGGGATGCTCAGCGTCGAGGAGGCGATCGCATCGGCGTGCGGGAGCTCGACGCCGAGGTGGGCGTAGATCGGCTGGCGGTGCGGGGGCAGCAGATAGTGGACGCCGGTGCCGATCGACGATCGGTGGAGGTGATCGCGCAGCTCGTCCCTCCGGTCGCAGCGGACGACGAAGTGATGCCAGACCGGGGACCGATCGTCCTCGCCGACGGGCAGGGCAGCGGGGAGGTCGGCGAGCTCGGTGGCGTACCGGTCGGCGATGCGCGCCCGCCGTTCGTTCCAGTCCTCGAGGCGTCGGAGCTTGATCCGCAGGAACGCGGCCTGCAGCTCGTCGAGTCGGCTGTTGGTGCCGGGGGAGGCGTGGTCGTCGCGCTGCAGCGCCCCGTAGTTCCTGGCGGCCCGGACTCGCTCGCCGAGCTCCGGATCGTCGAACGTGATGGCGCCGCCGTCGCCGAACGCCCCGAGGTTCTTGGCCGGGTAGAAGCTCCAGGCGGACGCGTCGCCGTACGACCCGACCGGTCGTCCGGCCACGGTGGCACCGTGCGCCTGCGCGGCGTCGAACACGAGTCGCAGGCCACGTCGTCCGGCCAGTTCCTCGAACCCCGGGGCATCGACCGGGAGCCCGTGGAGGTGCACGGGGACGATCGCCGCAGTCCGATCGGAGACGGCTGCGTCCGCCGCGTCGACGGTGAGCAGCTCGCTGGCCGGGTCGACGTCGACCGGCACCGGAGTGGCGCCCACGGCCGTGACGGACATCCAGGTGGCGACGAAGGTCATGGACGGCACGATCACCTCGTCCCCGGGCCCGACGTCGAGGGCGGCCAGTGCGAGGGTGAGCGCGTCGAGCCCGTTGCCCACGCCACACGCGTCGGCGGCGCCCGCCGCCGTCGCGAACTCGCGCTCGAAGGCGGCGAGCTCCTCTCCGAGGACGAACCATCCCCCTCGCATCACCCGGCGGTGCGTCTCATCGAGCTCGGCCTCGAGCTCCCGGTAGTCACCACCGACGTCGAGAAAGGGGACCTCCACGTCAGGCCTCGTCGCGGAGCCGCCGCAGCTCGTCTCGATCACGGATCGCGTCGTCGGGGTCGTAGCCGGTCGACGCAGCCACCACCACGACCGCGTCCGGGGTCGGGTCGTGGAGGCGGACCCAGACCAGTGGGGGGACGTGGAGGGCGAGGTCGGGACGTTCGAGGCGGTGCTCGACGGCGCCGGTGGCGTCCTCGGCGGTGACGGTGATGGCGCCGGCGGTGCACAGGATCAGCTCGTGGGTGCGACGGTTGGCGTGCTCGCCCCTCAGGGCGTCGGCGGCGAGGTCGTGCAGCAGGAAGATCCGCTCGACGGCGAAGGGCAGGCCGAGCCCGCGCTCGGTGACGGTCAGCGAGCCGCGCTCATCGGTGATGGTCTCGAGCTGGACGAGCGCCGCTGTGGTGTCCACGCGCATCAGTGTGACCCGCGGCGGGAGATGGTTCGGCGGAGCTCGACCAGGTGTGGCCCGAGCGGGGTCGCCGCGAGGGCGCGGACCGCCTTGCGCCACGGCGATGGCTCGAGGACGAGCACCTCATCGAGCAGACGCAACCCCTCGGCCTGGTCGAACTCGACGGTGCTGAGCGCCGACCGCCAGGACCGGTCGATGGCCTGCCGCCGCGCCGAGGGTCCACGCCCGGCCCACCGCAGCTGCAGCCGCACGACGCTGGCCGATCGCTCGGCGGCTCGCGCCGGGTCGCGGCTGATGCCGGTGTCGAGCTGGCGGTAGTTGGCGACGATCTCGCGGTGGTGCACGAGCCGGTGGCGGTCGGCGAGCCGGAGGAAGAGGTCCCAGTCGTCGAGGATGAGGCCCTCGTCCCAGCCGCCGACCTCCTCCACGGCGGACCTGCGGAGCATCGTGGCCGGTGACGGGACGAAGTTCTGCCGCAGCAGCTCCTCGAACACCGAACCGGACGGGTGCTGGACGCCCGACCACCGCTGGGCGGACGCCGGGAGTGGGTGTCCCCGCTCGTCGATGACCCGCATGTCGCCGAAGACCGCGGCGACGTCGTCGCCGAGGGCGTCGAAGGTCGCCACCTGCACCTCGAGCCGGTCGGGCTCGTAGACGTCGTCGCCGGCGGCGGTGCAGAGGTAGGTGCCTCGGCAATGCCGAAGCGCGAGGTTGCGGGCGGCGCTGACGCCGAGGTTCTTCTCGTTGTGCAGGAAGGTGGCGTCGGTGCTGGTGCGGTCGAGCCAGGCCGCGATCCGGTCGGCGGTGCCGTCGGTCGAGGCGTCGTCGACGACGATGAGCTCGAAGTCGCGGAAGGTCTGCGCCGCGACGGCATCGAGGCTCTCCTCGACGAATCGCTCGTGGTCGTAGGCCAGGGCGATCACGCTGACCTTCGGCTCAGACGGGGACGCTGACACCGCCGTACCCGTTCTCGTCGGTCCGGAGGGTGCGGGCCGGATTGCCGATGGCGACGGCGAAGGGCGGCACGTCGCGCATCACCACGGCACCTGCGCCGACGGTCGCGTTGGCGCCGACGGTCACCTCCGGGGCGCAGACGGCACCGACGCCGAGGAAGGCGCCGGTCTCGATGGTGACGTGGCCGCCGAGCGTGCACCCCGGGCCGATCGTTGCGTAGTCGTGCAGGTCGCCATCGTGGCCGACCGACGCGCTCCGGTTGATGCACACCCAGTCGGCGAGACGGGTGTAGGCCCCGATCACCGCGCCGGCGTTCACGGTGGTGCCGGTACCGGCGGTCGACGAGGCGGCGACGATCGCCGTGGGATCGATGAGCGGGGGGAAGCGGTGCAGTCCGCGCTCCTGCGCGTCGAGCCGGGCGAGATGGCGGTTGCCCGGCACCGTCGGGGCGATGACGCAGGCGAGATCGCGGAGCTCGTCATCGAGGTCGTCGGCGGACACGACCGGGGCGGGGGGATCGACGAGGGGGTCACCGGGCCAGTTGTCGATCAACGCCCGCAGCTCGGCCCCCGAGCGTCGGATGATCTCGACGAGCTCACCGGTGTACGAGGTCCGACAGGCGTGGACCACCCAGGTCGACGGTCGGTCAGCCGCCATCGCCGTCCATCGGGGTCGGTGCCCACTGCCGTGTCGACACATCACCCTCCCGAATCGACGTATCCCGACGATACTTCGCCCGCTCAGGTCACCGAGGGCTGTCCGGCATCTCGCAGAGTGGTGGGAACGTCCGATCTCAGCGGGATCGTGCCGGGACGCCGACGACGGTCTCGGCCTCCGGGACGTCGCGGACCACCACCGCTCCGGCGCCCACGACCGCGCCCGCACCGATCGAGAGGTTCTGGATGATCGTCGCCCCGGCGCCGAGGAGGGTGCCGTCGCCGACGGTGACCGTGCCGCAGACCGTCACGGCCGGGCTGACCGTGACGTAGTCGCCGACGCGGCAGTCGTGGCTGACGGTCGCCTCGATGTTGAGCTGCGAGTGGCGACCGATGCGCACGTTGGTCGTGATGCGCGCCCCGGCGGCGAGCACGACGCCGGGAGCGAGGTCGACATCGCTGCCGATGGACGCTCGCGGGTGCACCAGCGGTGGTGCCGCCAACAGGCCCCACGAGGTGAGGAGCTCGTCGACCCGGCGCCTGACGCCGCCGTCGCCGATGCCGAGCACGAAGCGGGCGTCACGGCCACGCAGCGACTCGGTCGGCCCCAGGAAGCGACCGCCGCGTCGTTCGACCAGCACCTGCGTGGCCGGATCGTCGTCGACGACACCGACGATGTCGTAGGCGCGGGCGACGGTGTTGACCGCCTCGATGACGTCGAGGCACTCGCGGCCGTGGCCGCCGGCGCCGACGACGACGATCGGGATCGTCATGCGTCGTTGCCCTGGAAGGGGGCTCGGGTCACGTGGCCCTCCTCCGCGACGTCCTCGCGGCGCAGCACGGCGAGCACCGTCTCGGCGATGATCGCGAGGTCGAGGCGGACGCTGCGGTGGTCGACGTACCAGACGTCGTCGGCGAACCGCTCGTCCCAGGTCTGGGTGTTGCGTCCGCTCACCTGGGCCAGGCCGGTGATGCCAGGCCGCACCTCGTGGCGGCGGGCCTGCTCGGCTGAGTACCGCTCGAGGTACTCCATGAGCAGCGGCCGGGGGCCCACGAGGCTCATCTCGCCGCGCAGCACGTTCCAGAGCTCGGGCAGCTCGTCGAGGCTGGTCGCCCGCATGACGGTGCCGAAGCGTCCGAGCCGGATCTCGTCGGGCAGCAGGTTGCCGTCGGCGTCGCGCTCGTCGGTCATCGTGCGGAACTTGCGGATCTGGAACGGCCGGCCGTGGCGGCCCGGGCGCTCCTGGGTGAACAGCACCGGCGAGCCGAGGCGTCGGCGAACCGCGAACGCCGTGGCGGCCAGCACCGGGGCCAAGACGACCAGCCCGACTCCGGCGACGGCCAGGTCGAGCGCTCGTTGAGCCCGATCGTGACGCCGGCCCCGCACGACGGCGGCCCGCTCGTAGGAGTCGAGGACCCGTTCGACGACCCGCCGCTCGTCGAACTCGGCCTCCGCCTTGGCCCGCGATCGCGCCCCCCAGGAGGCGCAGAGCTCGGGATCCTTGGCGAGCCGGAGGAGGGCGTCGGCCAGCTGACCCGGTGAGAGGACGGGAACGAGCAGGCCGTTGGACTCGTGGTCCACGACCTGACGGCAGCCGCGGATGTCGGTGAGCACGAGCGGCAGCCCGGTCGCCGCGCCCTCCATCGCCGAGCGCGGGAAGCCCTCGCGGTGGGAGGGGAGGCACAAGATGTCGAAGGCCCGGTAGAGCTCGTCGACGTCGTCGCGATGCCCGAGGAAACGGACGCCGGCCGCGGTCGCATCCTCGACCAACTGGCGGTCGAGCGCGTCGGCCTTCTCGGGGTCGTCCGGTCCGACGACCACGAGCTCGAACGCGCCGCCGGCCGACCGGTGGGCCTCGAGCAGCTCGGGCAGGCCCTTCTCGGCGACCAGCCGTCCGACGAAGCCCACGACGGGCCGGTCGTCCTCGATGCCGAGCGCGAGGCGGGCGGTCGATCGCTCGGCTTCGTCCGGCGGGCGGAAGCGGTCGAGGTCGACGCCGTTGCCGAGCAGCGTCGTGCGCGCCGGTGGCGAGATGCGCCACCGGGTGAGCAGCTCGAGGTCCTCGGGGTTCTGCACGAGCTCGGCGTGCGAGAAGCGGCTCGCCACGGCCTCGAGGCCGTAGACGACGGCCCGCTTCGCTGCGGGATCGTCCTCGGTGGCGTAGAGGCCGTGCACGGTGTTGACCACGCAGGGAACGCCGGCGAGACGGCCGACGATGCGTCCGTAGATCCCCGGCTTCGGGTTGTGGGTGTGGAGCACGTCCGGCCGCTCTCGACGGAGGACGTCCCACAGCTCCCGTGCGGCGCGCAGGTCGGCCCGCAGTCCCCACCCGCGACTCGAGGAGGCGAGCGCGACGTGGCGGACACCCCGCTCGTCGAGCCAGGCGACGTGGGGCCCGTCGGCGCTGATGCCGATCACCTCGTCGCCCTCGGCGAGGGAGCCCTCGAGCTGGGCACCGAGCAGGTACCGCAGCGAGAGGTCGACCGTCGTCAGGTGGGCGACGGTGCGATGGCGTCGTCTCGGGAAGCTCAGCATGCGGACCTCAGCGTGGCCGCCCACTGCGCAGCCACCGTCGACAGGGAGAACCGCTCGCGGCAGCGGGCTGTCGCCGCGGTTCCCCACTCATGCTGGCGGGTCGCGGCCTCCCGAATCGCCTCGCTCAGGCCACGGAGCGCGGTGGGCTCGACGAGGAGACCGGTCATGCCGTGCTCGACGACCTCGCCCACGCCGCCGACATCCGTGGCCACGACGGGTAGGCCGCAGAGGCCGGCCTCGATCACGACGGCGGGCATGCCCTCGGTCCGGCTGGGGAGCACGAGGACGTCGGCGGCCTCGTACCAGGGCCGCACGTCATCGAGCGGTCCGACGAACCGGACCGGTGCAGTCGCTTCCGAGGCTCTCGCCTCCAGAGCGATCCGTTGCGGTCCGTCGCCGACGACGACCAGGGTCGTGTCGGCCTCGCCGTCGACCGCGTCGATGGCCGCGTCGATGCGCTTCTCCTCGCTCAACGCACCGACGGCGAGCACGACGCGCTCGTCGCCGATGCCGAGCTCGTCGCGGCGTGCCGCCCGCACGGTCGTGGCCGGTGGCCTGAAGTGGTCGCTGTCGGCCGCGTTCGGGATGACGTCCACGCGGTCGGGGTCGAGGCCGTGGAGCTCGGCGAGGCGCGTCGCGGCGTCCGGCCACAGCGCCACGACCCGCTCGGCTCGGCGCAGCGCCCACCGGACGCGGGCTCGCCGGAGCCGGTCGGTGACCCAGGCGTCGGGGTCGCCGATGCTGCGGGCGACCATCGGCGGCCCGCCGGTGGTGCGGGCGAGCGCTGCGACCGGCAGCGAGGTCGAGCCGTTGGCGATCACGACGTCGTGGGCGCGCGTCCGACGGACGGCCCGGGCCACGGCCGGCGGATCGAGGCGGCCGCGACCGACGGCATCGATGAGCAGCTCGCCGGCGGCCGACATCGCGAGCACGGCCGTCTCGATCCCGTGGTCGCCGTCGAGCCGCTGAGCGAGCTCGGTCGCGAACACCTCGGCCCCGCGACGCCGTCGGGACGCGACGAGCGAGAGCGCCCTCATGGCGCGGACCGCCGGAGCCAGGCCGCCTCGAGGTCGAGGACGTGCTCCAGGTCGAAGCGTGCGGCCGCGGCCCGCACCGCGGCGCGGTCGATCGAGGTGGGTGCGGCGAGGATGGCGTCGGCCAGGGCTGCGACGTCACCGGTCGGGACGAACAGCGCCTGCTCGGCGGTGACCTCGCGGGTGACGGGGAGGTCGGTGGTGACGATCGGGAGGCCCGTGGCCATCGCCTCGATCAGGGCGCCGCCGAGGCCCTCGTAGCGCGACGGGAACGCGAACACGTCGAGCCCGGGCAGGACGTCCGCGGCGACGTCGTCCTGGTGGCCGAGGAGGCGGACGCGCTCGTCCAGGCCGAGCCGCCCGATCTCGCTGCGCAGCAGCGCGCTGGTCCCCCCGTCTCGCCCGGCTTGGACGAGGAGCACCTCGGTTCCTCGCCGGGCGATGGCGTCGACCGCACCGATCAGCGCGTCGAGGCCCTTCTGTCGTTCGTGGCGTGCGACGTTGCCGACGACGAGGGTGTCGTCGCCGGCGCCCCACTCCTTCCGGAGGCGCCGCCGGTCGTCGGGTCGAGCGTCGTAGCGGTCGAGCTGTCGTCCCCGCGGGATGACCTCGATGCGGTCGGGGTCGATCCGCATGTGCGCGACGGCGGAGTCCTTCACCGCCTGGGTGATCGCCCGGAAGCCGTGGGACAGGCGGGCGGTCGCACCGTCGGCGAGCCGGTTCGCTTCGAAGGGGACCCGGCGGACGTGTGGATCGTCGAGCCGCACGGGATCGTAGGTCGTGTTGACGAGCGTGCCGACGGACCGAGTGCCGGCGAGGCGGGCTCCGACGCGGCCGACGAGGTCGGCGGATTGGACCGACGTGTGGGCCAGGTCGACGGGGTCGGCGCGCAGCGAGCGGCGAATCGCTCCGATGCGACGGACCCGGTCGCCGCCGATCACCTCGACCGGGACGCTCGACCGCTCGACGATGTCGTGGCTGCCGTGGGGTCGGCGGTCGAAGCAGATGATCCTCGGCTCGATGCCCCGCTCGATCAGCCCGGGCAGGCTGAGCTCGAGCGAGCGCTCGGCACCGCCGGCGCCGAGGCTCGGGATGATGAACGCAACCCGGGCCATCGATGCGGACGCTACCCACCGTGCGCGGTGAGCGTCCACGGTGGTACGAGGGGTGGTGATCCTGCACCCGGTGTGGTCGTACCCTGCGGCGATCGGACGACGGGAGTCGATGTGCGGGTCGTGGTGACGGGCGGGGCGGGCTTCATCGGAGCGAACCTCAGCGCGGCCTTGGTCGCCGCGGGCGTCGACGAGGTCGTCGCGCTCGACGACCTCAGCACCGGACGGCCCGACAACCTCGCGGGGTGCCGAGCGAAGCTGATCGAGGGGTCGATCCTCGACGAGGGCCTCCTCGACGAGGTCATCACCGGATCCGATGCCGTCGTGCACCTCGCCGCCCGACCGTCGGTGCCCCGATCCATCGAGGATCCGATGGCGAGCCACACCGCCAACGCGACCGGCACGCTCATGGTGCTCGAGGCCGCCCGCCGGGCAGGTGGGCCCCAGGTCATCGTCGCCTCCTCCTCGAGCGTCTACGGCGCCAACCCGACCCTGCCGAAGTCGGTCGACCTGCGTCCCCAGCCGCTCTCCCCGTACGCCGTGTCGAAGCTCGCGACCGAGACCTACGCCCTGAGCCACGCCCACTGCTACGGCCTGCCGGTGCTGGCCTTCCGCTTCTTCAACGTCTTCGGACCCCTCCAGCCCGCCGGACATGCGTACGCCGCCGTGATCCCGGCGTTCGTGGAGGCGGCCATGGCCGGTCGTCCGATCCCGATCCACGGTGACGGCGGCCAGACCCGCGACTTCACCTACGTCGGCTCGCTCTGCTCGGTGATCTGTGACGCCGTGCTCCGCCGGGTGACCAGCGCCGAGCCGGTCAACCTGGCGTTCGGGTCGCGGCTGAGCCTGCTCGATGTCGTCACGATGATCGAGGAGTCGATGGGCCGGTCGCTCGAACGGGAGCATGGGGCGTCGCGGGCCGGGGACGTGCGCCACTCCCAGGCCGATCAGGGTCCGCTGCGAGCGCTGTTCCCCGAGGTCGAGCCGACGCCGTTCCGTGACGGGCTCGAGGCGACGATCGACTGGTTCCGGTCGCTTCCCTAGAAGACCGACTTCAGCGTCGCCGCCCAGGCGGCGGAGATGTCGGTGAGATCGAAGAGATCCCGGCAGCGGGCGGAGGCCGCCTGGCCCCAGTCGCCGCGGTGGGTCATGGCCTGGCGGATCGCGTCGCCGAGCTCGCCGATCGAGTTGCGGGCGAGGAGGAGACCGGTCTCCTCGTGGACCACGACGTCGCGTGCGCCGCCGACGTCGGTCGCCACCACCGGCAGACCGCACAGACCGGCTTCGATCGCCGCCCGCGGGATTCCCTCGCTGCGGCCGGGAACGACGGCGACCTCGGCGACCTGGTACCAGGGGAGCGCCTCGCTGCTCGCGCCGACGAAGCGGACCGGGGCGACGGTCGCCTTCTGCGTCAGCGCCTCGCGCTCGGGGCCGTCCCCGATCACGACCAGCAGGAGGTCGTCGGCGCCGGTGACGGCCTCGATGGCCGCATCGATGCGGGAGTCGGCGGTGAGCTCTGCGACGACGAGGACGACGTGCTGGTCCTCGACGCCGAACTTGCGGCGGACCATGACGCGGTCGAGGTTGTTGGCCGGGGCGAAGGCCGAGGTGTCGACACCGGTCGGGATGACGTCGATCTGCTCGGCGCTGACGTCGCCCAGCTCGACGAGGCGCTTGCCGGCGGCCAGCCACGGCACGACGACGCGGTCGGCGGCACGAAGCGCGGCGAGCGTCCTGGTCCGCTCTCGGTCGTCGCCGACCCAGGCCGTGTGGTCGCCGTCGTTGCGGACGACCAGCGCCGAGTTGCCGCGCTTGAGCTTGGCGCAGGCCCGCAGGGCGCCGGTGTCGAAGGTGAGGATCACCTGGGCGTCCTTGGCCCGCTTGCCGAGCTTGCTCCCGAACCCTCGACTCGGGCTCAACGTCTCCATCGGGAGGTCGGTGTGGTGGGCCGTCTCGCTCGTGAAGGCGAGCAGTTCCAGGTTGACCCCCTGTTGCCCGAGCGCGTTGGCGAGCTGGACGGCCTCCTGGGCCGGGCCGTTGGGCCGGCGGGACGACACGATGCCCAACGCCTGGATCGCGCCCCTGAACCCGCGTGCCGAGTGACCATCCGATGCGATCGGTCGCCCGCGATAGGAGCTCGCCGCCGGGGCGTGGTCGCCGTCGTCGGTCGCCGGTGCGTCGGACGTCGCGATCGGTCGCCCGCGGTAGGAGTCGGCGGACGGAGGCGTGGCATGAGCGGCATCGACCGGGGTGGGGTCGGCGATGGGGCGCCCACGGAAGGTCGTCGCCGTCGGGGGAGTCTCGGGCGCGTCAGCGATCGGCCGACCCCGGTAGCTCATCTTCGGGTCGTGTTCCTCAGCCACACCCCCCGTATCGGCACCTCCCGAGGGAAGTGGAGGGTTGTGCTGCCGATGTGGCGCGACCGGGTCAGTCCGACGACAGACGTCGTCCGAGCTCGAGGGCCTGCTCGACGTCGAGTCCGGCCACGCCGACGAGCCAGGTGGTGATCGGCGCCGCGATCCGCTCGGAGCTGTGGGCGGCGATGCCGGCCAGCTCGAGCAGCCGCTCGACCGTCTCCTCGTCGGGTGGCGCGACCCCGAGCTCGGCGGCGTAGGTGGCGAGCCATTCCGCAGCGTCCATCGGCCCACCGTAGTGCCGCCGCGGTGGGGCTCGGCCCGGGGCGGGCACCACGTCCGCCCTCCGGATGCACCACAGGTCCTCAAGCGGACGCGGGTCGCGACCGACAACACAGGTCGAGGAGGAGCACATCCATGTCGCACCTGGTCATCTTCAAGAGCGCCGAAGGCAAGCAGGCGTACCATCAGTCGGCCTCGCTCGACGAGGCGGTTCGCTTTCTCGAGCACCTCCGCAACGTGGAGCGGGTCGAGCAGGCGAAGCTGTACAAGCTCACCGAGGTGCCGGTGGAGTTCAAGGCCTACTTCCGGGCCGAGCTCCCCGGGGCCGAGGCCGCTGCGGGCGAGTCCGCGACCCCGCCGGTCGCACCTGCGTCGGTGCCGCCGGTGCCGTCACCGGTCGCCGCGCCCGTTCCCGAGGCGCCGGTCCCGGCCGACGCCGAGCAGGCCACCAACGGCAAGAGGGGCCTGCTCAAGCGCTGAGCACCCGAACACCGGGCCGAGTCCGGCCCGGTGTCGCAGGTCAGCGAAGTCGGTAGAAGCGGAAGAAGTCGTTGTCGATCGGCAGCACCTCGAGCGTGGCGAATCCGGCGTCGGTGGCGTAGCGCTCGAGCGTGGATCGGCGCATGACCGTGCCCGTCGCGACCGAGTGGTCGTGCGCCCGCCCGTCCGGCAGGCAGCACAGCAGCGAGAAGCCGTAGAAGATCCGCTCGACCTCGTCGGCTCGCCCGGCGAAGTGATCTCCCACGCGCTCGTCCATCACGAGGACCGTGCCCCCGGGTCGGACGAGACGCCGCATCGATGCGAGCACGCTCACCGGGTCGGGCAGATCGTGGATGCACTCGAACGCGGTGACGAGATCGTACGAACCGGCTCCCACGGCCTCGGCGGCGTCGACCGCGTGGAACCGGACCCGATCCTCCAGCCCGCGAGCGGTCGCGATGGAGGTCGCCTCGGCGATCGACGGACGGTCGAGGTCGAAGCCGTCGACGGTCGCTGTCGGGTAGGCCTGAGCCATGCCGACCGACGACCAGCCGAACCCGCATCCGATGTCGGCCACGCGGCCGCCGGAGCGCAGGGCCTCGTCGACGTCGGGCAGCGACGGCAGGTACTCGGCGCCGAGCAGGTTCAGGAACATCGGCCGGTTGGCCGCGGCCTGGGCCTGTCGCGCGGCGTCACCCACCTCGTCCCACGAGATGCCCGTGCCGCTGCGGTAGGCCTCGCACAGCTCGTCGACGTTGCGTCCGAGTGCGCCGACGAACAGCCCGAACGGTCGCACGAAGGCGAGGTTGTCGACCTCGGCGAAGACCTCACGCTGTGCCTCGTCGAGGTGGAAGCGACGCCGGTCCGTCGGCTCCGACGGGTCGGCGCACTCGACGAACCCGGTGGCGGCCTGCTGCTCGAGCCACTCCCGCGCGTAGCGCTCGTCGGTGGAGGTGAGCTCGGCGAGAGCGATCGACGTCATCGGACCATGCTCGGCCAGGGCGTCGTACCAACCGAGCCGGTCGCCGAGGTAGATCGAGAGGGCCTCCATGGCGCCGAGCACCGAGCCGACGACGTGCTCGGCGAGCTCGTCGGTCGGGGTCGTTGCCGGGGTGGTGGTCTCGGTGGTGGTCATCGCTGCCCTTCCGCGTCCGGGGTGAGGTTGCGATGCGTGTACGCCGATCCACCCGACGCGGTTCGCGGGCGTGCGCTCGTCAGGCGTCGATGGCGACGACCGGGTCGATCGGCGGCTCGTCACCGAGGCTGCCGAGGAACGGGAGATCGGAGAAGACGAACACCCCACCGTCTGCGGCGACCATGAGGTAGCCGTCGCCGTACGGGACCATGCCGACGATCGGGGCGTTGAGCGGCACGCCGCCCATCGAGCCCTCGAACGTGGCCGAGAAGGCGAAGACGCCCCCGTCGTTGGCGACCAACCAGTAGCCCTGTCCGTCGGGGTCGGCGACGATCGCGTTGACCGGGGCGTTGAGCCGGGCCCCGCCCATCGAGCCGTAGAAGCGGGCGTTGCCGAGTCCGAAGACACCGCCGTCGGAGCCGAGGAGGTAGAAGCCGTCCCCGGCCGGGGTGGCGACCGAGTCGACGATCGGACCGTTGAGCACGTCGGCGATGCCGAGGTCGACCAGGTCCTCGAAGCCGGCAGCGGTGCCGAAGGACACGACTCGTCCTCGATCGGTGGCGATCCAGTACCCGGCACCGTCGGGGGTGCCCGACAGCGTCGCCGCTCGCTCGTCCGGGAGCAGGACGGCGGGGTCGAGCTCGCCGAGGTCCGGTGCGTCGCCGACGGCCTGCACCGAACCCTCCTCGTCGAGGATCCAGTAGCCCTCGCCCGTCGGCGTGGTGAGGATGTCGACGGCGTCGCCGAAGAGCTTGCCGGGTGCGCCACCCGGATCGCCCGGGTCGGTGGGGAACGAGTAGACGCGACCGGTCCGGTCGAGCAGGCGGTACGGCCGAGCGTCGGGCGTCTCCGGCGGCTGGGTCGTCGTGGTGGGGGTGGGGGCCTCGGTGGTCGCGGTGGTCGGCGGCGTGGTGGTCGAGGTCGTCGGTGCCGTCGTCGTCGTGGTGGTGGTCGTCGGCGGGACGGTCGTGGTCGTGGTCGTCGTCGTGGTCGTGGTGGTCGACGTCGTCGTCGTGCCCGGTCGGGTCTCGAGCGCCGACGCGCTGACCGACGCCACCGTGCGGTGGGCGGCGGCACGATCGCCGAGCCCGGCCAGGGTCCGGTCGTCGACGAGCTCGATCGACATGACCTGACCGGCGCCGGTCAGCAGCGGGGTCGAGTTGGTCCGCCCGAAGCCGAAGACGACCATCGCGCCGTCCTGGACCGTGCGGCGGTCGCTGGTCGAGTCGTCGGTGTGGGAGACGACGAGGAGGCTGCGGTCGTCGACGCCGTCGCGATAGGCGATCCACTCCGGGTCGGGGAGATCGGCGTTGGACGGACCGGCGGTCAGGTCCGACTCGGTTCCGTCGGACACGATCCACGAGTCCGTCGCCGGCTCGAGGGTGCCGCCCGGCGGACCCTCGTAGAGGAACCACCAGGCCGGCGTGTCGGCCGCGACCATCTCGAAGGTGGCGGTACGCGGGCCGACGGTCCACTCCGACACCCAGGCGGCGCCGGTCGCCTCCGATCGGATGCGCAGCCGCACCGGACCGTTCACCTCCAACGTGCTGGAGGACGTGGGGTGGGCCGGATGGAAGAAGTCGTCGCTCCCGCTCGGGTCGAACACGGCGTTGGGGATGCCGCGGAAGTCGCTCTCGCCGCCGGTCTCGCCGCTGCCGCGGGTGTTGTACCCGATCCAGTCGTCGCCCGTGGTGTCGTCGTAGCTGGAGAACGCCCCGGCGTCCTTGACGTACGAGAGCCGACCGGTCTGGTTGTCGATCCGCCAGACGGCCTGGCCCTCGTCGGTGCTGTTGGTGACCTCGACCAGGGGCGTCCCCGACCAACCGGCGACCCCGTCACCGTCGAGACCGAAGTAGACGTGGAAGCGTCGGGCGTCGCCGGCGCCGGTCGTTCCCGTGGCCGCGAACACGATGGTCGCCGAGTTCGGCGTCGAGAGGTCCTCCATCTGCACGGGGACCTCGCCGATCTCGTCGCCGCCACCGTCGACCTCGACGACGACCACCGAGTCGGGGTCGAGGTCACCGTCGGTGCGGGTCAGGTCGACCGAGACCTCGACGACCTCGTCGAGCCGCGGCGTGCCGTTCGCGTCGACCTCCACCACGAGGCGGCGAGCGTGGTCGTTGCGCAACCAGCCGTCGGAGCCGGAGCTGGCCGTCGCGACGGTGACCATCGCGGCCAGCCCTGCGAGCGCGACGACGACGGCCAGTCCCGTTCGGATCCGCGCTGGTGTCATCTCCTGGCTCACGCGTGCCCTCGTTCTCGACGGACGAACAGCGCCTCTCCATCGGACGCCGCGCCGTCGGGCTGAGCACCTCCGACGCTACGAGCTGGGAGATCGCGGTCGCCCCGCGCTCGTCACAGAACGCGGTCGACCGATCGCCAGCGTGGTCGTGGCGTCCGGCGCCGTACCCTCCGGCCGTGGACGGAACGACGGAAGGGCGGTGGGCCACGCGGATCGGTGTCGCTGCCGTGCTCGCCTCGACGACCGCCAGCGTCTTCCCGGCCTTCCTCACCGGTGCGGTGGGCGTCCAGCTCCGCGACGAGCTCGCGTTCTCCGAGCGGGAGCTCGGCTTCGGGGTCGGAGCGTTCTTCCTGTGCGCCGCGATCGGTTCCGCCCCGGGCGGTCGCCTCGTCCAGCGACTCGGTGCGACGCGGGCGATCACGGCGGCGTTGGCGCTCTCGGCAGCCTCGATGGCCGCGATCGCCGTCCTGGTGGACTCCTTCGCGACGCTGGCGATCTGCCTCGGCATCGCCGGCTTCGCCAACGCGGTCAGCCAACCCGGCGCCAACCTCTACCTGTCCCGCACCGTCCACGTCGGTCGCCTCGCCCTGGCCGTCTCGGCGAAGCAGGCCGGCATGCCGACCGCGACGTTGCTCGGTGGCCTCGCGGTTCCGCTCGTCGCGCTCACCGTGGGATGGCGTTGGGCGTATGCGATCGGCGCGTCCATCGCCCTCCTGGCGATCCTCGCGCTCCGCATCGCCCCGACCGTGTCGGCGGTCGCCCCGATCGGGGAGCGCCAGGATCGACCGACCACGCCGCTCCCGGTCTTGGGTCTCGCCGGCTTCGGCATGGTCTTCGGTGCCGCCGCTGCCGGTGCGATCGGTGCCTGGGTGGTCAGCTCGGCGGAGGCGTCCGGGATCGGCTCGGGGGCGTCGGGGCTGCTCCTGACCTACGGCAGCGCCGTCGGCATCGCCTCCCGGCTGTACGTCGGGTGGCGGGCCGACGGGTCGGCACGATCGCCGTTGGCGACGGTGTCCACGATGCTCGTCGTCGGTGCTGGCGGCATCGCCCTGCTCGCCGCCGATCCACCGGTCGTCCAGGTCGTCGCCGTGACCTTCGCGTTCGGTGCCGGGTGGGCGTGGCCGGGGTTGTTCAACTACGCGATCGTGCGGGCCAACCCCGCGGCGGCCGGGGCCGCGACCGGCGTCACCCAGATCGGGACGTACATCGGCGCCGTGCTGGGCCCGGTCGTGTTCGGCCTGATCGTGGACGGCGGGTCCTACACCGTCGGGTGGTTCGCCGTCGCCGGATGGGCCCTCGTCGCGGCCACGGTGATGTGGACGGTGTCGCGTCGACTCCTGGTCGCCGAGTCAGCTCCGCTCGCGTCGTGAGCGCCAGTGCGCGAGGGCGGCGGCCGCGCGTTCGCCGTGGTCGAGGTGCCAGTCGTCGATCTCGTCGAGGTGGGCCCGTCTCGTCTCGACGATCTCGTGCTCGGCCAGCGCGATCTCGCCGCCGGTGACCGTCGCCAGGTAGAGGACGCTCACGAGCGAGTGCGGGCCCCAGCCGCCCGCTGGACGGTGGAACACCCCGACCAGCTCGTCGATGCGGCACTCGAGCCCGAGCTCCTCGGCCACCTCGCGCACCGCTCCCTCGGCGGGGTGCTCGTTCGGGTCGAGGTAGCCGCTGATCATGGCCCAGCGCCGATCGTCGGCCCGGCGGGCGAGCAGGAAGCGTCCGTCGTCGTCGACCAACGCGACCTCGATGCCGACCTTCGCGGTGACGTAGCCGATCTCGCGGCCGAACCGCTCGTGCAGCTCTGGGGCGGGCACGCCGCTCAGCGCCTCGTACATCGTCGCGGTGAGGGCCAGGAGCCGCTCGAAGCGCTCGCGATCGAAGACGGTGGGCGAGTAGTGGATGCCGGTCCGGGCGATCGACTGGACCTCGTCGAGGTAGGCGGAGATGTCCATCGTCCGGTCAGGTCCGTGCCGGTGGGTGGAGCTGATCGCCGCAGCGGTGGTTGATGGCCCGCACCACGCGGTGCTCCCGATGTTGGCCGAGGAGGCTGACGGTCGCCGTGGCGAGCGCGAACCGACGCCCTTCGACCGGGGGGAGGTCGCACCAGCGGGCGATCAGGATGGCGAGGAAGTGCCCGTGGGCGAAGACGACGGTGTTGCCCGAGCTCTGCTCCAGTGACTGGAGGAAGGCGTCGGCACGGTCGCCGACGTCCTCGATCGACTCGCCGCCATGGATCGGGTGGGTCCACACCGACCACCCGGGGATCGTCTCCCTGGTCTCGAGGGTCCGCTGCCCCTCGTACTCGCCGTAGTCCCACTCCACGATCCGGTCGTCGACGACGGCCCGATCGCCGAGGCCGACGAGCTCGGCGGTCTCGCGGGCCCGGATCAACGGGCTGGTGAAGACGTCCTCGATCGACCAGTCCTCGAGCGTGTTCGCGGCGAGCCGCGCTTCCTCGCGGCCGCGGTCGGTCAGGGGGATGTCGGTTCGCCCGGTGTGCCGGCCCACGCGGGCCCACTCGGTCTCGCCATGACGGATCAGGAGCAGTTGGTCGCTCACGTCGTCACGGTAGGGCCCGGAGGTCCGGACTCAAGACCGGGTTGCCACGGGTCGATCGGAGAGCGTGGCGGGTCGACGTTCGGGTGATCAGAGCGGAGCGCTGCGCCTCGCGTTCGTGGTGACCGGCGTCGTCGTCGCGCTCGCGGCGGCCGCCGGGCTGCTGCTCGCTCGCGGGTCGGCGCTCGACGCCCGTGCCGAGGCCGAGTCGCGCGCCCGTGAGATCGAGCTCGTCGGCGTGCGAGCCGAGTTGTCCGACGCCGTCCACCGCTACATCGACGCGGTCGTCGCCGGCAGAGGGGTCGCCGCAGGGACCGAGGCCGCCTTCGCCGACCTCGCCACCGCCCAGAGGACGGTCGTCGAGCGGCTGGAGTCGTTGGCGAGCGGCGACGACGAGGCGGCCGCCCTCGCCCGCTCCGACCTCGCAGCGATCTCCGACCTCGGGGTCGACAAGCCGACGCTCGACCTCTTCCTCCTCGAGGAGCTGCGCTTCGAGGTGATCCTGGGCGACGCACCACGCTCGTCGTCCGCCGCGGCGTTGCAGCAGTCAGCCGACCTCGTGTCGCTGCCGTGGTTGGTGCTGCTCGACGCACGTGCGATCGAGGCGACGGCCTCCGGCGTCGAGCTGCCCACCATCCTCGACGACTTCGTCGTCTCGACCGCCGACATCGTCCGCGACACCCCCGGATGGACCGGACCTGGCGTCGGCGAACCCTTCGACGACGGGTTCCTCCCGGTGGACCTGGTCGAGGACGAGCTCCCCGCGCTGCTCGACGAGCTGAACGGAGCGATCGGTCTCGACGAGGTGTGGGTCTATGACCGCTGGCTGATCGACACGTCCGGTCGAGGACCGGCCGAGTCCGCTCCCGTGACCGTGGAGGAGCTGTCGTTGGCGTCTCTCGACGCGGCGACGGCCCAGCGGGCTGCGGTGCTGGCCGCCGCCGCGGACGCCGCAGCGGCAGAGCGCGCCGAGGCTGCTGACGCACTCGCCGAGGGATGGGTCCTCGCGCTGGTCGTCGGCCTGGCCGCCGTCGGTGTCGGCCTGATCGCCACCTCGGTCCTCGGCATCGTCCGGAACCAGCGCCGCCTGGCCGTGGAGCTCCACCGCGACCCGCTGACCGGGGCCCACAATCGGCGATTCGCCGAGTCCACCGTCACCGACCGCTGCCGGGAGGACGGTCACCACATCGTCGCCGTCGTCGACCTCGATCGCTTCAAGCTCGTCAACGACACCTACGGCCACGACGTCGGTGACGCCCTGCTCGTGGCCGCGAGCGATCGGTTGCGTTCCGCGGTGGACCAGCTCACCGCCGGGTGGGCCGGGAGCGTGGGCGAGGTCGTGCGCATGGGCGGTGACGAGTTCCTCGTCGCGGTCCACTCGCCGGTTCGCATCCCGGTCGACGAGGTGGTCACCCACCTGCGGCGGGTCAGTGGTCCGGTCGTGGCGGGGTCGGAGACCGTCCAGCTCGAGGCGAGCTTCGGTGTGACCGATCACCGCGGCCCGGTCGAGCTGACCGAGATGATGACCACGGCTGATCTCGCCGCCTACGAGGACAAGCGAGCGCGGAGCAGCGAGCGGGAACGAGAGGCCGGCGCGGCAGCAGCCGAGGACCAGTTGGCGCGTGGTCGAGCGCTGGCGATCCGCGCCGCCCTCGCCGCGGACGAGGCCACCGAGCACGGGCGAGCCTGAGCAGGTCTGCGGTCGGTTCAGCGGAGCAGCCGGGCGACGGAGACGGCGTCCGGGTCCTCCAGCCACCCACCGGCGCGGCGGAGCAGCCCGGTCGCGGCCTGCAGGTGCAGGTCGGCCGGGAGCGACTCGAGGTCGGCGGACTTCGCGAAGCCGACGATCCGCCGGACCGCAGCGCAGCCGGCGAACGCGACGGCGTCGAGCCGGACGCGCTCCAACCAGTCATCGAGCCACTCGTCGCTCAGGGAGCGGTCGAGCCGGTCGGGCCACAGCGCCCGCAGCTCCGCCTCGAAGGCGTCCCACACGAGCTCGGGGAGGTCTGCGAGCCAGGCGATGTCGTCGGCCGGCAGGGCGAGCGCCTCCCAGCGGGCGTGAGCGAGCGCGAGGTTGCCGAAGAGCAGGCCGAGGTCCATGCCGACCGGGCCGTAGGTGCAGAACTCGATGTCGAAGACGCGAGCGGAGCTCGAGCCGTCCTCCTCGCGGCGGACCATCACGGACCCGGAGTGGAGGTCGCCGTGGACGAACGCCTCGGCCTTCGTGCAGAAGGCCTCCTTCGCCCTGGCCACCGTGGCCAGGACGCGGGGGTTCGCCCGCAGCTCGGCGATGACGGGATCGAGCTCGGCCCGGTGCTCGTTGCGCTCGTGGCCGAGGAAGGGGTCGGTCAACACGAGGTCCTCGGTGATCTCGCAGAGCTCGACGTTGGTCGCTGCGGCGACCGCCTGACGGTGCGCGGGACCGAGGGTGCCGAGTCGGGAGGTCCCGAACGCCATCCTGGCGATGTGGCGGCCGAGGTCGAGGTGGATCCCGTCGTGCCGAGCGCCGTCGACCAGCACGTCACGCCACACCCGCCATCCGTCGAGGTCCTGCATCGCGAGGACGTGCCGGTCGGCGTCGTAGCCGTGGAACGTGGGGATCGTCTCGGGTGTCCAGGTGGTGGCGGCCTCGTAGCCGCGAGCCTCGGCGGCTGCTCGCTCGGGTGTGAGCGGCCAGGACGGTCCAGCGACCCGGACGTAGGGCAGCGACTGCTTGAGGCAGAGCCGTCGGCCGTCGGCGTCGTGCAGTCGGAACACGAGGTTGAGGTTGCCGTCGCCGACCTCCTTCACCTGCAGCGTGTCGACGTCGATGAGCGCGGCCAACTCGGGCCGGGAGGCGACGTAGTCGCCGACGCTGTCGACATCGAGGGTGCGGTGATCGGTCATGAGGGGGACTCCTCGCTGTGGTGGATCCAGTGGCCGAGGTCGAATCGGCCGGGACGGTGGGGAACCCAGGCGGTGCCGGACGGCTCCCGCCCGTGGTGGAGGTGGACGAGGCGACTGCCGTCGTTGCCGTGGAGGTGGAGCTCCTGGACGCCGATCGTGGTGGTCGGCGGTGTCAGCCCGTGGGGGAGGTGGACGGAGCGGTCGAGCACCTGTTGGTCGTAGAGGTCGTCGCCGAGCTCGTCGAGCACGGCCCAGGTGCGCTCGAGATCGGCGGCGTCGGCGAAGCGGAGCACGAGCCCGACCGTCGTCATCGAGGTGCCCGGCTCCCCGGCGCGCACGAGTCGCCGTCCGAGCATCGGCCCGACCCAGCTGCGGCGGCCCTCGGCGTCGACGAGGTGGGACGCGACGCCGTAGCCGTCGACCCGGACCGGTGCGGTCGGGATCCGTCGGCGGGTGAGCTCGCCCAGCAGCCGGCGGTGGCCGGCCGCCGCGGTGTCGGCGACGTGCACCTGGATGAGGGGCCACGTGATGGCCCGCGGGTCAGGCACGGCGTGCGCAGCGTGGCCCGAGAAGAGCCGGTAGCCGGTCAGCGGTCCCGCCGCCCGCTCGGGACCGTCGAGCCAGGCCACGACCGCGTCGGCGCACCGGTGCAACGTCGGGTCGATGAGGGTCATGCGGGCGCCTCCGCTCCGACCAGCCGTGCGACGGCGGCGGCGAAGTGGCCGTCGGGTGCCTCGGCGGCGACGATCGGGAGGTCGCTCGGATGGTCGACATCCCTCAGCGGAGGGAGCTCGGCCACGTCGAGGCCGAGCTCGTGCAGACGACGCAGCTGGTGCTCGCCGGTGTCGTCCTGGCTCATCGGCACCCCGGGGAACGCGGCGGGGTCGGGCCGGGCCATGCCGAGCGCCCACCAACCGCCGTCGGGAGCGCGTCCGAGGCAGGCGTCGTGCTCGTCGAGCAGGTCGAGTCCGTCGCGCAGGAGGGCGGGGGTGACCTGGGGGGTGTCCATGCCGACGAGCAACGTCGGGCCATCGGCTCCGGCGAAGGCGGCGGCGAGCCGGAGGTCGAGCCCGCCGTCGGCCTGGGGCACGATCTCGAAGCCCGGCGGTACCCAGTCGCCCGGACGACCGTCGAGCACGAGCACCCGCCGAGCGGCGGGCGTGTCGGCCACGGCGGCGAGCGTGTCCCGCAGGGAGGCCTCGGCGATGGCGGCCGCCTCCCCCGCGGTGTACCGGCTGGTGAGGCGGGTCTTCACGCGCCCGGGGCGGGGTTCCTTGGCGATCACGAGGAGGGTGCCGGCGGTCATCGCAGCACCTCGCTCATGTCCTTGACCGCTCGGGCGGTGCCCCGGACCGTGCCGGTCACCTTCGAGCGGCCCGCTCGTTCGGCGTATCGGACCGGCACCTCGCCGATCCGCCAGCCCGCCTGCGCGGCGCGGAGCACCGTCTCGAGCGGGTAGCCGAACCGGCGGTCCTCGATGCCGAGGCCGAGGAGCTGCTCGCGTCGGCAGGCCCGCACCGGACCGAGGTCGGTGAGCGGGGCGCCGGTTCGGCGCCGCAGCTCGGCGGCGAGAGCCCGGTTGGCGAGGCGGGCGTGCAGCGGCCAGGCACCCCGGTCGGCGACCCGCCGGCCCAGGCACAGGTCGAGCCGGTTGGCGAGCACGGGGGCGACGACCGCGGGCAGCTCGCCCGGATCGAGCGACCCGTCGCAGTCCATGACGCACACGAGCTCGGAGGTCGCGGCCTCGAAGCCGGCGTGGCAGGCGGCGCCGTAGCCGCGTCGCGGCTCGTCGATCACCTCCGCTCCGAGCGATCGGGCGAGCTCACCCGAGCCGTCCGTCGATCCGTTGTCGACCACGATCGGTCGGTACCCGGTCGGCATCGCGGCGAGGACGCCGGGCAGCGCCGCTCGCTCGTCGAGGACCGGGAGGATCACGTCGATGTCACCCACGGGCGACCTCCTCTCTCGCCCGCAGGCGGGCCCGCACCAGCAGTACCGCGGTCACCAGACCGATCGCGACCAACAGGATCGTGAGGCCCTCCGCGTAGTCCCGGGGCAGGGCCGAGGTGTTCGAGTTCCGACCCCACCCGCGCACGAACGGGATCGAGAAGAGGATGGTGATGCCGGCGACGATCGCCGAGCCCTGCACGATCGCCCGGTAGGGCGGTCGGACGACCTTGGTGATGCCGAAACCGACGAGCCCGACGACCGGAGCGAAGATCAGGTCGTGGAAGACGGCGAGGCCGACCGTCCACCGGAGGTAGGTGCCGAGGTCGATGGAGCGGCTCTCCCACGGCGACCAGCGGGCGAGGCCGTACCAGACGATGGCGGCACCGATGAGGGCGGCCGGCCAGAACAACCAGGCCGGCGGATCCTCGTGCTCGGTGCGCTGGTGCTCGGTGGTGGCGGTCATGCGGAGATCTCCACTCGGTCGATCCACTTGGTCTGCAGGACGCCCGGTCGGTTCGGGGCGATGAGGCGCACCGGGAACCCGTGGTCGATGTGGAGCGGCTCGCCCCCGAGGTCCATCGCCAGGATCGAGCGGTCGTCACGGGACTGGAGCCGGTTGACCCGGGAGCTGGTGAAGCGCCGCCCCTCCTGCAGGGAGCGCACGATCACCTCGCTCGGCTCGTCGATGCCCATCTCGGCCGCGAGGTCGCGCAGGGCGATGCCACCCCACAGCCCGTCGGAGGACCAGCCCTCGACGCAGGCGAGCGGCAGCGTCTTCTCGGTCCACGGGAGCTGGCGGAGCTCGTCGACGCTGAAGGAGCGCTCAGCGCCGGTGCTCGTGGAGACGAGCAGCCGGTAGGCCGGATCGACCGCGGTCTCGGTGACCCGCGCCTGCGCGGCGGTCCGGTTCACCGGCACGCCCTGGGGCCCGACGCTCGGGCGGCGGGGGCTCAGCACCGAGACGGTCTCGAGTGGCGAGAAGGTCTGGCCGATCGTCGCGATCGTCAGCACGCCCGACGCGGCGCCGACGGCGGTGAGGAAGCCCCGGCGGTCGAGGCCGCCACCGGAGCCGGCACCGACGAGCTCCCGGTCGTCGGGGGGTTCGGGCGACGGGGTCGCGGGCGACTCGGGCTCGGCGGTGTCGTCGGCGTGCGCCCCGTCGGCGGTGTCCACGCCCGACTCGGTGACCTCGGTCGCCACGACGACGGCGGCCGGGTCGGCGTCCCGCTCACGGCCGACGTTGCGGCGGACGACGTGGAGCTTGGCGGCGACGTGGGTGACGAGCGCACCCATCGTCACCCACGCGACCCAGTAGTGACCCGAGGTGAAGTCGAAGCGCCACGGCCGCCAGAGGGCGATGTTGCCGACACCGCTGAAGAGCAGGAAGAGCGACCCGGCGACGAGCGGGAGGAGCATCGCCCGCTCGACGGCGTGCGAGATGCTGCGGACCGGCGGCCACTGGTAGAAGCCGGGCAGGACCGTCCAGAGCTTGGCGAGCAGCAGCGGCACCGACGCGATGCCGGTGGCGATGTGCAGGCCCTGGGTGAACTGGTACAGCCGAGCGGGGCCCGCCGGGATGACGAACAGGGCGTCGTCCTGCTGCTGTTGGAAGTGGCTGTAGAGGCCGGTCAGGAAGCAGATGCCGAAGGTGACGGCGAGTGCGATGCCGAGCAGAGCGGCCGTACGTTCGTCGTGCAATCGACTGGGGAAGGGGCGTGGTCGGGACACGTCATCAGAGAACCAGTGCGACCAGCCGAATAGTCTGAACGATCGGGGAACTCACCCCAATGGGGCTCACCCCCCACCGCCCGACCCGTACCGTCCTCGATCATGACCTCGATCGTCGACGCCGCCGCGCCCGATCACCTCGACGGCGGCGAGCCGGGCGCGCCACCCGCCTCCGACGACGGCGGCGAGCGGGCCGCTCGACGGGGTGCGCTCATCGCGCTCGGCGTCGGTGTGGTGGTGGTCGTGGTCGCCCGGCTGTGGGGCCAGCACGTCGAGTGGGTGGTCACCGAGGGGCGGGCCAACATCGGGGCGGCGCCGTTCTTCGGACGCTGGAACGTCATCTTCCGCTGGTGGTTGCTCGCCGGCGTCGCGGTCGGTGTCGTCGGCGTCTGGCTCGCCCCGCGGTTCGCTCGCACGTGGTCGTGGGGTCGGGTGCTCGTCGGCACCTGGGCGTTGCACGCTGCGTGGGCCGTCTCGCTCGCTGCGTCCGACGGACTGCACCGGCTCACGACGCCACTGACCTCCCGCTTCGAGTACTTCCGGGCGATCGACGACGTCGAGGCGGCTGGCGGCGTCAGCGACTACCTGTCCGGCTACGTCGCCGGACTCGCCGACTCCCCGCTGCACGTGCGCTCGCACCCACCGGGGATGGTGCTCTTCTACTGGGCGCTCGACCGTGTCGGACTGTCGGGACCGGGGTGGGCTGCCGTCGCCGTGATCGGCTTCGGTACCTCGGTCGTCGTCGCCGTGCTGCTCGCGTTGCGAGCCGTCGCCGGGATCGACGTCGCCCGCCGAGCGGCCCCACTCGTCGCCCTCACCCCGTCGGTCATCTGGGTCGCCTCGTCGGCCGATGCCGTCTTCGCCGCCATCACCGCCTGGGGTGTGGCGCTGCTCGTCATCGCCGCCCGCCGGCCCGCCCGCCGCGTCGATTCGGTGCGCATGGCGGCCATGGGCGGCATGGTCCTGTCCCTCGCGCTGTTCTTCTCCTACGGCGCCGTGCTGATGCTCGGTGTGCCGGCGGTGGTCGTGCTCGCCGCCCGTCGGTGGGACGTGCTGGCCGGAGCGGTCGTCGCCGCCCTCGGCGTCACGGCGATGTTCACCGTGATGGGTTTCTGGTGGTTCGAGGGCCTCTTCGAGACCATGGAGTTCTACGAGGCGAGCTCGGCCGAGTTCCGCCCGTACGACTACTCGCTGGTGGGCAACCCGGCGATCGTGGCGTTGTCGATCGGCACCGCCGGCGTGGCCGGACTCGGTTCGCTCGCCGCGACCTGGCGACGACATCGCCCGGTGCTGCTGCTCGTCGTGCCGGTCCTCGTCGGCATCATCGGCGCTGCGCTCTCCGGCCTCTCGACGGCGGAGACCGAGCGCATCTGGCTGCCGTTCGTGCCCTGGCTGATGCTCGCCGGCGTCGCCCTGCCCACCCGCTGGGTTCGGCCGCTGCTCGCCGGTTCGGTCCTCATCGGCGTCGTGTTGCAGATGTGGCTGCAGACCCCGTGGTAGCCCGGGCCTCATGACCGATCTCGCCGCCCGTCCGCTGCCCCGCCGCCGTCCCGACGAGCTGACCGCCTCGCAACGCGAGGTGTACGACGCCATCGTCGGCGCCCGACGGGGGGTTGCCATCTCCGGTGGGCTGCTCGACGAGCACGGGGGACTCCACGGACCCTTCAACGCCATGCTGCTCTCGCCCGAGCTCGGCGGGCGCCTGCAGACCGTTGGCGACGGCGTCCGCAAGCACACCTCGCTGAGCGCCCGAGTCCGCGAGATCGCGGTGCTGGTCGTCGCCGCGGTGCAGGACTCCGACTTCGAGCGGTGGGCGCACGAGCAGATCGCCAGGAACGCCGGGTTCACCGACGACGAGCTCGCTGCCCTCCGTCGGATCCCCGACGAGGTGTCCGCCGCAGAGTGGCCCGATCCCGGCGACCTCCTCATCGTGCGAACCTCCCGGGCGCTCGCGGTCGATGGTGATCTCGACGACGAGCTCTACGCCGCCGCGACCGAGCACCTCGGCGTCGAGGGCCTCTTCGAGCTGCTCACCCTCGTCGGCTACTACGCGCTGCTCGCGCTGCAGCTCCGCGTCTTCCGTGTGCCGGTGCCGTGAGCCGCCGCGTTCTCGTCACCGGAGGCGCCGGCTTCATCGGCTCGGCGATCGTCGACCAGCTCGTCGCCCGTGGCGACGACGTCGTGGTGCTCGATCGGCGCGACCCGCATCCCGACGACCGCAACGACGGGGCGACCTACGTGCGCGCCGACGTGCGCGACGTCGAGGCGTGGGCGCGCGTCCTCGACGGCGTCGACGCCGTCTGCCATCAGGCCGCACGGGTCGGACTCGGCGTCGACCTCGGCGACGTCGTCGACTACGTCGACGACAACGACACGGGCACCGCCGTCGGGCTCCTCGCCCTGCACCGCGCCGGCTTCGACGGGCGGTTGGTGCTCGCCTCCTCGATGGTCGTCTACGGGGAGGGCGCCTACTCCTGCCCGGAGCACGGGTCGGTGCGTCCCGGTCCCCGGCGCATCGAGGACCTCGAGGTCGGCCGGTACGAGCCGCCCTGCCCGATCTGTGGCCGGCCGCTCGCCTCCGGCGAGGTCGACGAGGACGCGCCGCTCGATCCGCGCAACGTCTACGCCGCCACGAAGCTCCACCAGGAGCACCTGGCCTCGGCGTGGGCCCGCGAATCGGGCGCGTCGGTGATGGCGCTGCGCTACCACAACGTCTACGGACCGCGGATGCCGAAGGACACGCCCTACGCGGGCGTCGCGGCCATCTTCCGGAGCGCCGTCGCGGCCGGTCGCACGGTGCAGGTGTTCGAGGACGGCGGGCAGCGTCGTGATTTCGTCCACGTCGGCGACATCGCCAGGGCCAATCTCGCCGCGCTCGACGCGCCCGCCGACTGCGCGGGCGCCTACAACGTCGCGTCCGGCCGGCCGGCGACCGTCCTGCAGATGGCCGAGGCGTTGGCCGCCGCCGGCACCGGTGACGTGCAGGTCGTCGGCGGCTATCGGCTGGGCGATGTCCGCCACGTCGTCGCCTCCCCCGCGCGGGCTGCGGAACGCCTGGGATTCACGGCCGAGGTCGGACTCGCCGAGGGCATGGCCGAGTTCGCCACCGCGCCGCTGCGCGACGTCGGCTAGACCCACACCATGGAGATCAAGCGCATCCACCACACGGCGGTGAGCGTGGCCGACATGGAGCGCTCGCTGGCCTTCTACATCGACGTGCTCGGGCTCGACCTCGTCTTCGACACCGCCATCACGCCCAACCCGGCGCTCGATGCCGTCGTCGGCATGGCCGGCGCGACCGGCCGGGTGTGTTGGTTGATGGCCGGGGACACGATGCTCGAGCTCTGGCAGTGGGACGCCCCCGTGGGCCGCCCGCTGCCCGAGGACTACCGACCGGCTGATCGGGGCGTGACCCACTTCGCCCTGGTCACCGACGACGTCGCCGAGCTGCATCGGCGCATCGTCGACCACGGGCTGACGGCCAACACCGAGCCCACCGATCTGCGCATGCACCTCACGACCTACGTGCGCGGTCCCGACGGCGAGATCATCGAGATCCTCGAGGACCGGGTCGACGACGACTGGCTCGCCGACCTCCGCGGCCGGGCACAGGCGGCCCGGGCCGCCCGCTCCGGCGCCTGACGACGGTGGAGGTCTGCTTCCATCTGGGACGGCTGCCCGCCGGGATCGAGGCGAGCGCGATCCCCCACGTGCTCGCCGACTCCGCGCTCGCCGCCGAGGAGGCCGGCTGCTCCTGGTACTCGCTGGCCGACCACTTCCTGCAGCTCGAGATGATGGGGCCGATCCACGAGCCGGTCATCGAGGGCTACACCACCCTCGGCTACCTCGCCGCCCGCACGAACACGATCGAGCTCGGCCTCCTCGTCGGCGGCGCGACCTACCGCCACGCCGGGGTGCTCGCGAAGAC
>JBCDAU010000041.1:0-48818 GCA_039185015.1 Actinomycetota bacterium
CTGGCCGGGGCCTTTGTCGTGCAGGCAGGACTCTCCTGCCCTCCGAGACAGTAGGTGACCAGGGTGCTGACTTGGTGGATCACCACGATGGATATCGGCATCGCAGCGGATCACCGCGCGCACCACGCGCGCCTCACGCGCGACATTGACATCACAGTGATGTAATTACTAAGGTGTAGTTATGGCGACCAAGACAGCGAAGACCACAACAGCAATCCGCTTCCCCGACGACCTACGCGAGAAGATCCAGTCGGCCGCCGAAGAGCGGGACTGGTCAATGAACACCCTCGTCGTCCGCGCTACCCGGGACTCCGCCGACCCCTCTCACCCAGATCAGCCCAGGCGCTCGATGATGGTGGCGTTGGCCATCCCGCCGCCCTCGCACATGGTCTGGAGGCCGTAGCGGCCGCCGCGACGCTCCAGCTCGTTGAGCAACGTGGACATCAGCTTGGTGCCCGAGCAGCCGAGCGGGTGGCCGAGGGCGATGGCCCCACCGTTCACGTTGACCTTGTCCATGTCCGGGTGGAGCTCCTTCTCCCAGGCCAGCACGACCGAGGCGAAGGCCTCGTTGATCTCGACGAGATCGATGTCGTCGATGGTCAGGCCGGCGTTGGCCAGGACCTTCTGGGTGGCCGGGATCGGGGCGGTGAGCATGAGCCGCGGGTCGGCGCCGGCCAGGGAGAAGGCGTTGATGCGAGCTCGCGGGGTGTAGCCGAGGGCCCGCGCCTTCTCCTCGCTCATGATGAGCACGGCGGAGGCGCCGTCGGTGATCTGCGACGAGTTGCCGGCGGTGACTCGGCCGTCCTCCATGAACGACGGCTTCAGCTTGGCGAGGCTCTCCGCCGTGGTGCCGGGGCGGATGCCCTCGTCACGGGTGACCAGCTCGCCGTTGTCGCCCATCACCGGGATGATCTCGTTGTCGAAGCGACGCTCCTCGGTGGCCTGGAGGGCCAGCTGCTGGGAGCGGGCGCCGTAGGCGTCGAGGTCCTCGCGGGTGAGGCCCCACTTGTCGGCGATCAGCTCGGCCGAGATGCCCTGCGGCACGAGGCCGCCGGCCGGCGCGTAGCGCTCCCCGACCTTCGGGCCGAACGGGGCGCCGAACTTGCCGTCGGCCATCGACGAGCCCATCGGCACGCGGGTCATGACCTCGACGCCGGAGGCGACGACCACGTCGTAGGCACCGGCCATGACGCCCTGAGCGGCGAAGTGGAGGGCCTGCTGCGACGAACCACACTGGCGGTCGACGGTGGTGCCGGGCACCGACTCGGGCCAGCCCGCAGCGAGGACCGAGTTGCGGGCGACGTTGACGGCCTGTTCGCCGACCTGCATCACGCAGCCGGTGATCACGTCGTCGACGAGACCGGGGTCGAGATCGTTGCGCTCCTGGAGCGCCTTCAGGACCTCGGCTCCGAGGTCGACCGGGTGCCACTCCTTGAGCAGCCCGTTCCGCTTGCCGCCGGCGGTCCGGACGGCATCGACGATGACGGCAGTGTTGGCCATGTCGGCCCCTCCTGGTTGCGTCTCCGAGCCCCCCTGCGGACCCGGCTCCCCGGCTCTTGACCGGTCGGTCAAGTGTGGCCGCCGAAGGGGTCGTTTCACAACTGCGCTCAAGGGATCGACCATCGGGCGCCGATGACCACCGGATGCGGCCGACCATGCCCCAGCGCAACGACCTGCGGGCCACACCCCTCGACGCGATCACCCTGAAGTCGCTGGGTGCGGAGCGGCGCGCCGCCTTCGGCCGGGGCAGCCTGGTCACCGGCGCCGAGACCAGGGACCCCGTGACCGGCGAACGCCCGAAGATCCTCCCCCGTCCGATGCTCCCGGAACGCACCCACGGCATCGACCTCTATCTGTGACAATCCCGGGTGGGACCCCCGGAGCCCCGCCCTCCTCCACCGGTCCTCGCCCCGACGGGCTGCGGCGTGGCCGTCGACATGCCCGGGGCCCGCGCCCTCAGGCGTGGCGGTCGAGCGAGGTCGGGTCGGCCGAGACCTCCAGCGTGTCGGCGATCAGGGTGATCGTCGCCAGGACCCCGGCCATCACGAACAGCCCGCCCACCACCGCCTCCGTGTCGCGGCGACCGATCCCGGTGAGCACGTAGTCGCCGAGGCCGGGGATCGAGAACAGCCGCTCGACGAGCAACAGGTTGCCGGCGAGGAAGGTCGTCGTCGTCGCCACCTGGGCTCCGAAGACGGGCAGGGCGGGCCGAAGGACGTGCCGTCCCATCACGGCGACCGGCGGGAGACCCCGGGCGACGGCACCCGTGACCCAGTGCTCCTCCATCTGCTCGATGAGCAGCACGCGCAGGGTCACGAAGTACGGCCCGACCAGTCCGGCGGCCATCGCGACCGTCGGCAGCGTCATCGATCGGAGGTGCGTGACCAGGCCCTCGCCCGGTGGCTCGTACAGACCGGCGGGGAACAGCTCGGCCCCCCACTGCACGCCGAACAGGGTCGGTCCACCGAGGGCGAGCACGAACACCAACAGGGGACCGACGACGATGATCGGCACGGAGAGCAACCCCAGCGAGACCGTCGAGGCCAGCCGGTCGGTCCACCCACCCCGGTGCCAGGCCGCGCACCCGGCGAGGGGGACGACGAGGGCCAGGGCGAGCAGCTGGCTGTACACCACGATCTGCAACGACGGCCCCATCACTCGGGCGATCCCGTCGCTCACCGACTCCTGGTACCCGACCGAGAACCCGAGGTCGCCCCCGACCACGTCGCCCACCCAATCCCCGTACCGCTCGAGCGCGAGCGACCAACTCCCGCGTGTGCTCCGGGTCGCGTTGGGGATCACGTCGATGAAGACGTAGAGCAGCACCGACGTCAGCAACATCAGCACCAGCACCCTCGCCCCCCGCCGCTGGAGGTGGCGGCGGGCCGGGTCGGTGACGGCGAGCCAGGTGGCGACGACGACCCCGACCATCACGGACCAGAACGGCACGCCGACCACGAACCCGGCGACGGCGAGCATCACGACGACGCCGGCTGCGGCGTGTCGTCGCGTGGTCATCTGGCCAGTCGAGCACACCGCCCCCGTCGTCCAGGTGCGATGCCGTACCGTCGCGAGGCGTGGGCGGTTCTCACGGCGGTCATTCCCATGGCGAGGACCTCGCTCTGCCCGTACTCGCCCGCCGTGCGCTGGCGATCGCCGTCGGGGTCTCAGCGCTCCTGACCATCCTCGGCCTGGTCCTGCTCTGGCCGAGCGACGACGGCGAACAAGTCCTCGACGACCTCGGCTTCCCGAGCGTCTTCCACGACGGCGTGATCGAGGGCATCGCCATGTGCCCGGGGATCGACCCGCTCGACTGCCAGCTCGTTTCCGTGCGCATGGTCGCCGGTCCGGATGAGGGGGAGATCGTCACGATCGAGGCGCTGATCGTCGATGCCGACATCGGTGAGCGAGTCGTGATGTCCTACGACGATCGCCTCCCGGAGGAGTTCCAGTACCAACTCGCCGACCGGGCGAGGAAGCCGGTGCTGATGTGGCTGGCGATCATCTTCGCGGTCGCCGTCATCGCGCTCGGCCGGTGGCGGGGCGTGTCTGCGTTGATGGGCCTCGGCGCGAGCCTCGTCGTGCTGCTGGCGTTCACGGTCCCGGCCATCGTTGACGGACGCTCCCCGGTCCTCGTCGCCGCCGTGTCCGCGTCCGCGATCGCGTTCGCCGCGCTCTACCTGACACACGGGATCGGCTCGATGAGCACCGTCGCGCTGTTCGGCACGCTCGGCTCGCTCCTCCTCGCGCTGGTCGTCGGCGCGATCGCGGTCGAGGTCGCCCGCTTCTCGGGCCTCGCGTCGGAGGACGCGCTGTTCCTGCGGGTGCTCGGGCCCGACCTCGACCTCCGCGGACTCGTGCTCGCCGGGCTCGTCATCGGTGCGCTCGGGGCCATCGACGACGTCACCGTCACGCAGGCCTCGGTCGTCTTCGAGCTGAAGGCATCCAACCCGTCTGCCACGATCACCGATCTGGTTCGCTCCGGGATGCGTGTCGGACGTGACCACATCGCCTCGACGGTGAACACGCTCGCCCTCGCCTACGCCGGCGCCTCGCTTCCACTGGTGATCCTCCTCGTCGAGACTGACCAGTCGTTGGGAACGGTCGCCAACTCCGAGGTGGTCGCGGTCGAGATCGTGCGGACCCTCGTCGGTGGTCTGGCGCTGGTCGCCGCCGTCCCGCTGACCACGTGGCTCGCCGCCATCATCGCCAACGAGGCCGCGTCGGAACCCGACGACTTCGACGACCTCCGCCGGGCCCTCGACGACTAGGCCGACCGCGCTCACGTGGCGACGGTGACGGTCACAGAGGCAGGATGGGGCCCATGGCGACCGTGATCGAAGGCATCGACGACCTGAAGTCCCGCGTGGGGCAGCACATCGGCGAGAGCGAATGGCACAACATCACCCAGGAGCAGGTGAACGCGTTCGCCGATGCGACGGGTGACCACCAGTGGATCCACATCGACGTGGAGCGGGCGAAGGCCGGTCCCTTCGGCGGGCCGATCGCCCACGGCTACCTGACGCTGTCGCTCGCCCCGATGATGATGGCCGAGGCGATGCAGGTGAACGGCTTCGCGATGGGCGTCAACTACGGCTGCAACAAGGTGCGCTTCCCCTCGCCGGTGCCCGTCGGCTCCGACCTCCAGCTGAGCGCCAAGCTCGTCGACGTGACCGACATCGCCGGGGGCGTGCAGTACACGGTCGAGATGACCTTCACCTGCAAGGGCGCCGAGAAGCCGTCGTGCGTCGCCGAGGCGATCTACCGCGGCTACACGGGGTAGATCTGCGCCGGAAGGCGCAGCGTGGCCCGAGCGGCCCGGCGAGCGATCTCGTGACCGCGACTGTCGCGCGGGCGGGATTCGCCGCTACGCTCGTTCGCTGGTCTCGTCCGAGGAGCTGACCCCCCGATGAGCAGAATCTGCCAGGTGACCGGTGCGCGTCCGAGCACCGGCAACAACGTGTCCCATTCCCAGCGCAAGACGAAGCGTCGCTGGCTGCCCAACCTGCAGCGCAAGCGCTTCTGGGTGCCCTCCGAGCGTCGGTGGGTGACCCTCACCGTGAGCGCCAAGGGCATCAAGACGATCAACCGCAAGGGCATCGAGCCCGTGCTGTCCGAGATGCGCGCTCGTGGGGAGAAGGTCTGATGGCCAAGAGCGACAAGCGCCCGATCATCAAGCTCCGCTCGACCGCGGGCACCGGGTACACGTACGTCACCCGCAAGAACAAGACGAACACCCGTGAGCGGATCGAGCTCAAGAAGTACGACCCGGTCGTGCGCCAGCACGTCATCTTCAAGGAAGAGCGCTGAGATGCGGTCCGACATCCACCCCGAGTACCGCCCCGTCGCCTTCCAGGACATGAGCGCCGGCACCACGTTCGTCACCCGCTCATCGGCTCCGTCGAAGGAGACGATCGAGATCGACGGTGAGACCTACCCGCTGGTGAAGGTCGAGATCTCCTCGGAGAGCCATCCCTTCTACACGGGCCAGATGCGCATCGTGGACACCGCCGGTCGCGTGGAGCGCTTCGAGCGTCGCTACGGCCGCCGCCGCAAGGCCGCCGCCGAGAGCGAGGGCGACAGCGAGTCCACCGAGGACTGATCTCCGGGGCCGGTCACGGTCACCGAACGACTCTGTGAGATGCCGGGCCGGTTGGTCCGGCATCTTCGCGTGGGGCCTGCGCTCACCCGCCGGTCGACAGCGCTCGGACCCCGAGTCCGGCGAAGGTCTCCGGGTCGATGCGCCGACCGCTGTGGTGCTCCCTGAGAGCGGAGTAGACGAGGCCGCTGAGCGCCGCGACGGCCAGGTCGGCGTCGATCTCAGCGAAGATCCCCGCCCGACGGCCGTCCTCGACGATCATCCCGAGCGCATGACGCCAGGCTCGGGTGTGCTGGAGGAACCCCTGGTGCTGCTCGGCGGCGGCGACGCTGATGCCGACCACGAACCACAGGTCGTAGGGCGTGGAGGTGAGGTGCTCGACGTGCCGGGCGAGGAGGTCGTGGAGACGCCGATCGGCGCTCGACACCTCGTCCGCGGTCACGTGGAACGCGTCCGTCTCCTCGATCACGTAGTCCAGCAGCGCATCGATGATGCGTTCGAGGCTGGCGAAGTGGTAGCGCACCGCCGCGGGCGTCACCCCGACCGCCCGGGCGATGTCGGCCATGGTCGTGGCGCCGACCCCCTGCGTGGAGAACAGGCGAGACGCGTGGCCGAGGATCTCCTCACGAGGCGAGGTGGCCGACAACGTCGAGGAGCCGCGAGGTCGGCCGGGACGACGGCGTCGATCGGATGGGCTCGACACGATGTGGGCGCTCCTCGACTCGCCTTGCGATGCTCCGACGACGAATATTATCGTCCTCGAAGAAATTACCGGTTCCGGCAATATTCTCAGGCAGGCTCCATGGCGCTCGACGTGTTCGACCCGGCATTCATCCGCTGTCCGTTCGCCGCCTACCACCGCGCCCGCGAGACCGGCGCGTCCGTGTACGTGAGCGAGGGCAAGGGCTTCTGGCTCGTGACCGACCACGCGCAGGTCCGTGAGGTCGTCGGCGACGTCGAGACCTTCTCCTCCCGGTCGGGCCCGCTCGCAGCGACCACCCCGTCGCCGGCTGCCCGGCAGCGGATGGCGGCGATCACCCCGCCGGAGGGGGTCCGCGGTCGCGTCGCCACCCTGTTGACGCTCGACCCTCCGGAGCACACGCGCAACCGCCGCCTGATCTCGCGGGCGTTCACCCCGGCATCGGTGCGTCGCTACGAGGAGCTCACCCGCCAGATCTGCCGCGAGCTGATCGCTCCCTGGCGAGACGGCGAGGAGATCGACTTCGTCGCCGAGTTCGCCGTGCCACTTCCCATCCGCATCATCGCGGCCGCCCTCGACGTCCCGGACGACCGGGTCGGTGACTTCAAGCGATGGTCGGATGCTGCCGTCAGCGGCATCGGGGCCGACCTGGACGACGACGACGTCGTCGCCGCCCACGAGGCGTTGTTGGAGCTCGGCGACTTCACGCAGGCGCAGATCGAGCGCAAACGGGCGGCTGGACCAGCGGAGGACGTGATGTCCCGACTGGTGCACGCCGAGCTCGACGCGAGCGATCGCGAAGAACTGGGCGACGAGGCTCCGTCCCAGCTGACCGACGACGAGATCCACAGCATCATCCGCCAGCTCCTCGTCGCCGGCAACGAGACCACCACGAACCTGCTCGCCCAGTCGATAGTGCTGCTGCACGACCTCCCCGACTGGTGGCGGCGGATGGCAGCCGAACCCGAGGTGATCACAGCGGTGGTCGAGGAGGCGCTCCGATACACCTCGCCGAGCGCGGCCAACCAGCGAGCGTGCACCCGCGACGTCGACCTCCACGGCGCGAAGATGGCCGAGGGCGACATCGTGCTCGTCGGCTACCTGGCAGCCGATCACGACCCGCGGGTGTTCCCTGACCCCGAGGTCTTCGACCCGGACCGCCCGAACCTCGCCCAGCACCTGGCGTTCGGGCGCGGCGTCCACTTCTGTCCGGGAGCCGCGTTGGCCCGGATGGAGGCCCGGATCGCGTTCGAGGAGCTGACCACGGCGATCGAGAGCTACGAGATCCCCGATCGCGCGACGCTGGAGTGGAACTCGTCGTTCCAGCTCCGGGCGATGCTCCGACTCCCGCTCCGACCCCGACGTCAGGAACGCTGACATCATGGAGTACGTCACCAACTACATGGACGTGTCCATCGACGCGACCGAGTGGGCGAAGCGCCGCGAGGACCAGGGGTGGGACATCCTCTCGGTCGCCGACCACTTCTTCACCTCGACCCGTCCGTTCCCGCACGTGTGGGTCACGGCGAGCGCCCTGGCGACGGCGACGACACGGCCCCGGATCACGACGGCCTTCGTCAACAACCTGTTCCGCAGCCCCGTCGAGGTCGCACAGGCGTCGCTGATGATGCAGCAGGTCTCCGGCGGACGGTTCGAGCTGGGGCTCGGCGCCGGGTGGGCCAAGGCCGAGATCGTGGAGGCCGGCATGACCTACCCGGAGCCTCGCGATCGAGCCGGCGCGTTCGCCGAGTCGGCACGGATCATCCGGTCGCTGCTCCACACCGGCGCCTGTGAGTTCTCGGGCGACTATTACGAGGTGTCCACCGAACACCTCGGCCCGGTCACCGATCCACCGCCGCTGCTGGTCGGTTCGGTCGGCGGGCCGAGGACGGTGCGGGAGGTCACGCCGCACTGCGACCGCGTCGAGATCAAGGCGTCGAGCGCCTCGACCCGAGGCGGGGCTCTCGACATGGCGGCGATGGCCACCATCGGCGACGACCACCTCGTGTCGATGATCGATCGGGTGCGGGCGGTCGATCCGGAGATCGGCATCGGCATGTTCGTCCTGTGCAACGTCGGCGACGACGAGACCACCAAGCGGATGGAGCAGCTCCTCGGCGACAGCCTCTACGGCAGGTTCTACGGGTCGCCGTCGAAGGTGGCCGAGGGCATGGCCTGGCTCGAGGAGCTCGGCGTCAGCCGCTGCCAGGTCTCACCCGTCGACGACGCCAGCTTCGACCGCCTCGCCCCGCTGATCTACCGATGACGACGTCCGACCACGAAGCGATCACCCGCACGGTGTACGAGTACGCCTACGGCATCGACACCCGAGACTGGCCCCGCTACCGCGACGTGTTCACCGACGAGATCCACATGGACTTCTCGTCCTACAACGAGCGGCCGGCGTCCACGATGTCAGCCGACGCCTGGATGGCGAACGCCAAGGTGCTGTTCACCGGGCTCGACGCGACCCAGCACACGATGTCGAACCCACTGGTCGATGTCGACGGCGACAGCGCCCGCTGCCGGATGTACATGCAGGCCGCCCACTTCCTCACCGACTGGCCGAACCCCGAGTTCACGATCGGGGGCTACTACGACGACCAGCTGGTCCGGACCGACGACGGCTGGCGCATCTCGGCGGTCACGCTCACCGTGTGGTGGCGCCGGGGCGACGCCGCGCTGATGGTCGAGGCAGCGGGCCGCGGGAAGCGGATCCTCGACGCCCGCTGAGCTCAGGCGGCCGACGCCTCGCAGGAGGCGAGGTCGTGCTCGTCGAGAATGAGCATCGTCGAGGTGGTCGCCACCGCCGGGATGGGCTTGATCACGTCGAGGACGTCGCGCAACTCGTTGGCGTCGGCCACGGCGACGCGCAGCACGTAGTCCGTGTTGCCCGCGACGAGCAGGCACTCGACGATCTCGGGTCGGTCCCGAACGGCGGACAGGAACTGCTCGACGTCCTCCGGCCCCTGACGAGACAGGCTGACCGTCACGAGCGCCGAGAGACCCCGACCCAGCACCCGCTGATCGACCTCGGCGCCGTAGCCGGTGATGACCCCCCGCTGCTCGAGGCGACGGACGCGACGGTGACACGGCGTGGACGAGAGCCCCACTCGGCGAGCGAGCTCGACGATCGGCACGCGGCCGTCACGCTGTAGCTCGGTCAGGATCGCTCGATCGATGTCATCGACCTCGAGGCGTGTCATGTCGACTCCCGTTGCCGGGATCCGTGGCCGATACCACTCCCGACACAGAGGGAACCGGGACCTCGTCGACGAGATTCCGCCGGGAGCGAGCCGGAGTGGCTACAGCCCGACGACCTGCCGGAGGGGCATCAGGCCGCTGCGCGGGGTCGACATGACCTTGGCGGCGCCGGCGACGGCGACGATGGTCGCGAGGCGGACGTCGACCCCCAGGGCGATGACCGAACCGAGCGTGACGATGGCGGCCCGGGCGGCGAGGCGCCCGTCGACCACCACGGTGGAAGATCGACGCGCATCGGCTCCGGGGCGCTCGCCCATCGGCTCCTCAGCCAGTCGATACATCACCATCGTCTCCCCACCAGACCCGTCGATCTGTTCCTTCGGTCCCAGTGTCGCGCGCGACGAGGACACCCCGCGCATGCATTCCACCACCGTCCGCAGCGGCGCCTGGTCGGAGCGGCGTCACACGCACCGAAGGGAGGCCGTTGTGTAGCTTCGGCGGCCGTGCCCCGACCCTTCCGGACCGCCATCGCTGCGCTGGCCGCGCTCGTCGTCGGCGTGGTCGCCGTCGCTCCTGCAGCCGCCCAGTCGACGACCGACATCGTCCGACAGGTCGACCTCCGCGGCTACGCCACCGCCGGCACCGTCGATGCCGACATCAACGAGCTCGAGGCTCTGGCCCGGGACGTGGCCGGCGATGACCTCGCCGTCGTGCTGCTCGAGAGCGAGTGGCCCGAGGGCAACGACCTCCTCGCCGTCGACGTCGTCGAGTTCGCCGAGCAGGAGTGGACGGTGCTCGTCCTTTCTCCGACCGACGACGGGCTGCTCGATGTCGGGTTCACGAGCGCCGTCGTCGATGCCGACGCGCTCGACCAGGCCGCCGACGCCGCCTTCGACCAGCCCAGCCGCGATCCGGTCGTGTTCGCCCGGGCGTTCGCCGACGGTCTGAGCAGCGCCGGTTCCGGCGGAGGCGGAGGCGGAGGTGGCGCGCTGATCATCCTGCTCGTGATCATCGCCGTCGTCGTCATCGGGTTCCTCCTCCTGCGACGCTCCGGCAAGAAGCAGGGGGCTCGCCGCATCGAGGACGCGAAGGCCGAGCTGAAGGACGACATCGCAGGCGTCGCCAACGACATCCTCGCCCTGGGCGACGACGCCCGCGTGGCGAAGCACGCCGAAGCCCGAGACCACTACGAGGCCGGGAACGCCATCTACCTCCGGGTCGACGAGACCCTCGACACGGCCATCACCTTCGACCAGGTCGACGACCTCGACGACGACCTCGAGCTCGCCGCCTGGCACCTCGACGCCGCAGAGGCGCTGATCGAGGGAGACCCCGTCCCCGACAAGCCCGACACCGACGAGCCCTGGGAGCGCGGCGACGGACCGGCCGCCGCCTCCCTGCCCGACCCTGACGCGGCTCGACCGACGCCACGGGCCGCGCCGAGCCCCGCACCGCGGCCCCGATCCCGCTCCACGCGCCGCCGATCGAGCGGCGGTGGCATGGGATCGATCCTCGGCGGCGTCCTCGGCGGGGTCCTGAGCAGCGGCGGTGGTGGCGGCATGTTCGGAGGCGGCGGTCGCAGCCGTGGCCGCGGCGGACTCCGGACGACCCCGCGGAGCAGGAGCCGCAACAGCAGCCGCCCGTCGGGCCGGCGACGCACCGTCCGGACGCGCGGACGTCGACGCGGTTAGGTCGAGCTGGCGACAGGTGGTCGCCGGCCTCGTTCGTGCCTAACCTTCGGAGCCTCACCGAGCGACGGAGCAACACATGTTCAAGCGGATCTGGGGCTACCTGCGGACGCTCTTCCGCACCAAGGCCGAGTCCATGATGGACCCCGAGATCGAGATCGAGCAGGCCCTCGAAGAGGCGAAGAAGCAGGATCAGGCGCTGCGCAACCAGGCCGCCAAGGTCATCGCCCACCGGACCTCGCTCGAGCAGCGCATCGAGAAGGCCGCCGACGAGGTCGGCGAGGCACGCGAGATGGCCAAGCAGGCGCTGCTCCGCGCCGAGAAGGCGCAGTCCGAGGGCGACGTCGACGGCGTCACCAAGTGGACCAACAGCGCCCAGTCGCTCGCCATGAAGCTCCAGGCCGCCGAGGGCAACCTCCAGGGCCTGAAGGGTCAGTACGAGGTGGCCGTCCAGCAGTCCGAGGACGCGAAGAGCGCCGTCCAGCAGAACGCCATGCGGGTCCAGGAGATGACCGCCAAGCGCATGGAGCTGCTCGGCAAGCTGCAGCAGGCGAAGATGCAGGAGACGGTCAACTCGGCCATGGAGGGCATGAACGCCACCCTCGAGAAGGACGCACCGTCCCTCAGCCGGGTCGAGCAGAAGATCCAGGACCGGCTGTCGCACGCCCAGGCCACCACCGAGCTGTCGGCGGCCACGCCGGAAGGCGCCGAGCGCGAGCTGCGCGAGGCCGTCTCGTTGGCCCAGGCCGACGACAAGCTCGCCGAGCTCCGGGCCGAGCTCGGCCTCGGTTCATCGGGCGGGGAGCTGGGCTCCGCCAGCAGCTGAGTCGTCGACTCGGGCAGGACCCCGGGGCCCCGCCCGGGCATCAACCCAGATCGTCGAGGAGTTCGGTCACGAGCGCAGCCACCGGGCTGCGCTCGGTCCGCGTCAGGGTGACGTGCGCGAACAACGGATGCCCGCGGAGTCGTTCGACCACCGCTGCGATCCCGTCGTGCCGGCCGACGCGGAGGTTGTCGCGCTGGGCGACGTCGTGGGTGAGCACCGCTCGGCTCCCGCTCCCCAACCGTGACAGTGCGGTGAGCAGGACGCTCCGCTCGAGGTTCTGGGCCTCGTCCAGCACGACGAAGGTGTCGACCAGGCTGCGACCGCGCAGGTGGGTGAGCGGCAGCACCTCGACCAGGCCGCGGCTGCGGACCTCGTCGATCACCTCGCGGGTCGTGATCGACTCGAGGGCGTCGATGACCGCCGCCGCCCACGGCGACATCTTCTCCTCCTCGGTGCCCGGGAGGTAGCCGAGGTCCTGCCCCCCGACGGCGAACGTCGGACGGAAGACCAGCATGCGCTTGAAGGCGCCCTGTTCGAGGACGGCATCGAGACCGGCGGCGAGGGCGAGTACCGACTTGCCGGTGCCGGCCTGCCCACCGAGCGAGACGATGCCCACGTCGGGGTCGGCGAGGATGTCGAGCGCGATTCGCTGCTCGGCGCTGCGACCCCGCAACCCGAACAGCTCTCGCTCGGTGTTGACGAGGTGGAGCCGCTTGTCCTGGCGCACCCGGGCGAGGGCCGACTGGGTGCCGGAGTGGAGGACGACGCCGGCGTTGGCCCCGAGCTCGCGGGCCTCCTCGATGTCGAGCTCGCGCTCGGCGAACAGCTCGTCGATCGCCGAGCCGGCGACGTCCAACTCGACCACGCCGGTCCAGCCGGTGTCGACGACGAGCTCGTTGCGATACTCGTCGGCGACGAGCCCGACCACCGAGGCCTTCAGCCGCAGCGGGAGGTCCTTGGTGACCACGACGACGTCGCGTCCCTCGGCCGCCAGGTTGTGGGCCACGGCGAGGATGCGGTGGTCGTTGGTGGAGTCGGTCGCCATCGCCGCCGGCAAGCCGGCGACATCGACGTGGTTGACCTCGACCCGCAGCGTGCCGCCGACGTCGTTGACCGGAACGGCGTCGGTCAGCGAGACGGCCTTCGTGCGGAGCTCCTCGAGACGGCGAAGCGCCTGACGAGCCGCCCAACCGAGCTCGCCGTGGTTGCGCTTGGCCTCGAGCTCCATGAGCACGACCAGCGGAAGGACGACCTCGTGCTCCTCGAACCGCTCGATCGATCTCGGGTCGCTCAGAAGGACGGAGGTGTCGACCACGTAGCAGCGACGGCCGGGCGGAGACTCCTCTCGCTCGGGGACCCCTGAGGGTCCTGGTCCGCCGCTCACCGCGTCGTCACGCATGCAGCACCTCCCGTGGGCAGAAGCTATCCCCCACCCAACGGCGCTCCGGGGACCGCACGACGTCCGCTCGATGAACGAGCGATGACGATCACGGGTTCGGGCAGGTCACGCACCCTGCGTGCGCCAGGAGGTGAAGCTGGCCACCGAGCCGCCGTGGGGGCGGCGGAGCCACGGCCACGGGTGGAGCTCGGCGAGCGCGAGCGCGGGCACCAGGCGTCGGAAGCCCGGCACCGGGGCGAAGGTCACGGCGGCTCGGCGTCCGGCCACGACATCGCGGGGGTCGCCTCGGTGCACCTCGACGAGCCGGTCGGCGGCCAGCTCACCGAGCCGGTCCGCGAGGAAGCACAGCCGCTTGCCCGACAGCGCCAGCCGCTGCAGCAGCCCTTCGTCGAACACGAACACCACCGGCAGATCCGGGTGCGCAGCGACCGCCGGGTCACGCTCGCCCAGCGACTCGGCCGTCAGCCACACGACCTCCGCATCGCCCGACCGGTCGACCTCTGCGGGACCGGCCGTCGCGGCCGGGTCTCGATCCCGCTTCAGGGCGTACGGCCGCTCGACGGCCGTCATCTCGGGATCGTCGGGCCAGGCCTCGATCGGGCACGAGAACCGGTGCTCGCAGCCCTCGCAGAGCTCGGGCGCCCGCTTCTGCACCTGCCAGCGAGAGAAGCCGTAGTGCTTGGACGAACCGGCACCGGTCGTCCACTGCCAGCCGAGGCGGTTGGCAGCACGGGAGCCGTCGAGCAGGTGTCGGAAGAACTGGTCCTCGCCGTCCTGCCACCGGCCCTCGCGCCGGACGGTCCACTCCGAAGCCAGCCACATCCGGGTCTGGTTCACCAGCCAGCCGTCCCCCTCGAGCTCGTCGAGGCAGGCGGACACGCACGCCATCGACCGGTCCCAGTCGACTCCCTCGCGGGTCGGCGGCGCGGCACGCAGGCTCCGACCGGTCCGGGTGCCGAGCCGGGCGTAGAGGTGGCGGGCATACTCCTGCCAGAGCAGCTCGTCGCGGAACTTCGACACGTCCTTCGACGGTCCGCCTCCGACGTGTGCCCACACCTCGCCGAGTGGGAGCAGGCCGTGCCGGATCCACGGCGAGAGCGCGCTCGCCCCTCGCCGACCGACGGGCAGCACCTCGTTGCGTCGGCCGGCGTACCCGGTCACGTCGTAGGCGTCGAGCGCTGCGTCCGCCGCCGCCTGGGTGCCGCGGAACCGCGGCGATCGCCGCACCGGCCCGTCGACCAGGTCACCCAGATGCTCCCCGACCCAGCGCTCGACCCCATCGGCGTCAGCGGGCGGCGCGGGCAGCAACGTCACGGGTCGACCGCTCGGATGCGGATCGGTCCCTTCGCCGTCGACGGATCGACGACTCGACCCCGCTGGGTGATCTCGACCCGGCCGTCGGCAACGAGACGGCGGGCGGCCATCCGGGCGGGCTCCATCAGCTCACGCCAACCCTCGCCGTCGTCGTCGTGGACGGCCTTCGCCGCCTCCGACGGGCAGATCGTCGCTCCGCGTCGACGGGCGGCGAGGAGGTCGGTGATCGCCGTGGTCAGCTCGTGATCGACGGGACGGAGCTTCCTCTTCCGACAGGCATCCGAGCAGTAGCGGACCTCGTCCCAGTTCGTCGCCCACTTCGCCCGCCACTCGATCGTCCGACCGCACACGGCGCACGGCTTCGTCTCGTCGCGAGGGGCCACGACTCCATGGTGGGGTCCGTGGTGGGAAGGCGGTGAATCCCGCCGCCCTACTCCTGGAGCAGGCCCACGACCAGGTAGTCGCGGTTGAAGAAGCCCTCTTCGCGATCGTGGTTGGTGAAGGTCGCTTCGAGCTCGTACCGATCGCCGTTGCTCTCGTCGGTGAGCACACAGGTCATGACACCCTCGGAGTCGAGGATCACCGTCTCCTCACCGCAGTCGATCGATGACGGGTCGATCGTGGTGCCGACCTCGGGTGACAGCACCTCGGCCGCCTCGGCCTCGACGAGCGGGAGCTCGACGTCAGCCAGCACGTTGGTCGGGTACACGAAGATCTCGTCCTCGGTGTCGAACTCGCTGATGAAGTCGATCACCCGGCCATCGGGTGTCGTCGCCGTGCAGGCGAAGGTCGAGCCCACCTCTTCCGAGGTCGGTTCGTCGCAGCTCGCCTCGAGATCGCCGAGGCCGATCTGACCGGCGATCTCGCCTTCGATCACCGACTCGCCGCTGACCGCCGGATCACCGCTGCACGCGGCGAGGAGGAGCAGGCCGCCGAGGAAGACGGCCAGGCGCGAGCGGGAGGCGAGGTGTCGGTGCATGTCCGTAGGGAACCACGCCGGACCAGCAGGTGCCGCACCGGGGAGCCGCGTAGGGTGAGCGGCCATGGACCTGGGGTTGGAGGGCAAGCGAGCCCTGGTGGCGGCATCGTCCGCCGGACTGGGCTTCGGCACCTCGGCGGCGCTCGCCGCCGACGGTGTCCGGGTCGTGATCAACGGCCGCGATCCCGACCGGCTCGCCGCTGCGGCCCGGCGGCTCCCCGGGTCGATTCCGATCGCCGGTGACGCCGGCACGCCGGCCGGCGCGCGCGAGCTCGTCGAGCGAGCAACCGCCGAGCTGGGTGGGCTCGACATCCTCGTCCCCAACGCCGGTGGCCCACCGCCGGGCAACTGGGAGAGCACTGCGTTCGAGCAGTACGCACCGGCGCTCGAGCTCAGCCTGCTGTCGATCGTCGCGATGTGCGAGGCCGCCGTGCCTGGCATGCGTGAGCAGGGCTGGGGCCGCGTGGCCGCCATCACCTCGATCTCGGTGCGGCAGCCGATCCCCAACCTGATCCTGTCGAACACCGCTCGGGCGGGCGTGACCGGCTTCCTCAAGACCCTCGCCGGCGAGGTCGCCGGCGATGGCGTCACGGTCAACTCGGTGCAGCCGGGCACCCACGACACCGACCGCATCCGCACCGTCTTCGGTGATGACCTGGACGCGCTCGGCGCCGGGATCCCCGTCGGACGGGTCGGCGACGCCGGCGACTTCGGCAAGGTCGTGGCCTTCGTGTGCTCCGAGGCGGCGTCGTTCATCACCGGGGCGGCGATCCCCGTCGACGGTGGGTCCTACGCCGCGCTGCAATGAGCCCGACGCGTGAGGCCGGGCACCGGCGAAACGGCGCGGCAACACGGGCTGCGTAGGTTCGGACGCCGATGACCGACATCTCCACCGAACCGCTCGGCCTGCCCGACCCCGCGTCGGCACCGATGGACGCCCTGCTCAGACGGAGCTGGCACCCGGTGGCGATCGAGGCCGAGGTCGGCGACGAACCGGTCGGGGTCACCCTCCTCGGCGAACGGCTCGTGCTGTTCCGCGGTGCCGACGACGTCGTCCGCGGCTTCCACGACGTGTGCGTCCACCGGGGCACGTCGGTGGCGCTCGGCTGGCGAGACGGCGACTGCCTCGTCTGCCCCTTCCACGGCTGGAGCTACGACGGCGAGGGCGCGTGCGTCCGGATCCCGGCCCAGGAAGCGCACCCCATCCCGGCGCGGGCTCGTCTCCAGCCGGTGCCGACCGTGACGAGGCTCGGCCACGTGTGGATGTGCCTCGACGACGACCCGGTCGTCGAACCGCCCGACTATCCGGAGTGGGACATGGAGGGCATGCGGGTCGTGGTGTGTCCGCCGTACGACTGGTCGTGCCACGCGCTGCGGCGGCTCGAGAACTTCCTCGACTTCGCGCACTTCGCCTGGGTGCACCCGGGCATCCTCGGTGATCGCGACCATCCCGAGGTACCCGAGCACGAGGTCTGGGTCGAGCACGATCGCCTCGGCGTCCGCCAACCACGGCCGGAGCCCAAGCTCGGCGTGAAGAACGCCGACGTCGACGAGGCGGACCTCACCGAAGACGGTCGGGTCATGACCGTGATGCACTACGCGGGGTACCCACCGTTGGCCGCGCAGCTCTCCCAGGAGCTGCCGAGCGGGCGGCGCTACTCGGTCTTCATCGCCCCGTCACCGGTCGACGAGCACACCGCCCGGACGTTCTGGCTCGTCGCCCGCAACTACGACCTCGACGAGCCCGACGAGACGTTCGTGCAGTTCCAGGTCGACGTCGTCGCACAGGACCAGCCGATCGTCGAGTCGCAACGGCCCGAGCGCATCCCGCCCGACATCACCGCCGAGCTCCACGTCCGCGACGACAAGGTCTCCTTGGCGTGGCGGCGTCTCCTCACCGATCTCGGGCGTCGGGCGCTGGACGAGCCGGTCGGATCGGCGGCCGCCGAGCGCTGACCGAGGCGACGACCTAGGCTCTCGTGGCGCGGGCAACCCGGAGCGGGCGGGTTGGGAGACGACCCATGGAGTCCTGGAGCCCCTCGGACACGATCGCCGTCGTTGCGGTCGGTGTTGCTGCGCTCGCCGTGTTCTTCAACGGCTTCACCGCCTGGCGCCATCGCCTCGGGGCGGAGCGACGAGCCGAGCGTGAGCTGATCGTGCAGCGCCGCGACGGCATGCTCGACCGCTTCGCACCCACCCTCAACGAGGTCCGTTCGATCGTCGACACCTACGGGTCGGCGTGGGCGACGACCAGCGGACCCGACCACCCCGACGAGCTGGGCGCGGTGCGCTCGCGCAGCAACCGGGCCATCGAGGACCTCGCCGAGCTCGAGACCGTGCATCCGAGCGGTCGAGCCCGCGATGCGGCAACGGAGCTGAAGCGCCTCGTCGCCGACTATCGCCGCTCGATCGAAGCAGCCGTCGGATATGCCCACGCCGTGAGCCGCGGCGAGGCCGACCTCGACCAGCTGACCGCGATCGAGGACCGAACGGCCGACAAGACCAAGCCGGTGCTCGACGCCGTCGCTCGGCTCACCGATCGCCTCCACGACGACCCGAAGGAGTGGGAGGGCGCGACGGTGTGATCACCCGGGGCGGGTCCCGGAGCCCGCCCCTCCTCCCGAGGTCCTCGCCCTGACGGGCTGCGGCCGGGCTGTCTGATCACCCGGGGCGGGTTCCGGAGCCCGGGGTCATCCGGCGCCGTGGGTCTCCTCGTGGAGTTCCGCGGCCTGGCTGACCCACTCGTCTCGACGGATGCGACCCGGGAACTCCTCGAGCTTGCCTTGCAGCTCGTCGATGCCGGCCTCGTCCAGCGCGGCGATCTGGGCGAAGGTGTAGACGCCGTTCGAGTGCAGGAGCTTCTCGAGGTACGGGCCGACGCCGGAGATCTTCTTGAGGTCGTCCGGGTCGACGGGCGGCGCCTCCGGCGCCTCCTCGGCGGGGATGCGATCGGCGAGCTGACTCTCGAGCGCGGCGATGGTCTCCTCGAGCTCGGTCGAGCGCTCCTCGCAGGCGGCGAGCTGCTGGGCGGTCTCGGCATCCTCCGCGCCGGCCTCGCGGGAGCGGGCGAACATCCGCGCGGTCTCGAGCTCGTCCTCGAGACGGGTCACCGAGGCGCGCAGCGACGCATTGTCGGAGCGGAGCCCGGTGAGCTCGCCGTCGACCTCGGCCCACCGCTGATTCGACATCGAGACTCGGTGGAACGTGAAGCCGAAGCGCCCGGCGCCCCAACCCAGCGCGAACCCGATCAGCAGCGCCAACACGCACAGCAGGAACCACCAGATGTCGTCCACGTCGCTCCTCGTCCTCGGCCCGCGGTTCGGCAGGCGAAGCTAGCCGACCGGGGTCGAGCGGTGCCCGGTCGTCGCCGCAGGACTCGGCCGCTGCGCGGTCCGCTGAGTACCTTGTGCGGCGCTGGCAGCAAAGGCGAGGGGATCGACACGATGGCCGACAGCACCTGGTTCGGGGACTCCGAGCTCGACGACCGCTTCCCGGCGTGGACCCGGGGCAACGCGGCCGACGTGTTCCCGGATCCGTTCAGTCCGCTCGGCCAGGACCTGGTCCTCAACCAGGGATTGTCGACGGCGCTGCGCGACGCCTACATCGACATCGGTGCGCTCGACTACCACGAGTTCGTCAACCCCTACCGACCCGAGCTGTTCAAGGTGTTCGCCGGATACCCGTACAACCCGCTGAGTCTCACCCGGATCTTCGGTGCGCGGATGCCCGGCGGCTCCCCGGAGATGATCGACCAGGCCTTCTTCGACGAGCGGGCCGAGGTGCCGCCCTACGAGTACGCCGAGTGGCACGACTCCGATTCGCACGAGGCGAAGCTCGGTGAGACGGTCGGTTGGGCGCTGACGACCGAGGCCCTCCCCGAGCTCGACGCCGACAAGGAGCTCGCCGCACGGCTCCGTCACGAACGTCCCGACCTGTCCTCGCTCACCGACTCGGCGCTGCACGCCCGCGCCCGGGCGATGGTCCCCTACATCCAACAGATCTTCGAGAACGCCATGCGCGTCTCGACCATGTCGGCGGTCGGCACCGGGGCGCTCGGCGCCATCTCCGAGGCGCTCGGCGATCCGACGATGGCGATCCGCCTCCTCGCCGGCATCGAGGTCGACTCGGCCGCGCCCTCCCATGCGATGTGGGATCTCGGCCGGGTCGCCGCCGCCTCCCCGGTCATCAGCGCCGCCTTCGAGGCCGGACCCGACGAGGTCATCGCCCGGCTCGAGGCCGATGGCGGCGACGAGGCCCGCGCCTTCCTCGACCAGTTCGAGCAGTTCCTCCTCGACCACGGCTCCCGCGGACAGAACGAGTACGACCCGCGCGCCCCCTCCTGGGAGTGCAAGCCCCGCATCGCGCTCGCCGCCATCGATCTGATGCGCCGCTCCGACGACGGTCAGGCCCCTGCCGCCCGGGCCGCCGAGTCCGTCGCCGAGCGCGATCGGCTCGCTGCCCAGATCCGAGAGCAGGTCGCCGGCGACGCCGAGACGGCCGGCACCTTCGAGGCGGCGATGCGTTCGGCCGGTCTGTTCCTGGCCGGCCGCGAGCGGGCGAAGACCAACGTCGTGCGGGCCATCAACGAGCTGCGCATGGCGATGTACGAATACGGCTCCCGGCTCGTGGAACGGGGTCTGATCGACGAGGTCGAGCAGGTGTTCATGGTCACCGACGCCGAGCTCGATCAGCTCCGAGCCGAGCCCGAGCCCTTCCGCTCGCTCATCGCCGAGCGCTGGGCCACCTACCAGTCGCTCTTCGAGCGCGAGCCCTTGTTCGTCGTGAACGGCCGAGTGCCGGCCATCGACGAGCACCCGCGCCGCGATGCCAAGGACGTGAGCACCGCGGGGGTCGGCGACGTGCTCGCCGGGTCAGCCGGCAGTGGCGGCAGCGCGTCGGGCCGGGCCCGCATCGTCGCTGACGCCAGTGATCCTCTCGGCCTGGAGCCCGGCGACGTGCTGATCGCACCGCAGACCGACCCGTCGTGGGTGCCGCTGATGGTCTCGGCGTCGGCCGTGGTCGTGAACGTGGGTGCTGCCGGCAGCCACGCCATGATCGTCTCGCGCGAGCTCGGCATCCCGTGCGTCGTGTCGGTCGCCGACGGCACGGAGCTGATCCCCGACGGCGCGACCGTGACGGTCGACGGCACGACGGGCACCGTCACCATCGACGCCCTGCCCTGACATCTCTCCCGAGACTCGCTCGCGCCGAGCCCGACCGCACGGGTGGGGCCCCGGAGCCTGAACCGGACGACAGCGCAGCCCCGCCCACCATCCCCGAACAGGCGCGCGACCGGGGATACCGTCGGTCCATGGCGGGGACGTGCGATCGGATGGGATGCAGCAGGCCGGCTCGAGCACTGCTGATGATCGACCCGGGTGCCTGCCTCGCCCGACTCGTCGACCTCGTCGAGGACGAGGTCGGGGCCGCCCGACTCTGCGACGAGCACGCCGATCGGGTCAGCGTGCCGTCCGGGTGGACGCTCGTCGACGAGCGCACCGAGGAGCCCGAGGGCGTCGGTGTGCTCCTCGGCGTCGGTGCCTCCGAGGGTGAGCCTGAGCCCGAGAGCCCGCTGCTCAAGCGGGCGTTCCGCGTCATCAGCTGACCCACGCTCGCGCCGAGGTTCGCTGGGACACCAGATCCCGCTCGCTCTGACCCGGACCTGATCCGTACGCTTCGCCGCGTGACCGACACGACCCGAGCCCGGACCGTCACCGAACGGACCGGCATGATCGCCGTCGGGGTCGGCATCGTCGCCTGGGCCGTCGGCCCGGTGATCGTCAAGGGCACCGACGTGGAGGGCCTGGCCTTCGCGTTCCACCGCTCGTGGATCGGCGCCCTGCTGTTCGGCGCGGTGCTCTACCTCCAGGGCGGCCGGCTGCGCTGGGCCGACGTGTGGCGCTCCCGGTGGGGCATCGTCGCGCTCGCCGCCGACCTCGCCCTGTTCTTCTCCGCCGTGAAGCTGACCACCGTCGCGAACAGCATGGTGATCTCGGCGCTGCAGCCGGCGATCATCCTCGTCGTCGTCGGACCGATGTTCGGCGAGCGGGTCTCCCGGGCTCAGATCGGCTGGACCTTCGCCTCGATCGGCGGGATCGTGCTCGTCGCGATCGGCTCCGCCGGGGAGGTCGGCTGGAACCTCGACGGCGACCTGCTCGCCTTCGGTGCGGTGCTCGCCTGGGCCGGCTACTTCATCGCCTCCAAGTCGATCCGCCAGGACGTCGGCGCGCTCGAGTACCAGGTGGCGCTCTTCGGCGGGTCGGCCGTTCTGGTGTTCCCGCTCGTGCTGATCGCCGGGCAGTCGCTCACGATCGAGTCGCCCTCGACCGGACTCGCCGTCGTGTTCATGGCGTCGATCGCCGGGCTCGGGCACGCGCTGATCAACTGGGCGCACCCTCACGTGCGTCTGTCGATCACCTCGCTCATGACGCTGGGGCTCCCGGTCGTCGCTGCGGTCGCGGCGTGGGCGTTCCTCGACGAGCCGCTGGTACCGGTCCAGCTGCTCGGCATCGCGATCGTCGTCGCCTCGTTGGCGATGGTGATCACCCGCACCCCGCAGGAGGCATGACCCCGGCGAAACGCACGACCCGGTCGTGGCAACACTCCTCGTGGACACGGCCGACCACCGCACCATCGGGCTCGGCGTCGCGCTCGCCGCGGCAGCGGTCGTGGTGGCCAGCTCCCTCGTCGCCGTCGGTCGAGCGGATGGAGCACGAGCGATCACCGTCCACGTCCGCCGCGATGCGATCACCGTGCACGTCCGGGACGTGATCGACGAGCCCGACGTCGTGGTCGAGCAGCTGCGCTCGTCGGGCGTCCCGGCCTCGATCGAACCGGTCGCCGCGCCCACCGAGCTCGCCGGTCAGGTGATCAGCGTGGGCGCCATCGGCAGCGACGCCCCACAGACCTTCGACGACGACGGCGACCACGCCATCGATCGCATCGTCCTCGATGGCGACTTCGCCGGGAGCCTGGTCATCAGCGTCGGTGACCGGGACGCACCCACCGGTTCCGTGACGGCCGCCGCTGCGCCGGCGGGCTGTGGCGAGTTGGTCGACCGACCGATCGCCGACGTCGAGGACGAGCTCGCCGAGCTCGGCGACGCGATCCGCTGGTACCGCGCCGAGCTCGAAGCGTTCGGCGGGGTCCAGACCGAGGCCGTCGATCGGACGGCGATCGCCGACGAGGAGCACGTTGTCGAGGTGCTCGTGGACGGCGACGGCCTCGTGCTCGTGACGATCAGCTCTCGGCCCGAGACGCTTCCGCCCCCGGCGGTCGACCCCTGCCCGGCCAGGTCGGCCGACTGAGGTCGGGCGGCGGCTGACTCCCGCTCAGATGGGGAGCGAGCCCGTCGCTCGCCGGGTCGACCCCTCGTCGGTGTAGGCGGCGATCGTGCGCTGGGCGATCCGCATCTGGTGGACCTCGTCGGCTCCGTCCGCGAAGCGGGCCCAACGGGCGTGCTGGTACATGTGCGCCAGCGGGGTGTCGGTCGAGTAGCCGAGCGCGCCGTGCACCTGGATCGAGCGGTCGATCACCCGGTTCAGCATGTTGGCGACGAAGTGCTTGGCCATCGAGACCTCGCCCTTGAAGTCCTCGCCGTTGTCGATCTTGTGCGCCGCGTGCAACACCATCAGCTTCGCCTGGTACAGCTCCATCGTGGAGTCGGCGATCATCCACTGGATGCCCTGCTTCTCGGCGAGCAGCGAACCGTGGGCATACCGGTGCAGCGACCGGTCGACCATCATGTCGAGCGCCGTCTCGGCCTGGGCGATCCACCGCATGCAGTGCGCGAGGCGAGCCGGCCCGAGCCGGTACTGACCGAGCAGGTGGCCCTGACCCCGACCGCCGAGCATCTGGTCCTGATGGACCCGCAGGTCCTCGATCAGGATCTCGCTGTGACCGGTGCCGCCGTGCATCGTCTCGATCTGACGGACCTCGCTCCACCCCTCGGTCGGGAGGTCGACGATGAAGGCGCTGTTGGCGGCCTGCGGGATCTCGGGGTTGTCCTCGGTCCGGGCGACGAGGATGGCGAAGTTGGCCCGGTGAGCGTTCGAGATGAACCACTTGTGCCCGTTGATGACCCACTCGTCGCCGTCCTGGTAGGCGCTGGTCTGGATGAGCGTCGGGTCGGAGCCGGCGACCTCGGGTTCGGTCATCGCGAAGCACGACCAGACGGTGCCCTCGCAGAGCGGCTTGAGGTACTTCTCGGCCTGCTCGGGCGTGGCCCAGTGGAGCAGCGTGTGCATGTTGCCCTCGTCGGGCGCCTGGCAGTTGAAGACCCACGGCCCGTAGCGGGACTTGGCCGCCTCGGCCTGCACCATGGCCAGCTCGACGTGTCCGAGGCCCATGCCGCCCCAGGCCTCGGGCATGTGCGGCAGCCAGATGCCGGCCTCCTGCGCTTCCTTCCGGAGGGCGATCAGCGCCGTGATGCGATCCCTGCCGCTCAGTCCCTCCCCGCCGTCGGTCCCCTCGATGCGGGCCTCCTCCGGGGCGATGACGTCCTCGACGAAGCCACGGACCCGCTTGCGGATGTCCTCCAGCTCCGGCGTGAGCGTGAAGTCGATGGCCATGGCTCGCCCCCTTCGACGTGAACCTCGCTCCGCGAGCCTGTCACTCCGTCGATGGCGGAACCCAATGCTGCGGAGCGTCGGCGCGGTCGTCGTCACCGTCCACGGGCCGCTCGCCGGAGAGGCGCGTGGAGATCTCCTTGAGGCGGATCAGCTGCTGGATGTGGAGCGGGAGGGTGACCAGCCCTTCGATGTACTGGAAGACGTAGAGGATCGTCGAGAAGGCGAAGCCGTACTCGGTCACGCCGGGCTCGACGACCTCGATCGGCGCGTAGATCAGCAGCGCGATCACGCCGGCCCAGACGATGGCGTAGTTGATCGTCTCGAGATCGGACAGCTGTCGGTTCCACCGCATCAGGCGACGGAAGTGCTGCCCGGTCCGGCCCCGATCACCGTCGTCCAGGACGACGACCTGACGCTCCAGCTCGTCGTTGTACCCACCGTGCAGGCGCAGGTTGCGAGCTGCCGACGCCCAGTACGTCAGCGCGACGAGGACCAGGAGCCCGAGGCACGCGAGGAGCACCTGCGGATCGAGGCCACCGATGATGACGAGGATGCCGACGGTGCCGAGCGTCGCCGTGACGACCTGCGGCAGGGAGTCCTCGAGGAACTCGACGACCTCGGTGAGCAGGTGGGTCCGCGCGGCGACCGTGGATGTGGGCGTGTCGTTCGCCTGTTCGCGCTCGACGAGCTCGCCGGCCAGCGTCTCGTACATGCCGGTGTAGGCGCGGGTGTCGACGAAGCGACGCAGGGACCCGATCACGAGCTCGGCGGTCCCGAGAGCGGCCAACCACCACAGCCCGGTGCGGTCGTCGTCGAGCAGCCCGTTGATCGCGATGCCGATGAAGAGCGGGAGCAGCAGCTCGATGACGGCCTCGACGACGACGAGCGAGCTCGTGAACGCCACGCGCCAGCGGAACCGCTTGGCCACCGACCAGAGCGTCATCGGAGCTCCTCGAGCCGGGCGAGCGCGTCGAACGCCTCGTCGATGAGGCGGCCGAGGGGCGTGGCTCCGTTGCTCGCCTGCCAACGGTCGAAGGCGACGTCGACCGCAGCCATCGCGGCGCGGGACAGGATCGGCGCCGCCGCCCGGTCCCGCTTCGACAGCGCGGACTCGAGACCCACGGTGAGCTCGGCGGTGTTGACGAAGTCGGCCTCGATCGCCGCGGCGTGGAGTGCCTCGGTGCGGTAGAGGTAACGGACCCGGCGGAGCTGGAACTCCAGATCGTCGTCGTAGCGGCGACCCACCTCGTGGACGAACACGCTGCGGAGGGCCTCGAACGGGGGCTGGTTCGTCAGCGCGGCGACGAACGCGTCGTCGAGGCTGGCGTCGTGCTCGTCCCAGAGCACGATCGCCTCCTTGGTCGAGAAGTGGCGATAGAGGGTCGACGGCGCCATCCCGACCGCGTCGGCGATCTCGGTGACCGTGACCTCCTCGAACCCGCGCTCCTCGAAGAGGTCGAGCGCGGTGCGCTGGGTGAGCTGCATCGCGTTGCGGCGGTTGCGTTCACGAAGAGAAGCCACGGACTCATGATAGTCATGTCCTACTTCGGATGGACACGGATTCTGCGAGTTACTCCCAATTAGCTCGAACGAAACTGGGTCAGCGTCGACCGTTCGCCTGAATCAGGAAGGCGGGCGCCCACCAGTAGTCGGCGACCGGTTCGATCCTCACGTCGATGAAGCCGGCGGCCTCGAGCTGCTCGGCCCACGCGACGGCCGGCTGCTCGAAGGTATGGCGCGGGCGGTCCGGATCGAGCTGACCGAGCAGCACCGGGACGAGGAAACCGTCGACCGCCTCGCGGTGGTCGGTGTACTCGGCGACGCCGATCTCGTAGCGGTTGACGAGGTGGCTGAGCCAGGCGTCGGAGGTGGGGTCGAGATCCGGGACGTCGAAGTCGATCATGGCCAGGCGGCCGGTCCGCTCGGCGAGATCGGCCAGCACGGTCGCCCGGGTGGTGGGCTCCAGGGTGTGGAGGGCGAACGTCGACTGGACGAGGTCCCACCCGATGTCGGCATCGAGTCCGTCGAGGTGGGTGTCGATGCCGGTGGTGAACGCAGTGACGCTCGCCCCGGAGGTCACGACGGCCGACTCGGCTTCCGCGAGCAGCGCGGCGGACGGCTCGACGAGCGTGACGACGGTGCCGGGAGCGACCACCCCGGCCGTCACCCGCCCGTCGCCGCACCCGACGTCGAGCACGGCCGACGGCGACACCGCGGCGTGGACGGTGGTGAGGCGGTCGATGGTGGCGGCGTAGAGCGTCGGGTTCGAGCCTTCGGAGATGAAGACGTCGAAGCCCGTCGGCTCGTCGTAGACGCCACCCTCTGCTGCGGCGTCGAGCTGCGGAGCGAGTGCCTCGGCGAGCGGACTGGTCGGCACCCGCCGCACCAGCGCCGCGGCCTCGGCGGCAGATGCGTCGACCAGACAGCGGAGAACGTCTCGGAGCTCGGCAGTGGACATGTCCGCGACGCTAGGACGCGGCGTTGGCCACGGGCGTCGGGCTCGGCACCTCACCTGCGGAGCGCACGCGGACGCGACGCACGAACCGGCGACGCCCGCCGTCGCCCCCGTCTGCGGGCAGGGCGAGCAACTCGGCAGCGGCCACGTCGACGGCGAGCCGGGATCGCCTGCGGTCACCATCGACGTCGACGAAGCATCCGAGGATCGACCCCAGCTCCCGGTAGCTCGCGCGCTCGGCGCTCAGGTGTTCGATGACGATCCCCGGGTCCGGGGCGGGATCCACGGGTACGCCGCGCTCGGCGATGCGGTCGAGGAGCGCGCAGTGCTGCCGGAGCCGGGTGGCGGCGTCGTCGTCGCGGACGGGATGCAGCATCCACCCGGTCCGCGGGGCGGTCAGTTGCCGATCGGTCACGATCGCCCGGCCATCCGCCAACCGCGAGTAGAAGACGGTGGCGCCCGATGCCCGCGCCCGGCTGATGATCAGATGCCCCGCAGCGTGCACGTCGAACACCGTCGCGCCACCGGCGGTCTCGTCTTCGATGCTGTAGCAGAACCGCCGCGACCGGACGGCCGTCGGCTCACCGGCACCGGCGTCGTCCGGTCGCTCGATCTCGACGTCCTCGCCCAGGTAGGCGCGGAGGTAGCGGAGGTCGAGCGGGTTCGTGAACATCGCCGTCACGAACCACGCCGAGGCCAGGGCGCTACCGATCGCCACGCCGATGGGTGCAGCGAGCTCCGGCGGGAGCCAGCCACCGGCCTGGGCCACGCCGGCGACCGCGAGCGTGGTCGACACGACGAGCGCGACCAGACGACGGGTGACACCCCGCCGGATGCGCCGGCGGAACCAGCGCACGTGTGGATCCACATCGGCTCCATCGGCGGGTCGACCCCGTGCACTGAGCCCTGGTTCGTGCGCGGACACCGGTACCTTGCGCTCTCGTGCTCGCCGTGCTGTACGCGTCGTTGGCCGCGCTGTCGTATGGCGCGTCCGACTACTCAGGCGCCGTGGCGGCCAAGAACACCGACTCGACGCTCGTGACCGTCGCCGCCCAGGCGGCCAGCCTCGCGACGCTGGCGCTGATCCTGGTGCTGTTCCCCGAGGATCAACGAGCTCTGGTCGATCTCGCCTGGGGTGCGCTCGGCGGGCTCGCTGCAGCCGTCGGACTGGTCGCCTTCTACCGGGCCCTCGCGATCGGTCCCATGTCGACCGCCGCCTCGACGACGTCGCTGCTCTCGGCCGTCGTGCCCGTCGTCGTCGGGCTCGCGCTGGGCGAACGACCGGGCACGATCACGATGGTCGGCGTGGCGGTCGCCATCCCCGCCGGCGTGCTCGTCTCGGTCGGCGGCACGGTCTTCCGGCGCGAGCGGATCGCACTCTCTCCACGGGAGCACGTCACGAGCCGTCGAGGCGAGGGCGAGACGCGTGCCCTCTCGATCGTGGCGGGCCTGTGCTTCGGCCTGTTCTTCATCGCCCTCTCCCGCGTCTCGCCGGACGCCGGCTTGTTCCCGCTCGTTGGGGCGAGAGGCGCGTCGATCACCGCGTTGGCGCTGTTCATCACGCTCAGGAAGGGATGGGCACCGATCGCAGGCGACAGTCGCCGCTCGATCGTCGTCGCCGGCGTCCTCGACTGCGCGGCGAACAGCTGCTACCTGCTCGCCCTCGGCGAGGGGTCGTTCGTGTGGGTCGCAGCGATCACCTCGATGTCTCCGGTCAGCACGGTGCTGCTCGCCCGGATCCGCCTCCACGAGCTCATGACGCGCACGCAGATCCTGGGCATCGCCGGGGCGATCCTCGCGGTCGTGCTGGTCTCGGTCGGCGCCGAGCTCTGAGGCCGCTCCACCCACCACGTTCGATCAACTGAGGTCGAACACCTTCACATTCGGGGCACTCGTTCCGATTCGGTGCTCATGAAGACGCTGTGGAAGGGCTGGATCGCGGTAGCCGTACTCATCGCGATCCTGTACTTCGTCCTCGACAACACACCGAACACGAAGCTGGTGCTCTACAACGGCGTCGGGCTGGGTTCGGTGCTGCTCCTGCTCACCGGCATCAAGGTCAACGACATCAAGCCGCGAGCGCCGTGGCTCTGGTTCGTGGCCGGCCTGACGTCGTTCCTCGTGGCCGACGTCATCTACTACGTGCTCGAGCAGCGCTACAACGGCGCTCCACCGTTCCCGAACGCTGCCGACGCCTTCTACCTCGGCATGTACCCGTGCATGATCATCGGCTTGACCCTGCTCGTCCGGGGCGTGGCCCCGGGGCGCGACAAGGCGAGCTTCATCGACGCCGCTGTGGTGGGTACGGCCTGGTTCGGCATCCTCTGGGTGCTCTTCGTCGACGACTACTTCACGACGGGCACCGGTTCGATCAACAGCGGCCTGGTCGTCTCGCTCGCCTATCCCGTGATGGACGTCGCCCTGCTCGCGGTGGCGGCCCGGTTGGTGGTCACGGTCCACCTCAAGCACCTCCCGTTCGCGTTCATCGTCGGCGCCATCGGTGCCCTCGCCGTCGCCGACACCGCCTACCAGATCAAGCTCGGCAACGGGACCTTCACCACCGGCCAGTACCCCGACGCCTTCTGGCTGACCTTCTACGTCGGCTTCGCCGTGGCAGCGCTGCACCCGGCCGCAGCCCGCGAAGCACCCCGCCAGGAGGAGGTGGGCCGCCTCACCGGCACCCAGCTGGCGATCATGTTCTTCGCCACGCTCGCCGTCCCCGTCGTCGACCTCTTCTACGGCAAGCCGGAGGACCGCATCGTCACGATCGTCGCCTCTGCCCTGCTCTTCCTGCTCATCCTGATCCGGGTCTTCGCGCTCATGAAGACCGTCGAGCACGGCCGTGACCGGCTCCGCTTCGACGCCGAGCACGACTCGCTGACCGGCCTCGCCAACCGGCTGCTCTTCGCGAAACGCGTCGCGGCCGCGATCGACCCGAAGCAGGGCCACCAGTCGGCCGTGCTCTTCATCGACCTGGACGACTTCAAGACCATCAACGACAGCCTCGGGCACGAGGCCGGCGACGACCTGCTCGCCGCCGTCGCGAACCGCTTGGAGGCGTGCGTCGGTGACGACGACACGGTCGCCCGCTTCGGTGGCGACGAGTTCGCGGTACTCCTCGAGTCGATCTCGAACCGTCGCGACGCCGTCAACACCGCACGGCGGATCCTGGAATCGCTGAACGACCCGATCGACCTCGGCGTCCGGGTGCTGCGGGCATCGGCCAGCATCGGCATCGCCATCCAGACCGACGACGTCGACGACGTCGAGACGCTCATGCGGAACGCCGACGTCGCGATGTACCTGTCGAAGTCGCGTGGCAAGGGGCGCTTCGAGTTCTTCCAGGACGAGATGCACGCCGAGGCCGTCGAGCGCCTCGATCTGAAGGCGGACCTCCAGCGGGCGCTGGACGACGGCCAGTTCGTCCTCAACTACCAACCGATCTTCGATCTCGAGACGGGACGCGTGGCGTTGGTCGAGGCGTTGGTGCGCTGGCAGCACCCGGATCGCGGTCTGATCCAGCCCGACCGTTTCATCCCGCTCGCCGAGGAGAACGGCCTCATCGTCCAGATCGGCGAGTGGGTCATGCGAGAGGCGTGTCGTCAGACGCGCGAATGGCAGGAGATCGGCGGGTACGAGGACCTGAGCATCACGGTCAACCTGTCGATGCGTCAGCTCCAGGACCATGACATGGTCAACCGGCTGACCAACGCGCTCAGCAACAGCGAGCTCCCGGCGAAGAACCTCGTCCTCGAGATCACCGAGTCCATGCTCGCCCTCGACCCCGATCGGGGTGCAGCAGCGCTCAGCCAGCTCAAGACGATCGGCGTGAAGCTGGCGATCGACGACTTCGGTACGGGGTACTCGTCGCTCAGCTACCTCCGGTCGTTCCCGGTCGACTCGATCAAGATCGACCGCTCGTTCATCACCGAGCTGCACCACTCGTCGACGTCGAACGCCCTCATCGACGCCGTGGTCAACCTCGCCAACGCCCTCGGCGCCTACACCGTGGCGGAGGGGATCGAGCACAACGACCAGGCGAGCCAGCTCCGCAAGCTCGGCTGCGACTACGGGCAGGGCTTCTACTACTGCCGGCCGGTGAACGGCTCGGCGCTGACCACCCTCCTCCGCGAGCACTCGGGCGATCAGGCCGAGCCGCTCGACGCCTGGCGACGGTCGTCCGAGCTCGTCCAGAAGCGCTCGTACGACATCAACGTCCGTCACGGCCTGCCGGCCATCCAGGCGGTCTCCACCGACATCGAGCAGCTCGACCGGGACCTGGGCACTCCGGTGATGGGGTGCTGGCCGTGGTTGCGCCAGTGGGGCGAGAGCTTCTCGAACTGGACCCCGATGATGATCGAGGTGCGGTCCGCCGAGTCCGGCCTCCTGGTCGGCTGCGCCCTGCTCGCCCAGATCGAGCGGGCACAGGGCACGACGATCGTGGCGATGGGCCACGGCAGCTCGCTCCACACCTCGCTCCGGGCGCGGGACGAATCGGCGTCGAGCGCCCTCGCCACGGCGATCGCGGACACGCTCGGCACCCTGCCGGGCGCCTGGTCCTTCGAGCTGGAGCAGGTCCACGACCTCAACCCGACGATCGCACAACTCGCCGACCGTCTCGACCACGCCCAGGTCCTGCCGGAGCTGCGCGTGCCGAGGGTCGTCTTCGCCTCGGCCCACACCGTCGACGACATCCTCAGCAAGAGCATGCGCAAGCAGCTCCGCCGGGCTCGGAACAAGATCGAGGGCGCTGGTCTGGACATGACGATCGCCTTCGATCGCGGCGACGCGATCACCACGCAGCTCCTCGACGAGGTCGAGGCCGTGCACGTGTCCCGCGACCGGCACGCCCGCCGCAACTCCGACCTGGACCATCCCGCCGAGCGGGAGTTCTGGCGGCGCGTGGTCGAGGCCAACGGCGCCGACTGGGAGGTCGAGATCGCCTCGCTCCGGCTCGACGGCGAGCTCGCCGCCTACGTCGTCGCGCTGCTCGACGGCGACACCTACCGGGTCTACGACGGCCGCATGAACACCGAGCACCAGGACTTCTCGCCCGGTCGCCTCGTCGAGGCAGCAGCCTTGAGCCGAGCCCTCACCGACCAGCGCTTCGGCATCCTGGACTGGATGTCGGGCGTCGCTGCGGAGAAGCTGCTCACGACGAACGTGGCCGAGGGCCGGGTGCGCATGGTCGCGACCTCTGGCAGCCGCCACCTCGCCGTTCCCCGCAAGGCGTCCGACATCAGGGAGCTGGCGACGTCGTGATGGTCACGTCATCGGCGTGAACCGAAGCGACAGGCACGACATGCCGCCATCGACCTTGGCTGCCTCGGAGTTGCCGACCTCACGGACGTCGTAGCCGGCGGCCACGAGGGCGTCACGGGTGGCCGGGAAGCCGGCCGGGAACAGCACGAGGCCGTTGAAGCGGACGGCGTTGGCGCACGACTCCTCGCCGGGCTCCGTCCGGATCACGCGGTAGCCATCGAAACATCCGGATGCGGCGAGTCGGTCGGTGGACAGGATCGTCTCCTCGTCGAGGAGGGAGCAGTCGGTCTTGAGGTGCAGGACGTCCACGGGCGTCTCGACCACTCGGAGTCGGTGGCCCCACGGGTCGACGAGCTTGCTGAGCTCCTCGGCGCCGGCGAGGTTCGTCCGGGCCGACAGGCCGACGAGGATCTCCCGCTCGGTCGTGAGCACGTCGCCACCCTCGACGAAGCCCTCGCCCTCCATCCGCATGACCTCGCCGTAGAGGACCTCGAGGTGCGGTGCCATCTCCGCGGCCTCACCGAGCCGAGAGGGAGCGCCGGGTCGCAACACCACCGCACCCTCCGGAAGGCACAGGGCGGCGTCCTCGACGAACACCGAGTCGGGGTAGGCCTCCAGCGGATCGAGCACGGTCACCGAGGCACCGGTCGTGCGCAGCGCCTCGACGTAGTCGTCGTGGTGCCGCTCGAAGGTCCCCAGATCGGGAGGCCCGACGTCGACCGCACGGAGTCCGTCGACGATCGAGCTCGCCGGACGCCGGACGATCGCGTGGGAGAAGCGGAAGGAGCGGTCGGTCACGGCGACGATCCTGGTGCATCTCGTCGGCGCGATCGACCGAACGCACACGAGGGAGAACGGCCACCACACTCAGCGTTCTTCGAGTGGCCCAACGTGTGACCAACAGCGCGCAAACCACCCTCGTTTCCGTCGGCCCGTGACTAGTGTCGCCGCCTGCAGGCGGACGGTGCGCGGGGCGCGCACGCACGGAGGAAGTGCTGATGCGGCGGTTCTCGGCGATGTGTGTCGCCCTCACCTTGGCGGTCACCACCCTGGTCGGCATCGGGTCGACCAGCACGGCGGACGCCGCCGATCCGGCCGACAGCTTCGACCCGACCCTGCTCGACACCGAGGCGCAGTTCGCCCGGTGGGGCGTCGTCGGAAAGGGCCCGAGCTCGCACGCCGACGAAGACCATGGTGGCGTCAGGAACTGGACGGGTCCGCAGCCCGAGGTGTGGGACATCGAGGAGCACGGCGACCGCGTCTTCGTCGGCGGGATCTTCACGGGCGTGCGCCGCAACGAGTTCTGGTACCCGAACGACCCGATCCACGACCAACCCTTCGTCGCCGCCTTCGAGCGCGACACCGGCGACTGGATCTCCACCTGGCGTCCCGACCTCGACGGCGTCGTCTACGACGTGTCGATCACCACCGACGGCGTCCTGCTCGTCGGTGGCGAGTTCACCCAGGTCAACGGCGTGGCCCGGACCGGGCTCGTCGGCCTCGACCCGGACACCGGCCAGATCGTCGACACGTTCCGCACCTCGGTGAGCCGCGAGTGGTCCGACGACCCGGCCTACGTCAAGGAGATCCACGTCGACGGCCAGGACGTGTACGTCGCCGGCCAGTTCTCCCACGTCACCGACGGGTCCGGTCAGGCCAACATCCGCAGCGTCGTCCGCCTCGATGCGACGACCGGCGCCCGCGACACCTCCTGGAACGTCGTCGCCGACGGCAGCGTGTGGGACGTGCAGGTCGACCGCTCCCGCGATCTCGTCCACCTCGTCGGCTACTTCACCTCCCTCGACGGCCTGCCCGACACCGACCGCATGGGCACGGTTCGTCGCAGCGACGGCACCGCCGTCGCCGGGCTGCCGTCGCTGCCCACCAACCACGCATGGAACACCGACACCGTCACGGTGACGAGCGGCAACGACCAGACGTGGGTGGGCGGCGGCAACCACCTCGTCAACGTCCTCGATCCGGCCACCAACCAGGCGCTCTTCACTCAGACCGTGCCTCGTGCCGGCGACATCCAGGTGATCGAGAACTTCGGTGACTGGATGGCGCTCGGCCACCACGGCTGGGACGGCGGCGTCGCGTTCTTCCACGCCGAGACCTACGAGCGCAGCTCGATCAACCTCGGATCGCTGCGTCGCAGCTACGGGATCTGGGCGCTCGAGCTGACCTCCGACGGCTGCCTGTGGGTCGGCGGTGACTCCACGCGGACCCTCGGCGGCGCCTGGTTGGGTGGCTTCGGCCGGTTCTGCCCGCCCATGGACAGCGACGGCGACGGCATCGGCGACCAGCGCGACACCGTCGCCACGACGGGCGCATCGGTGTCGCAGGCGGGCACCGCGTCCCAATCGGGTGACTGGATCTCGCAGGGTGCGCCGCTGTCGGCCGATCACGCGATCGATGGTCAGCGAGATGCGGTCGATTGGCGGGCCAACGGCGATCTCGCCCACACGCTCCAGGTCGCCGAGCCGTGGTGGGAGGTCGACCTCGGCGCCGTGACCGAGATCGACGGCATCAACATCTGGAACCGGACGGACTGTTGCACCGACCGGCTCGACAACGCCGTCGTCCTCATCGGCGACGCGCCCTTCGGCGACATCTCGCTCGCCGCAGCGCGGGCGCAGGCCACCTGGACCACCACGATCGGCGACGCGGCCGACATCGAGCAGCTCGCCGTCCCCGGCACGGTCGGGCGCTACGTCCGGATCCAGGATCCCGACTCGAGCATCGTCAACCTCATCGAGGTCGATGTCTTCGGTACGGCCTCGAACCTGCCGCCGTTCGGCACACCGCCGAACGTACAGCTGACGACGAACCTCGTGGACGAGGTCGGCATCTCGTGGGACCCGGTCGCGAACGTCCGGGGCTACGTGATCCACCGTGACTTCCAGTTCCTGAAGTGGGTGGACGCCGACACCGCCTCGTTCGTCGACGTGACCGTCGCCGAGGGCGAGACCTACCGGTACCAGGTACGGGCTCAGGCGGCCGACAACTCGTACTCGTCACCGAGCCCGATCCAGTCGATCACGGTCTTCGACGCCAACGGACTGCCACCCTTCGGCACACCGGCGAACGTCTCGCTCAGGACCAACGGGACCGACGACATCACCGTCGAGTGGGAACGCGTCGGCGACGCCAAGGGCTACGTCATCCACCGCGACTACCAGTTCGTCCGCTGGGTGGCCGCCGGCGAGTCGGCGTGGACGGACACCGGTCTCGTCGAGGGCGAGACCTACCGGTACCAAGTTCGGGCTCAGGCGGCCGACAACTCGTACTCGTCACCGAGCCCGATCCAGTCGATCACGGTCTTCGACGCCAACGGACTGCCACCCTTCGGCACACCGGCGAACCCGACCGTGACGACCAACGGCATCGACTCGGCGACGATCAGCTGGGAACCGGTGGCCGACGCCAAGGGCTACGTCATCCACCGCGACTTCCAGTTCCTGCGGTTCGTGCCCTTCACCGAGTCGTCCTTCGTCGACACGAGCGCCGAGGTCGGGCGCACCTACCGCTACCAGGTGAGGGCACAGGCGGCCGACAACTCGTACAGCGCACCGACGGCGAGCGAGATGATCACGATCGGTCAGGACGTGACACCACCGGATGCTCCCGAGGGCGTGGTCGCCGTGCGCAGCGCCGACGGGACCACCGTCACGGTCACGTGGGATCCGGCGGTCGACGACATCGGCGTGACCAGCTACCTGATCCACGACAACTGGAACTACCTGGCCTGGGTTCCGGCCGGCACCACGAGCTACACCCACACCGGACTCGACCCGAGCTCCGTGCACCGCTACCAGATCCGAGCTCGAGACGGCGCTGACAACACCTCGCTGCCGTCCTCGCTCGTCCGGGTGGAACCGAATTAGCAGCGCCGCTTGTCGATGCGTTGCCACTCCCCCACTGAGCGGTAGTGCGGTTCTGACCGACACCTGTCTCGTCGGACGTCCGCCCGAGGCGTCCGCGTGTCGAGTTCGGAGTTGGGAATCGTGCGTCATCTGCGTCGTTGCGTCGTCATCCTGCTGAGCGTCCTGCTCGCGACGAGCCTGCTGGCCGCACCGGCCGGCGCCGGTGAGCGGGACTGGAGTTGGCTGGACTCGTGGTCGTCGTGGTCAGGCTGGGGATCCTCCAGCAGCGACGACGATGACGACGACCGTCGCTCGAACGACGACGACGACGATGACGACCGTCGCTCGAACGACGAGGACGACGGTCGTCGCCGTTCCCGGTCGCGGTCGTGGTCGTGGTCGAACTGGGGCCGCAGCGACCGTGGCTCCGCCGACGAGGCGGCGCCGACCACCACCGTGCCCGCGCCGACCTCGACCACCCAGCCGCCGGTGACCGCACCGCCGACGACCACGCCGGCGACGACCGAGCCGCCGGTGACCACCACCCCCACGACCGAACCGCCGGCCACCACCGAGCCGCCGGTGACCACCACCCCCACGACGCAGCCGTCCGCCCCGGTCGCCGACGACGTGGACGACGACGCCGACGAGACCGAGACCGGCGACGAGTCGGCGAACGCATCGCTCGGCTCCCTGCGCAACGTCGCCGACCAGATCGGTGCCGACGAGCTCTGGGCCGCCGGCATCACCGGCGCCGGCGTGGACGTCGCCGTCATCGACACCGGCATCGTGCCGCTCCCTGCCTTCAGCGGCGACGACAAGATCGGCGCCGTCGTCGATCTCTCCTTCGAGGCGGGGTCGCCCGAGGCGACGTTCCTCGACACCTTCGGTCACGGCACCCACATCGCCGGCATCATCGGCGGGCTCGAGCCCGGCGTCGATCCAGCGACCGCGACCACCGACGACTTCGTCGGCATCGCCCCGGGCTCGCGACTCGTCTCGGTGAAGGTCGGTGACAACACCGGTGCCGTCGACGTCACGCAGGTGATCGCCGCCATCGACTGGGTCATCGAGCACCGCAACGCCGGCGACCTGAACATCCGGGTGATCAACCTCTCCTACGGCGTCGACAACGACCAGGACGCCTCGGTCGACCCGCTCGTCGCCGCGGTGCAGCGAGCCTGGGACGCCGGCATCGTCGTGGTCGTGTCCGCCGGCAACGACGGCTGGACGTCCTGGGGTCTGACCAGCCCGGCGACGAACCCGTACGCGATCGCCGTCGGTGCTGCGGAAGCACGGTCCAACACCGAGTTCCGCCTGCCGGACTGGACCTCCATCGGTGAGCTCTTCACCTACACCGATTCGTCGTTCGACCTGTTCTTCACCTCGGGCTTCACCGGTCGCCTCCCCGACCTGGTCGCCCCGGGTGCGAGCATCGAGAGCCTTCGGGTGCAGGGCTCGCGCATCGACACCCAGTACCCGAGCGCCATCGTCGACGACGAGCTCTTCACGGGCAGTGGCTCGTCGCAGGCCGCTGCGGTCGTCACGGGCGCCGTCGCCCTGCTCCTCGAGCAGCGTCCCGAGCTGACCCCCGACCAGGTGAAGGCGCTCCTCACCTCCACCGCCAACGACATCCCGTGGACCGTGTCGGTCTCCGCCGGCGCCGGTGTGCTCGACGTGGCCGCCGCCGCAGCGGCCCCGACGCCCGACGCCGACGCCGTCCGCCAGACCGGTGTTCGCTCGACGGGCCTGGGCTCGCTCGACGAGACCCGCGGCGGCGACTTCGTGACCTTCCTCGAGCAGACCGTGAGCGGGGCGCTCACGGCGTGGGGCACCGAGTGGGACCCGACGACCGGCGTCGACGCCGAGACCCTCGCCTCGATCCCGGTCGATGCGGCTTGGACCGGCGCCAGCTGGGCCGGAGCCTCCTGGGCCGGTGTGTCCTGGGCCGGCGCTTCCTGGGCCGGTGTGTCCTGGGCCGGTGTGTCCTGGGCCGGCGCTTCCTGGGCCGGCGCCTCCTGGGCCGGAGCCAGCTGGGCCGGCGCCTCCTGGGCCGGAGCCAGCTGGGCCGGCGCCTCCTGGGCCGGAGCGAGCTGGGCCAACGCCAACTGGGGTTGAGCCCCGGCGACACCTCCTGACGATCGCCCGGCGTCCGCCATAGGCTGCGCCCGAGCGTCAGGAGCTTCGGATGACCGGTCTGCGCCTGCGAGCCGTCGCCGGGGTGATGCTCCTCCTCGTGGTGAGCGCTGCGCTCGTCGGGTTGAGCGTCGTCGACCGCTCGAGGGACTGCGCCGTCGAGCGGATCAACCCGGTGCGCACCTTCGACGATCTGCCGAACGTCGACCTGGCCGTCACCGGTCTCGGCGCCGTGTGGGCGGTCACCTCGGATCTGCCGGACACCTTCTCGCCGGGCGATGCCCGAGCGTCGCTGATCCGCGTCGACCCGGCGAGCGGACGGACGGAGCACGTGCTGACGGACCTCACTGCACCACCGGCACCGCTCGTGCTCGCCGGGCGAGTCTGGGTCGGGCTCGACGACCGGGTGATCGCGCTCGATGCGGACGGCGAGCAGGTCGACTCCTTCGGCTGGGACCGTCGAGGCACGGTGTTCGCCGGGCCCGAACACCTGTGGCTGACGGACTTCGAGGGCGGAGCGGTGGTGGTCGTCGATCCGTCGACCGCCGAGGTCGTGCGGACGATCGCCACCGGTGCCTTCCCCGTCGCCCCGATCGTCGCGTTCGGTCGCGCCTGGGTGCCGAGCGCGATTGAGGGAACCGTGACCGTCATCGACACGGACATGACGAGCGGCGCTACGAGCGTCACGCTCGAGCTGACGGACCGGCCACTCACCGATGTCGTCGCCGTGCCGAACGGCTCCAGGGGCGCAGAGGTCTGGGCGATCGATCTCGACGGGGTGATCTTCGCCATCGATGCGACCGCGACATCGAACGACGACATCCGCCGCGTCGAGGTCGATCGCGCGATCAACCAGGTCGTCCCCAGCGGCGACCGGGCGGTCCTGCTCCCGACCTGGGGGAGGTCGGTGCTCATCGTCGATGTCGCGAGCGCCGGGGTGCTCGCAGAGCTCGACATCGGGTCGATCCCGGTGCGGGCGATCGCCGCAGGCGGCAGGGTCTGGGTCACCACGGACGGCGCTGCGGAGACGCTGTCGCTCATCGACCCGATGCGCCTCGAGGTGCTCGATCAACGCTCCATCGGGGTCAACTCCTCGAACACGACCGGGCCCACGCAACCGGTCGCGACCGACGACGAGGTCTGGGTGCCCAACCGCGGAGACGACACCCTCTACGCGATCCCGATGTGTGGTTGACGGCCGGCAGCCCGCCGCTCCACCGCACGTCCTAACGTGGGCGCCCGATGGTCCCCGAGCTCACCGCGCCTGAACGGCGCGACGCACATCCGGTCCCGGACTCGACGGCAGGGGGGCACCGCTGAGCCTCGGCGACATCGCAGCGATCCTCGGCGGCGTCCTCCTGGTCGTCGTCGCTCTCGCCGACCTCATCAACGGCCTCGTCGCCACCTCCACCTCACGGAGCCGGTTCTGGCCCGCCCAGTTCATCTCGGCGGTGCTGTTCCGCCTGGTGCGGTCGATCGCCGTGCGGCTCCCGGAGGAGTCGACCCGTCGTGAACGGCTGCTGTCGGTCTTCGGACCGATCCTGATCCTGGTCCTGCTCACCGTCTGGATCACACAACAGGTCGTCGGCTTCGCGCTGATCTGGTGGGGCTTCGACGGGGTCGCCGGCGTCGACGACTTCGCCGACGACGTCTACTACTCGGGCGTCGTCTTCTTCACCGTGGGGTTCGGCGAGGTGCTCCCCGAGGAGGCCGGGCCGCGGTTCGGCGCGATCGTCGAAGCGGCCTGCGGTGTCGTGACGGTGGCCCTCGTCGTGGGCTACCTCCCCTCGCTCTACTCGGCGTACTCCGATCGCGAGGCGAAGCTCCAGACGATCGACGACGGGTCGGAGGACCGGATCACCCCCACCTCGCTCGTGATGGCCTGGGCCCCCGACGGTGACGCCGCACAACTCGACGCCCGGTTCGAGGAGTGGCACGAGTGGACCGCCGGGATCCTCGAGACCCACACGACGCTGCCGATCCTCACGATGTTCCGCTCGCACGACCGGCGCCAACACTGGATCACCGCGCTCGGGCTGCTGTGCGACGCGGCCATCCACGCGCAGATCATCGAAGGGTCGGACGGTCCGCGGAGCTCGTACTGGTTCCTGCGTCGAGCGGTGGAGGTCTTCGACCTCGTCACCGAGGGCGCTGACCTGTCGCCCTACGACGACCACCTCACGGACCCCGACGCCCCGGGCGACCGGGAGCTCTTCGACCAGCTCTACGAGACGCTCGTCGCGCACGGCTTCGACGTCGTGCCCTACGACGAGGCGGCGGCACGAGCCGGCACCCTCCGCAACCGGTTCGCACGGGAGCTCGAGTTCACCATCGACAACCTGCTCTGCCCCCGGGGCTTCTGGTCGCCTGCCATCGGTCTCCCGGCGCCTGCGCGCTCACACGCACCCGACAGCGAGGTCACACCCTGATGTCCGACGACTTCACCGCCGACGAGAAGGCCCGGATGATCGAGCACATGAACGACGATCACGCCGACGCGTGCCTGCTGTACGCACGGCACTACCTCCGCATGACGGACGCACGGTCGGCGTCGATGACCGGCATCACCCGTTCGACGATGAACCTCGACGTGGTGATGGACGACGGGTCGAGCGAGACCGTCTCCTACACCTTCGAGCGCGAGCTGACTTCGGTGGCGGATGCCGCGATGTTCCTGGCGCAGATGGTCTACGGCGTCGAGGGGGAGTGACCGGGTCCCGGTGCGCCGGGCTTCAGGCGCCGTAGTCCCAGGAGATGCGGCGCTCGATGGCGACGTCGATGTAGGCCGAGCCTGGACGTGAGGCCGTCGGCAGGTCCGCGTCGGCGACGCCACGATGGGCAGCCCCCTTCCGCATCAGCTCGAGCACGGCGTCCGGGTCGCGGTGCACCGTCGCGGTGCCCTGGATCATCACGCCCTTGATGTCCGACATCGTGGAACCGTCCTCGACCATCAGCGACACCTTCGGGTTCTGCTCGATGTTGCGGATCTTGGTCGTGCCGTCGCGGCAGCCGAGGTAGACCCGGTCACCGTCGCGGAAGTAGCCGAGGGGCACGCTGTGCGGGTAGCCCTGCGGCGTGATCGTGGTGAGGACGATCCAGCCCGGCTTGTCGTCCAGGAAGGCGTCGAACTCGTCTCGGTCGAGTGATCTGGGCACGGTGTGTGGTTCCCCTCTGCGGTTCGGCTCGGTCGGGGCGGCGTGGGCTACGCGCCCACCTCGTTGAACGGCTTGCCCTTGTTCGGGTCTGGTTCCTTGGGGAGTCCGAGGACGTTCTCGCCGAGGATGTTGTGCTGGATCTCGTCGGTGCCGCCGGCGATGGACTGCGCGGGGGTGGACACGAGGATCTCGGCGATCACCGAGTCGATCGGGTCGTCGGTCTCGCGCAGCATCGCCGTGGGGCCGGCGATCATCGAGTGGACGTGGTTGGCCTGCCGGGCGATGACGGACAGCGCGAGCTTGCCGATCGAGCCCTCCGATCCCGGCGGTCGGCCGAGCTCGCGAGCGGCCTTGGCCCGTGCCGCGGTCCAGGCGGACGCCTGCTCGAAGCTGATGAGCTTCATCATCTCCTGGCGCACGACGGGATCGGCGGCGGCTCCGGTGGCCCTCGCCCGCTCGATCACGAGGTCCACGCGGCCCTTCCGCTGCGGGTACCACTCGTAGGTCTTGTTGTACTCGGCGGCCTCGGCGCGGGCCTCCTCCATCACCCGTCCGGTCGCGTCGGGCGAGAAGTAGACCTCCCGCATCATCGAGAAGGACCGCTCGTGGGCCAACGTGCCTCGGGCGACCCGCCACCCGTCGCCAACCTCGCCGACGACGTCCTCGGCCGGGATGCGGGCGTCGTCGAGGAACACCTCGTTGAAGGAGTCGTGGTAGTTCATCTCGAGGATCTGGCGGACCTCGACACCGGGCTGGCGCATGTCGAGCAGGAAGTACGTGATTCCGGCGTGCTTCACCACGTCCCAGTCGGTACGAGCGACCAGGATGGCCATGTCGGCGTGGTGGGCCATGGTGTTCCAGACCTTCTGGCCGTTCACCACCCACTCGTCGCCGTCCCTCACCGCGGTGGCTCGAAGGCCCGCGAGGTCAGAGCCGGCACCCGGTTCGCTGAAGAGCTGGCACCAGGTCAGCTCACCGGTGATCGTCTGGCGGAGGTACTTCTTCTTGAGCTCGTCGCTCGCGTGGTCGTACATGGTCGGTGCCGCGAGGCCCATCCCGCCACCGAGCGGCACGGCCACGCCGCCGGCGTGGCGGATCGCGTCGTGGGCGGTCCGATCCGTCCATGCGGGGAGACCGCGTCCGAACCACTCGGGGCTCCAGGACGGCACCGCCCAGCCGGAGTCGACGAGACGCTCGCGCCACTCGAGCAGCGGTAGTTCGGGGTCCCACGCACCGTGGAACCACTCGAGGACCTCGCCCCTGATGTCCGCTTCGGTGATGGCCATCGACCCTGCTCCTCACGTTCCGGCGGCGGTGCGATCGCGGCACCGGCCACCGGATCATCATGCTGGCGCAGGCGCTCACGCCACGTCGACCGACGCGGCCGCATCCGAGCGTGGCCGAACTCGCGACCCGGTTGTCCACATCGGACAGTCGATCGCGTCGCGCTGCCGCCTACCGTCATGGTGAACGTGACCACCGCTCCGCCCGTGCGGAGACCTGAAGGAGCCAACGCACATGAGTACCTCCGTCGTCGTCACCGGGGCCTCCGGCTACATCGGCAAGCACGTCGTGAAGGAGTTCCTCGATCACGGCTACGCCGTCCGAGCGACCGTGCGCTCCGACGCCAAGGAGGCCGAGCTCCGCGAGGCGATCGGTGCCGACGGTGCCGATCGCCTGAGCGTCGTCCGGCTCGACCTGAACAGCGACGAGGGTTGGGATGCCGCGCTGGAGGGCGTCGACGCCCTGATCCACACGGCGTCGCCGTTCCCCCTCGCGACGCCGAACGATCCCGACGAACTGATCCGTCCCGCCGTCGACGGCACCCTTCGGGCGCTCCGCGCCGCCGAGGCGGCGGGCGTGCGACGAGCCGTGCTCACCTCGTCGTGCGTCGCGATCTACAACGACGAGCTGCGCGACGGGCAGACGATCCTCGACGAGACGAACTGGTCGCCGACCCGGCAGCCGTTCACGACGCCCTACGACGACTCGAAGACCCTCGCCGAGCGGGCGGCCTGGGAGCACGTCGGTGCGGCGGGCACCGCCCTCTCGACCGTGAACCCCGGCGTCGTGCTCGGTGAACCACTCGACGACAACTTCGGCTCGTCGCTCTCGCTCGTCGAGCAGCTGCTCGGCGGCGAGTTCCCGATGCTGCCCGACGTCAACTTGCCGGTGGTGCACGTCCGCGACGTCGCAGCGATGCACCGGCTGGCGCTGGAGTCCGACGAGGCGATCGGCCAGCGCTTCCCGGCCGTCGCCGGTGCGCTGAGCATGGTCGAGATGGCCGAGATCCTGAACGCGGAGATCCCGACCAGCGCGGCCAAGGTCCGTCGAGCACCGTCGTTCCTCATCCGCCTCATGGCCCGCTTCAACGCCGACATGAAGTCCATCGCCCCGCGACTGGGCAAGTCCGGAGCGGTCTCCGGAGCCAACGCCGAACGACGACTCGGCATGACGTTCACGAGCGCTCGCGACGCCGTGATCGAGTCGGGCCGCTTCCTCGCGACACGGAGCTGAGCCAGAGCGACGGGTCGGGCCGCCCCATCAGCCGAGGCGATAGACCTCGGTGGCGGTGCCCGCGAAGATGCGGTCCTGTTCGCCGGCGGAGTAGCGACTCGTCATGATCTGGAGCGCGTTCCAGAGCACCGGGTAGGGCAGCGTCGCCCGATCGACCGGGAAGTTCGACTCGGCCAGCGACCGGTCGGGGCCGAACGTGTCGATGCAGAATCGGACGTCGTCGGACCAGTGCGCCGCGACCTCCTCCGAGCCCGGCGGAGCGGCGCGGTCGGCCCAGCCCATGCCGTAGTACCACTCCATCCCGATGCCGCCGACCTTCACGACGACGTTCTCGCGCTCGGCCACACGGGCGACGGCAGGGCGCCAGCCGGCACGGACGGCCTCACGGTCACCCGCGTACGGGCCGATGCCGAGGGGGCCGCCGAGGTGATCGAGGACGATCGTCGCTTCGGGTACTGCGTCCGCGAGCGCCGCCAGGTCGTCGAGCTGGGTGTGGAAGAGCCAGGTGTCGAAGCTGAGCCCCATCCCGGCGAGCGCGCGGACGCCGGCCTGGAACCCCGGGGTCCGCATCATGCCGGCGAACGGGCGGCTGTGCCCCGGACGGATCTGATCGCTCGGATCCCAGGACGTCGCGTGGCGGACCCCACGGAACAGCCCGCCGCCGGCCTCGACGTGTGCGGCCAGCACCTCCTCGACGGCGTCGCCGAGCATCATGTCGGCGTGGCCGACGATCGCTCCGATGGTCGGGCCACCGGCGTGCTCGGTCTCGGTGGCCTGGCGTCGGACGAACTCGGTCTCACCGACCGGCGACAGGTGCTCGGGCCGCTGCTCGTCGTACTCGGAGGCGCACTCGACGAACACGCTGCGGACGACGTTGTGAGAGCCGGTCAGATCGGCGCGCAACTCGGGCGCGAGATAGGTGCTGCCGTTGCGGTCCCAGAGGTGGTGGTGGGCGTCGACGATCGGGCGGTCGGGATCGATCGCCGGCTCGACGGTCTGCGCCAACCAGTCGAAGCGGTCGAGGTTCGCTCTCGTGGCCACGATCAGCTCGCCGACCGTGTGCCGGCGAGGTCGGCCATCAGCTGCAGCGCCTCCTCCTGGTCGGTCTGCACCCGGAACCCGGTGATCCCCGAGTCGGCCCAGGCCTCCCACCGGCGCTCGATCCGCCCGATCGACCCGTAGAGGCCGGCGTCGTCGACGTACTCGTCCGGGATCGCCTCGATGGCCTCCTGCTTGCGACCGGCGAGGTAGAGCTCCTGCACGCGCTCGGCCACCTCGGGGTAGCCGCGCTGGACCATGTGCTGGTTGTGGAAGTTGAGGTCCTTGTGGCCCATCCCGCCGGTGTAGAGCGCGATGCCGGGCTTCACCCGATCGATCGCCGCCTTCACGTCATCGGTGATGAACACCGGGCCGCCGCCCATGATCTCGAGGTCCTTCCACGACTTGCCGTTCCCGGCCCGCCGGAAGCCCTCCTCGAGCCAGGGCCGGAACTGCTCCATGCGGCCGGGCACGAAGTGCATCGGCAGCCAGCCGTCGCACAGCTCGGCGGTGAGCTTCACCGTCGCCTCCGAGCCCGAGCCCATCCAGATGGGGAGGTCCCGGTTGGTGTGCATGATCGACATCAGCGGCTTGCCGATGCCGATCGCACCCTCGCCGGTGAACGGGTGTTGGTACTCCCGGCCGTCGTGGGAGACCGGCTCCTCGCGCCGATTCACCTTGCGCATGATCTGGATGTAGTCCCGCAGGCGCCAGTACGGCTTGCCCCACGGCTCGCCGTACCAGCCCTCGACGATCTGGGGACCCGACACGCCCAGTCCGGCGATGACCCGGCCGCCGCCGGCGAGCGCATCGACGGTCTGGGCCTGCATGGCGCACATCGCCGGGGTCCGCCCGGCGAGCTGCATGATCCCGGTACCGAGCCGGATCCGCTCGGTCTTCGCCGCGATCCATGCGAGCGGGGTGATGGCATCCGAGCCGTACGCCTCAGCGGTCCACACCGAGTCGTAGCCGAGGTGTTCGGCGAGTTGGATCCGCTCGATGGGGATCTGCAACCTCGCGCCCGAGTACCCGATGGACAGTCCGAGCTTCACGGGACGCAGTGTCGTGCGTGCGTCCGGCGCTGTCGACCGAGTCGGACGTCGGGGCCCTCGGATCGGTGGGGAGCGGATACCGTCGACGCCCATGGCAGAGGTAGAGGTCGGGGCGACCGGGAGCTTCCCGTCGGTCCGACTCCGTCGGAATCGTCGACACCAGTGGACCCGGCAGCTGGTCGCCGAGCACCAGCTCCGTGCCAGCGACCTGATCTGGCCGGTCTTCGTCCACGACGGCGCCGAGGCGCAGGTGTCGGTGCCCTCGATGCCGGGCGTCGTCCGCTACTCGGTGGATGCCGTCGTCGACGCCGTCGGCTCGGCCGTGGAGCTCGGGATCCCGGCCATCGCGGTCTTCCCGGCGACCGACCCGGCGCTGAAGACACCGGCGGCCGAGGAGGCCATCAACCCCGACAACCTCGTGTGCCGGACCCTGCGGAAGCTGAAGGGCGCGTTCGGCACCGATGTGGGCCTGGTGGCCGACGTCGCCCTCGATCCCTACTCGAGCCACGGCCAGGACGGCCTGGTCCGCGACGGCTACGTCGTCAACGACGAGACGCTCGAGGTGCTGTGCAAGCAGGCGCTCGTCCAGGCCGAGGCGGGCTGCGACGTGATCGCCCCCTCCGACATGATGGACGGCCGCATCGGCGCCATCCGCCAGGCCCTCGATGCCGACGGTCGCGACGACGTCATGATCATGTCCTACGCCGCCAAGTACGCCTCGGCGTTCTACGGGCCGTTCCGGGACGCCGTCGGGTCGTCCGGCAACCTCGGCTCGGGCGACAAGAAGACGTACCAGATGGACCCGGCCAACGGCGACGAGGCGATCCGGGAGGTGGCCCTCGACCTGCAGGAGGGGGCCGACATGGTGATGGTCAAGCCCGGCATGCCCTACCTCGACGTCGTCCAGCGGGTGAGCAGCACCTTCGGCGTGCCGACGTTCGCCTACCAGGTGAGCGGTGAGTACGCGATGCTCGCCGGCGCCGCCGACCAGGGCTGGCTGGAGCGGGAGCGGGTCGTCCTCGAGAGCCTGATGGCCTTCAAGCGTGCGGGCGCCGACGGCGTGCTGACGTACTTCGCCGTCGAGGCCGCCGAGCTCTTGGCGTAGCCCTTCTCGGCGCCGGGATCGCCCCAGCGTCCGTCGACGAGCGAGCACGAACAGGCCCTGCCGCCGTCCGACCGCATCCACTGTGCGCCGCTCGCGACTGGTGCCCGGTCCCATTGAGCCCGATCGGCTTTCTTCGCGAGCACTGGCCCGCGAGCCACCGCACCGCGCTCTCCTCCGCGGGCAAGGAGGTTGATGACGAGAGTCAGACATGACTACCGTCAGTTCTGACCTATGAACAGCACGGAGCCGCGGGCCACCGGGACGAGAGCCGAGCGTCGGAAGGCCGCCACCCGCGCCCGCGTCGTCGACGCGGCCGAACGACTGATGCGAGATCGTGGCGTCGACGATGTCACGATCCAGGACATCACCGAGGCGGCCGACGTCGGCCACGGCACCTTCTACCTGCACTTCAAATCGAAGGGCGAGGTACTCCGACCGGTGATCGAACGGCTCGCGGCACCCGTGGCCGAACAGATCGACACGGCCGCACGCGGCTCGACCGATCCGGCGCTCCGGGTCGCGCTCGGCGTCCGCTTCGTGCTGCGGGCGATCGCCGAGGACCCGCTCTGGAGTTGGTACTCGCGCTCGGGATTGTCCTTCAGCAACCTCGTCGCGGACATGGGCGTGCAGGCGCGCGAGGACATCACCAACGGCCTCGACAGCGGCCGATTCGACGTGGGCGACGTGGCGACCACCGTCAGCTTCATCGACGGAGCGATCGTCGGCGTCGTCTCCGCCATCGACGAGGGCGTCCCTGCCGAGGAGCTCGCCGACGGGACCGCCGAACTGATGCTGCGCGTGCTCGGCATCCCCACCGACGAAGCCGCTCGCCTCGCCCGCACGCCACTCGGCGAGCCCGGGTCGACCACAAGGGAGACGTAGCGATGGCAACGATCGTTCGATCGACACCGAACCCGAGGCTGATGAAGCTCCTCAACCCGACGGTCTCGTTCCTCATCCGACGAGGGTGGGGCCCGGTCAGCCGTCAGCTGATGGAGATCCGGTGGACGGGGCGCAGGTCGGGCAACGAGTACTCCACACCGGTCAGTCGGCACGAGCTCGATGGCCGGCTGTTCACGACCACTCGTGCGCCCTACAAGCACAACTTCGCCGGTGGCGCCCCCGCCATGGTCGTGCTCGACGGCGAGCGCCGGACGCACGTCGGCACGCTCGTCGACGATCCCGGGGTGGTCGGAGCGCGGCTGCGGACGATGCTCGACGCACTCGGCCCGAAGCGTGGGCCGCGAGCCTTCGGCGTCAAGATCGAGGGCGACCCGACCGTCGAGGAGCTCGCGACCTACGCGGCTGACGGCGGCGTGGTCGTCATCGACTTCGAGCCGGCCACCCCACCGCCCTGAGGCAGCCGTCGAACCCGGGCTCGCCGTGGAGCTGAGGGGACTCGAACCCCTGACCCCCTGCATGCAAAGCAGGTGCTCTAGCCAAGCTGAGCTACAGCCCCGAGAGACTCCAGCATACGGGTCGCCTCGTGAGCTCCTCGTCGATGGGACCCACCGATCCGGACCGGTCGAGTCGTCGCTGCGCTGTGGTACTCCGCCAGTGACGCCTGTCATGGTGCAGAACGCCTGGTCGAGGTGTACTGTATCGATCAAGAACTTGATCGATACAGAGACAGGAGATGGAACCATGCTGCTGACCCTCACCCATCACCTCGCCGCCACCGACGAGACCGCGGCCGACGACCTCCTCGCCGCCATCGACCGCGCCCTCGACGTGGCCGCCGCCCGGGTCGCCGAGCCCCGCGACGAGACCGTCGCCGAGCTCGACGCCGGAAGCGTCCGCGTCCGTCAGGGCGTCGGCCTGCTGGCCGACAGCCAGGTGCGCATCACGGGCGACCACGGTCTCGCCACCCTCGAGGTGGCCGTGCCCTGGGCCCCAGCCGACAGCGACGGCCGCAAGTTCCGTGCCGCCAGCGCCTTCGCCGACACGGTCGCC
>JBCDAU010000042.1:0-46661 GCA_039185015.1 Actinomycetota bacterium
CACCGCACCACCCACCACCGCACCACCCACCACCGCACCACCCACCACCGCACCACCCACCACCGCACCACCCACCACCGCACCACCCACCACCGCACCGCCGACGTCGGGCTGGGCCTACGAGGAGACCTTCGACGGTGACCCGTCCTCCCCGTCGCAGGACCTGCTTCCCGACGACATGGAGTTCGTCACCACCCATCGGAGCCATCCACAGGACCACTTCACCCGAGCGTTCGGGCCCTACCTCGCCGACCACGCTGACAACTGCGCCGGACCCAACCCCGACGTGTCGCCGCTCCCCCAGCACGAGGTGTTCGCCCCACAGACCGGCTCCGGCGCCGACCCCGACGACAGCTTCTTCATCTGCAAGAACCACATGATGTCGTCGATGGGCGACGTGTCGCCCTACACGGTGACGGCGTTCTGGCCTCGGCAGGAGTTCAACTTCGCCGACGGTGGCACGCTCGAGTTCGAGGTCAACATCAACGATGCCCACGCGGTCCGGAGCTGGTGGGAGATCCTCATCGTGCCCCGCGACGAGGTGAAGTTCGGCGCCGGCCCCGTGGACTCGCCGATCAGCGAGACCTACCCGGACGACCGCATCGTGCTCGACTTCCGTCGCAACGTCCGCACCATCAAGGTCGGTGAGGGTGAGCTCGCGCCGGCGGGCTGGCTCGCCAACGAGACCCAGCGGGGTCGGTGGGACTGGGCCTGGTGGCGTGACCTGTACCCGCAGGATCCCGCGCTCGACGACCGCCGCATCCGGCGCACCATGCGGATCACCTTCGAGGAGGAGCGGATCACCTGGGCGATCGAGACGGCCGACGGGAGCTTCGACGAGTGGTACGTCGACGTGCCCGGCGGGCTGCCCTTCGACCAGGGCCTCGTGCTGTTCAAGACGCACGCCTACAACCCGACGAAGGACCAGAACTTCGACGTCTACTCGTTCCACTGGGACGACATCCGCTTCGACGGTCCGGTCGTCGGCCGCTACGAGTCACACGAGGCGAGTGATGTCGTGTACCTCCAGCGCAACGGCGACCGGCAGATCGGCGAGAGCGAGACCGTGACCATCGACCTCGACGAGCTCGGCCCGAACCCGACCCTGTCGGGGATGATCCATCAGCCCAAGAGCGGGCAGGTCCTGTTGAGCATCAACGGCGGCGAGCCGTTCGCCGTGCACCCGTTCGACTACGACCGCGACGACTGCGTCAGCGACCACTGGAACACGTTCAACGTGCCGCTCGACCCGAGCGTGCTGCGCACGGGAGAGAACACCCTCACCTGGACGATCGGACCACGCCCGGCCTGCACGACCGGCGACATCATGTGGAACGGGTTCTCGGTGAAGTTCCTGCACATCCAGACCGACGTCGGTCCCCAGTAGCCCGGATCGCACATCCGATCGTCCCCGGTCCGGCGCTGGTCGCCGGGCCGGGGAGCCGACCGCTCAGCCCAGCAGCGCGAGTGCGTCGCTGGCGATGGACAGCCCGATCGTGAGCGCTCCGAGCACCGCGAGCCCGACGACGATCCGGACGAGAGCACCGAAGCTGCCACCGATCGCTTGGGCATCCTGGGGGTTCGATGTCGTGTCGCTCACGAGGTCACCGTAGACAGCGGTGCCGACGCCCACCCGGGCCGAAGGTCCCCGGCTGGTCACGAGTCGTCGAGCAGGTCCCGCAGCTCGTCGATCACCTCGTCGGCCAGCTGCTGCGGTGACCAGACCGCCGCCGAGTCGACCGCATCCAGCGCCGGTTCGGCGGCGACGATCCGAGCGCGGAGCTGATCGGACAGCGTCGTCGACCAGCCACCGACCGAGCCGTGTGGCCGATGTGAGGCCAGGATCCGGATCGCCGGTCGGTACCGCCCGGTCTCGACGAGCAGGCGGGCAGCCATCGGGCTGTCGGACAGGACGGACGTCCACCGGCCACGCTCCCGGTAGAACGTCATCGCGTCGACCAGCGCGCTGGCGACACGGGCGTGATCGGGATCTCCCGCCAACGCGACCGCGCGCATGCGCAGCCCGACGAGCGACAACAGCTCGAGTCCCGTCGCCTCGGCCCGACCGAGGAGCTCGTCGATCTCGGCGAGCACCCGGTCGGTGTCGCGGTCGGCGAGCGCACCGCAGGCGGAGGCCCAGGCGGCGAACGCTCCGGCGACCGGCCCTCCGTCGCGGGTGGCGCGGCGCATCCTGCGGACGTGCTCGCCGGGATCGAGCCGCGATCTCGTCAGATGGAAGCAGGCCAGCCCGAGGACGTAGAGCTCACCGAGGCCGCGGGTCCCACGGCGGGCCTCGTCGGCGATGTGAAGGTGACGGAGACCCGACTCGTGATCGCCGGTCATGAAACCGCACCAGGACGCGGCGATCGAGAGGTCGGCGTCGTCGGCCGGTTCCCCTGCGGCCTCGGTGAGCGCGACGGCTTCCGCGAGATCCTCGAGCACGAGCAACCGTGCCAGCCCGCCGCGCACGCGAGGCAACTCGGCTTCGGTCCCCGAGGCGGCCGCCAGGCAGCGTCGAGACCAGTCGACGTGCTCGAGCCGTTGGGTCAGCTCGGCGTACTCCGCGGTGGCGGCGAGCAGGCCCGCCAGGTCGTCGCTGCGACCTTGCGAGATCGCGTTGCCGACGGCGACGCGGACGTCCGCCCACTCGCGAGCGGCGTCGACCATGGCCGACTCGAGCTCGGGACCGTCGAGTTGGATCCGCCTGGCCGCAGCGCGATCGCGGAACAGCGAGAGGTGCGCCGAACGAACCACGTCGAGGTCCCGCATGTGGTCGGAGGCGTAGATGCGGACCGACTCGAGCATGCGGTAGCGAGCCGGTCGACCGTCCTCGATCTGGAGCAACGAGCGCTCGACGAGGTCGACGACGTTGTCGACGACCTCCATCTCCGAGAGGCCGATCGATGGCCCTGCGACCGTGGTCGCGGCGTCGAGGTCGAACGGGCCGGCGAACACCGTGAGAGCGGCGAGGGTCCGGCGAACCGTTCGATCCAGCGATTCGACGGACGCGGCGATCGCCTGCTGGAGCGTGGCGTGGTGACGGTCGACCTCGCCGCCGGCGCGCAGCAACTCCCACCGCTGGTCGAGCAACGCGACGACGGCATCCGCACCCAGCACCCGCGCCCGGGCTCCGGCGAGCTCCAGGGCGAGCGGGAGTCGATCGAGCCGATCGCAGATCGTTCGCACGTCGGGATCGTCGGCGGCGACCCGGCCACCTGCTGCCCCGATCCGTGCGACCACGAGTTCCGCCGCGGCGTCGGCATCGAGCACGGCGACCGGGACGACCTGCTCACCGGCCACGCCCAGCCGCTGCCGGCTGGTCGCGAGCACCGAGACCGGTGAACCGGTGGACAGACATGCCCGGATCAGCTCCGCCACGGCGTCCAGCACATGCTCGCAGTTGTCGAGCACGAGCAGTCCCGGCGCGTTGGCGAGCACGCTCACCACGGAGTCGAGCGCTGACCGGTCCGGGAGGCGACGCCGACCGAGCCCGTCGAGGACCGCATCGGCGACGTCGTCGGGGTCCCTGACCTCCGCGAGCCGGACGAACCACGCCGCACCATCCACTCGTGAGCCCACGTTCCGGGCGAGGTGGGTCTTGCCCACACCGGCCGGGCCGACGAGCGAGACGACGCGCGCTCGGTCGATCCAGCCGCCGACCTCGGCCACGAGCTCGTCCCGGCCGAACGAGACCGGCGGCGCGGTGATCTCCGCGGCCACCGGCACCGTCGACTGATCCGTCGACGGTGCGTCGCCCTCCTCGAGCTCGACGTGGGCGACGAACTGGTAGCCGCGACCGTGCACGGTCCGGATCACGGACTGCGTGCGACCGTCGTCCCCGACGGCTCGACGGACCGACTTGATCCGCGACGTCAGTGCCGACTCGCTCACGAAGCGATCGCCCCAGACCTCGTCGAGGAGCTCCTCCTTCGACACCACGCGATCTCGATGGCGGAGCAGGTACTCGAGCACGTCGAAGACCTGCGGCTCGACGGGGACGGCTTGATCGGCCCGGCGGAGCTGCACGCGTCCCAGGTCGAGCTCGCAGTCGTCGAAGCGGACGATCACGAACGTGCCCTCACCTCTGCCATCGTCGCAGGCGCCACACGAGCGGGTCGACCCGCCGGTCCGCCGGCGGGCGGAGGACGAAGCGACGAACTCGAGGACGTGATCAGGCGCAGGGAGCGCCGTTGGCGGTGAGGTCGGTCGGCGGCGGACTCGGCGCACCACCATCGTTGAGGACGGTGTACGTGATGCCCACGGTCTCCCCCGGGTCGAGCTCGTCGTTCCAGCTGAACCCTTCCACGACCACGGGATCACCGGACGACACGAGCCGGACGGTCCACACGACCAGCGCGCTCTCGCCGTCCTGGAACCGCCAGGTCGCCGTCCAGTCGTCGATCTTCGTCGAGCTCGTGTTGGTCAGTCGGATCGAACCGATGTAGCCGCTACCGGAGCTGCTCACGACCGAGAACTCGCACGTCAACGGATTGGCCGGCACGGTCGTGGTGGTCGCCGGTGGCGTCGTGGTCGTTGTCGTGGTCGTGGTCGTCGTCGGCGGCGCGGTCGTCGTGGTCGTGGGCGGCGCCGTCGTCGTGGTGGTCGCGGGAGCACCGGGCGGCGCGGTGGTGGTCGTCGGCGGGGCGGTCGTGGTCGGCGAGGACGACGGCGCCACCGTCGTCGTCGGCGCGGCTGCGGTCGTCGTCGGCGGGGAGCTCGGCGCGACGCTCGTCGACGTGGTCGCAGCCGGCTGGCCGGGAGGCGGCGGCTCGGTGGTCGTGGCGGCCGGCGGCTCGTCGCCGGTCGGCGTGTCGGACGACGCCGACCCCAACGGAACCGTGGTCGACGTCGCCTCGGGCGGGGTCGTCTGCGTGTCGCCGGCGGGCGCGGTCGTGGTCGTCGTCGAGGCGAGCGGGCTCGGGCTCAGCACCAGGGGCTCGGTCGTCGTGGGTGGTGTCGTGGTGGTCGTGGTCTCGACGGCCACCGGGGCCGAGGACGACGCCTCGAGGACGGCGGCCTGCACCTCGGTCGCACCACCGAGCGGTCCGGCCCCTGCGATCACGGCGGCGGTCGCACCCGTCGCGACGATGCTCGTCGCCGCGCTGCCGACCGACGAGCCGAGCGACTGCAGCTCGGTCAACGAGGCGAACGCCCCGCCCGCCCAACGACGCCGCATCGTGGTCGCGACGAAGGCCCGGACCACCTCGGGGTCGAACTGCGACCCCGCGCACCGGACCATCTCCTGTCGACCTGCCTCGGGCGACATCGATTCCTTGTAGGACCGCTTCGAGGTGATGACGTCGTAGGCGTCGGCGACCGCGACGATCCGCCCGCCGATCGAGATGTCGGTGCCGCCGAGGCCGGCCGGATAACCGCCCCCGTCCCATCGCTCGTGGTGCTCCCAGACCGGCCGGAGCCACTCCCCGAGCCAGGCCTCGAGCGGCGCCACCAGCTCGCGACCGGCTTCCGGGTGACGGCTCAGCGTCGCCCACTCGTCGTCGGTGAGGGGCTCCTCCTTGTTGAGGATCTCCGATGGCACCGCCATCTTCCCGACGTCGTGCAGGAGCACACCCCATGCGAGGTGGAGACGCTCCAGCTCGCTCATGCCGAGCTCCTCGGCGATGAGGTCGGCATAGGCACGGACCCGCTCGGTGTGGCCCCGGGTCAGGCGATCGTGACGGCCCAGCGACCCGACGAGCTCGAGGGCTGCCTCGACCGCGGCCTGGACGTCCTCGCCGAGGCCGTCGTCGGCGAGTTGCTCGGAGCGGTCCCGGAGGCGCTTGGTCGAGCCGGCGCGGAGGGCGACACCGAACCGGGACGGCGCCTCGTCCGGGAACACGAGCGCCAGATCGAGCAGGGTGGCCAGGGGCAGCAGGCGACGGGTCCCACGATCTGCCGCCGCGCTGATGGCGGCGCCGACCGCGACGGCCTGGCCGAACCAGAGCACGGCGCCGACGACGCCATCCGGGCGAAGGAAGTACCGGCCGAGCACCCGGACCGCCAGCAGGGCGACGAGGAACGGGATGGCGATCGCGATGACCCGGACGGCGAGCGCAGCACCGGGCCGTCGACCCCAGCGGGGCGTCCCGGGCTCGATCGCTCCCTTCGTCGGTGCTGACTCCACCTCGCCCCATCGACCCGTCCCCCTGCCGCCTTGAGCCCCGGGCGCCGGCGGGGTTCACACTGGGGGGATGCCCGACGCGCTCCCCGCCGATCAGCGGCCGTTCGACCACACGCCGGTGCACACCGACGATCTACCGGAGACCCCCACCCGGGACCGGAACATCGCCGCGTCGGCGTGGGTCGAGGCCCCCGAGGTGCTCCGCACCCTCGGAGACGACCTCGGCCATCCCGAAGCGGCCTACAAGCGGCGCATCCACGGCTGGTTGCTGTGGCGAGCGGGCCCGGCCCGCGGCGACCACGCCCGCTATCTGGCCATCGACCCGGCCGATCCCGCCGTGACCCACCGCTTCGACCTCCACCCCGACGGTCGGGGCGACGGCGCCGGACCCAGCGGTGAGCGCCACGAGCGGTTCCGGACCTGGAAGGAGGACCTCCGCGATCACCCGTGTTGACACCCGGGCGGGGCCGTGTTGCTGCGCGGCGTGGGGCAGATTCCCATGTCGGAGGGAATTCTCCTATGGCGATAGTGCGAATACACTGAGGGCATGCCCCCCTCCGATCCCCTGCTCCAGATCGACGGTCTCCGCGCCCGCCCGGCCGAGGCCGACAGCGACATCCTCCAGGGCATCGACCTCACGGTCGGCGCCGGCGAGGTGCACGCGATCATGGGGCCGAACGGCTCCGGGAAGTCGACCCTCGCCTCGGCGCTGCTCGGCTCCCCCGAGTACGAGATCACCGGCGGGACGATCCACCTCCGGGGTGATGACGTCACCGAGTGGGAGCCCGACGTGCGAGGCAAGGCGGGCATGTTCCTGGCCTTCCAGTACCCGCAGGAGATCGCCGGCGTCTCGGTGATCCAGTTCCTCCGCCAGGCGCTGTCGGCCCGCAAGGGCATCGACATGTCGGTCCTGGAGCTCCGGATCTCGATCATGGAGTGGATGGAGCGCCTCGGCATGGATCCGTCCTTCGCCGACCGCTACCTCAACGAGGGCTTCTCGGGCGGCGAGAAGAAGCGCAACGAGATCCTGCAGATGGCGATCCTCGAACCCGAGGTCGCCGTGCTCGACGAGACCGACTCGGGGCTCGACATCGATGCGTTGCGGATCGTCGCCCGGGGCGTCGAGGAGGTCCGCCAGGACCGTCCCGAGATGGGCGTCGTGCTGATCACCCACTACCAGCGCCTGCTCGGCGAACTGACCCCCGACCGGGTGCACATCCTGATGGACGGACGGATCGTCGACAGCGGCGGTCCCGAACTGGCCGAGCGCCTCGAGCGCGAGGGCTACGAGGCGTGGCGATGACCAACACGATCGACATCGACGAGATCCGCGCCGACGTCCCGATCCTCGGTGGCGAGGTCGACGGCAAACGGCTCGTCTACCTCGACTCCGCGGCAAGCTCGCAGCGGCCGACCGCCGTGCTCGACGCCATGCGCTACTACTACGAGCACCAGCACGCCAACGTGCACCGCGGCGCCTATCAGCTCGCGGCCGATGCCGACGGCGCCTACGAGGCGGCCCGCAAGGCCGTGGGCCGCTTCATCGGTGCGAGCTCGGCGAACGAGGTGGTGTTCACGAAGAACGCGACCGAGGCGATCAACCTCGTCGCCGGCTCGTGGGGTCGGGCCAACCTCGGGACGGGCGATGCCGTCGTGCTCACCGAGATGGAGCACCATGCCAACATCGTTCCCTGGCAGATGCTGGCCGAGCAGAAGGGCTTCGAGATCCGTTGGATCGAGGTCGACGACGGGGGACACCTCGACCTGTCCGGTCTCGATCGGCTGCTCGACGGGGCCAAGCTGCTCTCGATCACCGCGATGTCCAACGTGCTCGGCACGATCGTGCCGGTCCGCGAGCTCGCCGACGCCGCCCACTCGGCCGGCGCCCTCGTGCTCGCCGACGCCTGCCAGTACGTGCCGCACGTGCCGACCGACGTCGCCGAGCTCGGCGTCGACTTCCTGACCTTCTCGGGCCACAAGATGCTCGGCCCCACCGGCATCGGCGTGCTCTGGGGTCGGGCCGAGCTGCTCGACGCGATGCCGCCGTTCCTGGGTGGCGGCGGCATGATCGCCGACGTCCGCACCGACGGCTTCACCACCGCGGAGGTGCCGGCGAAGTTCGAGGCGGGAACGCCCCCGATCGCCGAGGCGGTCGGGCTCGGTGCCGCCGTCGACTACCTCGACGCCCTCGGCATGGATGAGGTGCGTCGCCACGAGGTCGAGCTGACCGCCTACGCCCTCCGCTCGCTCAAGGAGCGGTTCGGCGATGGTCTGGTCATCCACGGCCCGTCCGAGCCGGCCGAGCGGGGCGGCGTCATGTCGTTCGCCTACAAGGACGTCCACCCCCACGACGTGTCCCAGGTCCTCGACCAGGACCGGGTCTGTGTGCGGGCCGGGCACCACTGCGCCAAGCCGCTCATGAAGAAGATGGGCGTGGGAGCCACGGCCAGGGCGAGCTGGTATGTCTACAACGACGAGTCCGACATCGACGTGTTCGCCGACGCCCTCGAGCGCGCCGACGAGTGGTTCGGATTCTGAGCGTCTCTAGGATCGACACCGATGGCCGGACTCGAAGACCTCTACCGAGAGATCATTCTCGACCACTACCGCAACCCCCGGAACCGGGGTGAGCTCGAGACCCCGCCGGCGGTCCGCGCCGAAGGCCTCAACCCGCTCTGTGGCGACGAGGTGATCGTCTACGCCGAGGTGGACGACGGCACCATCGTCGACGTCGCCATCGACGGTCAGGGCTGCTCCATCTCGCAGTCGGCGGCGTCGATGATGTCGGCGGCGGTGAAGGGCGAGTCGGTCCAGGACGCCCGCGCCAAGATCGGCGCCTTCAAGGCGATGATGTCGATCCACGAGTCCGAGCTCGGGGGCGACGACGGCGAGGCCGCCGAGCCGGATCCCGAGGTCAAGCTCGGCGATCTCGAGGCGCTGCGTGGGGTCGTCAAGTTCCCGGTGCGGATCAAGTGCGCCACGCTGTCGTGGAACACGCTGGCCCAGGCGCTCGACGAGGCCATCGAGAGCTGAGTCTCCGCTCTGGTGGCGCCGGGCGCCCTACCAGCGGTGACCGACCGGGGCGCCGGTCACGAACTCCTTGATCCGGCGTTGCGTCGCCGGGCTCGTGTCCGCCGGCAGCTCGTTCGGGTCGACGAAGCGCACCTCGGCGATCTCCGCCGTCCGGGGCGCGACGCCGCGGGTCCAGTCACGGATCAGGAAGACCACGACGTGGTCGCTCTTGTGCTCGAGGAAGCTCGAGTACACGCCGTGGACGGGATGGGAGTTGGTCGCCGGGGTGATGCCGGTCTCCTCGGCCAGCTCGCGAGTCATGGCGTCGACCAGCGACTCGCCGGTCTTCACCCCACCACCGGGCAGGAACCAGCCGTTGCGGTACGAGTGGCGGATCAGGCAGATGCGCCCGGCGTCGTCGACGACGATGGCCCGGACGCCGACGGTGAGACGTGCACCGCGAATCCTCCACCAGAGCCGCATGACCCGGTAGGCCTGCTGACGGATCAGGACGCGCTCCCGGCCAGCCGCTCGACCTCGGCGGCGAGGGCGAGGTCGAGCTCGGTGATCCCGCCGGCGTCGTGGGTGACGAGGTCGATCACGACGCGGGAGTAGACGTTGCTCCACTCCGGGTGGTGGTTCATCTTCTCGGCGACGACGGCGATGCTGGTCATGACCCCCCACGCCGTGACGAAGTCGGGGAAGCGCAGCTCGCGATGGAGCTTGCCGTCGACGACCCCCCAGCCGGGGAGATCGTCGAGCCGAGACCGGAGCTCGTCGGCGGGTAGGACCGCAGGGACGCTCACCGGCGCCAGCGTAGGGCGGTCAGCCGTCCCCGACCAGGACCGATCGCCGCTTCTAGGCGAAGGGGTCCGCGAACGGATCGTCCGCCGCCGAGGCGGTCGGCTCCTCGGCGGTGACCCAGGCGCCGTAGCCCTCGTCCTCGAGGCGATCGGCGAGCTCGGGACCGCCCGTCTCCGCGATCGTGCCCCCGGCGAAGACGTGCACGACGTCCGGCCGGAGCTCGGAGAACAGGCGGCTGTAGTGGGTGATCGCGATCACGCCGAGTGAGGTCTCCTCGGTCGCCCGCTCGATGCGGCTCGCGCACATCCGGAGCGCGTCGACGTCGAGACCGGAGTCGAGCTCGTCGAGGATGGCGAACTTCGGGGCGAGCACGCCCAGCTGCAGCGTCTCGTTGCGCTTCTTCTCGCCGCCGGACAGGTCGACGTTGAGGGCGCGGTCCAAGAACTGCTCGCCGAAGCCGATCGCCTCGGCCTCGGCGCCGACCAACGCCGGGATCTCCGTTGCGTCACGACCGGCGGCAGCGAAGGACGCCTCGAACAGGTCGCGCACCCGGACCCCGGGCACCTCGGTCGGGTACTGCAGCGCCAGGAACAGACCGGCCTGCGATCGCTCCCAGGTCGGCAGGTCCAGCAGCTCGACACCGTCGAGCCGCACGCTGCCGGCCAGCACCGAGTAGCCCGGCCGCCCCATCAGCACGTGGGACAGGGTGGACTTGCCGGACCCGTTCGGGCCCATGATCGCGTGCACCTCACCGGAGCGGACCGTGAGATCGAGCCCGGTGATGATCTCGGTCTCGCCGACGGCCGCACGGAGACCACTGATCTCGAGGACGCTCCCGCTCACGGGATCACCACCTTCACATCGGACTCCTCGACCCGGACCTCGTAGACCGGGACCGGCGTGATCGCCGGGAGGGTGTCGGGCTCACCGGTCAGCAGCGAGAAGCTGCTGCCGTGCTTCCAGCACTCGATCCTGCACTCGTCGGCCCACACCTCGCCCTCGGAGAGCGAGACGTCAGCGTGACTGCACCGGTCGCCGACCGCGTGGACGTCCTCGCCGATGCGGACGACGGCGATCCGGTGGCCGGCGACATCGAAGCGGCGGGCCTCGCCGTCGCCGAGATCGTCGAGGGCGCAGACGGGCTCGACGCTCATCGCTGCCCCTCGTCATCGGCCATGACGGCCTCGAGACGCTGGCCGATCTCGTCGGAGAGCCAGGCGGTCACGCCGGCGACCGGGAACCGCTCGAGGACCTCCTCGAAGAAACCGGCGACGACGAGCCGCTCCGCGTCGAGCGGTGGCACGCCTCGCGCCTCGAGGTAGAAGCGGTGATCGGGATCGATCGGCCCGATGGCCGAGGCGTGGCTGCAGCGGACGTCGTTGTTCTCGATCTCGAGGTTGGGCACCGACTCGGCCCAGGCATCCTCGGAGAGCTTCAGGTTCCGGTTGGTCTGGAAGGCGTCGACGTCACCCGCGTCCTTCGCGATCCGGATGTTGCCGGTGTACACGCTGTGGGACCGACCCCCGATGGCGCCCTTGAACAGCAGGTCGGACCCGGTGTGGGGCGCCAGGTGGTCCTGCACGGTCCGAAAGTCGAGCATCTGGTCGCCCTCACCGAAGTAGACGGCCTGGATGTTCGCGTGAGCGTTCGAGCCGACGATGCGGGTCTCGATGCGGTCCCTGGCGTAGTCGCCCCCGAGGGCGGCGACCGAGACGAGGACCTGGGCGTCGCGGGCGGCGGACGCGACGAGCGAGCCGAGCTGCCAGACGGTCGGTGCGAGGTCCTGCACGACGACGTGGCGCAGGTGACTGCCGGGGGCGGCGGCCAGCTCGGTGACCGGGGCTGACAGCGCGACGCCGTCGACGGACGTGCGGAGCTCGACGACGGTCAACTCGGCGAGCTCGCCCGTGGCCACGACGAGGCGCGGGAACGACACGGTGTCGGTGGTGGCGGTCTCGACGCGGACCACGACCGGACCGGGGATCACGGCGTTTCGGGCCGCTTCGACCACGACGCCGCCGGGGGTGTGCAGGTCGTTGAGCGCAGCGAACAGATCGACGGGTTCCGGCATCGCCGCGCCGGGCCCGGCCTGCTCGGCGGTGCCCTCCTCAGCCCGCCGGACGCTCAGCCCGTCCACGTCGTCGGCGACGTCGATCGAGACGACGTGTCCGTCGCGGACGACGACCGTGGCGACCGCATCGAGCGACGCGTCGGCAGGCCCGTGCGCCGGCACGGCCGGTCCGGGTTCGGTCGCCCCGGAGAAGCGGGCCGGGTCGAGCTCGCCGATGCGGCTGTACCGCCAGATCTCGTCGTCGGTCGTCGGCAGCGACGCGTCGACCAGCAGGTCAGCCGCATCCTGGCGACGCTCGCGGAGGTGGGCGGGACCCGACGACGGCACCGTCGGGTCGAGGTTCGGGAAGGGCACGTACGACCTCGTCTGCACGCTCGGGGGGTACCCCCATTCTACCGGCGGGGGCCGGGGAAATACGACTTGATATGTGACCGGAGAGTCACATATTCTGCCGCTGGTGGACGGAGTCTTCCGAGCGATCGCCGACCCCAGCCGGCGGGCCCTGCTCGATCGGCTCGCCAACGACGACGGGCTCCCGCTGGGCGCGCTCTGCGAGGTCCTTCCCGAGATGACCCGGTTCGGGGTGATGAAGCACCTCCGGGTGCTCGAGGAGGCCCACCTCGTGGTCACCGAGCGTCGGGGCCGGAGCAAGCTCCACTACCTCAATCCCGTGCCGATCCAGCAGATCCACGATCGCTGGATCTCCCGGTACGCCACGCCGTTCGCCGCCGCGCTGTCCGATCTGTCGAGCGCCGCCGCGACCAACGCTCCCGCCACCGACGAGGAGGCTGGCCATGCCAGCGGCCAAGCACGTGTACGAGACGTTCGTCAGAGCGACGCCAGCTGAGGTCTGGGCGGCGATCACCGACCCCGAGTTCATCGCGAGGCACTTCCACGGCGCCCGCCGGGAGGGCGAGCTGCGGTCCGACGGCCCGTATCGGTTCGTGGCCGACGACGGCTCGGTCGCGGTCGAGGGCGAGGTCGAGGTGTTCGAGCCAGGTCGGCGCCTCCTGCTGACCTGGCACACCGTGTTCGACACCGCGATGGCCGAGGAACCGCCTGGTCGTGTCGAGTGGGTCCTCACCCCGGCGAACGATGACGAGACCATCACCCGCGTCCGCCTCCGACACCTCGACCTCGGCCTCAGCCCGGCCACCTCGGCGGACGTCGAGCGGAGTTGGGTCGTCGTACTCGACTCGATGAAGTCACTGCTCGAGACCGGGACCGGCCTGGGGCCCATCACACTCGACGACGAGCCGAGCGAACCGATCGACGACCACCGCCGCCTCGCCGCGACGGCGAACAACTCGACCTGGGAGCTCCTCGAGCGGATCGCTGACGACGGTGGCGGTCTGGATGACGATGAGACCGCCGACCTGCTCGAGCGCGCCTGGGCCGCCGCCTACCACTGGCGCCGCGCTGCTCCGCCCGACGGACCCCAACCACACCGGGCCGCCTGGCTCGTCGCACGGGCGCATCTGTTCGTCGGTGACGTGCGGGTGGGGGCACGGATGGCGCGGCGGTGCGGTGATCTCACCCGGGCGTGCCCGACCGCGGCGGACTTCGATCAGGCGTACGCGTTGGAGATCGCGGCCCGAGCGGAGGCGGCCCAGGGACACCTGGAGGTGGCGGCGAGGCTCCGGGCCGAAGCCGCACAGGTGCCGATCGCCGACGACCAGGACCGGGAGATCGTCGAGATCGACCTCGCATCCGGCCGTTGGTTCGGGCTCGACTGACGCTGCTCAGCGCTTGCGGCGGAAGCGGCCGAAGAAGCCGCGGCGCTGCTTGGCCCGCTCCTCCTCGATCTCGGCCAGGATGCGGGGCCCGGCATCGTTCACGATGTCCTCGGCCGAGTCGAGCAGGGCGGCGATCGAGTCGTCCTCGCCGACGCTCGCCGGTTCGGCGACGCTGAGGTCGGGTTGCAGCGAACCGTGGTCCCAGCCGGTGTCGATGATCCGCGGCTCGAACTTCGGGCAGTCGACCGGACAGCGCCAGGGCGCCTCGGGCGCCAGGTCGAGATCACACTTCCGGACCGTGTCGCCGTTCGGGTAGGTGCGGCTCTCGTAGTGGCGGCAGTTGATCCGCATCGGCATGTCCCCAGTGTGGCGCCCGTCGCGGGCCTTCACACGTCGCAACCTGACCGGTCCGTCAGCTCCGCCCGGCCTCAAGGTCGGCACCGCCGTGCCGATCGAGACCTGACCGTCGATCGACGACTCAGGTGGGAACCATGCGCACGACCTTCGCAGCCATCGGTGTGGCCTGTGCCCTCGGACTCGCCGGCTGCGCGTCCGGATCGTCGGCGACGAACGCCGATGCCGTGAACGAGACCGCACCGCCCAGCCCGTCCGTCGAGCTGGCGCCGGCGGAGTCCGACGCCCTGATCACCGTCGTCGGCGGCGACGGAGCGACGATCTCGTTCGACGAGCTCGAAACGCTCCCGGTGCACGAGATCGAGGTCTTCGAACCCTTCGTCGAGGCGGACACCACCTTCCAGGGGCCGAAGCTGGTCGACGTCTTCGCCGCCCTCGCCCTCGAATCTGGCTCGGTCGAGGTCCTCGCGCTCAACGACTACGGCTACACCGCCGGGACCGACGAGTGGCCCGCAGACGCGCTGCTCGCCACCCGCGAGGACGGCGAGCCGATCGCCGTCGAGGACGGCGGCCCGTTCCGGGTCGTGTTCCCGGACGGGTCACCGTGGGCCGTCGAGTTGGAGACCTGGGTATGGAGCATCGACCGGTTCGTGCTCGGATGAGCGACGCGCGACCTGCACCCGACGGCCGCCGCGTCCGGCGCGGCCTGACCACGCTGTCGTTGATCGTCGGTGCGCTCATCGTCGCCGTGCAGGTCGTCTCGCTGACCGCCCGCTCCAACGTCCACGAGGCGATGGCCTCGCTCGAGCAGGCGCAGGGACAGGCATCGGTCAGCGCCGGCGCGGCGATCGAGGCGCACCAGACGGTGGTCGTCGGCAAGGAGTGGCTCGCGGGCGGGGGAGGGTTCGAGGACGTCGAGCTCTGGAACAGCCTCGTGCGCCGCCAGCTGAACACGCTGGAGGGCGAGCTGCTCCCGGCGCTCGACGCGCCCTTCGACGAGCTCCGGGAGGCCAGCGATGCCATCCGTGCGATCACCGAGGCCGGGGAGGAGAACGTCGACCGACCCGAGTTCGATGGCGTGCTGGACGATCTCGGCGTCGCCGCCCGCCGACTCAACAACGCCGGCGAGTCGGCGTTGTTCGAGCCCGTGGCCGACACCGTCAGACGCCAGCAGGCCTTCACGAACGCCGAGATGCTCCTCGGGATCGGCCTCGGTCTCCTCACGCTCGCCGTCCTCGTCGCCCTGCGTCGCCGGGCCAGCGGCGAGCTCGCTGCGGTGTCGACGATGGTCGAGGTGCAGGCACAACGACGGGTGGACGACGAGCGCCGTCACCGGGAGCACGCATCCATCCTGGAGGCGATCGCCGGCAACGAGCCCACGACCGGGGTCCACCGGCGGATCATCTCGTTCCTCGAGCGCGAGACCGGCACACCGTGGGAGATCGTCGACGGCGAGCTGCGCGGCGAGCGTCCCATCCCATCGGGGCTCCTCGAGCTCGGACAGGGGCTGATCGAGACGACTGCCAGACGCGACCGTGCCGACGATCTCCTCACGGTCCAGGCGCGCACCGACCAGGTGACCGGGCTGGCGAACCGCACGGCGCTCGTCGAACGCCTCGATCGCGACCTCCGACGCTTCCGGCGCGACCCGTTCAACGCCTCGCTGCTGATGCTCGATCTCGACCGGTTCAAGGCGGTCAACGACGTGCTCGGACACGCCGCGGGCGACGAGGTCCTCGACCAGGTGGGCAAGATCATCCGCGCCCAGGTCCGCGACTCCGACGTCATCGCCCGGTACGGCGGCGACGAGTTCATCTGCGTGCTCTACGACTGCGACGAGGCCCTGGCCCGGGACGTTGCCGAGCGCATCGGCTTCTGGGTCGACGGCCCGCTGATCGTCTCGGAGGGATCGGCCGACGTCGGCGCCAGCTTCGGGCTCGTGGACGTCGCCGTCGTGTTCGGCCAGGACCGGACCGACCACGTCGACGCGCTCCTGACCGCCGCCGAGCTCGCGATGCACGAGGCCAAGCGGACCGACCGAACCGTGGTCACCTTCTCCCCCTCGTTGGCCGACGCCGCCGCCGAGCGCCGCGCCACCGCCGCGGAACTTCGGGTCGGCATCGAACGGGGCGAAGTGATCTGCCACTACCAGCCGGTGCTCGGTCTCCAGAGCGGAGCGGTCACCGGGGTCGAGGCCCTGGCGCGCTGGCAGCACGGCGACGAGCTCCGGATGCCGGGCGACTTCATCCAGATCGCCGAGGAGCACGGTCTGATCGCCGAGCTGGGCGACGGGGTCGTGCGCCGAGCCGCCGAGCAGTTGGCGACCTGGCAGCGGGCAGGGATCCCAGCCACGGTCGCCGTGAACGTCAGTGGCCTCCAGCTACGGCGAGACGACTTCGTCGACCGCCTCGAGGACGCGTTGGACGCCCACGGCGCGCAGGCGAGCGGTCTCGTGATCGAGGTGACCGAGTCGGTGCTGCTCAGCGACGTCGAGCAGGCCGCCGGCACCCTCGAAGCGGTCCGCGCGCTCGGCGCCGAGGTCGCCGTCGACGACTTCGGGACCGGCTACTCGTCGTTGGCCTCGCTCCAGGACCTCCCGATCGACATCCTCAAGATCGACCGCAGCTTCGTGTCGCGGCTCGAGGATGCGAAGGCGCAGAAGATCGTCGCCGCGATCGTCGGGCTCGCCAAGGCCCTACAGCTCCGCACGATCGCCGAGGGCGTCGAGCAGGCCGAGCAGGCGGACCTGCTGCGAGATCTCGGGTGCGACGAAGCGCAGGGATTCCTCTGGAGTCGGCCGGTGCCGATCGGCGAGCTCGCGCTCGGGTCGCGGTCGATCGAATTGCGAACCGCCTGATCTCGATCAGTCGAACAGCTCGGGATCGGTCCGGCAGATCTCGTCCCAGATCGGTTGGAAGCTGAACCAGCCCGCCCCTGGGAACCCGGTCTGCTCCGCCGTGTACTTCGCGTACTCGTGGGGGATCTCGATCGGGTCACCGGCTGCCATGGCCATCAGCTGGGCCTGGCACGACCGCTCCATCGAGATGAACCAGAACGCGGCCTCGTCGACGGTCTGCCCGACGGTGAAGAGCCCGTGGTTCTGGTGGATCGCGGCCTTCCCCGACGGGAACGCCGCCGCGAGCTCCCTACCGGCCTCGATCTCGAGCACGACGGCCCCGCCCTGTTCCGAGATCACGGTGTGGTCGTCGTAGAAGATGCACGCGTCCTGGGTCAACGGCGCCAGCGGGATGCCCAGCGACGAGAACGACTTGCCGTACGGGCTGTGCGAGTGGGCCGCAGCGACGACGTCGGGGCGGGCCTGGTGGATCGCTGCGTGGATGACGAACGCCGCGCGGTTGACCGCGTGCTCGCCGTAGACGACCTCACCGGCGTGGTTGACCAGGATGAGGTCGGAGGTCCGGATGTGCCGGAAGCTCATCCCGAACGGGTTCACCCAGAAGTGGTCGGGGAACTCGGGATCGCGCACCGTGATGTGCCCGGCCACGCCTTCGCCGAAGCCGAACCGACCGAAGACACGGAGGGCGCCGGCGAGCTTCTGCTTGCGGTGGAGCCGCTCCTCCTCGGCCGTGGCGAACGTCGGCGGCCGCCGCATGGCGCCGTCCTTCGGCGTCAACGCGATACCATCGATGGTGGGCGTGTCGGTCTCGGAGATGGCCATGCGAAGAGGCTACTCCGGGCCCTGTCGAGCCCGCCTGGCCGAGCCCGCCGCCACGCGATCAGGCCCGGTCGAGCTCGCCGAGGACGGCGACGAGGTCCGGATGATCGCCGGCGTGGACGCCGTCGTGGCGCCAGGTGACCTCGCCGCCGTCGACGACGAGGAAGCTCGGCAAGGTCCAACCGTCGGCGCCGTGCGGGCGTCCGATGGCGTTGCCCCGCAGGAACGAGCCGACTCCTCGACGCCACGGTCCGGCTCCGAACATCGCCCACCAGCCTCCGCGTCGCAGGCCCAACCCACGTCGCAGGTCGCCGGTCGAGTCGGCGACGACCCGCGCCTCGGGTGCTCGGGCCGAGAAGAAGCCGTCGATCACCTCTGCGTCGCCCTCCATCACGTGCAACACGCGTGACCGGTCGCGGCCCGCCTCCAACTCGGCGAGGATGCGCACGGCATCCCGGGGGAACAGTCAGCCCGGGTGGCGCAGGAGCACCACGAGCGTCGGTTCGTCGTCGAGCTCGGCACCGAAGCTGGCACCCGTCAGGTTGCGCCCCACCACCGGAGCGTCGAGAACGGCGGCGTCGAGACGGCTCACGAACGAAGTGTGACAGCGGTCGGGCGCGAGCGGGCAGTCCGGTCGAGGCCAATGGAGTCGGACCGTGGGCCCGCCCCTGGTGGCCCGGCTCAGAACTCGAACGTGCTCCCGGTGTGGACGAGGTTCTCAGCGAGCTCGGCCAACGCTGTCGCGGCCTGGCTCGTCTCACTCGTCGAGTGCAGCGTGGTCTGCGCCGAGCCGGCGAGGGAACGACCCGCCTCGGCGATCTGCTGGGACTCCGAGGAGGCAGCACCGATCTGGGTCGCCACCGCTTCGATCGTGGCCGTCTGCTGCTGGACCGCCGCGGCGATCGTCGCACCGGCGTCGCTCAGCTCCTCGATCGCGGTCACGACCTTGGCGTTCGCCACCGAGACGCGCTCGCACTGGTCCTGGACTCGGGTGACGTTCTCGGAGATCCGCGTCACGGAGCGGCCGCTCTCCTCGGCGAGGGCTTTCACCTCGCTGGCGACCACGGCGAAGCCGCGGCCCTGCTCTCCTGCCCGGGCTGCCTCGATCGCAGCGTTCAGGGCGAGGAGGTTGGTCTGCTCGGCGACCTCGCCGATCAGCCCGACGACGGAGCCGATCTCGACACTGACGTCGACCAGCTCGCCGACGAGCTCAGCGCTCCGGCCGGCCTCGCCGACCGCATCGTTGGCTCGCCCGGCGGAGGCCTCGGCCGAGTCCGCGACCTCACGAATCGACGACTTCATCTCGTCGGCCATCTCGGCGATGACCGCGAGGCCCTGCTCCACGGAGGTCGCTCCAGCCGCAACGACATCGGAGGAGGCACTGCCCTGCTGGGCGTTGACGGACAGCTGGTCGGCGGTCGCGCTCAGCTGCTCCGATGAGGCCGACAGCTCGGAGGCCGTCGCGACGAGGTCGGTGACCACCGAGACGAGGTTCTGGCGCATGTCGCCCAGCGACCGACCGAGCTGCCCGGGGATGGACTCGTCGAGCGACGGGTCGACCAGTCGACCGTCGGCGATCGCCTCGGCCTGTCGGCCGACGGTGACCAGGATCCGGCTCATCTCGGCGAAGTCGGCGCCGAGCGAGCCCGGGATGGACTCGTCGAAGACGTCATTGGTCAGGTCGCCGGCCGCGACCGCGCCAGCCGTGCGGGCGGCGGTGTCGAGTGCTGCCGTCATCGCCGAGAAGCTCTCGCCGAGCGAGCCGGGGATGGACTCGTCGAGAGCCGGGTCCGCGAGCTCGCCGGCTCCGATCGCCGCAGCCTGCCGCCCCATGATCGACAGCACCCCTTGCATGTCATCGAAGCTGCCGGCGAGCGCGCCGAGCTCGTCCCGACGACCGATGTCGAGTGGCTCGTGCTCGACCTCACCGCCAGCGATGTCGTCGGCGCGCGCCGACATGCGGGCCACGACGGACACGAGTCGCCAGAGCACGAACATCCCGAACAGCCCCGCCGACACCGCTGCGAGAACGATCACCGTCGTCTGCTGCGAGACGGCGTCGTCGGCCGTCGCCGTGATCTCGAGGTCATCAGCGAGCGCCTGCGCCTCGAGCACGCCCCGGAGCTCGATGAAGTCGGACCGGAGGTGCTCGACGGCATCGATCGAGTGCTCTGCGACGAGATCGATGTCGATCGACTCGTCCCGGAGCTCGGTCGGGATGTTCTCGATCTCGATCAGGTCGGAGCCGATCCGCTCCACGACGGGAATGAGGTCCCCCTCTGCAGTGGCCTCCAGACGCCCGAACGCCTCGCGAGCGACGGGCAGCTTGTCGTCGAGATCGCTGGCCGCTTGCTCGCGGGTGATCGCACCGTCCTCGACCGCCAGGACGTCGATCAGCACCTGCGTGCCGTACCCGTCGATGACCACGCCGGCGGCCACGAGGTTCTCGACGCTGCCGTCGAACATGTGATGGGCGCGGTCCTGCACGTCTCGCATCGAGTTGACGGAGAGCACGCCGCCGGCGACACCACCGAGGATGGCGATGGCGAGCACGCCAAAGATCTTCAGACCGAGCCTCATCTGACATCACCTCTGTTCACTCCGGGGGGCGAGGTTTCTGTCGGCAGGAGGTGGGGGGTAATGAAGCGTCGACCGCTCGAACGGTGGGGGCGCACGGATCAACGCGCACCCCCACCCGTTCAGCGATCGAGGCGGTCGGTGACGCCGCTCGCCGCGTCGGACAGCTGCTCGGTGGCCGCCTGCGCCTTGTCGCGCACGTCGACGAGCGGGCTGTCGCCGAGCATCGTGTCCTCGAGCGACTCGTCCTCGATCGCCAGCCAGATCAGCACGCCCAGGACGGCGCCGAGCAGCGGGAACAGGATGAACGCCCACAACTGCTCGATCGCGTCACCGCCAGCGAAGACCGCCATGCCGAGGCTCCGGACCGGGTTCACCGAGGTGTTGGTCACCGGGATCGAGATGAGGTGGATCAGCGTGAGCGTGAGCCCGACCGTGAGCCCGATCTGTCCCGCGCTGAAGCCCTTGCGGGTGGTCGTGAGCACGACGAACACGAGCAGCGCCGTCATGACGATCTCGGTGATCGCCATCGCGGAGAAGCCGAAGCCGCCCGGCGACAGCTGCGCCCAGCCGTTCACGGCGAAGTTGGTCTCGTCGGCCGAGAAGCCGTCGATGTCGTTCGCGATGATCCACACGACGAGGCCGCCGAGGACCGCTCCGATGATCTGGCCGCCGAGGTAGTACGGCAGCTTCGACATCGGCGTCTTCCGCGTGAGCACGAGCCCGAGCGTCACGGCCGGGTTGATGTGGCAACCCGACACCGAGCCGATCGCATAGGCCATGACGAGCAACGCCAGACCGAAGGCGAGCGCGACGCCGAGGACGCCGACGCTCGGACCGAACGCTCCGGTCGCGAGCACCGCGGTGCCCGGCCCACCGATCAACAGCACCGCCGTCCCGAACAGCTCGGCGGCGAAGATGCGCATGTCCTTCATTGAGGACCCCCTGTCATCCGGTCACGTGACGGTTGTCACGCATCCGGGCGCCACGCTACGCGTTCGGGGGGCGCCGGTGTTGGAAAAGGTGGGCGACAGGACGGGAGTGGTGCGTCACCCAGCAGCCGCTCAGCTGGCACCCCCGACCAGCGCCGGCACGACGTCGGCCTCGTGGTACCGACGCTCGGCGGGCTCGATCTGGTCCAGGAAGTCCTGGAAGACGACCGCTGCCCGCAGCCGGGCGAGCGGCGCGACCGCCCGCCACGCCTCGTCGACCCGACCGATGCCGGCACGGCGCCAGCGGTCGAGCCACCGCTCGATCACGTCATCGGCCAGCTCGGGCGCGTAGGACTCGATCACCGCGAGGTCGAGCAGCGGCTGACCGATGAACGCATCACCCCAGTCGAGGACGGTCACCCCGTCCGGACCGAACCGGCAGTTCCCGCTGTGCGCGTCGCCGTGGACGATCGTCGGGGGCGGACCGAGCTCGGCGACGACCTCGATCGCGGCCGGAGCCGCTGCGAGGACGGACTCGAGCCGGCCGAGGTCGGGCACCGAGAGCTCGCTCCGTCGTCGACCGAGCACCTCGGCGACGCGGTCGACGAGCTCGCCGAGGCCGACCTGCGGAACGCCGGCCGCCACGAGCTCATCGAGCCGATCGACCGCGCCGAGCTGGATCCTCACGAGCGCATCGACGAACTCCGCCCAACCGCGGACCCCAGCGTGGTAGCCGTCCTCACCGGGCACCTCGGCCAGGAGTGACCGACCGGGCTCGCCGGCCAACAGCGGCGGGAGGGCCGGGTCGTCGAGCCCGCCGATCACCGCCGGCTCGTGGGCGAAGAACGGCGGGACGACCTTCAGCCAGGCGACCCCGTCGGTGGTCGGCAGTCGCCACAGCGACGAGAGGTTCCACGTGCGCTCCTGCACGGGCGGGGCGACGAGGTCACGGCCGAGCTCGGCCAACCGGTCGACGGCCCAGGCGAGATCAGCAACCGGGCCGCCCGGACGGGCCCACGGCATCCGGAGGGGATGGTCGTCGAGCTCACCCGACCAGGGCACCAGCCCATCGGGCACGTCGGCGACCTGGACGAGGTAGGTGACGTGCCCGCCATGTGGGTCGCCGTCCGCGTCGAGGAGGCGCAGGACGATGGGCGGCGAGCCGATGGCCGCCTCAGCGGCATCGACCACGGGTCCGGTCTCCATCCACCACGGGGAGGAGACCGGCAGTGGACCCGTGGAGCCGACGGGACGACCGTCGGCTCCACACACCACGAGCGTGGCGACCCTCGGTTGCACGATCAGATCGAGCCGACCGGATCAGCCGATGGAGCCCTCCATGCTGCCCCGCTCCGGTCGCGCTACCTCGATCCTCCACGCCACCTCCGGTGGCGCTCCGGGTCCGCTCGCTCGACGGGCCGCTCGGGCCGCAGGCTCGATCAGCCGATCGACCCTTCCATCTGGAGCTCGATCAGGCGCGACCACTCGACCGCGTACTCCATCGGCAGGGTGCGGGTGACCGGCTCGATGAAGCCGTTCACCACCATGCCCATGGCCTGCTCCTCGGTGAGGCCGCGGCTCATCAGGTAGAAGAGCTGCTCGTCGGCCACCCGGGACACGGTCGCCTCGTGGCCGATCTCGGCGTCACGCTCGCCGATCTCCTGGTAGGGGTAGGTGTCGGTGCGGCTCTCCTCGTCGAGGAGGAGCGCGTCGCACTGCACGTGGCTCTTGCAGCCCTCGGCACCGTCCTCGACCCGGACCAGCCCGCGGTAGGAGGTGCGGCCACCGTCCTTCGAGATCGACTTCGAGACGATCTTGGAGGTGGTGTTGGGGGCGGCGTGGACCATCTTGGCGCCGGTGTCCTGGTGCTGGCCGGGGCCGGCGTAGGCCACCGAGAGCACCTCGCCCGAGGCTCCCTCACCGAGGAGGTACACCGCCGGGTACTTCATGGTCAGGCGGCTGCCGATGTTGCCGTCGATCCACTCCACGTGGGCGTGGTCGTAGGCGGCGGCCCGCTTGGTGACCAGGTTGAACACGTTCGACGACCAGTTCTGGATGGTCGTGTAGGTGATCCGGCTGCCGGGCAGGGCGACCAGCTCGACCACGGCCGAGTGCAGCGAGTCGGTGGAGTACACCGGGGCCGAGCAGCCCTCGATGTAGTGCACCTTCGCGCCCTCGTCGGCGATGATCAGGGTCCGCTCGAACTGGCCCATGTTCTCGGCGTTGATCCGGAAGTAGGCCTGCAGCGGCATCTCGACCTCGACGCCCGGCGGGACGTAGATGAACGAGCCACCGGACCACACGGCCGAGTTGAGCGCCGAGAACTTGTTGTCACCCGGCGGGATGACCGTGCCGAAGTACTTCTTCACGATCTCCGGGTGCTCGCGGAGCGCGCCGTCCATGTCGAGGAAGACGACGCCCTGCTCCTCGAGGTCCTCACGGTTCTTGTGATAGACGACCTCGGACTCGTACTGGGCGGTGACGCCGGCGAGGTACTTCCGCTCGGCCTCGGGGATGCCCAGCTTCTCGTAGGTGTTCTTGACCGACTCCGGGAGCTCCTCCCAGGCGTCGACCTGCCCCTCGGTCGGCTTGATGTAATAGAAGATGTCGTCGAAGTAGATCTCCGACATGTCGCCGCCCCAGTTGGGCATGGGCTTGCGCAGGAACGTGCGGTACGAGCGGAGCCGGAAGTCGAGCATCCAATCGGGCTCGCCCTTCATCCACGACATCTCGCGGATGATGTCCTCGTTCAGGCCCTTCTTGGGCTTGTACACGTAGTCCTCGGCGTCACTCCAACCCAACTCGTAGCGGCTGAGGTCCAAGGCGACGTCGGTCACGGCGATCACTCCCTGCAGGTCTCGTCGGAGAGGGGGGTATTTCTCCTACGCAGATAGTAACAACTCCATCGGCCCAGGCCGACCCCGGGGCCAGGGTTTCCACGGGATCCGCCGGGAAAACCACGGTCTCGGAACCCTCGGACGCCTCGCTACCCTGCGAACCCGATCCCGCGAGTCCCCGATCGCACCCCCCGCCCCCTTCCTCCTCCCGGAGACGATGGCCTCCTCTGTTCGACTCCGACGATGGCAACGCGACGCGCTCGACGCGCTGCGCGCCTCGACGGACCCGGACTTCCTCACGGTGGCCACCCCGGGCGCGGGCAAGACGACGTTCGCCCTCACGGCGGCCCGGATCGCGCTCGCCGAGCAGCCCGGCGCCCGTCTCGTGGTCGTCGCCCCGACCCGGCACCTCAAGACCCAGTGGGCGGACGCCGCCGAGCGGTTGGCCCTGCGACTCGAGCCCGACTGGGCCACGCGGCGCCGGCCGCCGGCCGACGTCCACGGTGTGGTCGTGACGTACCAGCAGGTGGCCGCCGATCCCGCCCGGATGGCCAAGGTCGCCAAGGGCGCGGTCGCCGTGTTCGACGAGATCCACCACGCCGGGGACGAGCGGGCGTGGGGCGATGGGCTCCGGGAGGCCTTCGAGGGGGCGGCGAGACGGCTGTCGCTGTCGGGCACGCCGTTCCGGTCCGACACCCGCGCGATCCCGTTCGTCCGCTACGACACCGGCGTGGCGAAGCCCGACGTCGAGTACGGCTACGACGCCGCCCTCGCCGACGGCGGCGTCGTCCGGCCGGTGTTCTTCCCCCGCTTCAACGGGCACATGGAATGGGTCGCTCCCGACGGCTCCGTGGCCGAGGCGACGTTCGACGACGCCCTCGACCGCACGGCGGCGAGCCAGCGCCTCCGCACGGCGCTGTCGACCGAGGGCGACTGGCTGCCCACCGTCCTCGGCCAGGCCCACCATCACCTGCTGGGCCTCCGAGCGACGCACCCCGACGCCGGTGGGCTCGTGATCGCCACCGACCAGGAGCACGCCTGGGCCATCGCCGACCTGCTCCGCAGCCGGTTCCGGGCCCGGGCGATCGTCGCCACGTCCGACGACCCGTCCGCGAGCGATCGGATCGCGGCGTTCGCCGCCTCGGATGAGCCCTGGATCGTCGCCGTGCGCATGGTGTCCGAGGGGGTCGACATCCCCCGCCTCCGCATCGGCGTGTGGGCGACCACCACGGCCACCGAGCTGTTCTTCCGCCAGGCGGTCGGCCGGCTCGTCCGCTGGACGCCCGGGCTCGGTCGCCAGCGTTCGTTCTTCTTCCTGCCCGACGATCCGCGACTGCGCACCTTCGCCGAGCGGATGGCCGAGTCGCGACGCCACGCCCTCCACCGGGACTCGGCCGCTGACGACCCCGAGCAGGCGGAGCCCGAACCGACCGAACGCCCGGACGAGCCCGACGCCGAGCAGCTCTCGCTGTTCGCTCCCCTGTCGGCGCGAACGCTCGACGACTCCGTCGCCGAGCTGTCGGTGTTCGCCCAGGACCACCCCGACGATCCCGACCGCGAGCTCGTGGACGTCGACGACCCCGAGCTCCTGCTCCCCCTCGCCCCACCTCCGCCGCTGCCCGACTCGGCGGGCCCCAGCCCCCGCCAGCGACGCATCGAGCTCCGAGAGGAGAACTCGCACGTCGCCGGCGTGATCAGCGACCTGACCGGCGAGAGCCACGCCCGGGTGAACGGCGAGCTCAACCGCACGGCCGGGATCACCTCGGTGGCCGAGGCGACGATGGCCCAGCTCGAGAAGCGGCTGGAGCACGCTCGCCGCTGGCGGGACGCCGAACGCTCCCGCACCCGGAGCCGCGCCCAGCTGCGTTGATGCCCGGGCGGGGACCCCGGAGCACCGCCCTCCTCCCCGTGTCCTCGCCCTGACGGGCTGCGGCCAAGGCCGTGTGCGCGGACGCTCAGCTCAGCGGTTCGTAGCCGGGGACCCGGTGGTGGGGGGTGTCGAGGTAGACCTTGGCCTCGGGGGGCTGAGCGAAGCGGCCGTGGCTCCAGCGGACCTCGACGTGGCCCTCGACCGGCCGCTCCGCTCCCGCTTCGCGATCGAACACCGTGGCCCGCCAGCCGACCTGCGGCTGACCGGCCTCGGCCCCCCACACCTCGAGAGCCTTCAGGTCGTAGCGGCGACGCCAGTCCCACGGGGTCGCGACGCGCACGCGCAGCACGTGATCGCCGCTGGTACCGAGCACGAAGTACGGCGCGTCGGTCACCCGCAGCAGTCGCCAGAGCTCGGCCTCGCGGCGTCGCTTCGAGCTCAGCGCAGCACGCCAACGCGCCGCCGACTCCCGCCCGACAGCGGCCGCCAGCTCGGCATAGGCAGCGGCCCCGGCTGCGCCCCAGTCGCGCTCGGCCATGACTGGCTTCAGCGCCTTGCGGTGATGGGCGGCCAGGTCACCGACGAACGGCGGCAGCTCGACATCGGCAGCGAGTTCGGCTCGCGCCACCTCGTAGAGAGCCTGGGTCTCGTCACGAGCGACCTCGACGTACCAGTCGCGGCCGGCCTCGGCGGCTCCGTCGAAGAGCCGGGCGGGCGCGCTGTTGAGCAGGATCCGCGACGCGTACTTGCACGAGACCAGGAAGACGTGGTCGACGCGCAGATCGACGGGCACGGGGGTCGGTCCGGGCGCTCGATGGCCGCCCTTCCACTCGATCCGGAGGGGACGGCGACCTCGCAGCGCGTCCGCCGCCTCCAGGAACACCTGCCCGTTGCGCCACGCCGCCTGCGCGACCGGACGCATCCCCGGACCGTCGGCCGCATCGGCCAGACGGGACCAGGTCTCGTCGTCGACGTCGACGAGCTCGGCCGGTCGCCGGACGAGCGCACGGTCGAGATGGTCGTAGCCGAGCATCCCGGCTGCGGTCAGCAGCTCGGTCAGCTCGGTCCGGACGCTGGGCAGGTCAGCCCCCTCGGGCGAGGCCGGCCAGCGTCTCCAGGTGGGCGTCGTCGAGCAGGTCGATCACCTCCAGGACGGGTTGGTCCGGACCGGTGACCGCTCGCAGCGCCTTGCCCAGCGAGCTGGCCCGGCTCGGCAGCGCCGTGCTCAGCACGACCAGCGGACCGGGATCGGCGTGGTGCAGCGCCGAGGCCTCACCGAGGGTCCGCCAGACGATCTCGCTGCGCCGCAGTCCTGGGCGGTGCACGGCATGCGGACCGGCAACGATGAAGCGGTACAGCCGGTCGTCCTGCGAGCGGGCCGTGTAGCCGAGCTGGACACCGGCGGCGGGCACCTTGACCTTGTCGCGGATGTCGACGAAGCCGGCCCGCTCCAGCGCGAGGCGGGCGAGCTTGCCGGCATTCCACCCCTCGCTGCGCGCTCGGCCGTAGGCATCGTCCGGCAGCGGTCCCGGAGCGGACTCGGCGGCATCGGCCTCGCCGGCCAGCCGCTGCTCGGTGAGGTCGACGTAGACCGGGTCGGTGTCGAAGCCGAGGAAACGTCGATCGGTCCGGAACGCAGCGACTGCGGTGGACCCGGCACCCATGAACGGGTCGAGCACGATGTCGTCGCGGTAGGTGTAGAGCTCGATGAAGCGCTGCGGCAGCTCGACCGGGAACGGCGCCGGATGACCGACGCGGCGAGCGCTCTCGGGTGGGAGGTCCCACACGTCGAGGGTCGACTCGAGGAACTCGTCGGCGAGGATCGACCGCTCGTTCGGCAACCCGACCCTGGCCCGCTTGGCCGGGTCGATCGGACGGTCGAAGCGACCCTTGCTGGCCACGATCACCCGCTCGGTCACGTCCCGCAGGACGGGATTGCGAGGGCTCTGGTACGAGCCCCAGGCGCAGGAGCCGCTCGCCCCGGCCGCCTTGCGCCAGACGACCTCACCGCGGGGCAGGAGCTTGAGGTCCTCGAAGATGCGGGTGACGTCGGCGGACAGCGATCGGTAGGGCTTGCGCCCCAGGTTGGCCACGTTGACGGCGATGCGACCGCCGGGTTCGAGGGCCCGCACGCAGGCGGCGAACACGTCGTGGAGCATCTGCAGGTAGTCGAAGTAGTCGGCCGGGATGTGACCCCGGCCGAGCTCTTCCTCGTAGGCCTTCCCGGCGAAGTAGGGCGGCGAGGTGACCACGAGCGCGACCGAGGACGGCGCGACGTGCAGATCGATGAGGTCTCGGGCGTCGCCGGTCCACACGTGATCCACGACGGACTGGTCGAGCCGGCGCACGTCGTCGTCGTCGGAGAGCTCGGGGGCGGTGAAGCGATCGTAGAAGCCGGAGGCGTCGTGGCTCTCCCGCTTGGAGACCCCGAACGCCGAGGTGCGGGTCGGTCGACGGAGCCGACGGACCGGAGCGGCGTCGCCGGTGTCGACGGGTTCCTCGGCTGGTGTCGTCACGAGGACCGACCGTAGCCGCAGGGTGTGTCGCGGTGGGGTTACCCGGCCTGGGGCTCCGGGGCCCCAGCCGGGTGACGACTCAGCCCTCGTCGGCGAGGAGCTGGCGCAGCTCGGCCTTGGCGATCTTCTCCAGGGTGGATCGGGGCAGCTCCTCGACGATCCGGACCTCGGTCGGGACCTTGAAGTCGGCCAGCTGCGCACGGCACTGGGCGACGGCCAGCTCGGCCATTGCCTCGATCGAGGCACCGGGAGCCGGCAACACGAACGCGACCGGGACCTCGTCGAGCATCTCGTGACGACGCGCCACGACGGCGACCTCGGCGACGCCGGGGACGGTGGCGATCACCCGCTCGACCTCCGAGGCCGCGACGTTCTCGCCCCCGACCTTGAGCATGTCCTTGTCGCGATCGGCGAAGTGGAGCCAGCCGCCCTCGCCGACCCGGACCCGGTCGCCGGTGTCGAACCAGCCATCGGCGTCGTAGGCGGCCGCCGTCGCCACGGGGTCGCCGAGATACTCGGCGAACAGCGACAGGCCGGGGGTGCCCAGGACCTTGAGGCGGCCCGTCTCACCGACCGCAACGGGGACGCCGTCGTCGCCGACCACGGCGATGCCGTACTCGGCGGCCGGGCGTCCCATCGACATCGTCGGATTGGGGAAGCGCCAGTCGCCGACCGTGCCGTGGGTGATCGTCTCGGTCATGCCCCACCAGCCGATGGTGGTGACGCCGAAGTGCTCATCGGTCGGCGGGGCGCACACGCCGTTGCCCCAGAGCCGGTAGGAGTGCTCGGGCACCGGCAACGGCGCGAGCGCCCGGAGCATGAAGGGGACCATCGAGCACCAGGTGCAGCCGTGACGCAGCGAGACGTCCCAGAACCGGCTCGCGCTGAAGCGCGGCTGGACGACGGTCGTGCCGCCGGCCCACAGCGTGGACAGCACGGAGTACGCCTGGGCGTTGGTGTGGAACAGCGGCAGGAAGGTCAGGTGGACGTCGTCGGCGCGGAGGTCCTCGTGGTCGGCGTTGGTCTTGGCGCCCCAGAGCCCGTTGGCGTGGGTCCACAGCACTGCCTTGGGCCGGGAGGTCGTGCCCGAGGTGAACTGCACCGACAGCGGGGCCAGCGGATCGGCCTCCCTGCTCGGGGCGGATCCCGGGTCGCCGTGGAGCGCGTCCCAGGAGTCGGCGCGGGCAGGCCGTTCGTCGGACGCAGGGGCGTCGCCGGCGTCGTGGTCGATGACGACGAGCCAGTCGAGGTCGCCGGCAGCGTCGTCGACGACCGAGGCCAAGGACGGTTGCGTGATCGCCGCGCGCACCTCCGCCTTGTCGGCGTAGTACGTGATCTCGGGGGCGGCCGACCGCGTGTTCGTGGTGACCGCGATCGCTCCGATCCGGGCGCAGGCGAACCACGCGATCAGCAGCTCCGGACAGTTGTCGAGGTGGAGCAACACCCGGTCCTCCGGCCCGATGCCGCGCCGGGCCATCCCGGCGGCCACCGACGCGACCTCATCGGCGAACCCGGCGTAGGTCCACGTGCGGGGCTCACCCTCGAACGGCTCCCAGACGACGAAGGGATGCGATCCCCGCCGTCGCGCCTGCAGCTCGACGAGCCAGGGGATGTCGCGTCCCGAGAAGAGGTGGTTGGCGCGCAGCTGTCGCCCGACCGCAGCGACCGGGTGCGAGTTCGGATCCCAGCTCACCGGCGCGGCCTAGAGCAGGGCGTCGGCCAGCCGGCGCCAGCCCTCCATCGGGATCGCCCGACCGTCGGCTTCGAGCACCTGTACGCAGACGTGGTCGGCACCGGCGTCGAGGTGGGCCTGGACCCGCGCCTTCACGGCGTCCTCGTCGCCCCACGCGACGATGGCGTCGACCACCCGGTCGCTGGCGCCGGAGATCTCCTCGGCGTCGTACCCGAGCCGGACGAGGTTGTTCGCGTAGTTCGGGAGGTCGAGGTACACCTTCATGTGCTGTCGAGCGATCTCGCGGGCCGTCGACGGGTCGGTCTCGAGCACGACCATCTGCTCGGGTGCCAGCCAGCTGTCGGGCCCGATCGCCTCGCGGGCGAGGACCGTGTGCTCCGGCGGGACGAAGTACGGGTGGGCTCCGGCGGTCTGCTCGGCGGCGAGCTGCAGCATCTTCGGGCCCAGCGCGGCGATGACGACCTCGGGCTCATCGGTGGCGCCGACCGCACGGAACATGCGCGCGCCGTAGGCCTCGAGGTACTCCTTCATCTTGGTGTAGGGCTTCGAGTAGTCGTGCTTGCGGACAAAGCCGACCAGCGTGTGGTGGCTGACGCCGAGACCCAGCACGAAGCGGCCGTCGTAGGCCTCGTTGAGCGACTGGTTGAGCGCCTTGGAGGTCATGGGGTCGCGGGCCCAGATGCTGGCGATGCCGGTGGCGACGTTGAGCTGCTCGGTGGCCTGGAGGATCACCGCGGCGTTGATGAAGGGGTCGCGGCCGACGGTCTCGGGGATCCACAGGCCCCGGAAGCCGAGCTGCTCCAGCTCGGCGGCCGCCTCGGCCATGACCGAGGACGGGTTGCCGTCGAAGACCCCGGTCCAGATGCCGATCCTGCCCATGGCCTCAGTCGCGCTCATGCCGGGCGACGGTAGCCGCCGGGCACGGAGCGAACCTCAGCCGCGTCTCGCCTGGGGCTCCGGGCCGCAGCCCGCCAGGGCGAGGACACTGGGAGGGGGACGGAGCCTCGAGCTCCGGGGGCTCCGGGGCCCCAGCCGGGCGTGTCAGAGCCGGAAGGCGCTGAGGGAGTCCTGCAGCTCGGAGCCGGCGGCCTTGAGGCTCTGGGCGGAGCTGTCGATCTCCGCGGTGCTGGCGGCCATCTCCTCGGCTGCGGCGGAGGCCTCCTCGCTGGAGGCCCCGTTCTCCTCGGCCAGCGCGGCCAGCGACTGGGTCTGCCCACCGATCGACGCGGCCCGCTCCTGGAGGGTCCGCGCGGTCTCCTGGGTGGCTGCGGTGGTCGCGGCGAGCTGCTCGATCGACTGGGCGATCCCGTCGAAGGCGGCGAGCACGTCGCTCATCAGGCCCTTGCCCTCGGCGACCGACTCGAGGTTCGCGCGGGCTCGGGTGTTGGCGGTGCCCACGGCGTCGACGACCTCGGTGACGATCCCGTCGATCTCCTGGGTGGAGCGGGCGGCCTCCTCGGCGAGGGCCTTGACCTCGGCGGCCACCACGGCGAAGCCACGGCCCTGCTCACCGGCACGCGCGGCCTCGATCGCGGCGTTCAGCGCCAGCAGGTTCGTCTGCTCGGCGATCCCACGGATCACCTCGACGGTGGCAGACACGCCGTTGGCCTTCTCCTCCAGACCAGCGATCAGCTCGGTGGTCTGGGTGGTCTGGTCGAGCACCGAGTCCATGACGTCGGACACCCGGTCGACGGCGACCTGGCCCTCACGGCCCCGGTCGCGGGCGGCATCGACCGCCTCACCGGCCTCGGTGGCCCGGGCGCTCATGTCATCGGCCTGGGTCGAGATCTCCGAGCCGGAGGCGGCGACGTCCTCGGTCGACTCGGCCTGGTGCAGCGCACCCTCGGCCACGGCCTGGACGCTGGTGGCGAGCTGGTCGGTGGTCGCCTTGCTCTCCGCCGAGACCTCCGCCAGGGAGGCCGCTCGGTCGACAACCTCGGTGGCCGAGCCGCTGGCCCGCTCCACCAGGCCACGGAGCTGGCCGACCATCGCCTCGAGGGCCTTGCCCAACTGGTCACGCTCGGAGCGAACCGGGACCTCGACGGTCAGATCCCCGCTCGCGATGCGCTCGGCCACGCCGGCGGAAGCGGCCGACGAGGAACGGATGCCGTCGAAGGCCCTCTCGAGGCGGGACAGCTCGTCGTCGTGGTCGGTCACGTCGAGATCGACGTCGTTGTCGCCCTCGGCGAGCCGGTCGGCGGCGGCGTTCAGCCTGCTGACGGGCTTGACGATCGAGCGACGCACGACGAGCGCCGCTCCGACGGCAACGGCAGCGGTGACGAGGCCACCGAGGAGCACCGTGATGATCGAGCTCGAGACCCCGTCGCGCACCTCGTCGCTCCGCTGAGCGCTGAGCTCGGCGATGAGGTCCCGGACGACGAACGTGGTGTCGCGGGCAACGACCTGGGCATCGACCATCTCCGGCAGCAGCGCGCGCGCTCCCTCCAGGTCGCCTCCCTCCGCCAGCGGGACTGCCTGATCCAGGAAGATCCGCGAGTAGACGCCACCGGCGTCGTTCGCGACCTCGATCGCATCGACGATGTCGGGACGATGCCCGAAGTCCTCGCGCAGCTGGTCGAGCGTCGACGCAGCGCTGGAGCGCTGCTCCTCGAACCGCTCGACGAGCGCTGCGTCGGGCTCGAGCAGGTACTCGGCGGCGATCGTCCGGCGCAGCCGCTGGGTCGACACCACGTCAGCGGCCGCCTTCTCGCCGGCGTTGTTCAGGCGATAGAAGTCGAACGAGGTCTCGACCGAGGTCTGGGCGTTCCAGATGATGCCGGTCGAGGCGAGCACGACGAGGATCACGACGGCGAAGGCCACGGACAGGCGACCGCCGATCGTCCTGGTGAAGTCTCTGATCATGGGGGGCTCCTGATGTTCTCGCTGAGGGCGCCGGAACCACCAACGCCCCGCCCCCAGCTCAGTGCTCGGACTCGGTCTCCATCGGCACATCGAGCGGAGAGTGAAGGACCAAGGTCCTGACCCGGGACCGGCGTGGGCGGCGAACAGGAACAACGGGAGCCGGCGAGCCGTTGTCAAAGAGGCGGGAAACGTGCGACACCCCCTGCGTAGTCTGTGTTTCCGGCAGATGACCACGAGCTGAGACGACCCGATGACCGCCACGACGCCACAGGAGACGAGCCGCCCCACGGGCCGCGACACCCTGCGCAACGTCATGGTGCTCGCCAGCCTGTGGCTGCTCTACTCATCGGTCCGCTCGCTGACCGGCGACGACTTCGAACTGGCGATCGCCAACGCCGAGCGGATCCTCGAGGTCCAGGACCTGCTGGGCATCGCTTGGGAGTCGACGCTCCAGCAGGTGCTCGACGCCCGCCCGCTGTTCTGGGTGGCGAACACCTACTACCTGGTCCACTTCCCGCTGACGGTCGCCGTGCTGGCCGTGGCGTTCTGGCGCCACCGCTACTCCGCGTTCCTCGTCCTGCGCGCCGCGCTGGTGATCACAACGGTCATCGGCACGGCCGTGCACCTGCTCTTCCCGCTGGCGCCGCCCCGCATGCTCGACGGCTTCGTCGACAGCGGCGCGGTCTACGGGCCGAACCCGTACGCCATCCCGGGCGCCGAGGGCGCCAACCAGATCGCCGCCATGCCCTCGCTCCACGTGGCGTGGGCGATCCTCGTCGCCCTGACGCTCCGACGCATGGGTGCCCGTTGGGGCGGTCGCCTCGGGCTGCTGCATGCGCTGATGACGTCGTTCGTCGTGGTGGTCACGGCCAACCACTTCGTGGTCGACGTGCTCGCCGGCGCGGCCATCGCGTCGCTCGCCTGGTTCCTCGCCACACGGCGTCGGCGCCCGGCTCCGACGCCGCCGACCGAGCCGGCCCTCGAGACGGCGTCGCCGTCCCCGCGTGGGCAGGCGGCTCAGTCCATCCGGCGCAGCTCCGTCGGGTAGCGACGGGCTCGATCGAGGTACGACTCGGCGCCTTCGGTGATCATCTCCTTGGTCACCGTGTCGGCCCGCAGCTTGGCCGGGATGCCCAGCGCCATCGCGCCGCTGGGCACCTCCATGCCGTTGGGCACCACCGCGTTCGCGCCGACCAGTGACCAGCTGCGCACCACGGCGCGATGGAGCACGACCGATCCCGAGCCGACGAGCGCGTCGTCTTCGACGATGCAACCCTCGAGATGGACGATGTGGCCGATCACGCACCGGTCCCCCACCTGCGTGGGGCTCTCCTCGGTGGTGTGGACGACCGCGCCGTCCTGGATCGACGTGCCGTTGCCGATCGTGATCGGGCCGTCGTCGCCGCGAAGCACCGCGCACGGCCAGATCGACGAGCCGGCGCCGATGCGCACGTCGCCGATGATGACCGCCTCCGGGTGGACGAAGGCCGTCGCGTCGATGGTCGGTTCGAGGTCGCCCAGCGCGTAGATCGGCATGGCGCGACGGTAGCGTCGGCCCCCGTGGACCCAGAAGCTCCCCCCGTGGCCGAGCGGCGGCCCGTCGTCCGCGAGCTCCATGGCGAGGCCGTGGTCGACGACTACGCCTGGTTCGCCGACCGCGACGATCCCGCCGTCCTCGCCCACCTCGAGGCCGAGAACAATTTCACCGACGAGGCGCTCGAACCGCTCGCCGACCTGCGCGAGACGCTGTTCCAGGAGCTGCGGTCACGGGTGCGGGAGACCGACGACTCCGTCCCGGTCCCACACGGGCCGTGGGAGCACTACGTCCGGACCGTCGAGGGCGACGCCTACCCGCGGTTCTGCCGTCGCCCCCGCGATGGCGGCGACGAGCAGGTCCTCCTCGACCAGAACGAGCTCTCGGCCGGGCACGACTACGTCGAGATCGGCGACCTGTCGGTCAGCCCCGACCACCGGCTGCTCGCCTACACCGTCGACCACGACGGCTCGGAGCGCTACACCCTGCGCTTCCGCGACCTGACCACCGGCGAGGAGCTGGCGGACGTCATCGAGCTCGTGCACTACGGGCTGGCGTGGGCCAACGACTCCCAGACGATCCTCTACACCTCACCCGACGAGGCGATGCGGACCTGGCAGGTGTGGCGCCACCGGCTCGGCACCGAGACGTACCTCGACCAGCTCGTCTGGGAGGAGCCGGACGAGCGCTTCTTCCTCGGCGTGGCCCGCGCCCGCGACGACCGGTGGCTGGTGCTCACGAGCGAGTCGCGGACCACCAGCGAGGCCCGCCTCGTCGACGCCGATCGTCCGGCCGGCCCGCTCGTCATGGTCGCGGAGCGGACCGAGGGCGTGCAGTACGGGATCGACACGGCCGGCGATCGCGTGGTCATGCTGACCAACGACACCGACCCCGACTTCCGGGTCGTCGACGCGCCGCTCGGCGACGACGGTCCCGGAGAGTGGCGCGAGCTCCTCGCCCCCGAGGACGGCGTGCGCTGGGACGACCTCGACGTGATGGGCGACGTGGTCGTCGTGCACGGTCGTCGACGGATGCAGCCGCTGGTCGAGGTGGTCGACCTCGCCTCGACCGACCGCCGGTCGATCTGGCCGGCCGACGACATCGTCGAGGTGTCGGCGTCGTCGATGGCCGAGGTCGACGCCTCGGCCTACCGGGTCGAGGTCGAGTCCCCCGTGCAGCCGCGCACCTGGCTCGAGGTCGACCTCTCCACCGGTGAGCGGCGCGAGATCCACCGCCAACCCGTCCTGGGGGTCGACCTCGATGCCTACGTGGTCGAGCGGACCTGGGCCACGGCGGCCGACGGGGTCGAGGTGCCCGCCACGGTGGTCCGGCACCGCGACACCCCGGTCGACGGCACCGCTCCTCTGCTCGTCAACGCCTACGGCGCCTACGAGGTGAGCAGCCGGGTGGGGTTCTCCTACTCGGAGTTCAGCCTCCTCGACCGTGGTGTCGTCGTCGCCACAGCGCACGTGCGCGGCGGTGGCGAGCTCGGCCGCACCTGGTGGGAGCAGGGTCGCCTCGCCGCCAAGCCCAACACCTTCGACGACACCATCGCGGTGACCGAGCACCTCATCGCCGGCGGCTTCGGCGCGGCCGACCGGGCGGCACTGGTCGGCGGCAGCGCCGGCGGCCTGCTCGTCGGCGCCACGATCTCGCGCCGGCCCGACCTGTTCGCCGCTGCGGTCGCAGCCGTGCCGTTCGTCGACGTCGTCAACACGATGCTCGACGAGGCGCTCCCCCTGACCGTCACCGAGTGGGAGGAGTGGGGCAACCCGGCCGACCTCGAGGACTACCGGATCATCAGCGCCTACGCCCCCTACGAGGCGCTCCCGGATGCTCCTCCGCCGGCCCTGCTGGTCACGAGCGGCTGGAACGACCCCCGGGTCGGCTACTGGGAGCCGACGAAGTGGGTGGCCAAGCTCCGGGCCACCTTCGGCCACGATCCCGAGCGGCCGATCCTGTTGAAGACCGAGCTCGGGGCCGGGCACGGCGGCCCGTCGGGCCGCTACGAGTCCTGGCGGGAGACGTCGCTCATCAACGCCTTCATCTGCTGGCGGCTGAGCGTCACCGACTGATCCTCGGTCAGGTCGAGCACGACCTCCTCGCCCCGTCGGATCACCTCGAGGATCTCGTCCCCGACGAGCTCCTCTCGCTCGAGCAGCTCGTCGCGGAGTCGCTCCAGGACCGGACGACGCTCCTCGAGGAGCGCTTCGACCCGGGCACGCGAGTCACCGAGCATCTGCTCGACCTCGGCACGGGCCTCCTTGGTGCCGAGCACCTTCGCGACGACGTTGCCGGCTCCCTGCACCTCGGCCGCCTCGTAGGAGATGAGCGACGAGCCCATGCCGTAGGCGCCGACCATCTTGGCGGCGAGGGTGGTGGCGGCGTGGAGGTCCCCGGACGGTCCGGTGCCGAACTCGCCGAGGAGCAGCTCCTCGGCGACGAGCCCGCCGAAGGAGATGTCGATCATCGCGAGGAGCTCGGAGCGGTTGCGGGTGAAGCGCTCGTCGACGTCGGAGTGGGCGAGCAGGCCAAGCGCGTTGCGCCGCTTGATGATGGAGAGCATCTCGAGCTTGCGGTCGGTGCCGACGTCGTGGGCGACGAGCGCGTGGCCGGCCTCGTGGGTGGCGATGCGCTCCCGCTCCCCGGCCTCGTAGATGACCGGCTGCTTGAGGCCGAGCTCCTCGGTGAACTTGGCCTGCTGGATGTCGGCCCAGTCGAGCCGATCGGCGCCGCGGCGAAGCGCCCACACCAGCGCCTCGTCGAGCAGGTGCTCGAGCATCACCGGCGAGTAGCCGAGGGTCATGCTCGCCAGTGCGTCGCGGCGCTCGTCGGTGTCGAGCGCGGGGACGTGGGCCCTCGTCTCGAGGAAGAGGTCGATCAGATCGCGGCGCTCCGATCGCGTCGGGAGGCCGAAGTGGATCGTGCGGTCGAAGCGGCCGGGACGCACGAGGGCGGGGTCGAGGTCGTCGGCCCGGTTGGTCGCGCCGACGACCAGGACGTTGGCCGGTGCGGCGGTGCGGCGCGAACGGCGCCGGTGATCGGGCAGGAACCGGTTGACGAGGTCGATCCAGAAGTTGCGGAACCGAACGCCGCGGGGCGGCTCGTCGAAGGACTGCAGCTGGATGAGCAGCTCGTTGACGACGCCGGAGACGCCCTCACCGCTGCGGCCCATGCCCTTGCGGGAGGCGCCGATGGCGTCGAGCTCCTCGATGAACCCGATGGCGCCGCCCTCGGCACGGGCGTGCTTGCGCAGCGCTCGGAAGTACGAGCGGATCTTGCGGTTGGTCTGCCCGTAGTACATCGACTGGAAGGCCGACGAGGACACGAACAGGAACGGCACGCCGGCCTCGGCGGCCATGGCCTTGGCCATGTGGGTCTTACCGGTGCCCGGCGGCCCCTCGAACAGGATCGCCCGCCGTGGGGTGCCACCCATGGCATCGCGGAAGGTCTTGTGGGCCAGGAAGAGGTTGAGGGTGCGCTCGACCTCCTCCCGGACGATGTCGGCGCCCCGGACCCGTTCGAAGCCCGACTCGAGCTCGCTGGGGTCGTAGAGCACGTGCGGTGAGACCCCGGCGCCGAGCGTCATCGACAAGATGACCACGATCAGCACCGTGAGCATCAGCATCGGGAACAGCATGTAGGGCGGGATGTCGGGCAGCCCGGGCGGGATCGGCTCGCCGATGAGGCGCCGCCACCACACGTAGGCGGAGATGGCGGCGAGCACGTAGGCGAGGTGCCGGAGCCGCACCCGACGGGCCGCCTCGCGCTGGTGGGCGACGTCGGCCACGGCTCGGGCGATCAGTCCACCCGGAGAGAGATCCTGCAACCGCACACTGTGCTCCCTAGCTCTGCGACACCCTGGAATCGGCACTCTAGGTGAGCTGAATCGGTACTACAACTCGCTCCGTGGTCACATGGCGACGTCGTTCACGCGGCGAGCGTGACAGCAGCCATGGCGAGCAGGACGACGTTCCGCCCGACGGTGCGTCCGGAGATCGGACGACGGCTCCAGGCCCCGAAGCAGGCGCACGCGGGGGCTTCACCGCCTCGGGCGAGCAGCACGAGGATGGCCGCCGTGAACCCGACGAGCAGCCCGGCGCCGACCAGCACCGGGCCCGCTCCGCCGATGCCGACGACGATCAGCGCACCGACGACCAACTCGACGGGCGGCAACGCCAACGCGCCGAGCCGAGGGAGGCCGAACGCACTGGCGCTCTCGGGCCACGAGCGATCGACGAGCTTGGTCGCTCCCGACAGCAGGAAGACGCCGCCGAGGACGATGCGGGCGACCAGCTCCACCAGCGACTACAGCGGGTCGATCCGCCCGTACCGCCCGCCGTGGAACAGCAGCGGCTCGGTGTCGCGGGCGTGCTCCATCGCCACGACCGCGCCCACCACGATCACGTGATCACCGGCCTCGTGCACGGCCTCGATGCGGCAGTCGATCCAGCTGAGGCTGCCGGTGAGCACCGGGGAGCCGGTCACCGGCGCCGGCGTCCACTCCACCGCGGCGAACTTGTCGGCACCCTTCGACGCGAAGGTGTTGCAGGTCTCGACCTGATCGACGGCCAGCACGTTGACGCAGAAGCTGCCGGCCGACTCGATCGCCGGCCACGCCGATGCGGTCGTGGCCGGGAGGAAGGCGACGAGGGGCGGATCGAGCGACACCGAGGTGAACGAACCGATCGTCATGCCGCTCGGGCCCTCGTCGGGATCGTCGGCGGTCACGACGGTCACGCCGGTCGGGAACGTACCGAGGACGTCGCGGAAGCGTCGGCCGTCGAAATCGGTGGAGTCGCTCATCGACGGCGAGCCTAGGGGCCCGAGCGAACGGTCAGACGACCGAGCGGAGGTGCGCCGCGCCGGCTCGGCGGGCCACCCCGCCGAGCGTGACCGACGACCCCTCGCGAGCACCGAACACGTCGAGGTCGCCGAAGCGTCCGGCACACTCACGGGCGCCGGCCACCAACACGTCGACGATCCCGTCGGTGTGCGACGGGTCGTGGTGGAACAGCGCCAGGCGCCGGGCGCGGGCCATGATCGCCACCCGGACGGCGTACTCGACCGTGCAGTGACCCCAGGTGGACTTCCTGGCGAACTCCTCGGGCGTGTACTGCGCGTCGTGGATCAACAGATCGCAGTCCGCCGCGAGGCGCAGCACGGCGTCGTCGACCTCGTTCGGGTCCTCCGGCTGCTGATGGTCGGGCACGTAGACGAGCGAGGCGTCGTCGCACTCGATGCGATAGCCGTTGGTCGGTCCGGGGTGGGGCACGGGGCGAGCCTCGACCTCGACGCCCGGGGCGACCTCGAAGCGCTCGTCGTGCACCTCGTGGAACCGGATCGTGCCCGGGAGTTGATCGAGCTCGACCGGGAACAGCGGCGGCTGGATGAAGCGACGGAACGCCCCCTCGAGCGACTCGCCGTCCTGGGGCGGGCCGTAGATGTCGACCGTCGCGTCGGGGTGGAGCAGCCCGGCGCAGAAGGGCAGACCCTGGACGTGATCGAAGTGCAGGTGGGTCACGAGGGCGATCGCACGCATCGGGGCATCGCTCAGGCGCCGGAGTCCGGTACCGAGGTCGAGCACCATGGGCGGCGCGTCGTCCGGGGCGACCCCGACACACGACGTGTTCCCGCCGTACCCGGCGGTCGCCTCACCTGGTGCCGGGGTGGATCCACGCACCCCGAGGAACTTCACGCGCAAGTCGGTGACCCCCTCCGGTCCGCTCAGACGCTACCCGAGCAGTCCCCTCCGTCGATAGTCCGCCCTGCCCCGGGACCGGGCGTGATCAGTCGGTGCGCTGCATGGAGAGCACCTGATCGAGCAACTCCCGTCCCCCGGCTCCGACGGGGTCCGGACGCTCGATCTCGTTGCCCGCGGCGTCGATGATCCCCTTGTTCTGCAACACCACCTTGAGGTCGTGCGACTTCGACGCGGCGGCCATCGCGGCCGTGAGCGTGATGCGACGCTCCTCGACGAGCTCGGCGAGGTGCTGGTCGAAGGTCCGCATGCCGTAGAACGTGCCCTCCGCGATCAGCTCCGGGATCGTCGCCGTGAGCTCGGGGTCGGCGATCGCTCCGGCGATGCGTCCGTGGGCGACCATCACCTCCATGGCGGCGACACGGCCCTCACCGTCGGCGGTGGGCACGAGTCGCTGGCAGATGGTGCCCCGCAGCGCGCCGGCGAGGCCGTGGCGGATCTGGCTCTGCTGATGCGGCGGGAAGAAGTCGACGATGCGGTGGATCGTCTCGGCCGCGTCGATCGTGTGCAGCGTGGAGAAGACGAGGTGGCCGGTCTCGGCTGCGCTGAGCGCCGCGGCCACCGTCTCCTGGTCGCGCATCTCGCCGACGAGGATCACGTCGGGGTCCTGGCGCATCGCACCGCGCAGCGCACCGCCGAACGTCAGCGCGTCGACACCGATCTCGCGCTGGTTGATCGACGCCCGCTCGTCGGGATGGAGGATCTCGATCGGGTCCTCGATCGTCACGATGTGGCAGTCACGGCTGCGGTTGATGTGATCCACCATCGCGGCGAGCGTCGTGGTCTTGCCCGAGCCGGTCGGCCCGGTCACGAGCACGAGGCCGCGGTGCTCCTCGGACAGGTCGCGGATCACGTCGGGCAGGCCCAGGTCGCCGAGCTGGACCGGCTTGTCGGTCACGCGTCGGAAGACCATCGCCACGGAGCCGCGCTGACGGAACACGTTGGCGCGGAAGCGTCCGATGTGGGTGCGGGAATACGAGAAGTCGGCGTCGTGGTACTCCTCGAACCGCGGCATCACGCGAGCGGGGAGCGCCACCTCGGCCATCGCCGCTGTCGTCTCGGGGTCGAGCTTCCGGTACCCATCGACGGGCCGGAGGTCGCCGTTGACGCGCACCTTCGGCGGCGAGCCGACCTTGATGTGCAGGTCCGATCCCTGTTGCCTGACCAGCTCGGCCAGCAGCTCATCCAGCATCTCCGCGCCACTCACCCGGTCCTCATCGGCACACCGGCAGGGCCACATGAGGTCGACAACGACCTCTGCGGGGTAGGGTCGCCCCATGACCGAGACGGGGGTCGGGACGGTCGAGCGGGGAGGGCACCAGCTGCCCGACGGGTTCGTCGCGGTGGTGAAGCGCGAATGCCCGACCTGTGTGCTCGTGGGCGATGTGCTGGCGCAGCTCGCCGCCGGGCCCGGGGTGACCGTCGTGTCGCAGGACGACCCGACGTTCCCCGAGCAGATCGCCGGCGTCGTCGACGACACCTCGCTGTCGCTCTCGTGGCACCACGACATCGAGACCGTGCCGACGCTGCTGAAGGTCGAAGACGGCGCCGAGGCCGACCGCATCGTCGGTTGGAGTCGCGACGCGTGGGAAGCGTTCACCGGCCAGACCGACCTCGGCACCGAGCTCCCACCGCACCGTCCCGGGTGCGGCAGCCTCAGCGTCGATCCGGCGCACGCCGACCGGCTGGCCGCCGAGTTCGGCTCGTCCGGCCTCGCGGCACGGCGGGTCGAGGTCGCCGAGCTGGAGGATCCCTTCGAGGCGATGTTCGACCGGGGCTGGTCCGACGGGCTCCCCGTCGTGCCTCCCACCGAGGAGCGCGTGCTCCGGATGCTCCAGGGCACGACCCGGGCGCCGGACGACGTCGTCGCCGTGGTGCCACCCGATCTCGTCGAGTGCACGGTCGAGAAGGTGGCGATCAACGCCGTCATGGCCGGCTGCCGACCGGAGTACCTCCCGGTGGTCATCGCCGCCCTGGAGGGCGCCTGCACCAACGAGTTCAACATGCACGGTCTGCTCGCCACCACGATGCCCGTGGGCCCCGTGCTGGTCGTCAACGGTCCGATCCGCCGAGAGATCGGCATGAACAGCGGCGGCAACGTCCTCGGCCAGGGCAACCGGGCCAACCTCACCATCGGCCGGGCGTTGCAGCTCGTCGTCCGCAACGTCGGCGGCGGCCGCCCCGGCGAGGTCGATCGGGCCACGCACGGCAACCCGGGCAAGCTCGGCTTCTGCTTCGCCGAAGACGAGGAGGGCTCGCCCTGGGGTCCGCTGTCGGAGGATCTCGGCGTCGCCGCCGGCACCGACGCAGTCACGCTGTTCCCGGGCGAAGGCCCTCGCTGCGTCGTCGACCAGCTGTCTCGCGATCCCGAGTCGCTGGCCCGCACCTTCGCCGTCACCCTGCGGGCGCTGCACCACCCGAAGCTCGTGATGGGCTTCGACGCCATCCTCGTCGTCGGCCCCGAGCACGCCCGCGTGGTGCGCGAGGCCGGTTGGACCAAGCAGCAGCTCCTCGACCGCATCCACGAGCTGCTCCAGATCCCGGGCACCGAGCTCGTGCGGGGCGCGGGCGGCATCGCCGAGGGCGTGCCCGAGGGCTTCGCCGACTCGACCCTGCCGAAGTTCCGGCCCGGCGGTCTGATGATCGTCCACGCCGGCGGCACCGCCGGGCTCTTCTCCACCATCATCGGAGGCTGGGTCACCGGGGAGACCGGCAGCCTGCCGACCATCCGCGAGATCACCAAGTGAGGGGACTGCGATGAACCTCCGCCTGCTCGATCCGACGAGCGAGGTGAAGCCGGCCAAGCGGGAACGACTCGATCGCCCCGCCTCGGTCAAGGGCCTCACCGTCGGGTTGCTCGACATCTCCAAGCCGCGGGGCAACGTGTTCCTCGACCGGCTCCAGGAGCGCCTCGAGTCCGAGGGCGCCAAGGTCGAACGCTACGCCAAGCCGACGTTCACCAAGCCGGCCCCGGTCGACCTCCGCCATGAGATCTCGACGAAGTGCGACCTGGTGATCGAGGCGCTCGCCGATTGAGGCAGCTGCACGTCGTGCAGTGTGCACGACATCACCGATCTGGAGCGCCGGGGCGTTCCGGGTGTCTTCGTCGCCACCGTCGAGTTCATCGACGGCGCAGCCGCGCAGTCGGCGGCGCTGGGGTTCGAGCCGGCGGCGGTCTACGTACCCCATCCGATCCAGGACCGCACCGATGACGAGATGATCGCCATCGCCGACGCCGCGGTCGACGAGATCCTGGCGGCCGTCACCTCGCCGTGAGCCTGCACGCCGATCGGGCCCGGGCGTCGTCGTTCGGGTCCGATCCGCAGCGCTACGACCGGGCGCGTCCCACCTACCCCGACGCGCTCGTCGAGCACCTCCTCGACCTCGTGGCCGGCGAGGGTCCTGTCCGGGTCCTCGATGTCGGCTGCGGCACCGGCATCGCCTCGCGCCGCTTCGCCAACACCGGTGCTGACGTGCTCGGCGTCGAGCCCGACGAGCGGATGGCCGAGCTCGCCCGGCAGCGGGGCACGACCGTCGAGGTCGCCTCGTTCGAGTCCTGGGATTCGGCGGACCGCACCTTCGATCTCATCATCGCCGGCCAGGCATGGCACTGGGTCGAGCCCCGCGCCGGCGCCGTCCGGGCCGCCGAGGTCCTCCGCTCCGGCGGCGTGCTCGCTCCGTTCTGGAACCGTGGCACCCACCCCGAGGTGGACGAGGCCTTCGACCGGATCTACCGAGAGCGCACGCCGGAGGACTTCGCCCGCAACCCGACACTCGGACCCGCTCGGCGCTGGTCGCCCGACCCCGAGGTGGTGGCCGCGATCGAAGCGACCAGCAGCTTCGACCCGGTCGAGCAGGCGGAGTTCGAGTGGGACCGTCGCTACACCCGGGACGAGTGGCTCGACCAGCTCCCGAGCCACAGCGAGCACTCGCTCCTCCCACCCACCGTGCTCGCCCACCTGCTCGACGGCATCGGCGAGGCGATCGACGCCGTCGGCGGTTCGTTCACGATGCACTACGCGACGGCGACCCTGATCGCCCGACGGCGCTGAGGAGGATCACCCCATGACGCAGGATCTCGGCTTCGCACCCTGGGAGGCGCGGGCGGTCAACCTGCCCGAGCACGCCGGCAACGCCATCCACACCGACGCGGGTGCGAGGGCCGCCGGGTTCCCCGCCGCGCTGGTGGCCGGGGTCGACGTCTACGGCTACCTGACCCACCTGCCGGTCGTCGCCTGGGGCGAGTCGTGGCTCAGCTCCGGTGGCGCCGAGGTGCACTTCCGGCGCCCGGTGTTCGACGACGACCTGATCCGGTCGACCGCCGCAGAGGCTCCCGACGACGAGGGCGCGGTCGCCGTGACGGGCGAGGTCGACGGCTCCGCCCGGGCGATCGCCCGCTTCTGGCCGGCCGCGCCGACGGCGCCCGAGGCACGTTCGGGCGAGCGGTTGGCGCCGCTCACGCTGCCGTTGGAAGAGCGGTGGAGACGTCACGGCGACCGATTGGGAGACGACCTGCCGCTCTATGCGGAGCGCGCTCTGGTCCACCCGGTGCTCTGGCCGCACCTCGCCAACCAGGTCGTCGCTCGCGACCTCATCTCGGGGTCCTGGATCCACACCCGCAGCATCATCCGCCACCACGCTGCGGTCACCGTCGGCGGAGAGGCCGCGGCGAGGGCGACCGTCGTCGAACGGTTCGACTCACCGGCCGGCGAGCGGGCAGTGCTCGACATCTCGATCGAGGTCGACGGAGATGTCGTGGCCACGCTCGAGCACGAGGCCATCGTCCGACTCGCCGATCGGACCGACTGAGCGGATGGGCGTCTACGAACGGCACGTCCTCCCGCGCATCGTCGAGGCGAGCCTCGGCACCAAGGGAGCGCTGAAGCTGCGGCGACGGGTGTGCGCCGGACTGCATGGACGGGTGTTGGAGCTGGGTTTCGGCTCCGGGCTCAACGTGCCGCTGTACCCGGAGGAGGTCACGGGTGTCGTCGCCGTCGAGCCGTCGGACCTCGCCTGGCAGCGTTCGGACGGGCGACGTAGCCGCAGCACCGTGCCGGTCGAGCGGGTGGGCCTCGACGGAGCGTCGGTCCCGCTCCCCGACGACAGCTGTGACACGGCGCTGTCGACGTGGACCCTCTGCACGATCCCCGACGTCGAGGCCGCCCTGGACGAAGTGCGTCGCATCCTGCGTCCCGGCGGCCGTTTCCACTTCCTCGAGCACGGGCTCGCTCCCGACCATGGTGTTCGCCGTTGGCAGCACCGGATCGAACCCGTCCAGAAGCGGATCGGTGGTGGCTGCCACCTGACCCGGCAGATCGTGTACCTCCTCGACGACGCCGGCTTCGTCGTGGACGAGGTCGACGTCTTCTACGAGCCCGGTGCCCCCAAGCCCTTCGGCGCGGACTCGCTCGGAGTCGCCGTCTCTCCCTGAGGCTCACCGGGCAGGACGAGCTGATCGCCTCGGCGCTCGACGAGACCGTCGTCCACGAGCCCGGCGACCACCTGCGCCGCCTTCGACTCGGAGCGATCGACGAGCCGAGCCACGCGCCCGACGGCGACCGGACCGTCAGCGAGAGCCGCCAGCAGCCGTCCGCGGGCCTGGCGATCCGACCCCTCGAACGGCGCCTGCTTACCGCTCACCGCAGCGCTCCCCACCGCCGGGTCGGGGTCCGGACCGCCCCGCCAGCAGCACGTCGACCGCACCGGGCAGCGATCGCACACCGCCGAGCGCTTGCCACAGACCATGGCACCCAGGTCGAGCATCGCCTGGTTCCAGGCCCAACCCTCCCCGACGGGGACCAGCTCGTCTGCCGCCGCCTGCGCCGCCTTCGGCGTCAGGCGCTCACCTCGCTGACGGGCGAGGATCCGTCCGACGTTGGTGTCGACCACCGCTGCGTCCCGCTCGAAGGCGAAGGCCAGCACCGCTCGAGCCGTGTACGGCCCGATCCCCGGCAGGGCGAGGAGCTCGTCGAGATCGTCGGGCAGCCTGCCACCGTGCACCTCGACGGCGGCGGCCGCGGTGGCGTGGAGGTTGCGGGCCCGGCGGGGATAGCCGAGGCCCTGCCACTCGCGCAACACGTCGGCGAGTGACGCAGCCGCGCAGGCGGCCGGGTCGGGAAACCGGTCGAGGAAGGCGCTCCACCGCGGCTCGACCCGAGCCACCCGCGTCTGTTGGAGCATCACCTCGGAGACGAGGATCGCCCACGGGTCGCGGGTGCGCCGCCAGGGCAGGTCGCGTCCGTGCTCGGCCGCCCAGGCGAGGAGCGCCCCGGGGTTCATCCCTCGAACGCGGCCTCGGCGTCGTA
>JBCDAU010000043.1:0-46087 GCA_039185015.1 Actinomycetota bacterium
CACCGACGAGATCTATGAGCACCTGACCTACGACGACAACGAGTTCGTCTCGATGCCCGTCGTGGTGCCCGAGCTGGCCGAACGCTGCCTCGTGCTCAACGGCGTCGCGAAGACCTTCGCGATGACCGGCTGGCGGGTCGGGTGGATCGTCGGTCCGCCCGACGTCGTCAAGGCCGCCACCAACCTGCAGTCCCACCAGACCAGCAACGTCTGCAACGTCGCGCAGCACGCCGCGTTCGCGGCCGTGACCGGTTCGCTCGACGCCGTCGCCGAGATGCGCCAGGCGTTCGACCGCCGGCGCCTCGTCATGTGGGAGATGCTGTCGGCGATCGACGGGGTCGAGTGCCCGCGGCCGCAGGGTGCCTTCTACGCCTATCCATCCTTCGCCGGTGTGATCGGACGTACCGTCGCCGGGCGTGAGATCGCGTCCTCGCTCGATCTGTCAGCGGTTCTGCTCGACGAGGCGAAGGTGGCCATCGTGCCCGCCGAGGCCTTCGGCGCCGAGGCCGCCGCCCGGCTCTCGTTCGCGCTGGGCGATGACGATCTGCGGGAGGGTGTCGGCCGCATCGCCGAGCTGCTCGGATGAACCTGCGCCGACCATCGACCACGCAGCGTGAGGGCATCACCGACACCTGCGTCGTCCTCCAGTACGGTCGGCGCCGTGCCAGTCCTGCGTCCCGGGTGGGGTCGCGGGCGTTCCGCCCTGGCGCTGATGGTCGTGATCACGGCCTGGTTCAGCGCTGCCGGTGCCGGGGCGCTCGACGATTCGTCGTCGACGGCCGCTGACGATCCCGAGCTCACCGATCAGGTCGCGCTCGTCCGCGACGCGAACGGCCTGCTCGCGGTGGTCGCGGTGCCCGCTGGCGACCTGGTCATCGGGGCCGGCGTCGACCTCGACGGGCTCGAGGTGCTGGCCGTCGGCCCCGACGGCCACATGGAGGGTGCGCAGGTCGCACTGCCCGAGCCCGACCCCGTGCGAGGCGCCCAGTACCACCTCGACGTGATCGAGGCGGAGGCCCTGTGGCCGGTCGGCACCGGTGCGGGCACGACCATCGCCATCCTCGACTCCGGGGTCAGGGGCTCCCACAGCGACCTGTTCGGCCGCGTGCTGCCCGGTGCCTGCTTCCTGGGTGGCGGTGGCACGCCGTGTGCGGTCCCCGGACAGGGCCCCGGTCCGTTCCACCCCCACGGCACCCACGTCGCCGGGATCGCTGCCGCCGCGGCGGGCAACGGCATCGGGGTCGTCGGTGTGGCCCCCGATGCGCAGGTCCTGCCGGTCCGCGTGCTCGACGAGAACAACAACGGCTTCCTCAGCGATCTCGCCGCCGGCGTGGTCTGGGCGATCCAGACCGATCTCGACGGTGACGGCGTCGCCCCCGACGTCGACGTCATCAACCTCTCGATCCAGAGCCAGTCGTCGAACGCCGTGCTCCGCGCCGCGATCGACCAGGCGCTGGCGCTCGGCATCCCGGTCATCGCCTCCGCCGGCAACCTCGGCGGCGTCGGGAACCCGGCGGTGTTCCCCGCATCGGAGGCCGGGGTCGTCGGCGTGGGCTCGGTCGGCTTCGTGGGCGGTCAGCTCGGTCGGGCGCCGACCTCGAGCTTCGGTCCCTGGGTCGATCTCGTCAGCCCCGGCGTCGACATCTGGTCGATCGGCATCGCCGACGACACCGACGTGTCGATCCGCTCCGGGACCTCGATGTCGGCCCCGCAGGTCAGTGCGGCCGCAGCGGTCATCCGCTCGGTTCGGCCCGAGCTCAGGCCGGCCGAGATCTCCGACCTGCTGCTCGCCTCCACCAGCGACCTCGGTCCGCCCGGCCGCGACGACGAATACGGCGCCGGCGTGCTCGATCTGGAGCTGCTCGCGGCGGCGCTCACCGCCGACGCGCCGCTCGAGCCGCTGATCGTCGCCGCCGAGCCTGGCGATCGGCAGGTGACCCTCACCTGGACCGGTGGGCCGGTCTCGGTGACCGGCTGGTCGATCGAGGTCGACGGCACGCCGGTCGTCACCGTCCCGGCCGACGCCCGTCGCTACGTCGTCGGGGCCACGGATCGGACCCCCCGCAGCTACGGCGTCGTGCCGCTCGTGCACTACGTCGCGCTCGAGGGCGCCGCGTCCGAGCCGGTCAGCGCGTTCACCCCGCCGGGAGCGCCGACCGGGCTCGTGGTCGAGCCGGGCCCACATCGCCTCGAGCTCCGGTGGGACGCCCCCGCCGACGACGGTGGCTCGCCGATCGTCGATCACCTCGTCCGCGTGTTCGTGGACGAGACCCTCGTCGCCGAGCAGATCGCCACGTCCGATGCGGCGATCGTGCGCGACCTCCCGCCCCGCGGCACCTACCGGGTCGAGGTGAGCGCCCGCACGGCGGTGGCGGACGGCCCACCCGCGACGGTCACGGCCGAGACGCTCGGCCTCGAACCTCCCGGCGAGCCGGTCGTCACCTCGATCATCATCGCCGACGAGGCGCTCGTACTGGACTGGGAGCCGGTCGTCGGTCCCGCCGAGTTCTACGACATCATCACCCCGCAGGGGACCGTCGAGCGGCTGCCGGCGGGCATCACCCGCTGGGAGGGCCCGCCGCCGACCGACCGGCCGGCCCGACTGATCGCCGTCGTGGCGGTCAACGACCTCGGCTCGACGCGCTCGAAGTGGCAGACCCTGCCCGACCTGCCCGCGCCGGTCGCCGACGTGACCGCCGACGTCCAGGGCAGCGACATCGTGGTGACGTGGACGGCACCCGACGGGCCGCCGGACCCGATCGGCTTCCTGGTCGAGTGGGGCGTCACCGGCGGCGCCCTGGTGAGCAGCGAGAGCGTCGACGGCACCTCGTTCCGGGTGCGACCCGACGAGCTCGACCGCCCGGTCACCGTCAGCGTTCGGGCCCGCGTCGATCGTGCGTTCGGACCAGCCGTCACCGTCGACGTGCCCGCGCTGTTCGAGACCCCGGTCGCCGCCTCGGACCTCGTCGCGACGGCCACGGACTCCGGCATCGACCTGACCTGGACCGCCGGCAGCGGATCGGTCGACCTGGTGGTGCTCGAGCGTCGGGTCGGCAACGGCGACTGGGACACCCTGGTGCTGCTCACGCCCGACGCCACCTCCGCCGACGATCCGAGGGCCCCGGCGGGGGTCACGATCGCCTACCGGCTCCGCAGCGTCGGTCCGCCGGGCGAGGTGGTGTCCGAGGAGGTGTCGATCACGGTGCCGATCCCGCTGACCGCACCGGTCGATCTCGTGGCCAGCTCCGTGCGGCCACCGGACCTCGACGTCGCCTGGAGCCCACCGGCGTCCGGCGTCCCCGGTGACGGCTACCAGGTCGCGGTCAGCACGGCCGGCCAGATGGTCAGCTCGTTGGTGACCGAAGGAGCGTCGGTGTCGCTGAGCGAGCTGCCCCGAGGGGTGCCGCTCACCGTCGAGGTCCGGGCGCTCGAGCAGGGGCGCCGGGGCCCGGCCGCAGCGGCGATCGCGGTCGTCCCGCACCAGGGCTACTGGCTGGTCGGCTCGGACGGCGAGCTCCGTCCCTTCGGCGGAGTGACGGCGCTGCTCGACGCCGTGGGGCTCACCGCCGCCCGGTCGGCCATCACCGACGGCGAGCGCGCCGTCGCCGCGACCGGCGAGGCCGAATCCGGCGCCGTGAGCGTCCTGTTGTCCGACGGTGTGGTCGTGCCCGCGGGTGCCCAGGTCACGGCCCAGGGGGTCGTCGACGACCTGCTGCCGGGGGAGCGGCCCACGGGCCTGGCGCTGACGCCGACGGGAGGCGGTGCCTGGATCAGCACCGATCGCGGCCGGGTCATCCCGAGTGGCGACGCGATCTGGTTCGGCGACCTCGACGGCGTCCCGCTCGCTGGGGAGATCGTCGGTGTGGCGTCGGCGCCGGATGGTCGGGGGTACGTGTTGGCGGCGGCGGACGGCGGTGTGTTCGCCTTCGGCAGCGCCTCGTTCCACGGTTCGATGGGGTCGGCGACGTTGGCGGCGCCGATCGTCGGTGTGGCGTCGGCGCCGGATGGTCGGGGGTACGTGTTGGCGGCGGCGGACGGCGGTGTGTTCGCCTTCGGCAGCGCCTCGTTCCACGGTTCGATGGGCGGCGTCACGCTCAACGCTCCGGTGGTGGGCGTCGTCCGCGAGGGTGACGGCTACGTGCTGGCGGCGGCCGACGGTGGCGTGTTCGCCTTCGGGCCCGATGCCGGCTTCGCCGGGAGCCTCGGCGACGGGGCGCTCGGCGCACCCATCGTGGGCATCGCCGTCCCGGTGTGACGGTTTCCGCGCTTCGCTGACACCACGCTCCGCGTCGGGCTAGGGTCGCAGCGGGGAGCACCAGGGGGTCATGTGAGCGGGGTACGGAGTCGTCGGAGCCGGGCGGTTGCGAGCGTGCTCGGCATGGCGCTCGTGCTCGCGGCCTGTGGCGGAGGTGGCGACGGTGACGACGCGGCCGAGACGTCAATGCCGGCCGAGACCGTCGCCGTCGCGGCGGCCGAGGTCGCGGCGCCCACGACGGTGGCCACCACGACCACGACGGTCGCTCCGCCGCTCACGGCCGACGACACGCTGACGACCGGCGGCCTCGGCGAGGTCCGCATCGGCATGACGATCGGTGAGGCCGAGGTGGCGAGCGGACGGCTGCTCGACAGCCCACCGGGCGCCGACGACCAGGAGTGCTTCGTCGCCACGCCCCGCAACCTCCCCGGCGTCGAATTCGTCGTGGCCGAGGGCCGGATCCGTGTCGTCGACGTGACCACGAGCGCCGTGACGACCCGGTCCGGTGCTGCGGTCGGCATGGCCGCTGACGACATCCGGGCGCTGTTCGGTGAGCGGATCGACGAGACCCCGATCGAGGGGGCGGCGGCGCTCACCTTCGTGCCGGCCGACGAGGCCGATCAGGACAAGCGGGTCGTGTTCTTCACCGACGGCACGAGCGTCACGCGCATGATGTCGGGCACGCTGCCCCACGTCCTGCGGGTCGATCCGTGCCTGGCCGCAGGGGGCTGAGCGCCGTCGGTCAGTAGGGTCGGGCCACGCGCTGCAGCGTCGCCCACGGCGGGAACTCACCGAGCTGGTCGGTGACCTCCTCGGTCTCCCGGAGCAGCAGATCCCTCGCGTCGAGCAGACCCGGTCGCTCGTGGGACTCCGCCGGCCAGTGCAGGTCGAGTCGTCGGATGTCGCGCCGGGCGCTCGGCGGCACCAGGCGGCGGGCCCGGCTGTGGCCGATCCGGCGGGCGAGGTTGCGCAACGCCGGACTCCTGGCGATCACCGTGGAGGACGGGAACGGGGTGATGCGCGGCAGGTCGCCGGGCTCGAAGCCGAGGAATTGCTCGAGATCGTTGACCCACGCCCAGCTGGTGGTGAGGGTCTCGTAGTAGATGAAGCGGAGCCGCTCGTCACCGAGCGCAGCGAGCAGGCGCCGAACCGGGTCGAGGTAGCGGGACGCGTTGACCGCCTCCTGGGCGACCGAGCGGGGCGCGCCGGCCTCGACCGGCTGGGACCCACGGTGCACGAACACGTCGAAGGCGACGCGCATGGCCTCGGGCTCGCGGGCGAGCCGGAGGCGTCGGTAGTGGGCGAGGAGCCGGTCGGCGGGATCCCGCAGCAACACGATGAGCCGAACGTCGTCCCCGAGCCGCTGCACGGCCTCGTGGAGGCCGGCGTGACCGAAGCCCTGAGGTCCGCCGCCCATCACGTACTGAGCCGAGCTCACCGCCGGATGGCGGAGCACGACCTCCCAGTCGTCCATGCCGAGCGTGAGCCCCAGGTGGGACGTGTCCACCAACTTGCTGCTGGCGAGCGCGTCGCGAACGAGCGAGATGCCGGCTGCTTCGGGGCCGGTCACGACGAGGGGAAGGGGTCGAGACACCAGCGTCCGAGTATGCCAGAGCCGGCGCACGAGTTGCTCCGTCGTTGTTCCGGTCCTTACCTCATAGCGTGGTCAGACCGATTGCCTGAGAAGGGACGAGCAGGGAGCATGGCGACCGTGAGCAACATCGGAGTGATCGGGGCGGGCTACGTCGGGCTGACGACGGCCGTGTGCTTCGCCAAGCTGGGCCATCGCGTGGTGTGCGCGGACATCGATCCGGACAAGATCGACCGTCTGCAGCGCGGTGAGGTGCCGATCCTGGAACACGGCCTCCAGGAGCTGCTGGATCTCGGCTTGTCCGAAGGCAACGTCGAGTTCGTCGTGGGTGCCCGACATGCGGTCGTCGACGCCGAGTTCGCGTACCTGTGCGTGCCGACGCCGCAGCGTGCCGATGGCTCGGCCGACCTCAGCTACATCGAGCAGGCCGCGTCCGAGATCGCCGGCGACCTCCCCGCCGAGGCGATCGTCGTCAACAAGTCGACGGTCCCCGTCGGTTCGACCCGCGTGGTGGAGCGGGCGCTCGGTCGTCCGGACGTCTCGGTCGTGTCCAACCCCGAGTTCCTGCGCGAGGGGTCGGCCGTCCACGATTTCTTCCAGCCGGATCGCATCGTCATCGGTGCCGACGACCGTGCCGCGGCAGCCAAGGTCGCTTCGCTCTACCTCGGCGTCCCGGCACCGGTGGTCGTCACCGACCCACGCTCGGCCGAGACCATCAAGTACGCCGCCAACGCCTTCCTCGCCACCAAGCTCTCGTTCGCCAACGCCATCGCCGCGATCTGCGAAGGCGTCGGTGCCGACGTCAACGACGTCATGCTCGGCATCGGCTACGACCAGCGGATCGGTCCGGACTTCCTCCGCCCGGGTCCCGGCTGGGGCGGCTCGTGCTTCCCCAAGGACACCAAGGCGCTCGTCAACATCGCCGAGGTCGGCGGCTACGACTTCGAGATGCTGCGCTCGGTCATCGACGTCAACTTCCAGATGTTCGACCGCATGGTCGACAAGGCCGCCGAGCTCGTCGGTGGCGACCTCGCCGGCCGCAAGGTCGCCGTGTGGGGGCTGACGTTCAAGGCCCGCACCGACGACCTCCGCGACTCACCGTCGCTGGAGGTGATCGCTCGCATGTCCGACGCCGGCGCCGACGTCCACGCCTTCGATCCCGCGGTGCGCAAGGATCTCCCGGGCATGACCGTCCACGACGACCCCTACGAGGCCGTGCGCGACGCCGACGTGCTGCTCGTGCTGACCGAGTGGGACGACTTCCGGTGGCTCGACCTCGGCAAGACCGCCGAGCTGATGTCCACCGCGAAGGTGGTCGACACACGCAACGTCCTCGACCGTCAGGCGCTGCGCCGAAACGGCTTCGAGTTCCGCGTCGTCGGCGTCCCGAGCTAGGGAGCCGCGATGCGCGTCGTCGTCACGGGTGGGGCCGGCTTCCTCGGCTCGCACCTCTCCGAACAACTGCTCGCCCGCGGGCACGAGGTGGTCGCGGTCGACAACCTGATCACCGGCAGCGAGACCAACATCGAGCACCTCGTCGCCGACCGGTCGTTCACGTTCATCCACACCGACATCAGCGACTACCTGTGGGTGCCCGGCCCCGTCGACGCGATCCTGCACTTCGCCTCACCGGCATCGCCGATCGACTACCTCGAGCTGCCGATCCAGACGCTGAAGGTCGGGTCGCTCGGTACGCACAACTCGCTCGGCCTCGCCCGGGCGAAGGGTGCGCGCTTCCTGCTGGCATCGACCAGCGAGGTCTACGGCGACCCCGCGGTCCATCCGCAGCGCGAGGACTACTGGGGCCACGTCAACCCGGTCGGGCCCCGCGGCGTCTACGACGAGGCCAAGCGCTTCGCCGAGGCGATGACCATGGCGTACCACCGGGCCCACGGGCTCGATGTGCGCATCGTGCGCATCTTCAACACCTACGGCCCGCGCATGCGCCCGAACGACGGTCGGGTCGTGTCGAACTTCATCGTCCAGGCGCTGAGCGGCGAGCCGATCACGATCTACGGCGACGGCACCCAGACCCGCAGCTTCTGCTACGTCGACGACCTGGTCCGGGGGATCTTGTCGCTGCTCGACTCGGACCACGTGGGTCCGGTCAACATCGGCAACCCGGGCGAGTTCACCATCGGCCAGCTGGCCGAGATCGTGCAGGCCGAGATCGATCCGTCCATCGAGGTGCGGTACCTCCCGCTGCCGACCGACGATCCGACCCGCCGTCGCCCCGACATCGGCCTCGCCCGTGAGCTCCTCGGGTGGGAGCCCGAGATCGAGCTCGGCGACGGGCTCGCCCGCACGATCGCCCACTTCCGGGGCTTGCGGGACACCGGCCAGCTCGCGGCGGCCCGTACCGTCTCGTGAGCGACACGGCGGCCGCTGCCGTCGACCCGCCGGCCCCGGCCGGATCAACCGCTCGTTGGCTCGGCATCGCCGCGCTGCTCGCCGCCGTCTGCGGTGCGCTGACCTTCGCCGTTCGTTCCACCGACGGTTTCGACGCCGAGGCCGAGCTCCTAGCCGAGTCTGGCAACCGGGTCTCGGAGACGAACCGAGCCCTCGCTGCCGTCGAGGCGCTGCGCGACCGACCCGAGTTCACGGACCCACCGGACGGCGTCGACGAGATCGAGGCCGGTGTGCCCTTCGGGTCCGGGCTGATCGAGCTGCGCGTGCGGGCCGACACCGAGGCCGCAGCCGGTGCCCATGCCGGCACCCTCATCGAGGTCGTGCTCGCCGCGAGTCGGGACGAGGAGGTCCGCATCCTGGAGTCGCAGATCGCCGAGCTCGAGGTGACCCTCGAGGGCCTCGACCCGGCGAGCCGCGAGGCCGAGCGGGCGTTGGGCGACATCGAGGTCCGTCGCGGCCAGCTCGCCGTGCTCACCGGCCTGATCCAGCCGGTCGGCGAGATGGAGGTGAACGAGGTCGACGACCAGCCGCTGCGGGATGCGGTCGTCGTCGCCGTGGTCGTGCTGCTGGGCGTGGGCGTGATCGTTCCGAGGGCGCTCGGACCCGAGCGGTGAGCCGCCGGCTCGCAGCTGCCTCGTGGGTGACGGTCGCCGTCGTTGCCGCGCTCGACGGTTGGCCCGTGTCGGCGGTGCTGGTGTGCCTCCCGGGCCTCGTCGCCGGCTCGCTGCTCCTCGGCGCGGACGACGGCCGCCGTCGGATCGGAGCGCTGCTCGGGCTCGGATCGCTCGCGGCGGTGCTCGCGGTCGCGCCGTCGGCGCTGGGCGTCGCTGCGCTCGTCGATCCCGACCCGGGCGACTGGTCGTTCCGCATCGCGGCCCTGGCCCCGTTGGCCCTCGGCGCGCTTCGCGGTACCGACGACGCGCCGCCGCCGGCGGTGAGGTGGCTGATCGCCCTCGCCGTGTGGGCGATGGTGGCCGCGGTCGCGACGCCGTTGCCGGCGCAGTCCGCGCTCGCCGGCTTCGAGCTGTTGGTGGTCGTGGTGGTGACGGTCCGGCTCGTTGGGTTCGTCGGGATCCGCGACGCGGTGCCGCCGATGGCGATCGGGCTGGCGGCCGTCGGCGCCGCCGCGCTGGCCGTCGAGCTGCTGGAGGTGGAGCCACCGGCGCTGCCCGGCTTCCAGGAGGACACCGCACTCGGGCTGTCGCGCCTGTTCGCGCTCTCGACCGAGCCGATCCAGCTGGCCGAGGCGTTGGGTGGGGCCGTGGTGCTCGCCGCCGCCTGGGCCTTCGACGGGCGGTGGCGGTGGCTCGCCCTGCCCGTGGCCGGTGTGGCCGGCGTGGCCGTGCTGGCCACCCAGTCCCGGGTCGGTGTCATCGCCGTCGCGGTCGCCGTCCTCTGGATTGCGCTCCGACGACGGCACCTCACGCCGGTCGCCCTCGCTGCGCTGGCCGCCGCCGTCGGGCTCACGGTGCTCGGTCTCGGCGGCGTCGAGATCGGCCCCCTCGACGAGCTGCTCACCATCCGCGGCGAGACCGATGGAGCGGACGTCCGCGTGAAGGAGATCTGGCCGTCGGGGGTCGATCGGTTCCTCGAGCGGCCGCTGCAGGGCTGGGGGTTGGCCGGCACCGAGGAGGCGTTCCAGCGCTCGATGGACGACGGAGGCATCCGCCCCCTGCCGGTGCGCAACGCCCACAACCGGCTACTCGAGCTGGCCGTGGCCACGGGGGTCGTCGGCGTCGTCCTGGCCGCGCTCGCGCTGGCGTCGATGGTCTCGTCGTTCGCCCGCCACCGGAACCCGGCGGCGGAGGCGCTGCTGGTCTACGTCCTGCTGGTCGGCCTCACCGGACCGGGCAGCGGTTCGCTGTTCACCGGCGTCGACGAGCTCCTGATCGCGGTGGCGGCCGCAGCAACTGCGGGTCCGCGCCCGGGAATCAGGACGGCGCCAGACCCGACTTCAGTTCCTCGTCACCTTCTGGCCCCAGGATGATGTCGCTGTTCGAGCCGCCGGCCGGGACCATCGGGTAGACCTTCTCGAACGCGTCGGTGCGGAAGTCGATCACGACGGGTCGGTCGTGCACGGCGTTGGCCTTCTCGATCGCCGGGATCACTTCGGCCTCGTCCTCGACCCGGATGCCGACGCATCCCATGGCCTCGGCCCACTTCACGTAGTCGGGCAGGTCGGGCGAGAGGTACACCTCGCTGTAGCGCTCCTCGTAGAAGAGCTCTTGCCACTGGCGGACCATGCCGAGGTAGGCGTTGTTGATGATGGCGACCTTCACCGGGATCCGCTCGGCCGCGGCCGTGATGAGCTCCTGGGCGGTCATCTGAAAGCAGCCGTCGCCGTCGACGGCCCAGACCATGCGGTCGGGGCGGCCGGCCTTGCAGCCGATGGCGGCGGGCACGGCGTAGCCCATCGTCCCGAGGCCACCCGAGTTCACCCAGGTGTACGGATGGTCGAAGTGCCAGTACTGCGACGCCCACATCTGGTGCTGCCCGACACCGGCGACGACGATCGTGTCGGACGGGGTGTGGTCCCGGAGCTGCTCGATCACGAACTGCGGCTTGAGGGCGCCACCGTCCTCCATCGGCGGGTACTGGAGGGGGAACTGCTCCTGCCAGCCGGACACCTGGCTCTTCCACGCCGAACGGTCCGCGTCGCCGGTGCCCTTGCGTCGCAGGTCGGCGAGCAGCGCCTCGATGACGAGCCGGCAGTCGCCGACGATCGGGACGTCGGGCCGGCGGACCTTGCCGAGCTCGGCGGGGTCGATGTCGACGTGGATGACCTTGGCGTGCTTCGCGAACTCGGAGGTCTTGCCCGTGACCCGGTCGTCGAAGCGGGAGCCGAGCGCGATGAGCAGGTCGCACTCCTGCATCGCCGTGACGGCGGTGAAGTTGCCGTGCATGCCCGGCATGCCGAGGCACAGCTCGTGGGAGTCGGGGAAGGCCCCCCGGGCCATGAGCGTCGTCACGACGTGGATGCCGGTGAGCTCGGCCAGCTCGGCCAGTGCTTCGGCGGCGCGGGCCTTGAGGATGCCACCGCCGGCGTAGATGACGGGGCGCTCGGCCTCGCGGATGAGGTCGGCGGCCTTCTTGATCTGGCGGGGATGCCCGCCCGTCGTGGGCTGGTAGCCGGGGAGGTCGAGCTCGGTCGGCCAGTACCAGTCCATCTCGGCGTTGGCGACGTCCTTCGGGAGGTCGACGAGCACCGGGCCGGGGCGGCCGGTCGAGGCGACGTGGAAGGCCTCGGCGATCACCCGGGGGATCTCGTCGGCCGACGTGATGAGCCAGTTGTGCTTCGTGCACGACATCGTGATGCCGGTCGTGTCGCACTCCTGGAAGGCGTCGGTGCCGATCGCCGTGCTGGCCACCTGGCCGGTGATCGCCACCATCGGGATCGAGTCGAGCATGGCGTCGGCCAGGGGGGTGACCAGGTTGGTCGCAGCCGGGCCGGAGGTCACCACGCACACACCGGGTCGTCCGGTGACGTGGGCGTAGCCCGAGGCCATGTGGCCGGCGCCCTGCTCGTGGCGCACGAGCACGTGGCGGATCGGGCTGTCGATGATCGGGTCGTACACGGGCAGGATCGCACCGCCGGGCAGGCCGAAGACCACCTCGACGCCAGCCATCTCGAGGCTGCGCACGAGGGCCTGGGCTCCCGTCAGTCGTTCTGCCATGGCGGTGCTCCTTCGCGTCAGGAGGCGGAAAACCAAGAACGACCTCCCGGAGGGAGGTCGTTTCGGCGCACGCGGGGTGAGGGCGTGCGCCTAGGTGATGAGTACCCGAACGATGTTGCGGGTCGCGGTCACGTCTCAGACCGTAGCGCGCGTCGACGCCGGAGTCGCAAGCTCCGGGTCACGAAGGTGCGTCGACGGCGACGATCTCGACGCTCATGCCGTTGAAGTCGACGGTGTCGCCGGCGCTCTTGCCGTCGCACAGCTCGCCGAGCGGCGAACCCGGGGTGAGCACGTCGAGGCCGTCGATGCGCTCCTCGATCGAGCCGAACAGGTAGCGCTCGGTGTCGGTGTCGCCCTCGAAGCGGAGCTCGACGATCCGTCCCGCCACGAGCACGCCCTCGGCAGCGTCGGCGGGTCCATCGACGATCTCGACGTCCTCGAGGAGGGTCTGGAGCTGGCGGATGCGCCCCTCCATCTTCCCCTGCTCCTCCTTGGCGGCGTGGTAGTCGCCGTTCTCGGAGAGATCGCCGAGGAGCCGGGCCTCCTCGATCTTGTTGGCGATGTCGATGCGGCCGCGCGTGGTCAGGTCACGGAGCTCGTCGTTGAGCCGTTCGAACGCTTCGCGGGAGAGCTGGTTGCTCGACATGGGTTGGAGAGTCTAGCGCCGGCCGTGGTTGACCGGAGCGGGCGGAGCGAGCGACACTGGCAGAAGATGCCTGGGCCGAAGAACACGACGTTCGTCCCCGTAGCGATCATTCCGTAGCGCACGCGATTCCTCGCGTGCGCTCTTCGACCGTCCGCTCCGGCGGGCGGTTTTTTCGTGTCCGGAGCAAGGGAGCAGTCTGATGTGCCAGCAGGGGAGTGACAGGTGAGCCACCGGGTGGCCGTGATCGGCGGCGACGGGATCGGTCCCGATGTGGTGGCTGAGGCCCTGAAGGTGGTGGCGGCGGCAGGCGTCGACCTCGACACGACCGACTACCGCCTCGGCGGGGCCCGCTATCTCGACGACGGCATGATCCTGAGCGACGAGCTGGTCGATGAGCTGCGCGGCTTCGACGCGATCTTGCTGGGCGCCGTCGGGCATCCCGACGTCGCTCCCGGTGTCATCGAGCGGGGCCTGCTGCTCAAGGCCCGCTTCGATCTCGACCTGTACGTGAACCAGCGGCCGTTCCAGTTCGACGACGGCCACGAGTTCATCGTGATCCGGGAGAACACCGAGGGCACCTACGCCGGTGAGGGCGGGTTCCTCCGGAAGAACACCTCGCACGAGGTGGCGACGCAGGGCTCGGTCAACACGCGCATGGGCGTCGAGCGCTGCGTGCGGTACGCGTTCGAGCTGGCTGCGTCCCGGCCCCGCACGCACCTCACGTTGGTCCACAAGACCAACGTGCTCACGTTCTCCGGCGATCTCTGGCAGCGGACCTTCGACGAGGTCCACGCCGACCACGCCGACGTCGAGGTCGCGTACCAGCACATCGACGCCGCCTGCATCCACTTCGTGCAGGACCCGCGTCGCTTCGACGTGATCGTCACCGACAACTTGTTCGGCGACATCCTCACCGATCTCGGCGGTGCCGTGGCCGGTGGGATCGGCCGAGCCTCGTCGGGCAATCTGAACCCGGCCCGCACCGGTCCGTCGTTGTTCGAGCCCGTCCACGGTTCGGCGCCCGACATCGCCGGGCAGGGCGTCGCTGACCCGACCGCGGCCGTGCTGTCGGCGGCGATGATGCTCGACTTCCTCGGCGAGGCCGGAGCCGCAGAGCGGGTGCGGACCGCCGTCGACGCCGTCGATGGCGTCGAGGGGACGACGGCGATCGGCGACGCGATCGCCGGCGCGGTGAAGGGGGAGTAGCCATGCCGATCACACCGAGCAACGAGCAGATCTGAGGGGAGCGCCCAACCATGCCGATCACACCGAGCAACGAGATCTGGATGAACGGCGAGCTCGTGTCGTGGGACGAGGCTCGCATCCACGTGCTCACCCACACGCTCCACTACGGCAACGGCGTCTTCGAGGGCATCCGCGCCTACGAGACCTCCGAGGGGCCGGCCGTCTTCCGGCTCACGCCCCACATCGAGCGACTCTTCCGCTCGGCGAAGATCTTCATGCTCGACATCCCGTACACGGTCGAGCAGCTGATCGACGCGACCAAGGAGACGGTGCGGGTCAATGGCCTGCCGTCCTGCTACATCCGGCCGCTGGTCTACCTCGGCTACGGCGAGATGGGCCTCAACCCGCTGCCGTGCCAGGTCGACGTGTCGATCGCGGTGTGGCCGTGGGGCGCCTACCTCGGTGACGAGGGCATCCGGAACGGCGTGCGGATGAAGATCAGCTCCTGGCAGCGCCACGACCCCAACGCCATGCCGCCGGCCGCCAAGGGCACCGGCATGTACATCAACTCGCAGATGGCGAAGGTCGAGGCCGTGAAGTCCGGCTATGACGAAGCGATCCTCCTGTCGCCGCAGGGGTACGTGTCGGAGTGCACGGGCGAGAACCTGTTCGTCGTGCGAGACGGCGTGATCCTGACGCCGCCGATCTCCGCCGGTGCGCTCGAAGGCATCACGCAAGACGCCGTCATCACGATCGCCCGCGACCTCGGCTACGAGGTCCGCTTCGCCAACATCCTCCGGTCCGACCTCTACGTCGCCGAGGAGGCGTTCCTGACCGGCACGGCGGCCGAGGTGGTCCCGATCCGCTCGGTCGACGATCGCGAGCTCGGCGACCCGGGTCCGATGACCCAGGCCATCCAGGAGGTCTTCTTCCGGGCCGTGCGGGGTGAGGAGCCCCGCTACAAGGAGTGGAACGAGGTCGTGGCGTGACGGGCGTCGATCGGAGCCCGGTGCACGATCCGTCGTGGCCGGAGGCGGTGGAGATCTTCGACACGACCCTGCGAGACGGGGTCCAGTTCGAGGGCATCTCGGTCACGGTTGACGACAAGCTGCGGGTCGCCGAGGCCCTCGACGACCTCGGCGTCCACTGGATCGAGGGCGGCTGGCCCGGCTCCAACCCCAAGGACATCGAGTTCTTCGACCGGGCCCGGACCGAGCTCGACCTGTCGACGTCGCAGCTCGTCGCGTTCGGCTCGACCCGTCGCCCGAAGGGCAAGGTCGACGACGACGCCACGCTCCGACACCTCATCGAGGCCCGGACGTCGACGGTCTGCATCGTGGCGAAGGGCTGGGACTACCACGTCACCGAGGCCCTGCGGACCACGCTCGACGAGGGCGAGGCGATGGTGCGGGACTCGGTCGAGTACCTCGCCGCCCATGGCCGGCGGGTCTTCCTCGACTGCGAGCACTTCTTCGATGGCTACAAGCGGAACTCGGAGTTCACGCTCCGGGTGCTGGAAGCTGCTGCGGTGGCCGGTGCCGACACGCTCGTGCTGTGCGACACCAACGGTGGCTCGCTCCCGCACGAGGTCGAGCGCATCGTCGGCGAGGTGACCAGCCACTTCTCCGGCGGGCCGAAGATCGGCATGCACACGCAGAACGACACGGGCTGCGCGGTGGCCAACGCCGTCGCCGGCGTCGTCGCCGGGGCCACCCACGTGCAGGGCACGATGAACGGCTACGGCGAGCGCACCGGCAACTGCGACAACGTCGTGCTGGTCCCCAACCTGACGCTCAAGATGGGCATCGAGACCCTGCCCGAGGGACGCCTCGAGCGCATCACCTCGATCGCCCACCACGTGGCCGAGGTGATGAACCAGTCGCTCGATCACGCCCAGCCCTACGCCGGTCGGTCGGCGTTCGCCCACAAGGCGGGCCTGCACACCTCGGCCATCGCCCGGCGGCCCGACTCCTACGAGCACGTCGACCCCGCCACCGTCGGCAACTCGACCCGGTTCCTGCTGTCGGACCTGTCCGGCCGGGCGTCGGTCGAGCTGAAGGCGGCCGAGCTCGGCATCGAGCTCGACGGTGCCGCCGTCAACCGCGTCACCGACGAGCTGAAGACCCTCGAGCACGAGGGCTTCCACTTCGAGACCGCTGACGGCTCCCTCGAGCTGCTGCTCCGGCAGTCGACCGGATGGCAGCACGACTTCTTCGACGTCGAGTCCTTCCGGGTCGTCACCGATCGCCGGATCGACCGCACCTTCGACACCGAGGCGACCGTGAAGGTCCGCGTCGGCGACGAGCGCCGGGTGGCGGTTGGCGAGGGCAACGGTCCCGTCGACTCGCTCGACTCGGCCCTCCGCCAGGCCATCGGCGACTTCTACCCCCAGCTCGGCCGGGTCCACCTGACCGACTACAAGGTCCGCATCCTCGACAGCACCAAGGCGACCGGGGCCGTCACCCGCGTGCTGATCGACTCCAGCGACGGCGAGCGGACCTGGAGCACCATCGGTGTCTCCGAGAACATCATCGAGGCGTCGTGGCAGGCGCTGCGCGACTCGATCGTCCACGCACTCCTCCACTCCACCGAACCGAAGGAATCCTCCTGATGGCCACCATTCACTACGACGACGCTGCCGATCTCTCCGTGCTCGCAGACAAGACGGTGGCGGTGCTCGGCTACGGCTCGCAGGGCCACGCCCACGCGCTGAACCTCAGGGACTCGGGTGTGAACGTGGTGGTCGGACTCCGTGAGGGCTCGGGCTCCAAGGCGAAGGCCGAGGGTGAGGGCCTGCGGGTGCTCTCGATCGCCGACGCGTCCGCCGAGGCCGACATCATCATGGTCCTGTTGCCCGACACCGATCAGGCGCAGATCTACGGCGAGTCGATCGCACCGGGCCTCAGCGCCGGCGACTCGCTGGTGTTCGCCCACGGCTTCAACATCCACTTCGGGTTCATCACCCCGCCGGCCGACGTCGACGTGTGGATGGTCGCCCCGAAGGGCCCGGGCCACAACGTGCGCCGCACCTACGTCGAGGGCGGCGGCGTGCCGTCGCTGCTCGCGGTGCACCAGGACGCGACCGGCACCGCCACGGCGCTCGGCCTCGCCTACGCGAAGGGCATCGGCGGCACCCGTGGCGGCGTGCTCGAGACGACCTTCGCCGAGGAGACCGAGACGGACCTCTTCGGCGAGCAGGTCGTGCTCTGTGGCGGCCTCACCGAGCTGATCCGCAACGGCTACGAGGTCCTCGTCGAGGCCGGCTACCAGCCCGAGAGCGCCTACTTCGAGACCCTCCACGAGGTGAAGCTCATCGTCGACTTCATCTACGAGGCCGGCATCTCCGGCATGCGCTTCTCGGTGTCGGACACCGCCGAGTACGGCGACTACGTGACGGGGCCGCGCATCGTCACGCCGCAGACCAAGGCCGAGATGAAGCAGGTCCTCGCCGAGATCCAGGACGGCACCTTCGCCAAGAACTGGATGGAGGAGAACCAGAACGGTCGCCCGAACTTCTCGAGGATGCGCACCGACGGCGCCGCTCACCCGATCGAGGAGGTCGGCAAGGAGCTGCGGGCGATGATGCCGTGGATCACCGCGGGCAAGGCCGACATCCGCTCGGCCTCCGGTGGTCAGGGCGGGGAGGGCTGAGATGAGCCGCACGGAGGCGGCCCGCAGGGCCGACCAGAAGGCGAAGGGGGAGGGCTGATGTCAGCGGTCCCCGAGCTGCACATCATCTCGGCGACGGTCGAGAACCGTCCCGGTGTGCTGGCTCGCATCGCGCTGCTGTTCAGCCGGCGCGGCTTCAACATCTTCTCGTTGGCGGTCGCCCCGACCGACGATCCGAGCACGAGCCGGGTCACGATCGTCGTGGACGCCGAGTCGGCACCGATCGAGCAGATCACCAAGCAGCTCCACAAGCTGATCAACGTGATCAAGATCAACGAGCACCCGCCGGAGGCCTCGATCGAGCGAGAGCTGATGCTCGCCACGGTGGGGGTGCCGCCGGAGCAGCGCTCGGAACTGATGGCGCTCGCCGACCTGTTCTCCGGCCAGATCGTCGACGTCGGCCATGACCGGTTGACGTTGATGGTCGCCGGCCATCCCGATCGCCTCGACGCGTTCGAGGACCTGATCCGGCCCTACGACATCGTCGAGATCCAGCGGACCGGGCGGGTCGCCCTCCCGATGCTGGAGCGCGAGGATCCGGCCGCCCGCCGCCTCCGCCTGGCCGGTTGATGGCCGATCGGGTGAAGGCGGCCGACGTCGGGGGAACGTTCTTCCCCTACGCCGAGCCGCCCGGCTGGGCCGGTCCGATGCTCAAGCTGCAGGGACTCGGTGACCGCGATGGCGTGGCGGTCACCGAGGACCGCTTCGTCGCCACCTTCGGCAAGATCGCGCTCGACGTGCCCCTCGACACCGTGCGGGGAGCGCACATGACGGGCCCCTACCGCTGGTACACCAGCGTCGGCATCCGGATGTCGTTCGGCGACGACGGCCTGACGTTCGGCACCACCCCGGCAGGTGGGGTGTGCGTGCACTTCGAGCCGTCGGCGCCGAAGGTGGCCGGGTTCCGGCCGTCCCACTCGGCGCTGACGGTGTCGGTCGCCGACCTGGAGGGCCTGGTCACCCTGCTCGGGGAGGACCAGCCTCGGTAGGCGGGAACCGATCGGGCGGGTCGAGCGACCTGCATGAGGTGACCGCAGCCGGGACCTTCGACCCCCTCCGAGGAGGCAGCCGGCCCGGGGCGACGGGATCATCCCGTCCTACGCTGGCGCGGCCACGCCCCCGCTCCCGAGGAGCTCGTTCGATGATCCGTGCGGTCGTGCTGACGATCGTGAGCGTGCTCGTGCTCGCGGCCTGCGGGGGCGACGACGGACCGACCGAGCTGACCGGGTTCGAGCGCACCCCGACGCCGGTGGTCGCCGAGCTGAGCCTGCCCGAGGTCGGGGTGTCCGACCCGTTCGACTTCCGGGCCGATGACGGCGAGCTCCTCGTCGTCTACTTCGGCTACACCTTCTGCCCCGACGTCTGCCCGACGACGCTGACCGACCTGCGCAGCGCCCTCTCCGACCTGGGCGATGACGCCGAGCGGGTGAGCGTCGCCATGGCGACCATCGACCCCGCCCGCGACACCGACGAGGTCATCTCGGGCTACCTCGGGCACTTCGTCGAGGACGGGCACGCCCTCCGAACCGACGACGACGCCGAGCTCCGTGGCGTGGTCGACGTCTTCGGCGCCGAGTACGCCGTCGAGGTCGCCGACGACGGCGCGATCGAGGTCGCGCACACCGGGTCGCTGTACGTCGTCGACGATCGGGGACGGTTGCTGTTGACCTGGCCGTTCGGCACCACCGTCGAGGATCTGGGCAACGATCTCGAGCTGCTGCTGGACCGCTCGGTATGAGGTGGGTCGGGTTCGTCCTGGTCGCCTTCGCGCTGGCGCTCGTGGGCTGCGGCGACGACGGCGACGAGGTGTTCGGACTCGACGACGCCGGGGTGGCCGAGGTCCCCGACTACGCCTTCCTGATCCCGGCGGGCGCCGGTGAGGCCTTCGATCGGGGCGAGCCGTTGGAGATCCTGCCGGGGAACCTCGATGTCCGGGTGGGCGAGGTCCTGGAGATCGTGAACGAGGACGATCGAGGTCACCTGATCGGCCCGTTCTTCGTCGGAGCCGGAGAGACGCTGCGGCAGCGCTTCGCCTCCCCCGGCGAGTTCATCGGGATCTGCACGGTGCACCCCAGCGGCGAGATCACCGTGACGGTCTCGTCGGCGGCTTGACGTGCGGCGACGCGGACGAGCCCGCCGAGTGTGGGTGGGGGCCCTGGTCGTGATCGGTGTGGTGGTCGGCGGGGCTGGCCCGGCCACCGCCGATCCGGCCGGGCCGACCGACTACGACACCGAGATCACCTCGGTCGCGCCGCCCGTCGAGGGTGTCGAGCTGGAGATGATCGGTGGGGACAGCTTCCTGGAGCTGCGCAACGAGGCCCGGCGTCTTATCGAGGTGGTCGGCTACCAGGGTGAGCCCTACCTGCGGTTCGAGGTCGACGGGCGGGTCCTGGAGAACCAGCGCTCGCCGAGCCGGTATCTGAACGACGACCGGTTCGGCGACGCCGACATCCCGCCAGAGGCGAACGCCGACGCCGAGCCGGCCTGGCGCGAGGTCGCGTCCGACGGCACCTACGCCTGGCACGACCATCGGACGCACTGGATGAACCCGAGCCGCCCCCCGGGAGCGTCGCCGGGCGACCAGATCCTCGAAGCCGTCGTGCCGCTGTCGGTGGACGGTCAGCAGGTCGCGGTCACGGTCCAGTCGTTCTGGTTGCCGGCCCCGTCACGACTGCCGGCCCTGGCTGCGCTCGTCGCCGGGGTCGCCCTCGCGGGGGTCGTGATCGTAGCGATGCGTCGGCGAGCCGTGCCCTGGTCGGCCGGCGCCGTGGCCGTTGGCGTGGCGGCGACGCTCGGGCTCCTGTTCGGCCTCGTCGCCCACCGGTCCGTCCCGAGCGAGACCGGCCCGGCGCTCGGCCTGTGGCTGCTCCCGGCGTTGTCGGTCCTCGCCGCCGCCGCAGCGCTCGTCGTGCGGCGGCGGTCGACGCTGCTCGCCGACGGTCTCGTCGTGCTGGCCGGCCTGGAGCTGGCCGCGTGGTCGTGGTCGCGGCGTGACGCGATCGGCGCTGCGATCATCCCGAGCGACGTGCCGGCCGCCCTCGACCGGGCCGTGATCGTGTTCGTCGCCGTCGTCGCGATCGGACTGGCGGCTGGGCGGGCCGAGGCGCTGCTCCGCCCGCCCGCCACCCGGCCGACCCGCTAGGGCGCCTCGTCCCGGACCTCGACGCCCACGACGACCTCTTCGCCGTCCTCGAGCGTCAGGGTGATGTCGAACTCCTCGCCCGCCTCCAGCGGATCGGGGAGGTCGAGCAGCATCACGTGGAGGCCGCCGGGCTCGAGCGAGACGGTCTCACCGGCCGGCACGTCGATCGCGCTGACCTGCTGCATGGTCATGGCCATCTCGCCGTCACCGTGGTCGTGCTCGCCGTCGTCGTGGTCGTGCTCGTCGTCGTCCTCCGTCGCCATGTCGTCGTCCATGGCCATGTCCCCGCCCATGACGGTCTCGTGGAGCTCCACGCTGCCGGCGACCGACGGGTCGACCGAGGCGCCCACGACGGAGGTGGTCTCCTCGCTGGAGATCTGCATGTACGCGGCGCCGGCCTCGGCCATCATCGGGCTCGTCCGGGCCCAGGCGCTGGCGACCTCGATGCTGGCGGCGTCCTCGTCGTCACCGCAGGCAGCGAGGGCGAGCGCGGGGACGATCAAGCCGGCGGCGAGCAGGCGGGATCGACGAACGGGCATCAGTCGGTTCCTCTCTCTGGGTGCACCCGTTCCGGTCGCTCGTCGACGGCGACTGGTTCCCGGAGTGAGCCGAACCCGCCGACGAGGTCAGGCGCCGGTGGCGGAGTCGTCGAGGGCCTCGAGGAGATCGGCACGGGCCCGGGCGACCCGTGACCGGATCGTGCCGATCGGGCAGCCGCAGATCTCGGCGGCGTCGGCGTAGGACAGGCCGAGGAGCTGGGTGAGGACGAACGCATCCCGCCGGTCGGTGTCGAGTCCGCTGACGAGGTCGTCGACCTCCGTCCAGCGGTGATCGATGCTCGCGACCTCGGGGACCTCCGCGGTGCTGAGGCGTCGGCGTCGGCGGATCCGACGGCGGGTCGCGTCCGCGCAGGCGTGGCGGGCGATCGAGAGCAGCCACGAGCGGGCGGTTCCGTCGTTGCGGAACCGGGGGAGGGCGCGGAAGGCTCGGCAGTAGGTGTCCTGGACCAGGTCGTCGACCGTGTCGCGGTCTCCGAGGTGGGTGCACAGCGTGCGGACGTCCCGCTGGGAGACCCGGACGAGCTCCTCGAGGGCACGACGGTCGCCGTCTCGGGCTCGCAGGGCGAGGTCGGTCCACGGGTCCATCCGGACGCAGTGTGCCTCGTCGGGAACCGGATCGCCCGTCACGGCGACCAGGAGGTGCATGCGCTGCGAACACGCCCGGGTCCTCGCCTCCGCCGACCTCGACGGCGAGTTGGCCGACGACGAGCGCCTCGCCATGGAGGCGCACCTGGGCGGGTGTGTCGCGTGCTCGACCTGGATGGCAGGCGCCCGGGACCTACGTCGCTCGATGACGCTGCGCCCGGTCGACGACCACGTCGATCTCACCGAGGCGGTCCTGGCCAGGGCCAACGTGCCGACGGTCGGGTCGCAGGGCTGGTTGCGCGTCATGCTCGCCTACGTGGGCGTCGCGCTGCTCGTGCTCAACGTGCCGCTCCTGCTGACCGGCGACGAGTCCGGTGCGGCCGAGCACGTCGGCCGACACCTCGGCGCGTGGGGCGTGGCCCTCGCTGTCGGCTTCCTCTACGTCGTGTGGCGGCCCGAGCGGGCGATCGGGCTCGTGCCGCTCGCCCTCGCTCTGGCCGTGGGGCTGGCGGTGTCAGCGGCGATCGACGTGAGCAACGGCGAGGCCGGCGTCGTGTCGGAGGCGACGCACCTCCTCGAGCTCGTCGGTCTCGCGTGCCTGTGGGCGATCAGCGGCGGGCACGTCCGACTCGGGGGCACCCTCCGCTCGGTCGTCGCCTCCGGCCGCGGACTGCGGTCGGCCTGAGCGAGCGCCCACCGGCGCCGACGATCAGCTCCCGAGGTCGATCGGGGTCACCGCCCGGACGCCGGGGTGGCCCTCGATCTGGGCGATCAGCTCGGCCGGCGGCGCCTGATCGAGCGCGAGGAGCATCAGCGCGAGCTGACCCTCGGGTGAGCGTCCGAGGCTCATGTCGCTGACGTTGATCCCCGCGTCGCCGACGGCGGTGCCGACCACGCCGATCATGCCGGGCACGTCGTCGTTGCGGACGAGCAGCATGTGGCGGGTGGGTGGGAGCTCGACCTCGTGGTCGTCGACCATCACGATGCGGGGCTCGCCGGAGAGCCCGACGAGCGTGCCGGCGACCGAGTGCCCGGCGCAGCGGAGCTCGACCTGGTTGAGGTACTCGTGGGTGGTCGAGGACTTCGCCTCGCGCACCTCGAGGCCGTGCTCCTTGGCGAGCTGCGGAGCGTTGACGTAGGACACCGGCACGTCGCTGATGCGCTCGAACACGCCCCGCAGCGCCGAGAGCGTCACGATCGAGGTGTCGTAGTCGGCGATCTGCCCGGTGCACGACACCTCGATGCAGTCCGGGGTCTTGCCCGACAGTGCGGCGTAGAGCGCACCGAGTCGTTCGGCGAGGGGCAGGTACGGCTTGAGCGTCTCGGGTGCCTCACGGGCCGAGACGTTGACGGCGAAGGGCACGAAGTCGCCGGCGAGGGCGAGCTGCACCATCTCGGCGATCGTCACGCCCGCCTTGTCCTGGGCCTCGGCCGTGCTGGCCCCGAGGTGCGGCGTGACGACCACGTTCGGGAGGTCGAACAACGGCGACTCGGTGGTCGGCTCGGTCTCGAACACGTCGAGCGCCGCTCCGGCGATGACCCCGTCGGCGAGCGCCTTGGCCAGGTCGGCCTCGACGACGATGCCGCCTCGGGCGGTGTTCACCAACCGGGCGTGGGCCGGCATCTTCGCCAGCGCCTCGGCGTCGATCAGGCCCACCGTGTCGGGGTTCTTGGGCAGGTGGACGGTGACGAAGTCGGACCGCGCCAGCAACTCGTCGAGCGAGACGAGCTCGACCGACATCTGCTGGGCCCGTTCGTCGGACACGAACGGGTCGTACGCCACGAGGCGCATGCCGAACGCCAGCATCCGCTGGGCGACGAGGCGACCGACGCGGCCGAGGCCGACGACGCCGAGGACCTTGTCCTGCAGCTCGACACCGGACCACTTCGAACGCTCCCACTTGCCGTCGACGAGCGCGGAGTGGGCCTGCGGGATGTTGCGGGCCATGGCGAGCAGCAGTGCGACCGACTGCTCGGCCGCCGAGACGACGTTGGACTGGGGGGCGTTGACCACCATCACGCCCTGGGTGGTCGCGGTGGCCACGTCGACGTTGTCGAGACCGATGCCGGCCCGACCCACGACGACGAGATCGCTGCCCGCCTCCAGGACCTCGGCGGTCACCTGCGTGGCGGATCGGATGATCAGCGCCGCGGCACCCGGCACGGCGGCGACCAGTTCCTCGGGCGACAGCCCGGTCTGGACGTCGACGTCGTGCCCGGCGGCACGGAGGGCGTCGAGGCCGGTCTCGGCGATGGTCTCGGTCACGAGGATGCGGGCCATGGCGCGGCAGTGACTCCGGGGGAGGGGGTGTGGGAGGGGAACTCGCCCTGACGAGGCTACGGCCTCGGGTGGTGGTGAGCGAGGGCGCTCGGCGAGACCGATGGCACCCTCTGCGGCGGGACTAGCTGAGGCTGATGGCCCCGGTCGGGCAGGCGGCGGCCGCCGCTTCGACCTTGTCGTGGTCGTCGGCGGCAGGTTCGGGCTCGAGCACGACGACCTGGCCGGAGTCGCTGACCTCGAAGACCTCGGGCAGGACGGCCTCGCACGAGCCGATCCCGATGCACTTGTCGAAGTCGATCTCGATCTTCACGTTGCCTCCGTCGCTGTTCGCGAGCCCGGTGGGCTCAACTCTTCGACGAACGGAAGCCGTCGGCCTCCGCTGCCGCAGCGCTGGTATAGCAGCGATCGGGCTTGACCCGCCCGTAGTGGGTGCCGCCCGGCTCGTGGTAGATGCCCGACGAGAGCTTCACCTTGACCGGAAACCCCTCGGGGCACGCACCGTCGACCGGATCCGCGTAGCTGCCAGGCGAGGCGGGATCGGCCGGCGTGTCGACGGCCTGGGGTTCGGGAGCGGCCGCAGCGGCTGGTCCGGGCTCCGGCTCGGCATCGGTGGCGGGCGCAGGCTCGGGAGTGGGCTCGGGGTCCGGTGCGGCTTCGGCGGCTGGCTGGGGCTCGGGGTCGGCTTCGGCGGGCGCAGGCTCGGGCTCGGCGTCCGGCACGGGATCCGGGTCCGGCACGGAGGTGAGCGGCGCCCGGGGGGCGGGCGGTGAGGTGGAGCGCTGGTTGCCGTTGCGGCTGCGGAGCAGCGTGGCGACCCGAGCGACGATCGCAGAGCCGAGCAGCAGGGTGAGGAGACGACGAATCAGCACCATCACCCGATGCAACCTATCGCTGCGAGCGGTGTCCGGGCAGGGCCCAACGTCGGTGTCACGCGACCGTTACCGTCGGTCGGGCGATGTGGAGACGTGTAGCGCTCGTCGGCGCACTTGGTGTGCTCGCAGCCTGCTCGGGCGACGCGGAGGACAGCGGCGCCACCACGACCGAGGCCCCGGTCTCGACGGCGCCGGCGTCGACCGCCGGCACCGGACCGACGACCACGCCGCCACCGCCCGTCCCGGTCGGGGCTCCGACCGTCGGTGACCCGTACGTCCCGGCCGCGGGCAGCGGCGGGTTCGATGTCATCTCCTACGCCGTCGACGTCGAGATCGACCCGCAGCTGGGCCGGATCGACGGCACCGTGGTCATCGAGGCCGTGCTGACCGAGACCGTGCGGGCGATCAGCTTCGACATCGAGCCCGGGATCGGTCAGCGATGGGTGCAGGTCGACGGCCGACCCGTCACGACGATCCCGATCGATCGAGGTCTGGAGATCGTCTTGCCGTCGGTGGGCGACCCGGGCGACGAGATCGAGATCGAGATCGCCTACTTCGGCCTCCCGGAGCCCCTGAACGGCGTCGTCCCGTTCACCGACGTGGGCTGGTCCACCGAGACGTGGGGGGTCGTGGCGGCCAGCGAGCCCCGAGGTACGGCCACCTGGATGCCGGTGGTCGATCACCCCTCCGACAAGGCCACCTGGGAGTTCTGGCTGACCGTCCCGTCGCCGTTCGAAGCCGTCGCCAGCGGCCGGCTCGTCGAGCGCATCGATGCGGGCGGCGGCTCGACCACGTTCCGATGGGCGGTCGACGATCCGATGGCGCCGCACGCCGCCCTACTCCTCGTGGCCGACCTCGAGCTCGTCGAGCTCGACGAGGTCGACGGCGTCGAGGTGACCGTCGCCGCGCCGACCGCCACCGTCCCGACCGTCGAGGCATCGCTCGCCGATCTGCCCGAGATGCTCGACACCTTCGAGGGGTGGTTCGGTCCGTATCCCTTCGGGGCCTTCGGCATCGCCGTGCCACCAGGCCGGCTCGGCTTCGCCGCGTTGGAGACCCAGGAGCTGTCGCTGTTCGACGCCCGGGCCCTCGATGTGCCCGGCGACGCCGTCGTGGCGCACGAGCTGGCGCACATGTGGTTCGGCAACCACGTCTCGCCCGAGCGGTGGGAGGACATCTGGCTCCTCGAGGGGCTGGCCACCTACGCCGAGTGGCTCTGGTTCGAGGCGAGCGAGGGCCGACCGGCTGACGTCCTCGCCGACCTCTACCTCGACACAGCGGGGCCGACCCAGCTGCTCCCCCCGCCGGGTACCCCGCCGATCGAGAACCTGTTCGTGCCGGCGGTCTACGGCCGCAGCGCCCTCGCCTTCCACGACCTCCGCACCCGCGTCGGCGACGAGGCGTTCGCCGAGCTGCTCCAGACCTGGGTCGAGCGGTTCGGCGGGGCCAACGGCTCGACCGAGGACTGGTTCGCCCTCGTCGAGGAGCAGGTCGACGCCGCGGCCGCCGACCGGATGCGGGCCTGGGCCTTCGACGACGACCCTCCGAGCTGAACGTTCGACACCGATCGCTAGCGTCGCCCGTCGTGGAGCGTCCCGAGGTGAGCGACGACCTGTCGGGCGACGAGTTCCGTCGCTGGTACTGGACCAAGGCGGAGCTCGTCGAGATCGCCCGCGAGCTGGGTCTGCGAACGGGCGGCACCAAGTTCCTGCTCGTCGATCGCATCGCCGCCTCGCTCGACGGGGTCGAGCTGACCGAGCCGGCACGACACCGTCCGACATCCCGCTTCGACTGGAGCCGGGAGGATCTCACCCCCGACACGCCCCTCACCGACAGCTACCGCAACACCGACAACGTCCGTCGGTTCCTCCAGGCCAACACGCGCCATCCCTTCCGCTTCTCCATCGACTTCATGGCGTGGACGAAGGCGAACGTGGGGGCGACGCTGCGCGACGCAGCGGTGTTCGCCGACGAGCTGTTCGAGGCGAAGCGCGACGGTCGGCACGTCCAGGCCATCCCCGCCGGCAACCAGTGGAACGCCTATCTGCGGGCCTTCATGGCCGACAATCCCGACCGGTCGGCGGCCGACGCCCGCGCCTGCTGGGCCGCGGTGCGGTCCCGACCCTCTGAGACCGGCCGCCACGAGTACGACCCGTCCGACCTGTCGGCCCTCGACTGACGCCCGACGATCTCACAACGCCGCCGAGCCGTTGTGAGCAAGCTGGCAGACAGACTCGGGCAGGGTGCGGGATGGGGTACAGCCGGTTCACAGAGCAGACCCGGGAGGGAAACGCTGACCGAGTTCGCTGTGGCCGATGTCGTCCTCCGACCGTGGTGTGTCCACGAGCTTCGAGCGAGTCGTCACCAGGACCCACTGCCCGTACTGCGCTCTCAACTGTGGGATCGGTCTGGCGAACGACGAGAACGGAGACGTCGTCGCCCAGATCCGGTGGAAGACCGCTCCGCTGACCAAGGGCGGCATCTGCTCGAAGGGGTCGACCGCCTGGCAGCAGATCCACCACGACGATCGGATCACGACGCCGTTGGTGCGGCGTGACGGTGAGTTCGTCCCGTCCTCGTGGGACGAGGCCCTCGACCTTGCCGTCGCAGGGTTCCAACGCATCCGCAGCGAGCATGGTGCCGACGCCAACGCGCTCTTGTCCGGTGGCTCGCTGACCAACGAGAAGGCGTACCTGCTCGGCAAGCTCGCCCGGCTCGGCCTCGGGACGCCACACATCGACTACAACGGGCGCTTCTGCATGGTCTCCGCAGGCGCGGCGAACCTGCGAGCCTTCGGGCTCGACCGTGCGATGACGCCGTTCGACGAGCTCCGCAGCTGCGACGTCATCGTGGTGGTCGGCGCCAACCTCTCCGATGCCTACCCGGTGATGCTGCCCACGGCGATCGCCAAAGCGCGCCGCAACGGTGCCACGGTCGTTGTCATCGACCCACGGTTCGGGCGGTGGGTCGATGACAACGACCTCAGGCTCGCGATCCGACCCGGTTCGGACGGGGCGCTCTTCCTCGGGTTGTTGGCGGAGGTCGAGCGGGCCGGGCTCGTCGACCGGGACTACGTCGCCGAGCGAACCGTCGGCTTCGACGAGGCGCTCACGGCCGCCCGTTCCTGGACACCGGACGCCGTGGCCGCGGCCACCGACGTACCTGCCGAGACCCTGCGAGGGGTCGCCCGACTCATCGGGACAGCGGAACGCTGCATGATCCTGCACGCCCGCGGCGCCGAGCAGCAGACGATGGGCACCGACAATGTCTCGGCCATGCTCAACCTCGCCTTGGCGTGCGGGCTGCCTGGTCGCCCCGGCTGCGGGATCAACATGCTCACCGGGCAGCGCAACGGCCAGGGCGGCCGGGAGTGGGGTCAGCGGTGCAACCAGCTGCCGGCCGGTCGCCACATCGACGATGCCGCGCATCGGTCCGTCGTGGTGGAGCGGTGGGGCATCGAGCCCGGGCGACTGCCGCGGTCGGGAGCGACCTACGTCGAGATCCTCCAGATGGCCGGTCGAGGAGAGGTGCGCGGGCTGCTGTCGATCTCGAACAACCCGTCGATCTCCGCCCCGCATCTCGAACGAACTGAGTCGCAGCTCGCCGAGCTCGACCACGTCGTGGTCATCGATCCCTTCCTCTCCGACTTCGCCGCCCGCCACGCCGACGTCGTGCTCCCGGGCTCCACGTGGGCAGAGGAGGAGGGGACGATCACGACGATCGAGGGCCGAGTCCTCCGCTGCGACCAGGCCACCGAGCCGGTCGCCGGCCGGGCCGACCTCGAGGTGATCCGGGGTCTCGCCGATCGGCTCGGGGTCGGGACGCACTTCGCCTTCGACCGCGGCCGTGAGGTGTGGGAGGAGATGCGACGTGTGTCGGCCGGCGGGCCGAACGACTACGCGGGCATCACGTGGGATCGGGCCAGGGACGGAGTCTTCTGGCCCTGCCCGACCGAGGATCATCCCGGAACGCCGCAGCTGTATGTCGAGCGTTTCGCTACCCCGGACGGACGAGCCCGCTTCCACCCGGTCGAGGCATCAGCGCCGCCGTTGCTCGTCGACGAGGACTACCCCTTCGTGCTCACGACTGGCCGTCATCTCGCCCAGTACCTGTCCGGCAACCAGACGAAGCGGATCGCCGACCAGAACGACAAGGCGCCGGCTCCCTACGTCGAGCTGCATCCCGATGCCGCGGCGTCACTGGGTCTCGACGAGCTCGACCACGTGGTGCTCGTGAGTCGGCTGGCCCGCTCGGTGGTGCCCTGGCGCGCCAACCCGAAGCTGCGGGCCGACACCGTGTTCATGCCGTACCACTGGCGGCAGTGCAACGTGCACGTCGACGACGACCTCGACCCGATCTCGAAGATGCCGGGCTTCAAGTACACGCCGATCGCCGTCAGTCGACTCGAGACCGATGCCGACGCCGACAGCGGGCTCGAGACGGGGATGACCGCATGAGCAGGCTCCTCCTGGGCTGGGACCTCGACGGCCGGCTCGTCGTGGTGGTCGGGGCCGGCACCATCGCCGAGGGCAAGCTGGAGGTGCTGCGCACGTCCGGTGCCCGTCTGGTGGTGATCGGCCCGGAGGTCACCGACCGGGTCAGGGCGCTCGCCGCAGGCGGCATCGTCGAGCTGCACGAGCGGGGCGTCCGCCGCAGCGATGTGCGGGGCGCTGCGTTCGTGGTCGCCGCCACGGACGACGATGTCCTCAACGCTCGAGTGCGCCGCTGGGGGCACCGCGCGGGCGCCGTCGTCAATGTCGTCGACGATCCGGCTCGATGCGACGTGGTCTTCCCCGGGCTCGTGCGTCGTGGTGGTGCGACGATCGCGATCTCGACCGATGGGGCGAGCCCGGCCACGGCGTCGTTCCTGCGCTCCGAGATCGAGCGGGCGATCCCCCTCGGTGTCGACGATCTCGTCGAGGCGGCAGCCCGGGCTCGCCGCACGCTTCGGCATTCCGGTCGGTACCGCTACGACGCCACGGCCTGGCGTCAGCGGCTGCTGGAGCCGGGACTCGCCGCCGTGCGGGACGGACGGGCGGCGGAGCTCCCCGGGCTGGTCCGGCGTTTCGTCGCCGCCTTCGACGACGCGACGCCGATCCGCACCGGGCGCGTCACCCTGGTCGGGGCCGGTCCCGGCGGGGTCGACCTCATCACCGTCCGCGGAGCGGCGGCGTTGGCGACGGCGGACGTGGTCGTTCACGACCGGCTCGTCGACCCGGCGCTGCTCGATCTCGCCCCGGTGGTCGCCCAACGAATCGCCGTCGGCAAGTCGAAGGGGTGCGGCACGCCGCAGGCCGACATCAACGCGCTCCTCATCGAGCGGGCGGCGACCGGGGCCCACGTCGTGCGGCTCAAGGGCGGGGACCCGTTCGTGTTCGGCCGGGGCTCGGAGGAACGCGCTGCCGTCGAGGCGGCCGGCATCCCTTGCGAGGTGGTGCCGGGTCTGACCTCATCGGTGGCCGGTCCGGCGCTGGCCGGGGTGCCGGTGACCGAGCGGGGCGTCGCGGCCTCGTTCACGGTGCTGGCCGGACACCGGATCGCCGACGCCGACCACGACTGGGCGGCGTTGGCACGGAGCGGCTCGACCCTCGTGGTGCTGATGGCGGCGTCGTCGGCCCGGGAGGTGGCGGAGCGGCTGCTCGTCGGTGGCCGTCCCGGAGACGAGCCGGTCGCCGTGGTGCACCGCGCGGGCAGCGAGGAGCAGCAGAGCGCGGCGCTCGACCTGACGACGCTTGCCGCCGACGGGAGCCCGTTCCCGGCGCCGTGCGTGCTGGTGATCGGCCCGGTGGCCGCCCACGCGGGCGTGGCGGCTCAGGTCGTGGCGACCTCGTTGGCGAGCTCCACAGGAGCCTGAGAGGCCAACGGCCCGTCCGCGGCCCGTCCCGGCGAGGACGTCCGGAGGGGCCGGAGCATCGAGCTCCGGGAGCTCCGGGGCAATGAGCGGGTGAGAACTCAGATGGCGCTGGCGCGATAGCCACGGCGGACGACGGTCTCGATGCCGTCTGCTGCCGGACCGAGGCGTCGGCGCAGCCGGGCGACGGTGACCTCGACGAGGTGCTCGTCTGACTCCCCGTCGTCCCAGATCCGCCGTAGCAGATCGCGCTTCGAGAGGACGACGCCCGGACGTTCGAGCAGGGCCTCGAGGATCGCCCGCTCCCGGTCGGTGAGCCATGCGTCCGGCTCGCCATCGATCGCGGCGAGACGTCCCTGCACTCTGACGTTCATGCCGCCGAGCGTGATCGTCGACGCCCGCCCCGCGAAGTGCTGACCGAGGCAGTGGACCATCGCGCCGAGTCGGTATCGGTCGGGCACGAGCGGATCGGGTAGGCCGGCGTCGGTGATCGCCGTCGCACAGACCGGTCCGACGCACGCGGGCACGACGTCGCTGGAGAGCGCATCGAGGGTGTCCTCGAGCAGGTCGACGAGCGCGGCGATCTCCAAGAAGTTCTCGACCGCAGGCTTCGCGGTGAAGGTGATGGCGTCGATGCGGCGATCGACCGTCGCCCGCACGAGCCGCTCGGCGTCGACGGTCGACTCCGGCAGCGACCAGCGGTAGACCGGGACCCGCGTCACCCGGGCACCGAGCTGCTCGATGGACGTGCACAGGTCGCCGGCACCGGCGCCGTCCAGTTGGACGGCGATGTGCTCACCGTGCACGCCCCGCTCGACCAGCGCCTTCACCACGTCGGCGTACTTTCCCAACGAGGCCTGGCCGTCGACCTCGAAGCCCGCGGTCAGGAGCGCGCCGCGGGCCTTGGGGCCGCGGGCGTAGAGCGTCGTGACGTCGAGTAGCTCGTGGAGGGCGTCACCCAACTGCAGTGCGTCGGCAGCTTCGAACCAGCTCCGGACACCCAGCCCGGTCGTGAGGACGATCGCGTCGGGCGGGTCGTCGATCAGCGTCGCGGTGGCGGCGCCCAACGCCTCCTCGGAGTCGAGGGGGTGGGTGCGGATGACGGAGCCGTGCACGCACTCGGCGCCCCGACCCGTGAGTAACTTGATCTGCTCTCCCGCCCGCCGGTCAGCGGTGACGCCGACCGTGAAGCCGGAGAGTGGTGTGCTCACCACCACAGTCTCCGGCCGTCAGGTTTCCTGGCGGTTTCCGCAGGCTCACGATCGCGAGCTGCGGGCGGCGGCGCGGATCACGCAACGGCCGTCTCGGCCGCGGCGATCATCACGCCGGAGAGCAGGGCGTAGGCGGCGTCCCAGGCTGCCGCGACCTGCTCGGTGAAGGCGTCGCCGAGGCCCTGCTCGAGCGTCCACAGGAGTGCCTCGCCGACGACGGGGAAGTGCTCCGGCAGCGCTCCGTACCCAGCGTGGCGCTCGCCGAGGCCCTGCACGACCGGGACGAGAGCATCGAGGTCGGACAGCCCGTTTGCTGCGACGGCGAGGGTGCCCATGAGCTTGCGGCCTTGCTCGGTCAGGTCATCGGCGAAGAGAGAACGGACGTCTGGAGCGAGCTCGAAGAGGCGGCCGTAGAACAGTGCAGCGGCTTGGTCGGCGATGGGTTGGACGTCGGCGAACGTGGTCTGGACGAGCTCGATCTGTCGGTCGGTCAGCACGGAGGTCCTTCGGGGTTGGCTGATGAGTGGAGGTGCGGGTCGTGGACGACGTGGACGACGTCGTCGGCGACCTCGACCGGCCAGGTGCGCACCGGGTGATCGGGGTCGTCGAGGCACACGCCGGTCCGGAGGTCGAAGCGCTGCTTGTGGAGCGGCGAGGCGACGGTGGGCACGTCGCCGACCGAGCCGACGAGGCCCCGGGCGAGCACCGGCACGCCAGTGAACGGCTCGACGTGGTCGATTGCGTAGATGGCGCCGTCGGAGAGTCGGAACACGGCGACCGGCTCGCCCTCGACGAGGGCGGCGACACCCCGGTCCAGTGGCAGGCGGTCGACCGGGGCCACCGCCGTGGCCATCGCCGCGAGGTCAGTGTCGGTCAGATCGTCGATCATCCGGGCACCTTCTGGCCCCGCTCGGTGATCCACACCGGCGTCGATCGCTCGTCAGGGGCGTTCACGAACTCGACGAAGTGGGAGAGTCGCTCCGGATCGGCGAGAGTGGCCTTCCACTCGCACTCGTAGGTCTGCACGTGTCGGTCCATGTCCGCCTCCAGTTCGCCGGCGATGCCCAGGACGTCGTCGAACACGACGTCGCTGACGTGGTCGATGCCGCCGTCGAGTGAGTCCAACCAGACCGACGTGCGCTGCAGTCGGTCGGCGGTCCGGATGTAGAACATGAGGAACCGGTCGATGGCCTGGACCAACTGGTCGTCCTCGAGGTCGGTGGCGAGCAGGTCGGCGTGCCGGGGCGAACGGCCGCCGTTGCCGCAGACGTACAGGTTCCAGCCGCTCTCGGTGGCGACGACGCCGACGTCCTTCGCCTGGGCCTCCGCACACTCCCGTGTGCAGCCGGATACGCCCATCTTCACCTTGTGGGGCGCTCGGAGGCCTCGGTAGCGCTCCTCGAGGAGGATCGCCATGCCGACCGAGTCCTGGACGCCGTATCGGCACCAGGTCGACCCGACGCACGACTTCACGGTCCGCAGTGCCTTGCCGTAGGCGTGGCCCGACTCCATCCCGGCGTCGATGACCTGCTGCCAGATGAGCGGGAGATCCGAGAGCTGTGCGCCGAGCAGGTCGATGCGCTGGCCGCCGGTGATCTTCGTGTAGAGCCCGAAGTCCTTCGCTATCTGACCGAGGGCGATCAGCTGGTCCGGGGTGATCTCCCCACCAGGCACGCGAGGCACTACCGAGTACGTGCCGTTGCGCTGCATGTTGGCGAGGTGGTGGTCGTTGGTGTCCTGGAGCGCGGCCTGGTCGCCGTCGAGGACGTAGCCGTTGCTCAGCGAGGCGAGGATCGAGGCGACCGTTGGGCGGCAGATCTCGCAGCCCCGGCCGGTGCCGTGCGCCTCGAGGACCTCCGCCCACGTGCGATGGCCGCGGAAGCGGATGAGCGCGAAGAGCTCCTGGCGGCTGTGGTCGAAGTGCTCGCACAGGGCGCTGGAGACGGCGACGCCGAGCGAGGTCAGCTCCGTCTTGAGCAGTGCGCCGAGCGCCGGGACGCAGCCGCCGCAACTCGTGCCGGCGTTGGTGCACGCCTTCAGGTCGCCGACCGTGCCGGCGCCGTCGGCGACGGCCTCCCGGATGATGCCGACCGACACGGCGTTGCACGAACACAGGAGCGCGTTGTCGGGCAGCTCGCCGTCGGCGGGCGGGCGGACCGTGGCGGGCAGCACGTATGCCGGTAGCTCAGCGGGCTGGTCGACATCGCCCAGGGTCACCGCGCGGAGCAGCTCGTAGCCGGATGCGTCGCCGACCAGGGTGCCGCCGAGGAGACGTCCGGTCGCGGCATCGAGGGCCAGGCGTCGGAAGATCCGGTTGACGGGGTCGTGGTACACGACCTCGTCGATGTCGTCGCCGTCGGCGGTGCTCGCTCCGAAGGAGGCGACGTCGACGCCGAGGAGCTTCAGCTTGGTCGACAGGTCGTTGCCTTCGTAGCGCTCGTCGCCCCCGCTGAGCCGGGCGACGAGGATGTCGACCATCGCGTAGCCGGGAGCGACGAGTCCATAGCAGCGGCCTCTGTGGGCGGCGACCTCGCCGACGGCCCACACGTTGGGCGCCGAGGTCGCGAGCGTGTCGTCGACGAGCACGCCGCCGCGATCGCCGATCTCCAGACCGGCCTCGCGGGCGAGCTGGTCGCGGGGTCGCACGCCGGCGGAGAAGACGACGACGTCGGCGGGGAGCACCGCTCCATCGGCGAGGTGGAGCGCCGCGACCGAGCCGTCCTCGCCGGGGGCGAAGCGCTCGGAGGTGACATCGCAGTGGAGGTGCACCCCGAGCAAGTCGACCCAGCGGGCGAGCATCCGACCGCCGCCCTCTCCGAGCTGTTGCGGCATCGGGTAGGGCGCCATCTCGACGACGTGGGTGTCCAGGCCGAGCGCCCGCAGGGCGTTGGCGGCCTCCAGGCCGAGCAGGCCACCGCCGACGACGATCCCGCTGGTGCGTCCCTCGGCCCGCTCTCTGATGGCAGCGAGATCGTCGAGCGTTCGGTACACGAAGCACCCCGGGAGGTCGTGACCGGGGATCGGCGGGACGAAGGGGGAAGACCCGGTCGCCAGGACCAGCTCGTGGTAGTCGTGGACGGTGTCGTCATCGAGGGTGACGGTGCGGCGGTCGATGTCGATGGCGTCGACGCGGCGACCGAGGAGGTACTCCGCCCGCTTGTCGGCCAGCACGTCCGGACCGCACAGGCTCAGCTCGTCTTCGGTTCGTCCCTCGAACCAGCTGGACAGGGCGACACGGTCGTAGGCGGGGCGGGTCTCTTCGCCCACCACGACGATGTCGAACAGATCGGTGGCGAGCGCCCGGTCGACCAGGCGCTGGCCCACCATGCCGTTGCCGGCGACCAGCAGCTTCCTACGCCGCACTCGACGCGTTCCCGTGCTCGTACTCCTCGAGGAACTCGAGCACCTGTTCCCGGTACCCGTAGAACTTCGGGTCGTCGAGGAGCTGCTTCCGGTCTCGCGGTCGGGGCAGATCGACCTCGAGGACGCTGCCGATTCGAGCGTTGGGCCCGTTGGTCATCATGATCACCCGGTCGGCGAGGAGGATGGCCTCGTCGACGTCGTGGGTCACGCAGATCGTCGTCACCTGGGTGCGGTTCCACACCTCGACGAGAACGTCCTGGAGGTCCCATCGGGTGAGGCTGTCGAGCATGCCGAAGGGCTCGTCGAGCAGCAGCAGCTTCGGGGAGAGGGCAAAGGCCCGAGCGAGGCCGACCCGCTGCTTCATGCCGTTCGACAGGTCACCGGCCCGCTTCTCCATCGCATCGCCAAGGCCGACCCGCCGGAGGTAGTACTCGACGATCTCCTTGCGCTCCCTGCGGGATGCGTGTGGATAGACCCGCTCGACGCCGAGCGCGACGTTGTCGCGCGCCGTGAGCCACGGGAACAGCGACGGTGCCTGGAAGACGACCGCCTTGTCGGGCCCGGCGTGGTGAACCTCGCGGTCGTCGAGCGTGATCTTCCCGCCGGTGATCTCGTTGAGTCCGGCTGCCATCGTGAGCGCCGTCGACTTCCCGCAGCCCGAGTGTCCGATGAGTGACACGAACTCGCCCTTCTTGAGGGAGAGGTCGATGTCCTCGATGACCGTGAGCGGCCCGTCCGGGGTCGGGTAGATCTTCGTGAGCTTCGAGAACGAGAGGTAGCCCTCGGCGGTGTCCGACGCCGCCACCTCGGTGTAGGCCTCGGGCGGTTCGAGATCGGCCGGAGCCACGTCGGGGAGACTGACCTCGACCGGACCCTCGGGCGTCGCCTCCATGGTGACGAGGTCCGGGTCGACGCCGAGCTCGGCGAGGAAGGTCACGATCTCGTTCCGCAGCCCCATGAACCGCAGGTCGTGCTGCAGCTCGGTGCGATCGCGGGGGCGGTCGATGTCGACGTCGAAGAAGCGGGCGATGCCGGCCTCGGGGCCACGTTCGAGCACGGCGACCTTGTCGGCGAGCAGGAGTGCCTCATCGACGTCGTTGGTGACGAGCAGCACGGTCGTCTTCTCGTGGGCGCGGATGGCATCGATCTCGTCCTGGAGCTTGGACCGGGTGAGCGCGTCGAGCGCCGACAGCGGCTCGTCCATGAGCAGGATGTGGGGCTTGCCGGCCAGGGCACGGGCGAGGGCGGTGCGCTGCCGCATCCCGCCGGAGAGCTGCGCCATTCGCCGGTCCGTGGCGTGGCTGAGGCCGACGAGCTCGATGGTCGAGGCGATGAGCTCGTTGCGCTCGGCCCGGGACCTCGTCGAGTGCACGGCGTCGACCGACAGCTTGACGTTGTCCCAGACCGACAGCCACGGGGGCAGCGAGTAGGACTGGAAGACGACACCGCGGTCGCGGCCGGGGCCGTCGATCGGCGCCCCGTCGATGGTGATCTCGCCGCCATCGATCGGCACGAGGCCGGCGATGGCCGAGACGAGGGTCGTCTTTCCCGAGCCCGAGAAGCCGAGGACGGCGACCAGCTCGCCTTCGGCGACCGTCAGGTCGACGCCGGAGAGGACGTCGCTCCGGTTGCCGTTGGAGTCGACGTAGCTCTTCGACAGGTTGCGCACACGGAGCAGTGGCTCGACGGTGTCGACGGCGCCGGGGCCCGGTGCGCTGACTGCCACGGTCATGCTGCGGCCCAGCGGCGGCTCACGATGCCCTCGAGCATCGCCATCATCCGGTCGAGGAGGAAGCCGATGATGCCGATGATGATGACGGCGAACATGATGCGGCTCATCGACTGGCTCGAGCCGTTCTGGAACTCGTCCCAGACGAACTTCCCGAGGCCGGGATTCTGGGCGAGCATCTCGGCGGCGATCAGCACCATCCAGCCCACGCCGAGCGACAGCCGCATGCCGGTGAAGATGTAGGGCAGCGCCGACGGCAGCACGATCTTGCGGAGCCGGGTGAACCAACCGAGTCGGAGCACGTCGGCGACGTTGATGAGGTCGTTCGGCACCGACGACGCACCGACCGAGGTGTTGATCAGCGTCGGCCACAGCGAACAGAGCGTCACAACCAGAGCGGAGATGATGAACGCCTTCGGCAGCAGTGGATCGGGCGACGTGATGGCCGCTGAGATGATCACCGTCACGATCGGGAGCCAGGCCAGTGGGCTGACCGGGCGGAAGATCTGCACGAGCGGGTTGATGGCGCCGTTGAAGGTCTTCGACAGGCCGCTAAGTAGGCCGATCGGGACGGCGATGAAGGTGCCGATCGCGAAGCCCAGCATCACCGTGCGGAGGCTCGTCCAGATCTGGTCGACGAAGGTGACAGGGCCGTTGAAGACGAAGTTCTGCGGCGGCAGCCCGTCGGCGACTCGCTGGACGTTGGTGGCCTCCTGCGCGGCGTAGAACGCCTGCTCTTCCTCGCGGGAGGCGAGGAAGGCGTCCCAGAGGCCGACACCGGCGTCCCACACCTCACCGGGCCCCGGCAGGGTGCCGAGCGATGTGTCGATTCGCGCCGCGAAGATCGCCCACAGCACGATGAACCCGCCGATGCCGAGCACCGGCGGCACGAGGCTGCCGGCGAACGCGCGGAGCCGGGCCGGGGTGACCTGCCGGGCGAACCAGCTCGGCGCCGCCGCCTCCTCGACGGTGTCGGGCGTCGGGTCCGCGTCGGGGAGGACCCGCAGGCCGTCCTCGGCCCGTGCCGCGATCCCTGGCGGAGCTGCGGCGCCGGCCGCCGTCGGCGGCGTCGTCACGTCGGTCATGGTCAACCCTCCACGCCGGACGCAGACACCGTCTGGCCAGCCTTGAGTCCGATGGGCAGAGATTCGAGGTAGGCGTTCGGCTGCGAGCCGTCGAAGACGATCCCGTCGATGAAGTCGTCCTGCGGGCCGCGGAAGCCGTCGGTGTCGGGCAGGTCGGCGTCCTCGATGACGCCCTCGTCGACGAGCGATGTCGCAGCCGCCATGTAGAGGTCGGGCCGGTAGACGTTGTTGGCGGTCTCGACGTACCACTCATCGGTCTGGTCGACGTCGATCTGGCCCCACCGACGCATCTGGGTCAGGTACCAGATCGCATCCGAGTAGAAGGGGTAGCCGGCGAAGTCCCGGAAGAAGATGTTGAAGTCCGGGGCGGGGCGGGTGTCGCCCTGCTCGAAGGTGAACACGCCGGTCATCGAGGCGGCGATCACCTCGAAGTCAGCGCCCACGTACTCGGGCTGCGAGAGGATCTGGACCGCCGCCTCACGGTTGGCGTTGTCGTTGGCGTCAAGCCACTGCTGGGCCTTGATGATCGCCCGCAGCATGGCGTTGGTGGTGCCCGGGTTCTGGGCGGCGAAGTCCTCCCTGAGGCCGAAGACCTTCTCGGGGTTGAGGGTCTGGACGTGCTGGTCGGTGGCGATCGGCACGCCGATGCCGAGGTTCACCGCCTGCTGGTTCCACGGCTCGCCGACGCAGTAGCCGTCGATCGTGCCCGCCTCCATCGTCGCCGGCATCTGCGGCGGTGGCGTGACCGACAACGGAACCTCGGCGGCCACTTCGCCGACGGCGTCGCCGCCGGCGATGTAGTAGCCGGGGGAGATGCCGCCCGCGGCGAGCCAGTACCGGAGCTCGTAGTTGTGGGTCGACACGGGGAAGACCATTCCCATGTTGAACTGCTTGCCCGCGGTGGCGAACTGCTCGATCACCGGGCGCAGCACCTCAGCCGAGATGGGATGGATCGGAGTGCCGTCCGCGTTCTCGGGGAGGCTCGGTCGGATGATGTCCCACACCTCGTTGGACACCGTGATGCCATTGCCGTTGAGGTCGAGGCTGAGGGGAGCGATGAGCGGTGCTGCCGTGCCGTAGCCGATCGTCGCAGCGAGCGGCTGCCCGGCGAGCATGTGGGCGCCGTCGAGCTGGCCGCCGATGACCCCGTCGAGCAGCACCTTCCAGTTCGCCTGGGCCTCGAGGGTGACGTTGAGGCCCTCCTCGGCGAAGTAGCCGTTCTCGAGCGCGATGGCGAGGGGCGCCATGTCGGTGAGCTTGATGAAGCCGAGGGTGAGGTTGGGCTTCTCGACAGCCAGCGCCGCGCCCGAGGCGGCCGCCGCCGGGGTGGACGTGGCACCGGTGCCCGCGCCGGCGACCGAGGAGCTCGAGCCCCCACCGCCGCAGGCCGACAGCAGCGCGCCACCGGCCGTCGCTGCGCCGAGTCCGAGGAGGAACCGGCGACGGGTGACCTGGGGTCGGGGGGTCAAAGGGCCCTGGACAGGACGGGGAGTGTCGTTCACGGAGGTGGATGGAAGTCCCCGCCGTTTTCCCTACGGTTACCCGACCGTGACGTCGTCGGGTCGTCTGTCGCATGCCGGTCGCGGCCGACTGGTGAGTGTCCTCACATCGGTCCGAGGGGCGTGGTGAGGGAGACGAAACGCAGGGACGTCCACGCTTCGCTGAACAGGGCGTCAGCGCCGCTGGCGGCCGACCGGGCGAGCGCGTCGGCCGTCGGTAGCGTCGACCCATGGGACGCGTGACCTCCTGGCTGCTGCTCATCGGGCTCGCCGTGTCCGTGGTCGTCCTCGGCTTCTCCGACACCGTGCCGGACATGATCCGGGCGGGTGTCCGACCACTCGGTGACGTGGCCGCTTCGGCGGCGGGCGCGGTCGGCGTCGAGGCGCCGGGCTGGGTCGATCAGCTCCGGGCCGAACCCGACGTCGTGTTCCACGTCCTGCAGTGGGGTGCCATCGCGGCGATCGTCGTCGTGCTGGCCGCCGGCCGCATCGGGCCCTTCGACGTGGCTGCCGGCCTGATCGGCCTGTCGACGCTGGTCGAGGTGCTCCAGATGGAGCTGTCGACGACCCGTCGGTTCGAGCTCACCGACGTCGCTGGCAACGTGGCCGGGATCATGATCGGGGCGACCTTCGGCGTGCTCGCCGTGGCCGCGATCGAGGCCAGGCGACGGCGAGCGGCGACGATCCGAGCTCGCTAGACGCCACGGCAAGGCCGCAGCCCGTCAGGGCGAGGACCTCGGGAGGGGATCGGAGCGCCGAGCTCCGGGGGCTCCGGGGCCCCGAGCGGGTTACAAGCTCGGCAACCAGGCGGGGCGGGCGGCCTCGTGGGTGTCGATGGCGTCGACGGACCGCAGCGAGATGCCGACGTCGTCGAGTCCCTCGAGGAAGCGCTCCTGGGTGGCGTCATCCATCGGGAACGCAGCGGTGAGATCGATCGAGGGAACCTCGACGACCCGGCGCTCGACGTCGACGACGATCGCCGTCTCGGGGTCGCCCTCGATGGCGGCCTGGATGCGCTCGACGAGCTCGGCGTCGACCTGGACGGGCACGAGCCCGTTCTTGGTCGAGTTGTTCCGGAAGATGTCGCCGAAGCGAGGCGAGATCACGGCCTGGAAGCCGTAGTCCATCAGCGCCCACACGGCGTGCTCGCGGGACGAGCCGGTGCCGAAGTTCGGGCCCGACACGAGGATGCTCGCCCCGGTGTACTGCTCGTCGTTGAGGACGAACGACGGCTCGTCGCGCCACTCGGAGAAGAGGCCCTTGCCGAAGCCGGTGCGGCTGACCTGCTTGAGCCAGTCGGACGGGATGATCTGGTCGGTGTCGACGTCGCTGCGCCGCAGCGGCACGCCGGTGGAGGTGAGGACGCGAACGGCCTGCATCGGAGCTCCTACAGGTCGGCCGGGGCGGCGAAGCGCCCGGCGATGGCGGTGGCGGCGGCGACGGCGGGTGAGACGAGGTGGGTCCGCCCACCCCGGCCCTGCCGACCCTCGAAGTTGCGGTTGGAGGTGGAGGCGCAGCGCTCACCGGGGGCGAGCTTGTCCGGGTTCATCGCCAGGCACATCGAGCACCCGGGCTCACGCCAGTCGAAGCCGGCCTCGATGATGACCTCGTGGAGGCCCTCGGCCTCGGCGGCGTCCTTCACGACCCGGCTCCCGGGCACGACGAGGGTCCGGACGCCGTCGGCGACCTTGCGGCCCCGGGCGACCTCGGCGACGGCGCGGAGGTCCTCGATGCGGGAGTTGGTGCACGACCCGATGAAGACGGTGTCGACGGGGACGTCGCGCAGCGGGGTGCCGGCCTCCAGGCCCATGTAGGCGAGGGCTCGCTCTGCCGCGTCGCGGTCGGACGGCTCGTCGATGTCGGCCGGGTTCGGCACGGTCGCCGACAGCGGAGCGACCTGACCGGGGTTGGTGCCCCAGCTGACGTGGGGCTCGATGGCGTTGCCGTCGAGCACGACCTCGGTGTCGAAGGTGGCGCCCTCGTCGGTGGTGAGGGTGCGCCAGTCGGCCACGGCCGCGTCCCAGTCGGCGCCCTGCGGGGCGTGCTGACGGCCCTTGAGGTAGGCGAAGGTCGTCTCGTCCGGGGCGATCATGCCGGCCTTGGCGCCGGCCTCGATCGACATGTTGCACACGGTCATGCGGCCCTCCATCGAGAGGGAGCGGATGACCTCGCCCCGGTACTCGACGACGTGGCCGATGCCGCCGCCGGTGCCGATGCGGCCGAGGATGGCGAGGATCACGTCCTTGGCGGTGACGCCCGGGGCGAGGGTGCCGTCGACGGTGATCGACATGAGCTTCGGGCGGGCCTGGGGGAGCGTCTGGGTGGCGAGGACGTGCTCGACCTCGCTGGTGCCGATGCCGAAGGCGAGCGCCCCGAAGGCGCCGTGGGTCGAGGTGTGGGAGTCGCCGCACACGACGGTCATGCCCGGGAGGGTGAGACCCTGCTCGGGGCCGATCACGTGGACGATGCCCTGGCCGGCCGAGCCCATCGGGTGGTTGGTGATGCCGAACTCCTCGCAGTTCGTGCGGAGGGTCTCGACCTGGGTGCGCGAGGTCGGGTCGGCGATGGGCTGGTCGATGTCGGCGGTCGGGACGTTGTGGTCCTCGGTGGCGACGGTGAGGTCGGGTCGGCGGACCGGGCGACCGGCGAGGCGGAGCCCGTCGAAGGCCTGCGGGCTGGTGACCTCGTGGACGAGGTGGAGATCGATGTAGAGGAGGTCGGGGAGCCCGTCGCCGGTGCGGACGACGTGGCGGTCCCAGACCTTCTCGGCGAGCGTGCGGGGTGCGTCGGCCATGCGGAGCTTCCTGGGGTCGGTCTGGCGTCTCAGGATACGAGACGGTAGTCTCGCTGTGTGGACATGAGCGTAAGCGGCGTCGGGGTCATCGACAAGTCCGTCACGGTCCTCGCCGCGCTCGACGACGGCCCGGCGTCGTTGGCCGAGCTCGTCGAGCGCACCGGCCTGGCCCGCCCGACCGCCCATCGCCTGGCGACGGCGCTCGAGGTGCACGGTCTGGTCGGTCGTGACCGGGACGGGCGGTTCCGCCTCGGTGCGCGGCTCGTGGGTCTCGGTCGTCGGGCCGCCGAAGCGCTCCCGCTCGCCGAGCTGGCCCTGCCGGTGCTGCGCCGTCTGCGCGACGAGACCGGCGAGTCCGCCCAGCTGTACGTGCGAGAGGGCGTCCGTCGGGTGTGCGTCGCCTCGCTCGACTCACCGGAGGAGCTGCGAACGATCGTCGCACCCGGGGCCTCGCTGCCGCTGGAGGTCGGGTCCGCCGGCCACGTGCTGTCCGACGCCGACGGTGGCGTCGGTTGGCGGGCGAGCGTCGCCGAGCGGGCGGCCGGGGTGGCGTCGGTGTCGGCCGGGGTGGTCGGTGGTGACGGCGAGGTGGTCGCCGCGGTGTCGGTGTCGGGGCCGATCGATCGGCTCGGCGAGGAGCCGGGGGAGCGCTACGGCGAGGTCGTGCGGGTGGCGGCCGACGATGTCGCCGCGATGTTGGCCTGACGATCGGCCACGACGTCGATGGCGTGGACGAGCCGGGGCACGAACCTCGTGGGCACGTTGATCGGCACCCGGTGCGTGCCGTGCACGGGGATGATCTCGATCGGGTCGGCGTGCTCGGCCAGCTCGAGCTGACGGCCCATCGAGATGACGTAGTCGTTCACGGTGACGAGGTTTGCCGTCGGCACCGAGACCTCGTGCAGCCATCGCCGTGAGTCGAAGCGGCCGAGCTCGGTGCCGGCCTCGGCGATGTTGAGCCAGTCGTGGCGGCGCTCGTCGGGGATGTCCTCGATGTCGATGCCGGACCGTGCGGCGACGATGCGGCGGGCGGCGGCGGCTCGGAGGTCAGCGGGCATGACCCGGGCGACCTGGGTGATGCCGGCCAGCGCGGCGAACATCGCCCGCTCCCGTGGGTCGTCGCTGAACGTGGCGGCCGTCGCCGCCAGGACGAGGCCGGCGGTGAGGTCCGGGTGCCGGTGGGCGATGAGCTGCGCGACGGTCCCGCCCATCGAGTAGCCGACCACGACGACCCGCTCGACCCCGAGCGCCCGCACCACGTCGGCGGCGTCGTCGGCGCACGCCTCGAGGGTGAAGGTGTGGCCCCGCAGGCCTCGACCATGGCCGCGGTGATCGAGCGCGATCACCCCGCCCCGACGGGCGAGCGCCTGGTAGGAGGTGCCCCAGTTCAGGTCGGCGGTGGCCGTCCACCCGTGGAGCAGCAGCACGGTCGGGCGGTCCGGCGGACCCGGATGGTGGCGGATCCACACCGGCCCGCGGTCGGCGAGGACCACCTCCGTCTCGGGAACCGCGTCGACCACCATGGTCCTCATCTTGTCGGCCGCCACCGGCTCCGCGGTACCACCCGGCCGTTCTCCGCGGACGACCCGGTTCGCGCCTACAGTGAGGAGCAGATGGCTGCGCCGGAGTTCGTCCCTCGACCACCGAACGAGCAGGTCAGGTCGTATCGCGCACCGGAGCACGTGCCTGACAGCTGGGCGCAGGATCGGCCGTCGGACCTCGAGGCCGAGCAGCCCACCGGAGGCGAGTTCGGCTTCCAGGGTCCCGACCAGGGCTACGCCCTCGGTCTGGCGAAGCGGTTCGAGGGCCAGCTGGCCCTCGGTTCCGGCGAGCACGCCGAGGACGCCATCCAGGGCGCCGTGCTGGTCGCGATGAAGCGGGCCTCCCTCTACGGCCGGGCACCGGTCATCCACGACGTCGAGATCGGGCTCCGGGTCTGGGGCTTCCTCGATCCGACCGATGAGGAGCTCGTCGCCACCCGGCGCACGCTGTTCGAGGGCATCGCCAACCCGCACCACTACTTCGAGGCTCGTGAGGTGGTCGAGGCCGTCCCCGAGTCGACGCTGCGCATGCTGCCCGCCGCCGTCGCCGAGCGTCACCGCTCCGACTGGCGCTCGCTGCTGTCGCTGTAGCCCTCGACGCTCGCTCCGATGGCTCCCCGAGTCCGCTTCGCTCCGTCCCCGACCGGCTACCTGCACCTCGGCAGCGCGCGGTCGGCGCTGTTCAACTGGCTCTACGCCCGCCACACCGACGGCACGCTCGTGCTGCGCATCGAGGACACCGACCGGGAGCGGTCGTCGCAGGAGATGATCGATCTGATCCTGCGCACCTTCGACTGGCTCGGGATCGAGTTCGACGAGGGGCCATACCACCAGTCCGAGCGCGGTCAGCTCTACCTCGACGCCGCCGAGAAGCTGTTCGCCGCCGGGCAGGCCTACTACTGCGACCTGACGCCGGCCGAGATCGCCGAGCGCACCGGCGGGCAGGGCTACGACGGCTACTCCCGTGACCGAGGCCTCGGTCCGGGGCCGGGTCGGGTGCTGCGCTTCCGGGTGCCCGACGAGGGCGCCACCGTCGTTCGTGATGTCATCCGAGGCGACGTCGAGTTCGAGCACGCCGACCTCGAGGACTTCGTCATCGTGCGGTCCGACGGCTCGCCGGTGTTCCTCCTGGCCAATGCCGTCGACGACGCCGACATGGCGATCAGTCACGTCGTGCGGGGCGAGGACCTGCTCAACACCACCCCCAAGGTGCTGCTGCTGTGGGAGGCGCTCGGCTACGGCGAGCCGCCGGTCTACGCCCACCTGCCGCTGATCGTGAACGACCAGGGCAAGAAGCTCTCGAAGCGGCGCGACGACGTCGCCGTCGAGGACTATCGGGCCCGCGGCTACCTGCCCGAGGCGATGGTCAACTACCTCGCCCTGCTCGGTTGGGGTCCTCGTGACGACGTCGAGGTCCGACCGGTCGCCGAGATCATCGAGCAGTTCGAGCTGACCGACATCTCCAAGGGCTCGGCCCGCTTCGACCCGAAGAAGCTCGAGCACGTCAACGGCGAGAAGATCCGGGCGCTCCCGCTCGACGAGCTGCTCGCGCTGGCCCGGCCCTACGTCGAGGCGGCCGACTGGTTCGATGCCGCCTCCTTCGACGAGGAGCGCTGGCAGGCCGTCGGTCCGCTCGTCCAGGAGCGGGCCCGCACGCTGGCCGACGTGCCCAGCGTGATCGACTTCCTCTTCCTCGCCGATCCCCAGGTCGACGAGGCCTCGTGGGAGAAGATCATGGTCAAGGGGCCCGACGCCGCCGGCGTGCTCGACGACGCCATCGCCGCCTACGCCGACGCCGAGTGGACCACCGACGTGCTCCACGAGACGCTGCGCTCGCTCGGCGAGGGCCGTGACCTGAAGCTCGGCAAGGCCCAGGCGCCGGTTCGGGTGGCGGTCACCGGGCGCACGGTCGGGCCGCCGTTGTTCGAGGCGCTCGAGCTGCTCGGGCGTGACGAGACCCTCCGCCGCCTCGAGGCGGCGCGTCAGCGGCTGTGACCACGCGCACCCGTCTCCGCATCGCGGCGGGGGTGGGTGCGATCCTGCTCCTGTACGGGCTGTTCAACATCGTGCAGGTGTGGTGGGCGTCCCGTGCCGACCAGACCGACCCGGTCCAGGCGATCGTGGTGCTCGGTGCTGCCCAGTACG
>JBCDAU010000044.1:0-45046 GCA_039185015.1 Actinomycetota bacterium
GACGGCGGTGATGAGGCCGGTCAGGTCGTCGGGACCGACGGGCGTCGCGACCCGGACCTCCTCCTGCTCCTGGACGGTGAGCTCGGCAGCGAGCACGTCCTCCACGATGGCCCACACGTGTGAGGGCACACTGGCGACCGCAGGGGCGACCTCGATGACCCTGCCGTCCAGCTCGGCGACGACCTCGGCGACGACCCGCCGGACGTGGGGGATGGGCGAGTGCACGAGCACCTCGCTCCCGGGGGACGAACAGTCCGCCGGCTTCGTGCAGGGGCAGCCTCGCTGCTGTTCGGGGCACCCGGCCATGGGCTCCGATCGGCAACCCGACCGCCGACCTGAGGGTGGAGGACGGCCTCAGCCGGCGATCCACTCCTTCAGCCGATTGCGGATCGACGAGAAGTACGCACCGCCCCAGACCTTCCGGCCCTCGTACGCCGAGATCGCCCGGCCGCCGTCGTGGACGACGGCCGGAACGGTGATCAGCGACCAGGCGTTGGCCGGACCGGCGTCGATCACCGCTTCGGCATCGCCCGAGATCCCCTCGGCGACGGTGACCGGGAAGACCTCCACGGCGCTGCCCACCCCGCGGGGGATCCTCGTCTTGCGGTCCTTCGCCTGAGCGATCGCGAACGATTCCAGCCGCTCGAGGTCGTCCGGAAGGACCTCACCCTCGACGGCGGCAAGCGCCACGACGACATCGACCAGACCGAAGCGGGAGAGCTCGAACTTGCGCCGGTGCAGCAGGAGGGTGTCGTCGAGGTCGTGTCGTTCGAAGCCCATGCCCTCCAACCGGGCGGCGATGGCGGCGATGCGATGGGGGATCCACTCGGCGGACATCGGCGAATCCTGCCCGGTCGACACCGGCTCTCGCTACCGCTCCGCTCATCCGATCCAGTGGGCGAGCCGGCGAACGACGGCATTGAATGCGACCTGTCCAGGGTTGTCCAGGTAGCCGGCACGACGAGGGAGCACGACCTCCGAGCGGACGCCGTGAACGAGCGCAGGGACATGCAGCCTTGTGCCCGGCCGCGTCTTCGACACGGCAACGACAGCCTCAGGCGACTCGGCTTCGGTGAGGAAGATCACGGCGACCTCGCGCATTCTGAAGCGTCGAGTCAGCCGAGCGGACCGGACAGCTCGGTGCGCTGTTCGCAGACCCTGGCTCACATGCCAGCGATCGAACGGACCATCCGAACGGATCATCACGACGCTGGTGTCGACCATGCCGAAGCGAGACCACTGGAAACGCGTCTGGTGCCAGACGGTCAGGTCGTCCTGGTAGATCCTGACGAATCCGTCGCCGACGAGCCGCGCACGGATCGCTTCTGCCCGATGCCGGATCGGAATCGACATACCCGAATGGTGCCAGGCACGGGATCGCAACCCCCTTCGGAGCGTCAGCGATGCCTCGGTAGCCTCGACAGGGTGAGCGAACAGCCGTATCCCGACGTCCCGACGCAACCCGATCTTCCCGAGATCGAGCGTCGGATCATCGCGTCCTGGGATGAGGCCGGGACCTTCGAGCGCTCGGTCGACGAGCGGCCCGACGACGCCGAGTATGTCTTCAACGACGGCCCGCCGTTCGCCAACGGGCTCCCCCACTACGGACACCTGCTCACCGGGTACGTGAAGGACGTCGTCCCCCGTTACCAGGCCATGCGAGGCAAGAAGGTCGAGCGGCGCTTCGGTTGGGACTGCCACGGCCTGCCACCCGAGATGCAGGCCGAGAACGAGCTCGGCGTCCACGGCCGAGCCGCGATCACCGAGTACGGCATCGACCGCTTCAACGAGTACTGCGCGAAGTCCGTGCTCCGCTTCACCGAGGAGTGGAAGAGCTACGTCACCCGCCAGGCCCGGTGGGTCGACTTCGAGAACGACTACAAGACCATGGACCTCGACTACATGGAGTCGGTCATGTGGGCGTTCAAGACGCTCCACGACAAGGGCCTCGTGTACGAGGACTACCGGGTCCTCCCGTACTCCTGGGGCGCCGAGACGCCGCTGTCCAACTTCGAGATCCGCATGGACGATGCCACCCGTCCGCGGCAGGACCCGGCGCTGACCGTCCGCTTTCGACTCCACCCGGTGCCGGAGGACGATGGGGTCCCGACGTCGCTGCTCGCGTGGACGACCACCCCGTGGACGCTGCCGTCCAACCTCGCCCTGGCCGTCGGTCCCGACCTCGAGTACGCCGTCCTCGAGCACGACGGGGAGCGCGTCATCCTCGGCGACGCCACCGTCGCCGCGTACGCCGCGGAGCTCGGCGACTGGGAGCGGGTCGGCACCGTCACCGGCGCCGATCTGGTCGAGCGCACCTACGAGCCGATGTTCGCCTACTTCGCCGACACGCCCGGCAGCTTCCGGGTGCTGGGCGGCGACTTCATCGACACCACAGAGGGCACCGGTGTGGTGCACATCGCCCCCGGCTTCGGTGAGGACGACCAGCGCATCGGCGCGGCATCCGGCATCGGCCTCGTCGTCCCGGTCGACGACGCCGGGCGCTTCACCGCCGAGGTCAGCGACTACGCGGGCCTCAACGTGTTCGACGCCAACCCCGAGGTCATCAAGGACCTCAAGGCCAGGGGTGTCGTGCTCCGGCACGAGACCTACGACCACAACTACCCGCACTGCTGGCGGACCGACACGCCGATCATCTACCGCGCGCTGTCCAGCTGGTACGTCGAGGTCACGCGGTTCCGAGACCGCATGGTCGAGCTCAACCAGCAGATCAACTGGATCCCCGGGCACGTGCGTGATGGTGCCTTCGGCCAATGGATCGCCAACGCCCGCGACTGGTCGATCAGCCGAAACCGCTTCTGGGGCGCGCCGATCCCGGTGTGGAAGAGCGACGACCCCGAGTACCCGCGGGTCGACATCTACGGCTCGCTCGACGAGATCGAGCGGGACTTCGGCGTGCGCCCGACCGACCTGCACCGGCCGATGATCGACGAACTCGTGCGCCCCAACCCCGACGACCCCACCGGGACGTCGATGATGCGGCGCGTCCCCGAGGTCCTCGACTGCTGGTTCGAGTCGGGTTCCATGCCGTTCGCCCAGCTGCACTACCCGTTCGAGAACGTCGACCTGTTCGAGCAGCGCAGCCCGGCCGACTTCATCGTCGAGTACATCGGCCAGACGCGCGGCTGGTTCTACTCGCTGCACGTGCTGGCGACGGCGCTGTTCGATCGGCCCGCGTTCGACAACGTGATCTGCCACGGCGTCGTGCTCGACGAGAACGGCCAGAAGCTCTCCAAGAAGCTGCGGAACTACCCGGACCCCGTGGACGTCTTCGAGCAGCAGGGATCCGACTCGCTGCGCTGGTACCTGATGGCGTCGGCGATCCTGCGCGGCGGCGATCTCCGCATCAGCCGTGACGGTGCCGAGTTCGTCGACGTCATCCGACGCGTCGTCAACCCGATCTGGAACGCCTACTCGTTCTTCACGCTCTACGCGAACGTCGACGGCCACCGGGCGAGCGAGCGGGCCGACAGCGAGCAACTGCTCGACCGCTACATCCTCGCCAAGACCCGGCAGCTGGTCGAGACGGTGCAGTCGCGCATGGACGACTACGACCTCGCGGGCTCGACCGCCGAGATCGAGGCCTTCCTCGACGCGCTGACCAACTGGTACATCCGCCGCAGCCGCGACCGCTTCTGGGCGCCGGCCGAGGGCGACGGTGCCGACGCAGACGACAAGCGCGACGCACACGACACCCTCTACACGGTGCTGGTGACGCTCCTCCGGGTGTCGGCCCCGTTCCTCCCGATGATCAGCGAGGAGATCCACCGCAACCTCACCGGTGAGGAGAGCATCCACCTGCGCGACTGGCCCGACCCCGACGCGCTGCCGGCCGACGCCGACCTCGTCGCCGCCATGGACCAGCTCCGGGCAACGGCCTCCACCGCGCTGCGGCTCCGCGAAGAGCGCGGCCTCCGGATCCGGTTGCCGCTGCGTCGTCTGACGGTCGCCGGCGCCGAGGCCGAGCGACTCGCGCCGTTCGTCGACCTGTTGGCCGACGAGCTCAACGTGAAGGACGTCGAGCTCACGTCCGACATCACGGCGCACGCCGAGTTCGTGCTGCGACCCAACGGCAAGGTGCTCGGTCCGCGCCTCGGCGGCGACGTGCAGAAGGTGTTCGGCGCCGCCAAGCAGGGCCTCTGGGAACAGCTCGACGACGGCACGGTGTCGTGCGGGGGTGCCGTGCTCGCCGAGGACGAGTTCGACCTCGCGCTCGACGCTCCCGAAGGTGTCGCGGCCGCGGCGCTGCCGAGCAACGACGCCGTCGTGGTGCTCGACACCGAGGTCACGCCCGAGCTCGCCGCCGAGGGACTCGCACGCGACGTGATCCGAGCGATCCAGCAGGCCCGCAAGGACGAGGCGCTGAACATCACCGACCGCATCGCGGTCGTCGTCGACGCCCCCGACGACGTCGCCGAGGCGGTCACGACCCATGAGGCGCAGATCTCCGGGACGGTCCTTGCCACCTCCCTCGCGCTCGGCGACGTCGCCGGCGAGGGCGGCCACGAGACCAAGGTCGACGGCCGCCCGGTTCGGGTCCGCATCAGCGTCGCCGGCTGATGTCCGGCGCTCGCGTCACCGCCGAGGAGATCAACGCGCTCGCCGCCGAGTCCTTCCCGGCGCAACGCAACCGCTGCATCGAGGTCGGCGACACCTGGGCGGTCGCCCGTCACGACGTCGACCCCGAGGCGCTCCGTCCCGGCGAGATGGTCAGTGGGCCGACGATCTTCGGGATGGCGGACGTCGTGCTCTGGTTCGCGCTCTTCGGCGCGGTCGGCTACGAGCCGATGGCGGTCACCAGCGAGCTGTCGATCCGCTTCCTCCGCCCGGCTCGCGGCACCGTGCTGCTGGGTCGAGCCGACCTCGAGCACGTTGGCCGCCGGTCGGTCATCGGCACGGTGCGCTGCTGGATGGAGGGTGACGAGGCCCGCCCCGTCGCGGTGGCGCAAGGCACCTACGTCCGGCCGTCGTCTTGACCCGGGCGGGTCAAGGAGCCCCAGCCGGCTCGATCAACTGTGGAGGGCGGTCATGCGGCGGCCGACCTCGGCCATCGCCTCGCGCAGGCCGTCCGGGAGGATGACCTCGACCTCCGGACCGACGGCCCAGAGCTCGCGCACGGCCGCCTCGTAGGAGTCGAAGCGGAAGGATCCCTCCAGCCAGTCCGGGCGGTCGACGGGCGCCTCGGCACCGGGGCGGACCCGCCAACCCTCCGGCTTGCCCGCGAGCAGCGCTCGCTGGAGCGCGGACGGAGCGATCCGGACCCGCACCCGACGCAGCCGACCAGGGCCGGACTCGAGGCCCGGCGGGAGCGGCGGCACCTCCTGTTCGAACGTGTCGAGGAGCTGGAAGCCGCCCTCCCGCCCGCGCAGGGCGTAGACGGGCACTCCCGAGACGCTGAGGGCTTCGATGTCGCGGAACACGGTGCGCTCCGAGACCTGCAACCGCTCGGCCAGCTGGGCGGCCGTCATCCGCTCACCGCGCTGCAGCAGGAGGAGCAGGCTCAGCAGCCGGCCGGCGCGCATCGGACCCGACTTCTCGAAAATCCTGCCATATGGTGTCAGGTTAGGTCGGTGAGGCTGGCCCCATGACGAGATTCGAGGCCAGCACCCACATCGACGCACCGCCGGAGGTGGTGTGGGACCGCCTAATGCAGACCGAGCGGTGGACCGAGTGGGACGCCGCGCTGGAGCGGGTCGACGGCTCGCTCGCCGAAGGTGGGAAGGTCACGATCCACGTCGTCGACCAGTCCCGCCCGTTCCCACTGAAGGTGAAGGACTGGCAGCCGCCTCGTCGCCTCGCGCTCCGGGGTGGGATGCCGCTCGGACTGTTCGCCGGCGTGCGCACCTACGATCTGCAGGTCCGGGAGGGTGGCACGTCCTTCCGCATGGTCGAGGAGTACTCCGGGTTGCTCGCACCGCTGATCACGCGCTCGATCCCCGACCTGCAGCCCTCGTTCGACGCGTTCGTCGGTGGTCTCCGTGCCGCCGCCGAGTCCGTCTGACCGGTGCGACACGACCTGAGGAGGACGCCATGATCGACCACGTCGAAGGATCGGGCACCGCCGACGATCCGTGGATCCTGACCACCCCACCAGGCAAGTCGGAGTTCGACGCCTGGCGCGACGAGGAGGCCGACCCGCCGGCGCTGCAGATCCGGGTCGGGTCCACGAAGCTCTCGTACCAATTGCGCTGCATCGAGGACCTCCACGCCATGCTCGTCGAGCACGGCGACTGGGTGCCGCTCGGCAACGCCGACGAGGGCAAGTCCGCCAAGCCGGGGACGGTCGAGGCCTGGGCACGCGACGAGGACAACCCGGTCGGAGGGTGGTACGGGCTCCGGAAGGGGTACCGCGGACGCTTCGGCAACTACGTGCCCCCGGTGCTCGAGCTGCTCGGTCTCGCCGAGGTCGAGCACAACGCCCGCAACAACCGCATGCGCGCCCGCTAGCGGGCCGCGGGGGCCGGACGTCGCCGCAGCGACGGCACGATCGTCCCGGTGCTCGCCCGGTACGCCTCCCAGCCGCTGCCGAAGGTCTCGGCGAGCTGCTGCTCCTCGCGCCGGAGGCGCCAGGCGAGCACCCAGACCTGCGAGCCGAGCAGCAGCGCGGCGAGCACGACGTTCGCCATCACCAGGCTGAGCCCGGTGAACAAGAGCAGGAACGAGCTGTACATCGGGTGACGCACCGCGGCGTAGGGACCGGTGCGCACGAGGTCGTGGTCATCGCGCAGGTGGAGCGTCCCGCTGAAGTGCACACCCAGCGCCAGGTGCACCGCCACGAGGAGCACGAGACCAGCCTCGGCCAGGGCGACGCCCACCCAGGACGCCGCCGCAGGGAGATCGACCGTGCCGGGAAGTAAGCTGGGCGAGACGACCCACAGCAGAACGCCGATGATCCCGCCGAGGCCGAAGACCACCCGGACGGCGACGGCGACGACGGTCCCGCCCTCGGCGGCGATGCCGTCGGTCTGGTCTCGAGAGATGCCGCCCGCCTGATGGTGCGCCACCAGGCGAACCAGGATCGTCGTCGACAACAGCAGCAGCACGGCGAGCTGTCGGAGATCGGTGTCCATCAGCGCTCCAGGGTGAGGTGGATGAGGTGCTCGACGAGATCGCCGATCGGCGTCGGGCGGGGCGAGAGAACGTGGTGGGCGAAGATGCCGAGGAGCGCCGTCTGGAAGAACTGGCCGTCGAGGTCGGGCGCTTCGGATCCAACCGCCGCGAACGCAGACGCCATGGGGTGTGGCGCGCCGTCACTCCCGCCGACCAACTCACCTGCGAGTGACCGGAAGCCCGGATCGGCGAGCGCTCTGAGCTGGAGCCGGTAGCTGTTGGGGTTCGCTGCGACGCGACCGGCCATCGCCCGAGCGAACGCGGCGAGGGCTGCGGTGGGCGGCGCACCTTCGGCAGCAGCTGCGGCTGCTGCCGCGAGCTCATGCACCTCGGCGAGCCAGCGCCGGAGCACGGCCTCGGCCAGCGCCTGCTTGGTCGGGAAGTAGTGGTAGAGCAGCCCCTTCGAGCAACCGGCGGCAGCAGCGATCGCTCCGACCGAGACGCCGTCGACACCGCGAGCGGCGAAGAGCTCGAGACCCGCGTCGAGCAGCCGCCCGCGCATCGCCTCGCGCTGCTCGGCGTTGGCGGCTGCGCTGCGACCCATGCCCATCACTCTTTCATTGACCAACCAGTCAGTCAATATCAATGTCAGGGGATGTCACCCTGATGTTCGGCTTGCTTGACCTCGCAGGCTTCGTTAGCTTGCCGACGCGCCGAGGACCGACGAACGACTCGGGCCCTCACGGCCGACCTCCGATGCGGGAGCTCCACCATGCCGACCCTCCTCCGACGAATCGCGCTGATCACCGCCCTCGCACTCGCCGTCGCCGCCTGCGGCGACAGCGACGGCGGTGACGACACTGACGGCACCACGACCACCGCCACCGAAGCGCCCGCGACGACCGCTGAGGCGACCGAGCCCTCCGACACGACCGCGACGACCGAGTCTGACGAGGCACCCGCCGACAGCGGGTTTCCGCGCACGATCGAGCACTCGCTCGGCACCCTCGAACTCGATTCGCAGCCCGAGGTGGTGGTGGCCCTGTTCTCCGAGGGCATGGGCGAGCAGCTCCTGGCTCTCGGCATCACCCCGGCCGGCTCGCTGCCCTACGTGAGCGCCCTCCCTGCGACCGGAGAGACCTACGGCCTCGAGACCCTGTATGACGTCGAGCCCATCGGCGCCGACTTCAACCCCAACCTCGAGCTGATCGCCGCGCTACGACCCGACCTCATCCTGGTCGACGACGTGTTCCTCGCCAGCCTCTACGACTCCCTCGAGGAGATCGCCCCGACGTTCGCCTATGACCCCTTCTCCGACTGGCGCACCGCGTTCCGCTCGCTCGCCGAGGTCGTCGGCGCGGAAGAGCAGGCCGAGGCGGTCATCGCCGACTACGAGGCACGCGTCGCGGAGCTCGCGCCGGCCGTGCAGGAGTTCTTCGGCGATGGCGAGGTCGCCATCCTCCAGGGCGTGCTGGCCAACGAGCAGTCGGCCGGTGGAGGTGAGGGCGCTCGCATCTACGGCGCCGACACCGACCCCGGTCAGTTCCTCCAGGGTCTCGGACTGACCGTCTGGGAACCCGAGGACCCGGGTGGCTCGGAGATCGCCGACTCGACCTTCGAGGTGAGCGCCGAGGTCATCGCCGACGTCGACGCAGACGCCATCCTCTACCTCCGCGAGGACGCGTTCTTCGCCTCACCGGAGGCCATCGCCGAGGATCCGATCTGGCAGGCGACCGGCGCGGCGAGCTCGGGCAACCTCTACTTCCTCGAGTTCGGTGCGCAGGCCCGACTCGGCGGCCCGCTCAGCAAGTTCATCGCCCTCGATGCGATGCAGGCGCTGATCACCGGCACCGAGATCGGCGAGGGCGACGTGCCCGAGGTCGAGGCACCGGAGGACGCCGGCGGCGGCTCGACGATCGTCGAGGCCGCCGAAGCGGCGGGCGCCACGTTCATCCCGCAGTTCGCCGCCTTCTCCGCCGGGTTCAACGAGGCGATCACGGGAGAGGGTCCGGTGACCGCCTTCTTCCCGACCGACGAGGCGTTCTTCGCAGCGCAGGCGACCGACGTCGGAGCCGCGCTCACCGAGGACTTCGCCCTGCTGGACGAGTTCCTCCAGTACCACGCCGTGCCCGGGGTGGCGTTGACGGCCGCGGACGTCATCGCCGCCGGGCAGCTCGACACCGTCCTCGGCGAGCCGATCACCGTCACCGTCGAGGGCGACACGGTCGTGCTCAACGGCGGCCAGGCGACGGTGGCCATGGCCGACCTCGTCGCCGACAACGGCGTGGCGCACCTCATCGACGGCCTGCTGATCCCACCATCCAGGGTCGACCAGTTCGGTTGAGCCGGAGTCTCGCGGCCGGAACTGCGAGGCTGTCGCCGTGGAGGTCGATGCCGTCGTCTGGGTCGCTGCGATCGTCGTCGGCTACGCCCTCGTCTCGCGACGGACCTCGGCCTGGCCGCTGAGCGGACCGATGGTGTTCGTCGCCGGGGGGTATGCCCTCGGCGACGATGGTCTCGGGTTGCTCGAACTGCGGGTCGGAGGCGAGGAGGTCGTGCTGCTCGCCGAGGTGACCCTCGCGGTGTTGCTGTTCTCCGACGCCGCCCGAGCGGACCCGATGACGCTCACCAAGGAGTACACCCTCCCCGCTCGCCTCCTCGGGATCGGCCTGCCACTCACGATCGCACTCGGCACGATCGTGACCGCGCTGCTGCTCACCGACCTCGACCTCGCCGAGGCGGCGTTGGTCGCCGCCATCCTCGCCCCGACCGACGCTGCCCTCGGCCAGCCGGTCGTGACCGACCCGTCGGTCCCAGCTCGCGTCCGAGAGACCCTGAACGTCGAGAGCGGCCTCAACGACGGTCTCGTCGTCCCGGTCGTGACGGTGCTGATCGCCTTCACCGAGCGCGGTGACGGCGGTGGGGCCACGGACTGGGTACGACTGGCCGCAGAGCAGATCGGCATCGGCACGGCGGTCGGCCTCGGGGTCGCGCTCGTCGCCGGGACCGCGGTGCTCCGGGCGATCCGGGCGGGATGGGTCGAGGAGGCCTACGCCCAGCTCGCGTTCCTGGCGATGGCGATCGGGGCGTGGTCGCTGGCCTCGACGCTCGACGGCAACGGCTTCATCGCTGCGTTCGTCGCCGGGCTCACCCTGGCCGTGACGACCGACGGTGAGGGGGAGGAGCACGTCCTGGTCGCCGAGGACGTCGGGCAGCTGCTCGCGCTGGTGGCCTTCGTCCTCTTCGGGGCGCTGTTCGTCGGACCCGCGCTCGGCGAGCTCACCGTGCCCGTCCTGGTCTGTGCCGTGGGCACGCTCACGATGGGCCGGATGCTCCCCGTCGCGTTGTCGCTCACGGGCACCGGTCTCCGACGTCCGACCGTCGCGTTCATCGGCTGGTTCGGACCGAGGGGCCTCGCCTCGCTGTTGTTCGGTCTGTTGCTCGTGACCGAGGCGGAGATCGAGGCCGGAGACGACCTGTTCACCGTCATCACGACGGTGGTGCTCGCGTCGATCATCCTCCACGGCATGACGGCCGGCCCCCTGGCCCGTCGTTACGGCCGCTGGTACGCCTCGATGGACGACGAGGACATGGCGGAGGACGCCGAGACGATGGGCCCGATCCGGCCCCGCTGGTACCGACCGTTCCGGTCGAGTTGAGCGCTCAGACGACCGGCCCGCGGTCGTAGGCGCTCCCGGGGAGGACCGGCACGACCTCGACGCTGTCCTGCGCTGACGCAGCGAGCTCGTGGGTGTTGGGGACCACGTGCTGGCGGCTGTCGCGGCTGGTCGGGTCGGAGATCACGCGGACGATGCGCATCTCGTCCTCGTGGGGGGTGACGTCGCTCACGGTGTCTCCTCGTCGTCGCTCACCCGACTCATCGGCATCGGTCGGCGTGGTTCCAACAAGGCGGGCACAACTGTGCCCCAGGCCCCGCTCACGTGCGGGTCACTCCCACTCGATCGTGCCCGGGGGCTTCGAGGTGATGTCGTAGGCGACCCGATTGATGCCGGGCACCTCGTTGATGATCCGGCTGGCGACCTGGTCGAGCACCTCGTAGGGGATGCGAGCCCAGTCGGCGGTCATCGCGTCCTCGCTGGTGACCGCCCTGACGATCGCAGGATGGCCGTACGTTCGCTCGTCGCCCATGACGCCCACGGACCGCACGTCGGCGGCGAGCACGACGAAGGCCTGCCAGATGTCGCGCTCGAGGCCCTCCTCGCGGAGGATCTCCCGGAAGATGGCGTCGGCTTTCTGGAGCAGCTCGACCCGCTCCTCGGTGATCTCACCGAGGATCCGGACGGCCAGTCCGGGCCCCGGGAACGGATGGCGCCACACGATCTCGTCGGGCAGGCCGAGCTCGGTGCCGAGCGAGCGGACCTCGTCCTTGAACAGGGCCCGTAGGGGTTCGACGAGCTCGAAGTCCATGTCGTCGGGCAGGCCGCCGACGTTGTGATGGCTCTTGATCGTCGAGGCGGTCGCCGAGCCGGACTCGATGACGTCGGGGTAGAGCGTGCCCTGGACGAGGAAGCGGGCGTCCTCGATCCCACCGGCGGCGGACTCGAAGACGCGGATGAACTCCTCGCCGATGATCTTGCGCTTGTGCTCGGGCTCGGTCACGCCCTGGAGGCGACCGAGGAACCGCTCGCCGGCGTCGACGTGGATCAGCTCGATGCCCTGGTGGCGGCGGAAGGTCTCGATGACCTGCTCGGACTCGCCGAGGCGCATCAGCCCGGTGTCGACGTAGACGCAGGTGAGCTGGTGGCCGATCGCCCGGTGCACGAGGGCTGCGGCCACGGCCGAGTCGACGCCGCCCGACAACCCGCAGATCGCCCGACCCGAGCCGACCTGGGCCCGGACCAGCTCGACCTGCTCATCGAGCACCGAGGCGGTCGTCCAGGTGGGCCGCAGCTCGCACACGTCGTAGAGGAACCGCTCGAGCATGGCCTGACCGTGCGGCGTATGGGCGACCTCGGGGTGGAACTGCACCCCGTGGAGCCGGCGATCGACGTGCTCGAGCACAGCGACCGGAGCGTCGGGGGCGCTGCCCGCGACCCGGAACCCCTCGGGCGCCTCGACGATGGAGTCGAAGTGGCTCATCCAGACCGTCTGCTCGGCCGGCGGCGCCTCACCGAGCAGCACCGAGGCACCGTCGCACCGCAACGGCGTGCGGCCGTACTCGCCCTTGCCGGTGTTGGCGACTCGCCCCCCGAGCTGCTGGGCGAGCAGCTGGGCGCCGTAGCAGATGCCCAGCACGGGCACGCCCAGCTCATAGACGCCGGGATCGATGTCGGGCGCACCCTCGACGTGGACCGATGCCGGTCCGCCACTGAAGATGATCCCGGCCGGATGCGCCTCGGCGAAGCGCTCGGCGCTCCACGTGTGCGGGACGATCTCGGAGTAGACGTGCGCCTCGCGGACCCGACGGGCGATCAGCTGGGCGTACTGCGCCCCGAAGTCGACGACGAGGACGGTCTGCCGGTCGGTGGGGGTCATGGGGGAGGCCCGCTCCGCGTTCGAGGGAAACGATCAGCCTAGGACGCTCCGGGCCGCTCAGGCGGGACGTCGGCCGGTGAGATCGGCGCAGAACGAGCGGATCGCCCCGACCAGCTGGTGCGGTGCCTCCCACGGGACGAAGTGGCCACAGTCGCGGAGCAGGAACGGGCCGACGTGGTTCGGGAACGCGGCTGCCGCCATGCGATCGAACGCCGGGTAGAGGACGTGGTCGCTGGGCCCGAAGAGCAGGCAGGTCGGCGTCGGGTTGGGCGACGCCATCCGGCCGGGCTCTCGCCGTGCGGCCTCGGAGAACGTCGACTCGTACCCACCGAAGCTCGCTCGCAGCCGAGCCGCATCACCGAACGGCTCGACGTGGAAGGCGACCGCCTCCTCGTCGAAGGTGCCCGGATGGGCCCAGAAGCGCGATGTGTAGAAGGTGGCGATGTATCGGTGCCGCTGGTCGGCCGTCGTGAGCTCGGCCGCGAGCGCGTCGGGGTCGGTGCCCTGCCGAAGGAAGTAGTCCGCCGCCTCCCGCGGCGCACGCGTGTCCGGTAGGTGCGCCATCAACTCCTTGGAGAAGGCGAGCGGTGAGTTGAACAGCACCAGTCGATCGCACCGATCCGGCGCACGGAGCGAGATGTCCTGGATGACCGGTCCGCCGATGTCACCGCCGCACCACACCGGGCGCTCGAGGCCGAGGTGGTCGACGAGCGCGAGGAGGTCCAGGGCGTGGCTCGCGACGTCGTGGAAGTCCTCGGCGACACCGGAGTCGCCGAAGCCGCGCAGGTCGGGGACGACCACGTCGAAGCCGGCATCGGCGAGCGGTTCGATCACCCGCCAGTAGAGGCGCTTCGACTCGGGCCACCCGTGCACGCACACGAGGGGGACGCCGCCGTGACCGGCGCGGACGTAGGCGATCTCGACGCCGGCCCCCGGTCCTCGTTCCACGGTGAAGCGGTCGGGATCGAGGTCGGCGCGCATGGTCGACACCGTAGTGACGCGCTTCACATCGATGAGTGCTTGCAAGAGTTAGCACACCGTGTACAGTTGCAAGCAGAACAACGGAGGAATGAAGAACATGCCCCTCAGCGAGACGCTCTCCACCGCCGAGCAGAAGCTCGACGAGCAGCGCGCCAAGGTCAACGAGGCGTTCGACAACGGCCGTGCCCGCCTCAAGGCCGTCGCCGACGACGCCGTCGAGGTCACCGAGGGTGGCGTCGAGCAGGCCACGTCCACGCTCATGGAGCAGGTCAAGATCTGGCGCGAGCGCTCGCTCGACGATCTCGGCCGCTTCAACACCATCGTCGTCGACGCGACGACCTCGGTCGCCAAGCGCGTGCCCCGCGCCGAGCTGCCCTTCTCCGGCAAGCTCCCGGCCGCCGACCAGCTGATCGGCGACGGCTTCGACTACGCCATCGCCCTCGCCAAGCTCCAGAAGCAGTTCGCCCTCGACCTCGTCGCCGCCGCGCAGACCGAGGCGCCGGCCGAGAAGAAGGCATCGAACAAGAAGGCTGCCCCCAAGGCCGCCTGACCCAGATCGTCGACGAGCGGAACGGACCCCCTCCAAGCTCGCTCGCGACGACGCATCCGGCCCACGGGCTGAGATGCCAGACACCGTCCGCGGGATCCCCCTCTCCGCGGCGGCGTCTCCGAGAAGCGCCCGGATCGATCCCCTTCCGATCCGGGCGCTTCGCCGTTTTCGGTGCTGGCGCGTCCCGCCGGGCTACCTCTCCGAGCGGGTCCGCTCGATGATCACCTCCATGCCGACGAGCTTCAGCCGGGCAGCCCGTGAGCGCGGTGACTCACCCACGCCGTTCTGGAGGTCGGGGTCGGCGCCGCGGCGGAGGAGGGCCCGCACCAGCTCGGGACGCTGGTGCGACACCGCGAGCATGAGCAGCGAGTCGCCGTGGGCGTCTGCGAGGTCGACGGAGAGCCCCGTGTCGAGGAAGGCCAGCAGCTCCTCTGCCGCTCCGGCTCGGGCGAGCTCGAAGAGCTGCGCCGACAGATCCAGGTCGTCGTCGTCCACCGTCTTCGACCCTATGCGCTGCGGGCCGGAGCGGACGGGTCGGCACGCACTCCCCCGAGCTGCGCTCTCCGACCCGTCCGTCCGTGTGCCCGCTGGAGAGCAGAGCGCCGGCCCGCCCTGCTGATACGCGAGAAACGCGAACGCGACGAGACTGGTCCCATGTCGTCACCACCCACCCGCCTCACCGTGGTCGTGACCGGCGCCAACCGCGGCATCGGCCTCGAGGTCACACGCCAGCTCGCCGAGCTCGGCCACACCGTCCTCCTCGGGTCGCGGTCGTCGACCCGGGGAGCCGAGGCCGCGCGTTCGCTGGCGGGGCTCGACGGCACCGTGCGACCGCTCCGCCTCGACGTCGCCGACCAGGTGTCGATCGCGGACGCGGCGTCCGAGGTCGAGGCCGCCATCGGTCGGGTCGACGTCGTGATCAACAACGCTGCCATCCACTACGACACCGCCAACCTGGCGACCGCACCGGACCTCGACCTGGTGCGCGAAGCGATGGAGACCAACGTCTACGGCGCCTGGCACGTCGTGCTCGCGTTCCTCCCGCTGCTGCGACGGAGCTCGCACGGTCGCATCGTGAACGTCTCCAGCGGTGCCGGCGCGCTCTCCGAGATGGGCGGCTCCCTGCCGGCCTACCGGCTGTCGAAGGTGAGCCTCAACGCGCTCACCCGCATGTGGGCGGCCGAGCTCGGCGGCGACCGGATCCTGGTCAACGCCGTCTGTCCGGGCTGGGTCGCCACGGACATGGGTGGCGCCGGCGGCCGACCGGTGAACGATGGCGCGGACGGGATCGTGTGGGCGGCCACCCTGCCCGACGACGGTCCGACCGGCGGGTTCTTCCGCGACCGGCAGCCGATCGACTGGTGAGTACCCGGTGCTACGGCGTGAGGGGATGCGGCGAGGTCTCTGGCAGCCCGTAGACGGTCAGCAGCAGCTGACGGAGCATCGCCGCCGTCGCCCCCCAGACGGTGTCGCCGTCCAGCTCGAAGAAGTGCACCGGTCGCTCGCCCGCCTCGGGGAACGGCCAGATCTCCTCTCGGTGCACCTCATCGCTCGTCAGCTCCGAGACGGCGACGTGGATGATCCGCTCGACCTCGGCCGGCGACGGCACCAGTTCGGGCCGGCCGGGCAGCAGCCCGACGAAGGGCACGATCATCGACCCGGACGTGTACGTGTGGAGGCGGTCGAGCTCGCCGACGATCTCGACGGTCGTCGGGTCGAGCGCCACCTCCTCCTCGGCCTCGCGCAGCGCCGTCTCGACGAGCTCCTCCCCCTCGTCGCGGGAACCTCCGGGGAAGCTCACCTGGTGGGTGTGGCTGCGCAGCCGGGGCGATCGGCGAGTGAGGACGACGGTGAGCTCGCCGTCGTCGTCGACGTAGAAGGGGGCGAGCACCGCGGCGTCACGGGGTCGAGCCGGGACACCGGTCAGCAACACGCCGGGCTCGCGTTCGGCCAGCGCGGCCCGGAGGTCGTCCGGACCGATGCGCCGAAGCTCGGAGGCCAAGCTCAGCCACGGTGCCGGCGCCCCGACCCGGGATCCCTCCGGCCTCGGAATCACCTGCGGTCCGCCCCGTCCCGGGGGCGGATCGAAGGGCCCACTCACGACTGCGTCCCCGGCCTGCGCCGGCTCTCCGATCCGCTCACGACTCGTCGGCTGCGAGCTCCTCCAGCAGGTCGCGCAGGCCGTTGGTCTTGAGGTTGCTCATGGTGCGGCCCGGGGGCGTCTCGCCGCGCTCCCACTCCATCCAGTAGGCGAGGAGCTTCTTCGGGTCGGTCGGCGGGCGGTCCATGGTGGGTCAGGCTACCGAGGGGACCCGATGGTGAGACCTGTCAGACACCCAGCAGATGGCAGACAGATCACCGTCAGCTCGACGTCACTCGGTGGACATGCCCTGGCGCCGCCGTCGAAACATCGGAGCGGAAATGTGCTGGTGCGACGACCCGCTGGGTCGGGCAGGAGGGACGTGGACGACGTGCGAGACATTCGATGACCGAGATCCCGACCATCGACATCGGGCCGTTCCTCGACGGCACGCCCGAGGGCGTCGCCTCGGTCGGCGAGCAGATGAACCGGGCGTGCACCGAGATCGGCTTCTTCCAGATCGTCGGTCACGGCGTGCCGGACGAGCAGATCCAGCGGGTCTACGACGCCGCGAAGGCGTTCTTCGCCCGCAGCGACGGCGAGAAGGCCGAGGCCGCCCAGCCCGCCCCCGATCAGGTCCGTGGCTGGTCGGCCGTCGGCAAGGAGGGCTTGTCGTACTCGCTCGACGAGGAGGCGCCCGGCGACCTCAAGGAGAAGATGGACATGGGTCCGCCCGACATCGATCGGAGCGATCCCTACTTCACCGGCGAGGACGCCGGACCCCACTTCGCCGCGAACGTCTGGCCGACCGAGCCGATCGGCATGCAGACGACGTGGGAGGAGTACTTCCGGACCATGAGCGAGCTGTCGCGCCAGCTCATGCGGATCTTCGCCGTCGCCCTCGAGCTGCCGGTCGACTTCTTCGAGGACAAGATCGACCGGCACATCTCGATGTTCCGGGCGCTCAACTACCCGAGCCAGCCCGATGAGCCGTTGCCCGGACAGCTCCGGGCCGGCGCACACTCCGACTACGGCTCGCTCACGATCGTCCGCCAGGAGGACCGCCCCGGCGGGCTGCAGGTCATGACCAAGTCCGGCGACTGGGCAGACGTGCCGGCGGTCCCGGGGGCCTTCGTCGTCAACATCGGCGACCTGATGGCCGAGTGGACCAACGATCGGTGGGTCTCGACCATGCATCGGGTCGTCAACCCGCCCCGTGACCTGGCCGAGGACTCCCAGCGCATCTCGCTCGTCTTCTTCCACCAGCCGAACTACGACGCGATGGTCGAGTGCCTCCCGACCGTGCTCGAGCCCGGCGAGGAGCCGAAGTACGCCCCGATCTCGAGCGGCGAGCACCTCTACAACAAGTTCGTCAAGCAGACCTCGATGGGCACCGCGTGACCGGCGTCCGGTTCTCGATCGCGAGCTACATCACCGACGACATCGTCGGCCTGTCGGACTTCTACGCCGCCGTGTTCGACCTCGAGGAGGTCCTGGACCTGCGCTCCGACATCTTCCGCGGCCTCGACGTCGACGGGGTGACGCTGGGCTTCTCGGCGACCGTCGTCTACGAGATGCTCGAGATCGAGGAGTGGGCCGACCCGAAGGGCACGGCGCAGTACCTCACCTTCGAAACGGAGAGCTCCGAGGAGGTCGACAGCCGGACCGAGAAGGCGGTCGGCCTCGGCGCCCGGATCCTCCACGGGCCGTACGAGACCTACTACGGCGCATACCAGTGCGTCCTGGCCGACCCCGAGCACAACGTCTTCCGGATCAACCACTTCCTCTGACGGCACACTGATCCCGTGCCGTAAGGCAGACCGAACACCCATCGGTCTAGCCTGCCGCGATGAGATGCGCATCTGAGCAGGGGCCCGTCCTCGCCGGCGTCGACCGGGTCGATCCGAGGCAGGACTCGAACGGTCCACAGGCGGTCGAGCGCTTCGATCGCCGCCATCACCACGTCGTCTGGTCTCCGTCTGCGGCGCTGCAGCTCCGGACACCGCGGCAGTCGTTCCTCGCCAGTGACCCGATCGGGCTGTGGATCCCCGCCGGCCACCCCTACGACGTGGAGGCCGGGTCGACGTGGTGGACGGCGCGCTTCGACGCGACGAGTTGCCCGACGTCGTGGAACCGGCTGGCCCAGGTGAGCTTCGACGACGTCGTCGGACCGATGCTGATCCATCTGCACCGCTTCCCGCAGCGCTCGAGGTCGGTCTCGCTCGTCTCGGCCGTCGTCGACCACCTCCAGCAGGCCTTCACCGCCAACCCCGTACCGATCCGATTCCCGACGGACCCGCGGGCCCGCCAGATCGCCGACGAGCTCGCCGCCGACCCGTCGTGCTCGATGGAGCTGGTCGACTGGGCCCCGCTCGTCGGTGCCAGCGAACGGACGCTCCGACGCGTGTTCACCGAGCAGACCGGCGTCCCCTTCCGGCGGTGGCGACTGCGACTTCGAGCCCAGACGGCGACGCGACTGCTCCGAGACCACGTCCCGGTCGCCGAGGTCGCCGCCTGCTGCGGCTACCGGTCTCCCGACTCGTTGTCCCGGGCGTTCCGATCGGAGTTCGGGCTGTCACCCACCGAGCTCGCCGGGCTCGGGACCGACAGCGCACGCGCCGAGGGAACGTGGCCGCTGGTGCAGGAACGTTGTCCGCCCCGGCTGGACGACGAGGGCGACGATCTCCTGGCCTCGCTCACGCACCTCGTCGGAGGAGATGCCATGAACCGCCTCGGCCGCCACACCCTGCTGCTCGGTGCGGCACTGCTCGTCTTCGCAGCGTGCGGAAGCGACGACGACGGTGGCGACGCCGTCGCTGCCTCGGCGTCGGAACCGAGCGAGGCTTCCGAGCCGGCAGCGGACGACGCATCGGAGAGCACCGTGGCCGGCGACACCGGCGGCACTCGACCGTTCGTCGATGACCTCGGTCGCGAGGTCGAGATCCCGGCGGAACCCGAGCGCGTGATCTTCGCCGGGACCGAACACGCATCCCATGTGACGACGCTCGGTCACGTGCCCCTGGCGGTCGCGTCGTCGTACACCGGTGACGCCACGGCGGAGCTCGAAGGCATCGGAGGCGTACCGGTCGATCTCGGCTCGATGGTCGACGTGGGCGACGGCGAACCCAACTTCGAAGCGATCGCAGCAGCACAGCCGGACCTGATCGTCTGGTGGACGCGAGACGCCGAGACCGTCGACATCCTCGCGGAGATCGCCCCCACGATCGCGATCGACCCTCGCGCCAACGGCTCCGACTTCCGACAGGACAACGACGGCGCTCGATGGTCAAAGCAACGAACGCTGGCCGAGCTGTTCGGGCTCGAGGACGCACTGGACGCGCAGATCGCTGAGTACGAGTCGCTCGTGGCCGACATCCGGGAGCGCCATGCCGACCTGATCGGCACGCTGGAGTGGACGCTCTTCGACACCTTCGACGATGGAGATGCCTGGCTCTACAACACGCCGACGTACGCCTACAACGCTGCGCTTCCGGACATCGGTCTGCTGCCCGCAGCCAGCCACGAAGAGGCGACCGAGCAGGGCATCGGCGTCGAGGAGCGACGCAGTGGCTACGCGGTGATCTCCACCGAACTCGTGCCCGACTACAGCGCCGACCTCGTCTTCGTCGGACGGTCGACCGACGAGCCATACGAGCCGAGCCTGGCCACGGTCCTCGACGCCACGCCGGCGGGCGCCGCCGAACAGGTCTTCCCGGTCGATGCAGCTCGCTGGACGTTCCACCTCCTCCAGGCGGAGATCAACGTGTTGCGCGAGGTCGACGCCATCTTGTCCGCCGGCTCGATCGAGGACCTTGGCGACTTCGGCTGATCGGTCGATCATTCGGACCCTGATCTGGCGACCAGGCCGAGGGCGGCCGCCGTCCAGGGCAGCGGTTCGAGGTCGGGCTCGACCCACCGTCGACGTGCCTCAACGCTGAACAGCAGCGCCCGCGACCAGTGCCGCTGCGGGGCAGCCCGGTCCAGCTCCGCTGCGGTGAGCGCCTCCCCGAAATCGGTCGCCGCCGAGGTGTGGACCGCGCCGACGAAGTAGGTCGTGAGCGTCTCGTGGTAGCCGTCGTCGTCGGTGTTGGGCGTGCCCACGGCGTCGTTGTACGAGCGGATCGCCCCGCGGAGGAACACCAGGGACTCCGCCGGTGGCCGCCGGGCAGCGTCCAACCAGCACACGGCGAGGTGGGCCTCATGGGTCCAGCGCTCGCGGGGCAGCGTCCGGTCGCAGAATCGGGCGTACAGATCGTCGAGGTCGTCGAACACGCCACCATCGTGAGCGACGGCTGGCCGGCCATGGGCCGGATCTCCCTATGATCCGCAGGTGCCGACCGATGAAGTGACGCCGCTCGATCCGACCGACCGACGGATCATCGATCTGCTCATCGACGATGCCCGCCAGTCGGTGGCCGCGATCGCCGAAGCCGTTCACCTGTCGAGGAGCGCCACCTCCGACCGGGTCCGCCGCCTCGAGCGCGACGGCTGGATCACGGGGTATCGGGCGGAGGTGTCGCCGGAGGTCTCCGGTCGCACGCTCGAGGCGGTGGTCGGCATCCGGATGCGGGGCGACGCCGACCGGGAAGCGGTCGAGGGGTGGCTCGCCGACCACCCGGCCGTCACCGAAGCCGTTCACCTCACCGGCCCCGACAACTACCTCGTCCGGTTCCTGTGCCTCGGCACCCAGGAGCTCGACGAGGTGCTCATGACGATGAAGAGCGACGCCGGTGTGGCCGCGACCGAGACGCGGATCGTGCTGCGGCGTCTGCCGGTCTCGGGCTGAACGCGAACGAGCCGGGGCCCGAAGGCCCCGGCTCGTCTCAGGTACTCGGCGTGAGCCGGGTGGCTACATCATCCCGCCCATGCCACCCATACCGCCCATGCCACCCATCGCCGCAGCGGCGGCGGCCGCGTCGGCACCGGCCTCTTCGGGCTTGTCGGTGATCAGCGTCTCGGTGGTGAGCAGCATCGCCGCGATCGACGCCGCGTTCTGCAGCGCCGCACGGGTCACCTTGGCCGGGTCGATGACGCCGGCGTCGACGAGGTCGCCGTAGTCACCGGTGGAGGCGTTGAAGCCCTGGTTGCCCTGGAGCTCCTCGACGCGCTGGACCACGACCGAGCCCTCCTGACCGGCGTTCTCGGCGATGAGCCGGGCCGGGGCGGAGAGGGCGGCGGCGACCATGCGGACGCCGGTGGCCTCGTCGCCGTCGAGGACGAGCTCCTCGACCGCGGCGCGGGCCCGGAGCAACGCCGTGCCACCGCCGGGGACGATGCCCTCCTCGATGGCCGCTCGGGTCGCCGAGAGGGCGTCCTCGATGCGGTGCTTCTTCTCCTTGAGCTCGACCTCGGTGGCCGCGCCGACCTGGATGACGGCGACGCCACCGGAGAGCTTGGCCAGACGCTCCTGGAGCTTCTCGCGATCCCAGTCGGAGTCGGTCTCGTCGATCTCACGCTTGATCTGGCCGATGCGGCCCTCGACGTCGGCACTCGAGCCGGCGCCCTCGACCACGGTGGTCTCGTCCTTGGTCACCACGACCTTGCGGGCGGTGCCCAGGAGGTCGAGCGTGGTGTTCTCGAGCTTGAGCCCGACCTCTTCGCTGATGACCTGGCCGCCGGTGAGGATGGCCATGTCCTGCAGCATCGCCTTGCGACGCTCACCGAAGCCCGGAGCCTTGACCGCGACGGCGTTGAAGGTGCCGCGGATCTTGTTGACCACGAGGGTGGCCAGGGCCTCGCCCTCGACGTCCTCGGCGATGATGATCAGCGGCTTGCCGGTCTGCATGACCTTCTCGAGCACGGGAAGCATGTCCTGCACCGAGGAGATCTTGCCGTTGACGAGCAGCAGGTACGGGTCGTCGAGAACGGCCTCCTGGCGCTCCGGGTCGGTCACGAAGTACGGCGACAGGAAGCCCTTGTCGAACTGCATGCCCTCGGTGAAGTCGAGCTCGATGCCGAACGTGTTCGACTCCTCGACCGTCACCACGCCGTCCTTGCCGACCTTGTCGATCGCCTCGGCGATCGTCTCGCCGATGGCGGCGTCGGCGGCCGAGATCGCCGCGACGGAGGCGATCTTGCCCTTGTCGGTGGCGACCTCGATCGACTGCTTGCCGATGGCGTCGACGGCGGCGGCGACCGCGGCCTCGATGCCCTTCTTGACGATCATCGGGTTGGCGCCGGCAGCCACGTTGCGAAGGCCCTCACGGATGAGCGCCTGAGCGAGCACGGTGGCCGTCGTGGTGCCGTCACCGGCGACGTCGTTGGTCTTGGTGGCGACCTCCTTCACGAGCTGGGCGCCCATGTTCTCGAAGGGATCGCTCAGCTCGATCTCACGGGCGATCGACACGCCGTCGTTGGTGATGGTCGGGGCGCCGAACTTCTTCTCGAGCACGACGTTGCGGCCCTTGGGGCCGATGGTGACCTTCACGGCGTCGGCCAGTTGGTTGACGCCGGACTCGAGACCGCGGCGGGCCTCCTCGGAGAACTTCAGGATCTTCGGCATCGGTGCTCCTACTTGGCGATCTTGGCGAGGACGTCACGGGCGGAGAGGATCAGCAGGTCCTCGCCACCCTCGGAGATCTCGGTACCGCCGTACTTCGAGTAGATGACGGTGTCACCGACGGCGACGTCGACCGGGATCCGGTTCTCGCCCTCGTCGTCGAAGCGACCCGGACCGACGGCCAGGACCTCGCCCTGCTGGGGCTTCTCCTTGGCGGTGTCGGGGATGACGAGGCCGCTGGCGGTGGTCTGCTCGGCGTCGGCCGGGCGGACGATGATGCGATCCTCGAGGGGCTGCAGGTTCATGTCTCCATGCCTTTCGAACTGCACGGTGGAACGACAAGCGGGGAGACGCACCACGAGACCGGCACCGGGCCGGTCTCGATCTGCTGGCACTCTCGCCTCGCGAGTGCCAAGGCTAGCAATCGATCGACGCGACTGCTAACTCGTCGTCGTCGAGGGGGCCGTCCGCTCCACGGGTCCTGTCACCGCAGCACCCACGGCCCGTCCTCGCTTCGCTGCGGGTGGCCGTGGGGCCCGCTGCGGCGCCACCCGCTTCGCTCCGTCCTCGTCCCGGTCCCCGTCGTGATGGGGGAAGGGGGAAGGGGAAGGAGCGCAGCGGCCTTGGCCGCCGGCCCTACACCAGGAATCTCAGGCGGAGACTCGGGTCGGCCCCGGCGTCCAAGGGGGTCGGGCCGTCTTCTCTCAGGCGCCACCATCCCGCCGCCGCGATCATCGCCGCGTTGTCGGTGCACATCGAGCGGCTCGGGAGGAACGCCCCCAGGCCGTCCTCGGTGCACGCGTCGAGCATGCGCTCCCGCAGGGACGAGTTGGCGGCCACGCCACCGGCCAACGCGAGGCCCTTCGCCCCGACATCGGCGGCGGCTCGGCGCGCCTTGGTCACCAGGACGTCGACGACGGCTTCCTGGAACGACGCGGCCAGATCGACCGTCGGCGTGTCCGGGTACTTGCGGACGTGGTTGATCACCGCGGTCTTGAGCCCGGAGAACGAGAAGTCGTACGGCTCGTCGAGCAGTGCCCGCGGGAACCGGATGGCCTCGGGGTCACCGTCCATCGCCAGGCGGTCGATGATCGGACCCCCCGGATACCCGAGGTCGAGGTAGCGGGCGACCTTGTCGAACGCCTCGCCGGCGGCGTCGTCGATGGTGGAGCCGAGGAGGTGGTACCGACCGTGATCCTCGACGTGTACGAGCATCGTGTGCCCGCCCGACACGAGGAGCACGACCAAGGGTGGCTCGACGCTCGGGTCCTCGAGGTAGGCGGCGAAGAGGTGGCCCTCCATGTGATTGACCCCGACGAAGGGGACGTCCCACGCCAACGCCAGCGCTTTGGCCGCGCTCACCCCCACCAACAGCGAACCGATGAGCCCGGGACCGACGGTCGCCGCCACCGCATCGACGCGGTCGCCACCGATCCCGGCCTCGACGAGCGCCTGCTCGACGATCGGTACGAGCGTGGCCTCGTGGGCCCGACCGGCGATCTCGGGGACGACCCCGCCGAACTCGGCGTGCAGATCGATCTGGCTCGACACCACGGAGGACGCCACGTCGACGCCACCGGTGACGATGGCAGCCGCGGTCTCGTCGCAGGAGGTCTCGATGCCGAGCACGACGGTGTTCTCGTCGACGTTCACGCTGCGCTCCACTGCGTCGTCCCGGGGAGCCCCGCCTCGATCCGGCGCAGGCGGTCGCCGTAGTCGACGCCGGTGATCTCGTGAGCCCACATGATGATGGCGTCCTCCCCACCGTTGTCGGAGTAGTAGTTCTTGCGGACGCCGACCGGCTGGTAGCCGAACCGTCGGTACATCGCCTGCGCACCGCGGTTGGACGCCCGGACCTCGAGGGTCATGGCCTCGGCGCCGCCGTCGATGGCGCCGCGGGTGGCGTCGAGCAGCAGTCGCGCACCCAACGCCTGGCGATGCCAGCGCGGGTCCACCGCCACCGTCGCCACGTGCCCCTCGCCGGCGAGGATGATCACGCCGGCGTAGCCGAGCACCTCGCCGCGCCCGACGCGACGGGCCACCCGGTACACGCGGTGGTCGCTACGCAGCTCCTGCAGGAACAGCGACATCGACCACGGGGTCGGGTACACCTGCCGCTCGATCCGGAGCACGCCAGGCAGGTGACGACGACGCATCGCCACGATCTCCACGTCGAGCCCGCTCACGACTCACGCTCCCTCGACCGCCAGTTGGCGATGGCGTCGGGTTGACGGAGGTAGACGGCCTCGACCTCGCGGGGCTGGACGAACGCTTCACGGAGCGCCGCTGCGTGGGCCAGCTGCACCAGCGACTGAGCCGACGGGTACTGCAGGCCACGCTCGCCGATCTCGACCCCGACGGGTCGGGACAGCACGTCGGCGTAGCGGATCGCCCCGTCGCCGACGAGGAGCGCGTCCTCCGACACGGCGACGAGGTCACCGGCCAACTCGTCCGGCGTGCACACCACGGGTTCGGTGAGGCGCTGGATGCCACCGGGCACCTGGCGGTAGGCGGCGTGGAACACCTCGCCGCGCCGGGCGTCGATGACGGCCACGATCCGACGGCTGCAGTAGCGGACCGGGAACGCGACCAGGTCGAGGGACGAGACCGGCACCATCGGCACCCGCAGCGCATGCGCGAGCGCCTTCGCCGTGGCCAGACCCACCCGCATGCCGGTGAAGAGCCCGGGACCGACGTCGACGGCGAGCACCCCGATCTCTTCGAGGTCGACGCGGGCCTGCTCGGAGACGAACCGGATCGCTGGCGCGAGCGTCTCGGCGTGGCGCCGGTCGCGAGCGGAGTGGAAGGAGGCCAACACCCCCTCGTGACCGCCGATGGCCACGCCGACCTGCGGGGTCGCAGTCTCGATGCCCAGGACCAGCATCTACGCCCCCGCCGTCCAGTGCGAGAGCGCCTGCTGGATGCGCGGGTTCCGCTCGACCCAGCTCGGGCCGGTGACGCTCACCTCGATGCGACGCTCGTCATCGTCGGTGCCGAAGGTGAGGGTCAGCTCGAGGTACTCGCGATCGACCTCGCCGCGGACCCGCTCGCCCCACTCCACGACCATGACCCCACCGTCGTCGAGCACCTCGGGGAGTGCCAACTCGAACACCTCACCTGCGCTCTCCAGCCGGTAGGCATCGACGTGATGCAGGGTCAGACGTCCCTCGTAGTGCTGCATGATCGTGAAGGTGGGACTCGTCACCCGGTCGGCGACCAGCAGACCGCGACCGAGACCCTGGACGAAGGCCGTCTTGCCGGCCCCGAGGTCGCCCGACAGCAGCACGAGATCGCCGTCGCGCAGCACCGGGGCGAGCGCGGCAGCGAGCGATCTGGTCTCGTCGACCGACGACGTACGCAGGGAGAACACCGGCGTTCCATGGTACGACGCCGCCCGTCCGGAGGTGCACCGACGAGGGCTCCACACGCTGCCCGTGAGAGGATCGAAGGATGCGCATCTCCACCCTCCTCAACTACTCGGGCGGCTTCCGGGACGCCGTCGACGAGGTCGTCGCCCTCGAGCAGGCCGGCCTCGACGTCGTCTGGGTGCCCGAGGCCTACGCCTTCGACGCGCCGAGCGCGATGGGCTTCCTCGCTGCGAAGACGGAGCGGGTGACGATCGCATCCGGCATCGTGCCGATCTACACGCGCACGCCCACGCTGCTGGCCATGACCGCTGCGGGCATCGACGCGCTGTCCGACGGACGCTGCATGCTCGGGCTCGGCGCCTCGGGTCCGCAGGTCATCGAGGGCTTCCACGGCGTGCCCTACGACGCACCGGTCGCCCGGACCCGGGAGATCATCGAGATCTGCCGCTCGGTCTGGCGCCGCGAGCGTCTCGACCACCACGGCCGCCACTACGACATGCCGCTGCCCGAGGGACAGGGCACGGGCCTCGGCAAGCCGCTGAAGCTCATCACGCACCCCGTGCGCGACGACATCCCGATCGCCATCGCCGGGCTCGGCCCGCGCAGTGTCGAGCTCACCGCCGCCGTCGCCGATGCGTGGCTCCCGGCGTTCTACACGGCCGAGGCGGCCAAGGACGTCTGGGGCGAGGCGCTCGCCGCCGGGAGCGCCGAGCGCGCTGCCGACCGGGCGCCGCTCGAGATCTTCGCCGGTGGTGCGGTGGCCGTCGGCGACGGCACCGAGCCACTGCGTGACCTGGCCCGCCCGCAGGTGGCGCTCTATGTGGGTGGCATGGGTGCCCGGGAGAAGAACTTCTACAACGACATCTTCCGCCGCTCCGGCTACGAGGCCGCCGCCGACGAGATCCAGGAGCTCTACCTCGCCGGCAAGAAGGACGAGGCGGCGGCGGCGATCCCCGACGAGTACCTCGCGAAGGCCTCTCTCGTGGGGCCCCGTGGCTTCGTCGCCGAGCGACTCGCCGCGCTGAAGGAGTCCGGGGTCAACGCGCTCAACGTGAGCTTCCTCGGCCGCACCGTCGAGGAGCGGGTCGCGCAGTGCGCCGAGCTGCGGGAGCTCGTCGACGCCACCTGACCTCCTGATGTCTTGAATGCCCCAGCGACGTGCCGACCTGGAACCCGTCAGCAGAGGCAAGGTCACGAGACCGGGGGCACACGATGGGCGCGAGGTCCGATCTATCGAAGTCCGACATTGCCGCGCGGTGGGACGCGATCAATCGGAGCCAGGCCGTCATCGAGTTCGAGCTCGACGGCACGATCAAGCACGCCAACGACAACTTCCTCGATGCGATGGGGTACACCCTCGACGAGGTCAAGGGGAAGCATCACCGCATCTTCGTCGACGCGGACTACGCCGCGTCCGCCGAGTACCGCGAGTTCTGGGCGAAGCTCGGCTCCGGCGAGTTCCACGCCGGCGACTACCGGCGGGTCGCGAAGGACGGTCACGACGTCTGGATCAACGCGACCTACAACCCGATCATGCAGAAGGGCAAGCCGGTCGGCGTGATCAAGTTCGCCTCGGACATCACGGCGCAGAAGCTGCTCGACGCCGACCGCGGCGGCCAGCTGGCGGCCCTGGACGCCTCGATGGCGACGATCGAGTTCGACCTCGACGGCACCATCTTGACGGCCAACCCGAACTTCTGCGTCGCGATGGGGTACTCCGTCGACGAGATCGTCGGGAAGCATCACCGGATCTTCGCCGAACCCAGCTACGCGAACAGCGCCGAGTACGCCGACTTCTGGCGCCGGCTCCGTGGCGGCGAGTACTTCAGCGGCGAGTTCCGTCGCATCAAGAAGGACGGCGACGAGATCTGGATCCAGGCCACCTACAACCCCATCGCCGATGCGAAGGGCGAGTACTACAAGGTCGTCAAGTTCGCGACCGACATCACCGCCTCGAAGCAGGCGATGCAGGTCGCCGGCCGGGCGGTCGACCTCGCCGCGGCATCGGCCCAGATCGGTCAGCTGAGCGGTGCGTTGCGCGGTGACGCCGAGCGCACCTCCGACCAGATCCACAACGCCGCCGCCGCCGCCGAGGAGATCACCGCCAGCCTCGAGACGCTGAGCATCTCCACCGAGGACGTGCGGACCGGGGTCGGTGAGGTGGCCGACGGCGCCAGCTCGGTGGCCAAGGTCGCCGACGAGGCGGTCGAGATCGCTCGCCAGACGAACGAGACGGTCGAGAAGCTCGCCCGGTCGAGCGCCGAGATCGGCGACGTCGTGCGCCTCATCACCGGCATCGCCGAGCAGACCAACCTGCTGGCCCTCAACGCCTCGATCGAGGCGGCCCGGGCCGGCGACGCCGGCCGGGGGTTCGCCGTCGTGGCCGCCGAGGTGAAGGACCTCGCCGAGCAGACCGGTCGAGCCACGACCGACATCGCCACCCGCATCGAGGCGACCCAGCGGGACTCCAGCGACGCCGCGACGGCGGTCGAGGAGATCACCACGACGGTCGCGAAGATCAGCGAGCTCCAGCAGGAGATCACCACCTCCATCCTCGAGCAGCGCACGACCACCGAGGAGATGGCCCACAACATCGCCGATGCGGCGCAAGCGTCGATGGGCATCGCCGACACGATGACGTCGGTCGCTGCGCTCGCACAGACCACGGCGGACAACGCCGAGGCGGCCGACACCGCAGCCGCCGAGACAACCCGCATCGCCGACGAGCTCCAGGCGATGGCGACCACCGACGCCTGACCTGATCGGTTCTCCGACGACGCCGCTCCCGGTCCTCCGGGGGCGGCGTCGTCGCGTCAGGGCACGGCGCTGCGGATGGCGTCGTCCACGGCCAGCACGGCGAGCAGTCGGACGAGCTCGACGGCGATCGGTCCGGCGGTACCGGTCGCACCGACCAGGGAAGCATCTCCGTCCCCGGCGGTGTGGACCGGCAGCAGCGCACGCGCCATCCCGTCGTGCGCCGAGCGGGCGACGGCGTGGCAGCCGAGCGGATCGAGCTCCGCGTCGGTGACGACGGCGACGAGGGTCGTGTTGCCGGGACCGAAGAGCCGTTCGTCCGGGACGGCTCCCTCGTCGAGATCCCGGAGCGCCCGGTCTGCGATGTCGCCGAAGGCATTGACCGCTGCGATCGCGGTGACCGTGACACCGTCCCTCCCCCGGCTCGCGATGCCGAGGCCCCCGTCCCGACGCGCCTCCGGACCGAGCCACTTGCGGACGGTCGCTCCGCAGCCGGCGCCGACGGCACCACCCGTGGGATCGGCCGTGGCGGCAGCACAGGCCGCCCGACCCTCCGTCGGGCCGGGCCGGCGGTCGCCGTCGCCGATGGCGAGGTCGTAGAGCGCGAGCGTCGGGACGATCGGCACCCGACCTCCGTCGGTCGGATACCCGCGGTCGTGATCGACCAACCACGCCATCACGCCGTCCGCGACGGCGAGCCCGAAGGCCGAGCCGCCCGTGAGCACGAACGCATCGGCATGGGAGACGAGCCGGGTCGGATCGAGCAACTCGGTCTCCCGGGCAGCCGGGGCCCCACCCCGCACCTCGCCCGACGCGGTCGTCCCGTCCGGCAACAGGATGACGGTGCACCCGGTCCGGGCTTCGGCGTCGTGCCAGTGGCCGACGGTGACGCCATCGGGCAGCAGGGTCACCGGCACGACTCCAACGCGCCGCCGAGCTCGAGCAGGAGATCGCCGGCGACGACGCCCTCCCCACCGGCGAGACGAGCGGCGCGCCCGTGCACGAAGACCGCCGCAGCGGCCGCGCTCAGGGCAGGCACCCCACGGGCGAGGTAGGCCCCGATCAACCCTGTGAGGACGTCACCGGAGCCGGCGGTGGCGAGACGCTGGTCGCCCTCGTCGACAGCGAGCACGTGCCCACCCGGATCCGCGATGACGGTCGTCGGTCCCTTCAGCACGACGACGACCCCGAGGTCCTCGGCGAGGCGGCGTGAGGCATCGAACCGATCGGCGCCCGGGCGGGCGCCCGTCATCGTTGCGAACTCGCCGTCATGAGGGGTGACGACGGTGGGCTGTGCACGTCGCCGCAGCACCTCGGCATCGACGAACCAGAGCGCATCGGCATCGAGCACCAACGGGACGGACGCACCGGCGACGAACATGCCGACCTCCTGGCGCGTCGCTTCGGATCGACCGAGCCCCGGACCGACCACCGCGGCGCCGAAGCGGTCGAGACCGTCGAGCACCTCGGCCGCCCAGCCGACCTCGGCGACCGTTCGGCTGACGACCTCCTGGGGCCACCGGGCGCCGATTCCCGGCGATGAGGCGTGCACGATGCCGGCACCGCCCCGCATCGCCGCGCCGGCGGCGAGCAGCCCGGCGCCGTCCATGCCGGGGCTGCCGGCGACGACCCGGACGCCGCTTCGCCACTTGTGGGCGTCGGCCGGGCGCGGAGCGACCCACGCTGCGACGTCGGCGCTCTCGACGAGCGCCGCGGACGGCAGCCCCACGTCGAGCCCGATGTCGGCGAGCTCGATCTCGCCGGCGTGCGGAGGGCCGGCGCCGAGGAGCAGGCCGGGCTTCAGCGCCGCGAACGTGACCGTCCGGACCGCGGGCAGGGCGGAGCCGTGGAGCTCGCCGGTGAGCCCGTCGACCCCTGACGGGATGTCGACGGCGAGCACGGGAGCCCGGACCTCGGGCGGCGTCCATGGTCGGCTCATCCCGGTCCCGAAGGCGGCGTCGATCACGAGGTCGGCGTCGGGGCGGACGGCCATCTCACCGCGGGGATCGATCACCTCGACGCGCACGCCTCGTGCGACCAGCCGTTCGGCGGCGATGATGCCATCGGCGCCGTTGTTCCCGGGGCCGGCCAACACCACGACCCGCCGCCCGTACGCGCCGCCGAGGAGGTCGAGCGCGCTCCTCGCCACCTCGGCTCCGGCACGAGCGATGAGCACCTCGACCGGTTCGGGCGCAGCGGCGTCGACAGCCCGCATCTCGGCCGGGGTCGTGATCGGGATCACGACTCGGCCAGCACGATCGCCTGAGCGGAGGTGTCGGTGTGGGTGAGCGAGACGTGCCACCGCGTCACGCCGTGTTCGCGCTCGAGCCCAATGAGGAGGCCGGAGGTCCGCAGCAGCGGCGCACCAGAGTCGGCCCGGAGGATCTCGCAGTCGTGGAAGCCGAAGGCCCCGAGCCCGAGGCCGAGCGACTTCATCACCGCCTCCTTCGCAGCGAAGCGGGCGGCCAGCGACGGCGCGGGATCGACCCGCTCGGCGACGGCGGCGAGCTCGTCCGGTGAGAACAAGCGCTCGCGCATGGTGGTCCGACGTGCGAGCAGCTCGCGGAACCGGTCGATCTCGACGGCGTCGATCCCGACACCGATCACCGCCACGTCGAACGGACCCTCAGGCGACGATCTCGTCGAGGCGGGCCATCACCTCGTCGGTCAGGAGCTCGACGACGTCCATGGCCGCGAAGTTCTCGTGGACCTGCGACTCCCGGCTCGCACCCGTGATGACGCTGGACACGTTCGGGTTCTTGGCGCACCAGGCGATGGCGAGCTGCGAGAGCGAGCAGCCGAGCTCGTCGGCCACACCCTTCAGCTCCCGCACGGTGGTGAGCGCGGCCTCGTCGGTCAGCTGGTCGCGCAACCAGCCGTACCCCTCGAGCGCGGCGCGCGAGTCCTCGGGGATGCCGTCGAGGTACTTGCCGGTCAGCAGGCCGGAGGCCAACGGCGACCAGATGGTCGTGCCCAGCCCGATGTCCTCGTACAGCCGGGCGTACTCCCGCTCGACCCGACGACGGTGCAGCAAGTTGTACTGCGGCTGCTCGACGATCGGCTTGTGCAGGTGGTGACGTTCGGCGATCTCCCAGGCGGCACGGATCTCGTCAGCGGTCCACTCGGAGGTGCCCCAGTAGAGGACCTTGCCGCTGCTGATCATGTCCGACATCGCCCAGACGGTCTCCTCGATGGGCGTGTCGGGATCGGCACGGTGGCAGTAGACGAGGTCGACGAAGTCGAGACCGAAGCGCTCGAGCGAGCCGTCGATCGCCTGCATGAGGTACTTGCGGTTCAGGGTGTTCCGCATGTTCGGGCCTGCGGTGAGCCCCCAGAAGAACTTGGTCGAGAGCACGTAGGACTCACGGGGCCAGCCGAGGCGGGCGAGCGCCTTGCCCATGATCTCCTCGGACTGACCGCCGGCGTACGCCTCGGCGTTGTCGAAGAAGTTGCAGCCGTGCTCCCACGCTGCCTGCATGCACGCCAGGGCGGTGTCGTCGGCGTCGGCCAGCTGAGGACCGAAGGTCACCCAGGACCCGAACGAGAGCGTGCTCACCTTGAGGCCGGCGCCGCCGAGGCGCCGATACGTCATGTCGACCATGCCGCCGATGCTACGGCGCCGAGCGACCCGATCCGTCCGCCCAGTGCTGAGCCAACTCGTAGACCGGCCGGGTGAGCAGCTCGACGACGGCGACCCGCCCGAGGACGTCGTCGCGGAACGTCGGCTCGGTCTCGGTGACGGCATCGCGCAGGGCGCCGTACCGGTCCTTGAAGCTCCGCAGGACCGAGCGCATGTCGGGAGCGGGGAGGCGCTCGTGAAAGCGCACGTGGAGCAGCGTCAGCCCCGTCGTCTGCGCGCCCTTGACCTCGGGCACGTGGATGACGTGGCGCCCGTCGGAGCCTCCGACCGCCACCCAGACCTTCCGTTCGACCGCGGCCCGTCGCTTGGTGCCGCGCAGCGCCGGGTTGTCCGCCGTGCGCGACGGGATGTCCCGGGCGATGCCGCCCCGGTCGAGCACCTCGATGAGCGACGACTCGGCGGTCGCCTCGCCTTCGATGCGGTACCGGGTCCAGCCGACGACCTCGGCGACGGCGTCGTCGAGACCCACCAACGTCCGCAGCGTGGCGTAGGTCAGACGGTCACGCGGCGTACCCGCCTCGATCGCCGCCTTCACCAGCGGCGCCTGCAGCAACGTCTCGTCGCTGCGCGAGATGCCCACGGTGACGGTCTTCGCTTGATGCTTGATGGCGTCGACGGGACGGGTGAGCTCGTCGATGGCCGCGCTCAGGGCGGCCGTGAGGTCCTCGATCACCGTCGCCGGGCGGCCGACCCGGCCGGTGTCGACCTGATACGCCTCGATCGGGAGCAGTCCGCTGGCGTACCGGAGCACGGTGGCGAGACGCACCGCGGTCGACGGCGTGAGGTGGCCGTCGTACCGGTGCGAGCGCAGGCCGTCGAGGAACTCGGTGCCGTGACGCTCGGCCGACGGCGTCAGGCCGTCGAGGAGGATGTCGGCTCGCTCGCCCTGGGCCAGGCGGGTCTCGACGTCGACCCGGAGCTCGCGCAGCGGACGGGCAGACTCATCGATCGCCAGCGCCGCCTCGTAGCCGAACAGGTGACCGACCATGGCGGCGAGGACGAAGTCGAGCTCGGGATGGATGGCCGGCACGGTGACGAGCTCGGCCGCAGCGGCGAAGCGCTCCTCGCCCTCGGAGGCGATGACGATCGGCACGGCCTTGTGGGCCCGGAAGATCGCCACCTCCTTGGCCACGTCGTCGGCGGTCGAGCCGTAGAGGCCGGCGGCGCAGACGAGGATCATCGGCTCCGACGAGAGGTCGATGTGCTTCTTGTCCTCGGTCGCATCGGCCGGGATGGCCTTGTAGCAGAGCTCCGAGAGCTTGATCCGCACCTCGTTGGCGGCGATCCGGTTGGCGCCGTTGCCGACGAGGGCCCAGTAGCGGTGCATCGGCGCGTGCCGTACCGCGACCTCACGTATCGACGGTCGCTGGTCGATGACCCGTCGCATCGCCTCGGGGAGATCGCGGAGCCCCTCGATGAGCTCGTCGTGACGAGCCATGTCGGCACCGGCCGCCTCGGCCAGGGCGAACGCCAGCAGCGCGCCAGCGGCCACCTGGGAGTAGAAGGCCTTGGTCGAGGCGACGCTCATCTCCACGTCTCGACCGTCGGAGGTGTAGAGCACCCCGTCGGCCCGATCGACGAGATCGCTCCCGCGGCGGTTGACGATGGCGATGACGGAGGCACCTCGCGAGCGGACCAGGTCGACGGTCCGGTTGGTGTCGGTGGTGGTGCCGCTCTGGCTGATGGCGACGACGAGCGTCGAGCTCATGTCGTCGGCCAATCCGAACCCGGAGAGCTCGGTGGCCGGGATCGCCTCGCTGTCGAGCTGCGTGTCGGAGGCCAGCACGGTGAGGAGTTGGGCGAGGCTCTGCCCAGCGATCGCCGCGGTGCCCTGGCCGATCACCGTGACGCGGCGGATCGAACCGTCGGCGAGCCGGGTTCGGACGTCGTCGGGGACGATCGTGTCGTCGAGCACGGCACGGGCACCCCGGTCGGTGCGCTCCACGCGACCACGGATGGTCCGACGGAACGACTCGGGGGCCTCGGTCAGCTCCTTGAGCAGATAGTGCGGGGCCACGCCACGGTCGATGTCGCGGGTCGTGATCTCCGGCGTGACGAGCTCGTCGGCCTCGATCGGCAGCGCAGAGCCGTCGAAGGCCAGGCGCTGGATGCCGCCGAGCTCGCCGGCGGCATGGCGGTCGAGGACGACCACCTGGCCGCGGGTCTCGGGGCGATCGGGATCGGCGAGCGTGTCGCCGTCGAGCCGGAGGTACTCGCCGGCCACCTCGACGACGCCGTAGGGCTCGCTCGCGACGATGAAGACGTCCTCCCCCAGGCCGACGAACAGCCCCTGGCCGCTGCCGCGCAGGGCGAGATGCAGCGCGTCGCGGTCGCCGGCGACGTCAGCGGCGATGGCCACCGAGCCCTCGAAGGCGTCGACGGTGCGACGGAACGCCTCGGTGGCGTCGACGCCTTCGTCGAGCGCTCGGGCGACCAGGGACGGGATGACCTTGGCGTCGGTCGTGACGTCGCCTGGCAGCTCCAGCCGGTGCGCGACCTTGAGGTCGGCGTAGTTGTCGACGTCGCCGTTGAGGGCGGCCACGACGTAGGGACGCCGCTCGTCACCGAGCTCGACCTGGTTCAGCGGATGGGTGTTGGCCTCCGAGATGATGCCGACGCTCGCCCATCGCGTGTGACCGAGCACCGTCACCTCGGCCTGCTCGGCGGAGACGGCTTCACGCAGCAGCGCGTCGTTGCGGATGGCCGTGCGGATCACGGCAGTGTTGTCGCCGAGCTCACCGATCTCGGCGGCGGCCTTGTAGACGAACGACAGCGAGCCCCCCGCCACCTCGACGGCGCCGTGCCCGAATCGTGGACCGCCGCGACGCTCGGCGAGCAAGGTCGCGAGCCCGGGGTCGTCGAGATCGAGGCCGTGGCCGTGGACCGTGATGTGGAGTCCGGCCGAGTCGCGGCCCCGCACCTCGAGCCGGTCGATGGCGGACAGTGAGACGGCGACGGCCCAGTACGAGGCCATCGCCCCGTGGGAGAGGTGCGGCCCACCGAGATCGACGACCTCCGCAGCGGTCGGGAGACGGTCGTTGCCGACGGCCCAGAGCGGGTCCTTGATCGCGATCAGCGCGGCCGAGATCGCCTCGAGCTCGTTCGCCGGGCGGCCGTCCGCCGTGGCGTCGAGCAGCGCGTCGAGCTCGGCGAGGCGGGCCGCCAGCCGGTCGAGACCGGAGCGGACCGCCGGAGCGAGCGAGGGCTCGTCGACGAGGGCTGCCGTGCCCGTGGGGCCGCTGAGCAGCGCGTCGAGACCGGCGAGCGCGTCGGCCACGCGACCGAGCGACTCGAGATCATCGACCGTCACCACCTCGCCCAGCGCGGCCTCGGCCCGGTCGACGAACGACCGCACCTCGGAGGCGCCCGGAACGGCGCGGCGGCTACGGCGCTGAAGGACAGCGATGATCCCGCACATCGAAACGAACCTACCCCTGTCCAGTCAGCTCGAGAGCGCGGCCGGCGACGCCCGCAGCACGGCCGCGAGGCGGTCGGCCGCCGCACGTGCGGCGGTCTCGGTCGGCGCTTCGACCATCACCCGGACCACCGGCTCGGTGCCGCTCGGCCGGACGAGCACACGACCCCGCTCCCCCAGCTCGTGCTCGACGTCCGCCAGGTCGGGACCGAGGGTCTCGTCGAGGTCGATCGCCGCGGCGTCGACGGCGACGTTGACGAGCACCTGGGGGAGCTGCGTCATCGCCTCGTCGGCGAGCTCGCCGAAGGGCCGGCCCGATCGACGGACGAGATCGCACAGCAGCAGCCCGGAGAGGAGGCCGTCACCGGTCGTGGCGAGGTCCCGGAACACGAGGTGACCCGACTGCTCGCCGCCGAGCGACCATCGGTTCGCCTCGAGCTCGGCGAGGACGTGGCGATCACCGACCGGCGTCTCGACGACCTCGACGCCCGCCTCCTGCATGGCCAGGCGGAAGCCGAGGTTCGACATGACGGTCACGACGACCGTGTCGTCGGCGAGTCGGCCACGGGCGCGGAGGTCGGCGGCGAAGAGGGCGAGGAGGTGGTCACCGTCGACCAGGCGTCCCCGCTCGTCGACCGCGAGCAGGCGGTCGGCGTCGCCGTCGAGGGCGAGGCCGAGGTGGGCACCCTCGTCGAGCACTCGGCGGGAGAGCAGGTCGGGGGCGGTCGAGCCGACGTTGCGATTGATGTTGACGCCGTCGGGCTCGGCCGCGACCACGACCACATCGGCACCGGTGGCCCGCAGAGCGATCGGCGCGATCGCGGACGCGGACCCGTTGGCGCAGTCGACGACCAAGCGGAGCCCGGTGAGATCGCGACCCTCGAGCCGCTCCCCCAGCCACGCCAGGTAGGCCGAGTGTGGGTCGGGGTGGTCGGTCACCGCACCGACGGCGGCGTCGGCCGGCTCCGGCGCCGGCCGATCGGCGTAGAGAACACCGAGGACCCGTTCGAGGTCGGCCTGCTGGTCGTCGCCGAGCTTGGTGCCACCCGGGGCGAAGAGCTTGACCCCGTTGTCGCCGAAGGGGTTGTGCGAGGCCGACAGCATCGCGGCGGCGACGCCATCGCGAGCAGCGAGCCAGGCGAGTGCCGGCGTCGAGGTGACCCCCACGCGCACGACGTCCCGTCCCTCGGCGGCGAGGCCGGCGGCGAGAGCGGACTCGAGCAGCGAGCCGGAGCGGCGGGGATCGCGTCCGATCAGGACCGGACCGTCCCCGAGGGTCGAACCGGCGGCGCGACCGAGCGCGAGTACCAGCTCGGGGGTGATGACGGTGTTGGCCCGACCGCGTACGCCGTCGGTGCCGAATCGGACGGGCGGCTCGCTCACGGCCGACGCGACGTCCTCAGCGCTTGGAGTACTGGGGCGCCTTGCGGGCCTTCTTGAGGCCGACCTTCTTGCGCTCCTTGACCCGGGCGTCGCGACTGAGCATCCCCGCCTTCTTGAGCGTGCTGCGGAGCTCGGGGTCGACGTCGACCAGCGCACGGGCGATGCCGAGCTGGAGGGCGTCGGCCTGGCCGCTCGGGCCACCGCCGTCGAGGGTGGCGTCGATGTCGTAGGTCGCCTCGGTCTCGGTGATGCGGAGCGGCTCGAGGATGCGCATGCGCTGGCTCGCGGACGGGAAGTAGTCCTCGAGCGAACGCTGGTTGACGGTGACGGTGCCGGTCCCGGAACGGAAGCGGACCCGCGCGATGGCGGCCTTGCGGCGGCCGGTGGTCTGGACGAGAGGTGCGGTCACGGGGTCGTCGTCTCCTAGCGCGGCACGTACCGGGCGTGCTCGATCTCGTACGGCTGCGGCGCCTGGGCGGCGTGCGGGTGCGCCGGACCGGCGTACACCTTGAGCTTGCGGATCATCTGGCGGCCGAGGCGGCCCTTGGGGAGCATGCCGGCGATGGACTTGCGCAGCGTGTCCTCGGGCCTGCGGGCCAGGGCATCGGCGTAGCTCTGGGACTTCAGACCACCCGGATAGCCCGAGTGGCGATGCGTGAAGGTGCGCTCGGCCTTGCCGGCCGTCATCACGATCTTGTCGGCGTTGACGATGATCACGTGGTCGCCGGTGTCCATGTGCGGCGTGTAGGTCGGCTTGTGCTTGCCCCGGAGCAGGGTGGCGACCTCGGTCGCGAGCCGGCCGAGGACCATGCCCTCGGCGTCGACCAGGTGCCAGGACCGCTCGATCTCCGCAGCCTTCGGGGTGTACGTGCGCACGGCGCTACCTTCGGAAGAGTTCTCACTGGAGCCGGAGGGCGCGAAAGGGGGCGCAGCCCTGAGGCGACCTCCCAGGATATGGGGCGCCGTGGTGGGCGACAACCCCGCGACGAGGTGGGAAGATCGCCCCATGAGCGTTTCGACGGTGCGGTACCCCCTCGTCCCCCTCGGGGCCTCCCCGGTGAAGGTCGTCGGCGCCGACGGCGTGCACCTCCGTCTCGACGACGGGCGGGACGTGATCGACGCCGCCGGCGGCGCGATCGTCGCGAACATCGGGTGGGGTCGACGTGAGGTCGCCGACGCGATCGCCGCGGCGGTGCAGACCCACACCTACAGCATCCCGCCGTGGACGTCCCCAGAGCGTGAGCGGCTGGCCGACCGGCTCGTCGAGCGCTGGCTGCCGGCCGGGCTGGAGCACGTCGCCCTCGTGAGTGGCGGCTCCGAGTCGATCGACGCGGCGATCCGTCTGGCGATCCACCACCACCGGGCTGCCGGGCGACCGCAGCGCACCAAGGTGCTCGGCCGTTCCGACAGCTACCACGGAGTGACGCTCTCGGCGCTGTCCGTCGGCGGGCACGCGTCCCGCCGTGCGCCGTACGAGGCGGTCCTGGAGCCCCATCGGAAGCTGCCGAGCATCGCCGCACGGCGCTTCGATCCCGACGCGCCGCCGACCGTCGACGAGATGCGATCGGTGCTCGCCGCCGAGCACCCCGACACGGTCGCCGCCATCATCGTCGAGCCGTACACGGGCTCCGCGGGCGGCGTCGTGATCCCGCCACCCGGTGAGCTCGCTGCGCTGCGCAAGCTCTGCGACGAGCACGACATCCTCCTCATCGCCGACGAGGTCATGACCGGCTTCGGACGGACGGGCCGTCGATTCGGCGTCGACCACGAGGGTGTGCGGCCCGACATCATGACCGGGGGCAAGGGCCTCGCCGGCGGATACGCACCGATGGGCGGCGTCTATGCCACCGACGAGGTGGTCGCGCCGCTCGTCGAGGCCGGCGAGCCGCTGTTCTTCTACACGTTCGGCGCCCATCCGCCGTCCTGCGCTGCGGCCGACGTCGTGCTGCGGATCATGGAGGACGAAGGCCTCGTCGACCGCTCCGAGGAGCTCGGTGTCACGCTCGAGAAGCTGCTCGACGATGCGCTCGGTGATCACGCCCACGTCGCGCAGATCCGTGTGAAGGGCCTGTGGGCCGGCGTCGAGCTGGCGGCAGATCCCGGTCGTGGCGAGCAGTTCGGCGAGTCGACGAAGATGATCGATCGGGTGGTGGCTGCCGGCCTCGAGCGGGGCGTCTTCTACTACCCGGCGGGCCGGGGTGGCCTGGTTCGCGACACGGTCATGATCGGGCCGGCGTTCACGATCGACGAGTCACAGCTGGCGCAGGTCGCCGAGGTGCTCGTCGACGCGATCGATGCGGCCGTCGCCTGCCTCGACTGAACGTGGCGATCCCGCGGGTCGCGGCCAAGGTCCTCCTCGTCACCCCCGACCGGGAGACGCTCCTGTTCCGCGGCGGTGATCCTGCACGTCCCGAGGACGGCACCTGATGGTTCGCCCCCGGTGGTGGTGTCGATCCCGGCGAGACGATCGTCGATGCCGCCCGCCGAGAGGTCCGGGAGGAGACCGGGCTCGTGGTGGACGAGCTCGGACCGATGTTCCATCGACGCCAGGCCGTGTTCGGGTTCAAGGGCGAGCTGTACGAGAACGATGAGCACCACTTCCTCATCGAGGTCGACCGATTCGAGCTCACCACCGAGGGATGGACCGACATCGAGCGGGAGACGATGGTCGAGCATCGCTGGTGGCGTCTCGACGATCTGACGACGACGAGCGAGACGGTCTTCCCTGAGGGCCTGGCCGAGCTGATCGATGCCGAGCTGGCCGATCGTCAGTCGGGGTAGACGACCTCATCGAGCACGAGACCGTCGGGCGGGGCGACGCGGGGCACCGTGGTGCGGTTCCGGGCCCGGAGGATGCCCATGACGTCGGCGGCGGTCAGACGGCCCTCGCCGGCCGATACGAGCACGCCGACGATGGAGCGGACCATCTGGTGGCAGAAGGCGTTGGCGGCGACCCGCACCTCGATGACGTCGTCGTCGGGCTCGACGATGCGGAGGTCGGTGACGCGTCGGGTGAGCGACGCATCGGGTCGGTCCTTCGGGCGGCGGCAGAACGACGAGAAGTCGTGCTCACCGATGAGCGGGTCGCAGGCCAGACGCATCCGGGAGCGATCCAGGGGCGCCGCGACGTGCCAGACCCGGCGATGGCGGAGCGGATCGGGCCAGGGTCGGGCGAGGATGGTGTACCGGTATCGTCGCTCGAGCGCCGAGAACCGGGCGTCGAAGTCGTCGGCGACCGCGACGGCCGAGCTGACCGCGATGTCGGGGCCGCACAGCTTGGTGAGGGTGATCGGCAACCGGTCCAGGTCGAGCCGATCGGACGCCGAGTCGAAGGTGATGACCTGCTGGCGGGCGTGCACGCCCGCGTCGGTCCGGCCGGCGAGGGTGAGCTCGACGTCGTGGCCGAGGACCCGCCGCAGCGCCTCGGTGAGGGTGCCGGCGACGGTGCGGACGCCGGGGTTGGCGGCAGCACCGTGGAACGCCGAGCCGTCGTAGCTGACGTCGAGGCGAACGCGGCGCGTCGGTTCCGGCGGCCGATCGGGCAGCTCGGGGTCGAACAGCGTCACCGGCTGGTCGCCCGGTGACGCGAACGCTGGAGAGCGGCCACGGATGGCCGCACCCCGCCGCCCACCGAGTCAGCCGTGCTCGGCCGACAGGCCGAGACGCGAGCCGACGCCCGGACGGCGGAGGCGAGCCAAGAGGGCTAGACGAGCTCGATGCGGGCCATCGGGGCATTGTCGCCCTGACGGGGCCCGAGCTTCAGGATCCGGGTGTAGCCGCCGGGACGGTCGGCGTACCGCGGACCGATGTCGACCATCAGCTTGTTGGCCAGCTCCTGGTCGCGGAGGTAGGAGATGATCTGGCGATGGCGGTGGAGGCCGCCCTTCTTCGCCTTGGTGATCAGCTTCTCGGCGACCGGACGCAGGGCCTTGGCCTTCGCCTCGGTGGTGACGATGCCCTCGGCGGCGAACAGCGAGGCGGCCAGGTTGGCCATCATCGCCTTCTGGTGCGAGGCGCTGCCGCCGAACCGACGGCCCTTCTTCGGAGTTGCAGGCATGGTGGTGTCGTCCTCGGCTTCAGCTCGCGGACGGCGCAGCCATGCCCCGCAGGGCGAGACCGCGCTCGTCGAGCTTCTGGATGACCTCGTCGAGCGACTTCTGGCCGAAGTTGGTGATGGCCAGGAGGTCGTCCGGGGTCTTGGTGAGCAGCTCGCCGACGGTGTTGACCTGGCCCCGCTTGAGGCAGTTGCGAGGACGCTCGGACAGGTCGAGGTCCTCGATGGGCAGGTCGAGGTCGGGCGAACCGGAGGTGCCGCCGATCTGCTCGCCGAGCTCGAGGCCGGCGGGCTCCTCGCTCATCTCGGCGACGAGGCCGACGAGCGTGCGGAGGGTCTCACCGGCCGAGGCGAGCGCGTCGGCCGGAGCCAGCGAGCCGTCGGTGGTGATGTCGAGGATCAGGCGGTCGAAGTTGGTCGACTGCTCCACGCGGGTCGGCTCGACGTCGAGGGCGACCTGACGGACCGGCGAGAAGATGGCGTCGACCGGGATCTGGCCGATCGCGCCGTCCTCGACCCGCTCGGCGACCCGGTAGCCGACACCGCGCTCGACGGTGAAGTCGGCCGCGAGCCGGCCCTTGTCGTTGAGCGTGGCGAGCACGAGCTCGGGGTTGAGGATCTCGACCTCGGAGGTGACCTGGATGTCACCGGCCGTCACCTCACCGGGGCCGCGCACGTCGAGACGGATCGACACGGCCTCTTCGGCGTGCGAGCGCAGGACGATGTCCTTGACGTTGAGCAGCACGTCGGTGACGTCCTCGGCCGACCCCTCGATGGTGTCGAACTCGTGGAGCGCCTCGTCGAAGTGGGCGCGTGTGATGGCGGCACCGGGCACCGACGACAGCAGGGTTCGCCGGAGCGAGTTGCCGAGCGTGTAGCCGAACCCGGGCTCGAGCGGGCCGATGCCGAACCGCTGGCGGTTGCCCTCCTCATCGCCGATGGTCTCGACGCTGGGCCGCTGCATGATGAGCACGAGGTGTGTCTCCTTGGCGCTGAGCGCGTGTACTGCTGACGAGCGCCCGAAGGCGCTCCTCGGTGTCGATTACTTGCTGTAGAGCTCGACGATGAGCTGCTCGCGGACCGGGACGTCGATCTGGTCGCGGTTGGGCAGCTCGGCGATCGTCATCTGCATGCCACCGTCGCCGGCGGTGAGCCAGCCCGGGGGCTGGCGGTCGAGGACGTCGAGGTTCCAGCGGACCTGGACCATCTCGCGCGACTTGTCGCGCAGCTCGACGACGTCGCCGACCCGGACTCGGAAGCTCGGGATGTCGACGCGACGGCCGTTGACGTTGATGTGGCCGTGGTTCACGAACTGACGGGCCTGCGGGCGGGTGGCAGCCCAGCCGGCGCGGTAGACGACGTTGTCGAGTCGACGCTCGAGGAGCTGGAGCAGCACCTCGCCGGTGACGCCCTGCATGCGGGTCGCCTCGGCGTAGTACCGCCGGAACTGCTTCTCGAGGACGCCGTAGGTGTACCGGGCCTTCTGCTTCTCCTGCATCTGGACCAGGTACTCGGACTGGTTGCGGCGCCGGGAGCGACCGTGGTCGCCCGGCGGGTAGGGGCGGCGATCGAGCGCTCGGGTCTCACGAGCGGTGCCCCAGACGTTGGTGCCCAGACGCCGCGAGACGCGTGCCTTCGGTCCGACGTAGCGAGCCAACTCACACCCTCCGGCGCTTCGCGGGCCGGCAGCCGTTGTGCGGCACCGGCGTGACGTCCTTGATGCCGGCGATCTCGATGCCGACGTTCTGGATGGCCCGGATGGCGGTCTCACGACCGGACCCCGGACCCTTCACCTGCACGTCGACCCGACGCACGCCGTGCTCCATGGCACGACGGGCCGCCTGCTCGGCGGCCTGCTGGGCGGCGTAGGGCGTCGACTTGCGCGAGCCCTTGAAGCCGACGTTGCCGGCCGAGGCCCAGCTGAGGACGTTCCCAGCGGGGTCGGTGATGGTGATGATCGTGTTGTTGAACGAGCTCTTGATGTGCGCCACGCCCTGCGGGACGTTCTTGCGCTCGCGGCGACGGGGGCGACGGCCCCCGGGGGACGGCTTGGCCATGTGTCCTTACTTCCTCGGGGCCTTCTTCTTGCCGGCGACGGTCCGCTTCGGACCCTTCCGGGTGCGAGCGTTGGTGTGGGTGCGCTGACCGCGGACGGGCAGACCACGCCGATGCCGCAGACCCTGATAGCAGCCGATCTCCATCTTCCGCTTGATGTCCTGGGACACCTCGCGGCGCAGGTCGCCCTCGACCCGCAGGTTGTTCTCGATGTAGCCGCGGATGCGGGCGACCTCTTCGTCGGTGAGGTCACGAACCTTGGTCGACCGGGCGATGTCGAGCTCGTCGCAGATCTGCTGGGCCGTCGAACGGCCGATGCCGTAGAGGTAGGTCAGCGAGATCTCGACGTGCTTCTCACGCGGGATGTCGACGCCGGAGATGCGGGCCACGTGGCGATTCCTTCCTTCAGCCCTGGCGCTGCTTGTGGCGGGGGTTCTCGCAGATGACCATCACGCGACCGTGCCGACGGATGGTGCGGCACTTGTCGCACATGGGCTTGACGCTGGGACGGACCTTCATTGCGAGACGCTCCGAGGGGCGATGCGGGCGCCCGAAGGCACCGCGAGTTAGGGGCAGAACAGGGGTGGCGTGAGGCGCGGACAACCACACCACGGGCCGACCGACCAGGCTAGCAAGGTCTTGGCCATACACCAATTACCGCCTGCGTCCACGGAACCGCCCCCACCTGCCCACCACGAACGAGGTCGCAAGAACGGAGTCCGGCGGGTGGCGCCGCAGCGGGGTCCCCGGGGCACTCGCAGCGCAGCGAGGACGGACCCGGGGTGCTGCGGTGACAGGACCCGGCGGACGGGCCCCGGTTCGCGGGCGGACCCGACTAACCCAGACGGTTCTCGATCGCCGAACGAAGCCGACCGGCGACCTCCTCCTCGGACCCCACCCCGTCCACCTCGATGAGGAGGCCGAGCTTGCGGTAGTGGTCCAGCAGCGGTGCCGTCTGCTCGAGATAGAGGTCGAGGCGGCGACGGATGGCGTCCTCGGTGTCGTCCTCACGACCGCGGGCGAGCATCCGTTCGATCACGACGTCCTCGGGGACCTCCAGGTTGATGGCCGCGACCAGCTCGCGGTCGCCGAGGAGGCGGTCGAGAGCGTCGGCCTGGTCGTTGGTGCGGGGGAATCCGTCGAGCAGGAAGCCCGGCTCGGCGTCGTCCTGTCCGAGTCGCTCGTCGACGATGCCGACCATGACGTCGTCGGGGACGAGCTCACCGGCGTCCATGATCGCCTTGGCCTTCATCCCGAACGGGGTGCCGGCCTCGACAGCGGCTCGGAGCATGTCGCCGGTGGAGATGTGCGGCACGCCGAAGTGGGCCGACAGCTTCAGGCATTGCGTGCCCTTGCCCGCGCCCTGACGACCGAAGACCACGAGTCGAACTGGGCGCATGGCTGACCGCTCCTTGCCTGGGGCTGCGTCGAAGGTGGAAAAGTCTCGCCGATCGGGAGGTCGGACACCAACTGAACCGTACGGACTTGGCCCGCAGTTGCTACCGGATAGACGACCTCGTGGCGAGGGCGAACGCCCGGCGCTCGACTGGTCGGTCTCTGGTGATTCGCCGGGCTACCGCCCGACGCCTGACCGTATCCGCTTGTCTCGCTTCCTCGATGCTCCACGCCACGTCCGTGGCGCTGCGCATCCGCTCGCTCGACTGGTCACTCGCCGGGCTACCGCCCGACGCCTGACCGTATCC
>JBCDAU010000045.1:0-43794 GCA_039185015.1 Actinomycetota bacterium
GCCGCGGGCGCGGCGCTCGTGCCCCGGGCGGGGCCCGGGCTGCTCCCCCTGCACGCGGTGTCCTCGCCCTGGCTGGCTGCGGCCCGGGCCGTGCGCTACTGACCCGGGCGGGGCCCCGGAGCCCCGCCCTCCTCCCGGTGTCCTCGCCCTGGCGGGCTGTGGCCCGGGCCGTGCGCTACTGACCCGGGCGGGGCCCCGTAGTCAGCTGGCTCGAAGGGAGTCGACGAGGGCGATGACCTCGTCGGCGAACTCGTCGGGGTCCGGCGTCTCGTCGAGGAACACCGTCCGGAACATGAGCGCACCGGCGGCCGCGTCGACGAGGAACTCCCCGACCTCGGCCGAGCCGAGCAACTCGCTCAGACCCTCCCGGAACGCGACCCGGGTGCCGGTGACGATGTGGTCGCGCACCGCATCGCGCAGGACCTCGTGCTCCCGCACGGCGATGATGAAGCCGGCGACCTTGTCGGCGTTGCACAACTCGATGGCGAGCTCGTGGGCGAGGGCGTGGAGGTCGGCGCGGGGGTCGCCCGTCGGCTCGATCTTCGTCGGTGGCCGATGGCGGATCGCCGCAGCGACGAGGTCCTGTTTGGTCGGGAACCTCCGGTAGATCGTGGCCAGTCCGGCGCCGGCCCGCTCGGCGACGTCCTGCATGCGCAGCTGGTCGTATCCGTGCTCGTTCACCAGCTCGTACGTGTGCTCGAGGATGGCCTCGGTGCGATCCTCGGAGCGCCGCCGACCGCGGCGAGGGGCGGTGGGTGTGGCGGATGTCATGCGCACATCTTAGCCGAGAGTGTTGATTTCCGGAAATGAATGTTTCAGAGTGAATCACCGTTACCGGAAAGACACGTTCTCGGAAAGGGACGCCGCCATGACCACGGCAGCCGCCGCCGACACCTCGCCCACCGATCTCAGCCCCCGCCACCGCCTCTGGGTGCTCGTCACGATGTGCCTCGCGCTCGTCGCCGTCGTCGCCTCGGTGTCGGGCCTCAACGTCGGCCTGAACGAGCTCGCCGTCGAGTTCGACGCCTCCACCTCGACCCTGCTGTGGGTCGTCAACGCCTACACCCTCGTCATGGCCGCGCTGCTGCTGCCGGTCGGCGAGATCGGTGATCGCATCGGCCGCTCCCGGATGCTCACCTTCGGTCTCATCGTGTTCGCCGCCGCCAACGGAGCGGCGATCCTCGCCGACAGCGTCGGCCAGCTGATCGCCACCCGGGCGATCGGTGGCATCGGTGCGGCGATGATCATGCCGGCGACGCTCTCCACCCTGACGTCGGTGTTCCCGGCCGAGGAGCGGGGCCGGGCCGTCGGCATCTGGTCGGGCTTCGCCGGCGCCGGTGGCGTCCTCGGTCTCTTCGCCTCGGCGGTCCTGATCGACGTCGCCAGCTGGGAGTGGCTGTTCGTGCTGCCGGTCGCGTCGGCCGCCCTGGCCCTCGTCCTGAACGTGGCACTGGTCCCCAACACCCGATCGACCGACACCCACCGCCTCGACATCGTGGGCGGTGTGCTCTCGGCCTTGGCCGTCGGTGGTGTCGTCCTCGGCATCCACGAGGGCCCGGAGCTCGGCTGGACCCACCCCGTCACGCTGATCGGCCTGATCGGCGGAGCCGTCGCACTCGCCGCCTTCGTGCGCTGGGAGCTGCGCCACCCCCATCCGCTGCTCGACCTGCGGATCTTCACCAACCGGTCGCTGGCCGCCGGCGCCGGTTCCCTCCTGGTGCTGTTCGCCCTGCTCTTCGGCGTGTTCCTCGCTCTGATGCAGTTCCTCCAGGCCGTGCTCGGGCTGTCGGCGCTCGCCGCCGCCAGCGGACTGCTCCCGATGGCCGTCGTCATGCTCGGCCTGTCGCCGTTCGCCCCCGGCCTCGCCGAGCGCTTCGGTCTGAGCCGACTGCTCACCGGTGGCGCCCTGCTCATGGGTGCCGGCTTCTTCGGGATGGCGCTCGTGGGCGACTCCCCGAGCTACCTCGACGTCGTCCCGAGCCTGATCCTGATCGGCACCGGACTCGGCTTCGCCATGAGCCCGGCCACCACCGCCATCACCGAGTCGCTCCCGGCCGACAAGCAGGGCGTGGCCTCGGCGCTCAACGACACGGTCCGCGAGGCCGGCTCGTCGATCGGTGTGGCCCTCCTCGGCTCGGTGCTCGCCGCCGGCTATCGGAGCGGGATCGCCGACACCGCCGAGACCCTCCCCGAGGAGATCGCCCATCCGGTGGAGGAGGGCATCGGGCAGGCGATGGCCGTCGCCGCCGAGCTCGGCCCCGACGGTGCCGAGATCGCCACGGCCGCCGAGCAGGCCTTCCTCGACGGGTGGTCGACGTCGATGATCGTCGCCGCCGTGCTCGCCGTCGCCGCCGGCATCGGTGTGCAGGCGCTGTTCCGGATCCGCCCGGACGAGTCGGAGGCCGTCGAGGAGGAGCTCGAGACGGCCCTCGCCGCCTGACCTTCCGCACCTCCCGCCGACACGGCACCGGTCGCCCCTGGCGGCCGGTGCCGAGGCGCGTCCGCGGTGCCTAGGATCCGCACACTGCAGGGGAGGGGCCCACCATGTTCGATCCGCATCCGCTTCCGAGCGGGCCGGCCGCCATCACGGCGACCTGGCTGACCGACGTGCTCCACGCGAGTGGGGTGCTCCCGGCGTCCGGTTCGGTGGCATCCATCGACCGGCAGCCGGTCGGTGAGGGCGTCGGCATGCTCAGCGAGATCGAGTTCCTCCACCTCACCTTCGACGGCGATGCGACGGGCGCGCCCGACAGCGTCGTCGTGAAGTTCCCGACGGCCAACGAGCAGAACCGCGCCGTCGCCGAGCAGTACAACGTCTACCGCCGAGAAGTCCGCTACTTCGCCGAGCTCGACCCGCAGAACGACGCCCCCGGACCGGCCGTCCACCTGTCCGCCATGGACGACGACGGCCACTTCGTGATCGTCCTCGAGAACCTGTCCGCCTACGACCTCGGCGATCAGGTCGTCGGCGCGACACTCGAGCAGACGCAGGCCGGCATCGACCTGCTCGTCTCGCTCCACTCGTCGTTCTGGGGGCGGATGACCGAGGAGGAGCACGGATGGCTTCCACGGGCCTCGGGCAGCTTCCACGCCGACAACATGTACGGCGGCGCCCAGTTCGGGTGGGATCCGATGTTGGCCACCTTCGGCGATCACGTCACGCCGGCCGTGCGCGACATGAAGGACCGGTTCGTCGCCACGATCCGCACCCTCCAGGCACAGCTCGACACCGATCCGGTGACCCTCGCCCACGGCGACTTTCGCATGGACAACCTCTTCTTCGCTGCCGATCCGTCCCACCACGCGATGACCGTCATCGACTGGCAGGGTCCGCTGCGGTCGCGGGGGATGCACGACGTCGCCTACCTGTTGAGCCAGAGCACCCAGACCGAGGTGCGCCGGGCCCACGAGCGTGACCTGATCCAGCGCTACGTCGACGGTCTCGCCGCCGCCGGCATCGACGGGTACGGCTTCGACGAGGCCTGGGCCGACTACCGCTGCGCGGTCCTCTACCTCTGGTGCTACGCCGTGGTGATCGCCGGAACCCTCGACAGCGCGAACGAGCGTGGCGTCGCCTGGATGACCGAGATGATCAAGCGCAACGTCGCCGCGATCGAGGACCTCGACTGCCTGCAGCTGCTCCGTTGATGCCACCAGCTGCGTCGGGCTGCGGGTCAGGTCAGCTGTCGCCGGGGGCCATGTAGAACCAGATCGGCGCCTTCACGTCGGCGTCTTGCATCGCCTTCCGGGCTGCCATCAGCACCGCCCCGGCCTCGGTCTGCTCCAGGAACCAGCGCGTGCCGGCCCAGGCGGCCGGGACGTGGTCGCTGAGCCCGAGCGCGGCGGTCTCGTAGTAGCCGCGGAGATCCTGTGCGACCCGTGCCGGGATGCCGGGCAGGCCGGCCTCCTTCCACGGGGTGCCATCGACGATCCGTGCCAGCGCCTCGATGACGTCGGGGATCTGGTCGGCGTCGACGACCCGGCCGGCGCCGATCCGGTTGCCGTACTGCTCGACGGCGCGGTCGTAGGCCGGGCGCAGCCCACGAGCCTCGTCGACCGCCGGATGGGCGTTCGGGTCGTGGCGGGGCGGGAGCGGGCACGCCAGCATCTCGGTGCCGTCGTCCGCGATCGACTCGTCGAAGATCTCGAACACCGGCTCGGTGGCCTCGAGCAGCGAGAAGGCGTGGCGGAGCACCCGGTGCTGGAACTGGGGATCGCCGGGCTTGCCCAGCGGCCGGCCGAGCGGGAAGTCGCACCACAGACCCCGTGGGGGAGCGGTGCCCTCGATCTGCTTGCGTTGCGATCCGAGGGCGATCGTGGCCAGGCCCTGGGCCTCGAAGACGTGGGCGAGCGTACTCACGGTACGCGTGCAGAGCGGTCAGACGGGGGTGAGCAGGACGACGTCGACGCCCTGCTCCTTGAGGCGCTTGCCGCCCTCGGGTCCGGTGTCGAGGCGGATGGTCGACAGATCGAACTGGTTGCCGGCGTAGGCGAGGTGCTCGTCGGCGATCCGGCCGATCACGCCCTGCTCGGCGAGCTCGTCCAGCCGATCGAGCGGGAAGACCGTGTTCATGTCGATGGCGAAGCCGGTGGTGTCGAAGTTCGGGCTCCAGTGGCCCATGGCGTAGTCGCGTCGATCGCCCGAGAGGACCCGGTAGCCGGTGTCGCCGGGGGCGAAGTCCTCGTCGTCCGGGTGATGGAGCGAGGCGGTCGTGACGAGTGCGACGGTTGCCTCGGCCAGCGGCGGCGGTGTGGTGAACGCCACCTCGTCGAACTCCGGCGTCTCGATGTCGGCGGTCATCGCCTTGATGTCGCGGTCGCTCATCGCCCCCTCCTGGTCGCGACGCCGACCTTAGACGAGTGCATAGCGCTCGTTACCAATGGCGACGGAGCCGACGGCACGGGTGGTCAGCGACGGGCGAGGGTGCCGTCCCGGGCCTCGAGCCAGGGCAACAGCTCCGAGGCCGCCATCGGTCGGGCGATGCCGAAGCCCTGCGCCACGTGGCAGCCGAGCTCGGCGAGCGCAGCCATGATCTCCTCGGTCTCCACGCCCTCCGCGACGACCTGCAGGCCGAGTGCGTGGCCGAGATCGATCGTCGATCGGACGATGGCGAGATCGGAGTCGTCGGTCAGCATGTCGGCGACAAAGCTGCGATCGATCTTCAGTTCGGTGATCGGCAGGCGCCGCAGCGACACGAGCGACGAGAAGCCCGTGCCGAAGTCGTCGATCGACACCCCCACGCCCATCTTGCCGACCTCGCCGACGGTCAACGCCGCCCGGTCGACGTCGTGCATCATCGCCGTCTCGGTGATCTCGACGGTGAGGGCAGACGCCGGGACGTCGCGCTCCCGCAGCCGTTCCGCGAGGAGTTCGGGGAGGGTCTCGTCGGCCAGGCTCTGCGCGCTGACGTTGACGGCGGCGTCGAGGTGGAGGCCGAGCGAGCGCCAGTAGGCGACGTCGCCCAAGACCGTGTCGAGGATGTGGTCGGTGAGGGGGCCGATCAGACCGGAGTTCTCGGCGAGCCCGATGAACTCGTCCGGGCGCACCGTGCCGCGGTCGGGGTCGTGCCAGCGGGCGAGCGCCTCGACGCTCAGGACCTTGCCGGTCGCGAGGTCGACCTTGGGCTGGTAGTGCACCGCGATCGCCCGGCGCCTGATCGCGGCGCGGAGATCGGCGAGCAACGTGAGGCGGGCGGCGTCCTCGGGGTCGTCCATCGTCGAGGCGAAGCGGCGGACGCCCCGCCGCTCGCGCTTGGCGTCGTACATCGCGAGATCGGCGCGCCGGAGCAGGGTCTCGGCGTCGGTGCCGTCCTCGGGAGCGGCGGCCACGCCGATGCTGGCCCCGACGCCGACCGAGGTACCCAGGATCGAGAACGGCAGCTCCATCATGTGCACGATCGACCGGGCGATCCGCTCGGCCGACTCGGCGTCGTGGTCGGGGAGCAGGACGGCGAACTCGTCGCCACCGAACCGGGCGAACAGGCCGACCGGCTCGAGCCGATCGCCGAGCCGCTGTGCCACCTGGATCAACAGCTCGTCGCCGGCGGCGTGGCCGAGGGTGTCGTTGACCTGCTTGAACCGGTCGAGGTCGATCTGCAGCATCGACACGACCGCATCGGGGCCGATCGCCTGCTCGGCGTGCGCCTCGAAGAGCACCCGGTTCGCCAGGCCGGTCAGGCGGTCGTGGGTGGCCTGGTGCTGCACCCGCACGTACAGCCGGGCCTTGCCGAGCACGACCGAGAGCTGCTGGCCGATGGTGACGAGGCGGTCGACGTCGTCGGCGCTGAAGTGGTGGGCCGAACCGCCACGGTCGGCGATGGCCAGTAGGCCGAGCGGTCCTGCGTCGTCGCTCAACCCGAAGAGGATGACCTCCTGCGCACCGACCTCTGCGAGCCGGGCGGCGCCGGCGGATGAGTCCCGCATGGGGTGGACCGTCAGCGCGCTGTCCGAGGCGAGCCCGTCCGCCCAGCTGTCGTGCGGTTCGGGCCCGCTGAGGGCGGAGACCATGCCGTGGTCGCCGGCGGCGGCGAGGACCACACCGGGCGAGTCGTCCCACATCACGACCGCGACACGTCCGGCCCGGAGGTTGTGACCGACCTCGGCGACGGCCGTCTCGAGGATGTCCTCGATCTGTGTCGAGACACCGACCTGGTGGCTGAAGGCGTGCATCTCGCTCAGGTCGGTGTAGCGGTGCATCAAGCTGCCGTGGGAGCGGAGGATCAGCCAGACGGCGATCATCGGCAGCATCGCGACCGCGCCGAACCAGGGGGCCTGCACCGCGGGGACGAGGAGCGTCGCGGCGATGAAGGCCTGCGGCGCGTGGAAGAGCACGATGTGGTGCGCCTCGCTACGCACCCGATCGCCGAGGTCGTGCTCGAACCTGCTGATCGCGTACGCGACCGCGAAGCCGCCGACGATGAGCGCGGTGAGCAGTGCGATGCTCAGGGTCGCCCAGAGCAGTGGCGTGAGCGTCGTCTCGTCGGGAGCGAACGTCCGCAGGACGGCGTAGGCCACCAGCGTCTCGGCGGCGTAGAACGACAGGTTGAACGAGAACTTGAAGGGCGGCTGGCGGCGGACGATCACGAGCGCCAGCGCGGCGGCCAGCAGGCGCGCGATGACGAGCTCGTGCGGCGCCAGGAACAGCAAACCGAAGGCGAGGGGCAGCTCCGTCGGGGAGAAGCTGACCGCCTCGTTGCGGGCCTCGATGTGGAAGACGAGCGGCTCCGCGGCGAAGAAGGCCACCGCGACGGCCAGCGCCGGCCAGAGCCCGACGTCGACCAGCGGCTCCGAGGCGTCGGGAATCAGGAGGTAGAGCCCCGCGCAGACGACGGTGAGCAGGAGGGTGAACGCCCAGACCTGGAGACGCGCGACGGCAGCGTCGGTCTCGTCCGGTGCCGTCGTCGACGTCACGAACCCACCACCGGGGACCTCGGTTCGCCGATGACGCCCGCCGCATGGACGCCCCAGGGGCGCGCCGTCGGATCGGCCATCGTCTCTCCTCCGCTCCGGCACCCGGGAGGGCGTCGCGAGCGAACGCCTCTCCATCGGCGGGCGGGAGACGAAGTTGAAGCGGGTCCGATCAGCCGTAGAGGAGGTGTGGTGCGCGCCGAGCCGAGAACTCGGCGAGCTCGTCGGTCCAGGAGGCGACGATCTCGGCGGCAGGGATGCCGGCCTCGAGCTCGGTCCGCAGCCGCGTCGTGCCGGCGAGGAGGTCGAAGAACTCGGGACGGTCGATCACCTGCTCGTCGAGCGCCTCACCCTGGCGGAGGAAGGCGTCGAGCAGGTGCACACCGGTCGCGACCGGCGAGAAGGTGGCCTCGTCGAGCACGACGATGCGGACCCCGGAGAGCGCCTCGCCGACGAGTCGCGGCTCGACGGTGCGGCCCGAGATGGGGCGGGGCTCGTAGTCAACCGCCTCGAAGCGCACGCCAGGGAGGCCCCTCGCCTCGAGCTCGGCCGCCAACGCGACGCCGTCCGCCCACGGGGCGCCCGCCTGGGCGAAGGGGTGTTCCGTGCCACCGCCGAAGCTGATGGTGGTCGCCTCCAGCAGCACGGTGCCCGGATAGACGACGGCGGCCTCGGGCGTCGGCAACCCCGGACTGGGCGGCGTCCAGTCGATGCCGGTCTCCTCCCACCGCATGGAGCGTTCCCAGCCGCGGAGCGGAACGACCCGGAGATCAAGCTGGGCGCCGCCTTCGATCTCGCCCTCGGCCACGAGGAACCGGGCGAGCTCGGCCGCCGTCATCCCGTATGCGGCCGGGATCTCGTACGGCCCGACGAAGGATCGCTGCTCGTCCTCCAGCACGAAGCCACCCCCGACCTCTCCGATCACCGCTGGTCGGTCGAGCACCACGAACGGGATGTCGGCCTCGGAGGCCGCCTCCATCGCGAGGCCCATCGTCGCGATGTACGTGTAGAAGCGACTGCCGACGTCCTGCAGGTCGTACACGAGCACGTCGACGCCGTCGAGCATCTCCTGGGTCGGCCGGAAGGTGTCGCCGTAGAGGCTGAACACGGTCACGCCGGTGCGCCGGTCGACGCTGTCCCCGAGCAGCTCACCCGCCCCCGCCGATCCGCGCAGGCCGTGCTCCGGGGCGAAGATCGCTGCCAGGACCACGTCATCGGCCTGATCGAGGAGGTCGATCAGGTGGTCGTCGCCGACGACGGACGTCGGGTTGGCGATGAGTCCGACCCGGAGGCCTCGCAGGGAGGAGAAGCCCTCGTTCAGCAGCGCACGGGCGCCGGTCGTGACCGTGGGCGGGGGCTCGGTCGTGGTGGGCGGCAGCGTGCTCGGCGCGGTCAGCGGCGACGGCGCCGTCGTGCTCGTCGCCGCGGTCTCCTCCGGCGCGGTCGCCTCGGGCTCCGATGACGAGCACGCGCTCGCGAGCACGAGCAGCACCGCGGCGACGAGCGTTCCGGACCGCACCACGGCGCGAGCGTAGGGCCGGATCTCGGAGCAGAACGCGCACGGTGGCATCCCCGTGTAACGCCACCCCCGGTCGAGGAAAGCAACCGGTGTCGGGCGGTCGCACGTGCACTGCCCGATGCCAGAGCCGCTCGCGGCTCACCTCCGGTGGGCCGGGTTCGGGGTGCGTCGCCGTCGGCTTCTCGCCCCGAACCCGTGGCCGTCCGCTCCGCTCAGGGCATCCTGTTCGGGCGCCGATGGCCGTCTCCGACCCGCTTCCCGAACCCCGCGACCTCCGTCGGCGGGCCCGAGCGGTCATGGCGCGCGACGAGACTCGCCTGCGCCGGCGGATCGACCGGCTTCGCCGTGAGCGGAACCCGCAGCGCCGCCGCGCCGAGCTCGAACGGATCCTCGAGGCGCTCGAGGCCGCCGAGTCGGCGATCGCGGCACGACGAGACGCCGTGCCCGAAGTGGCCTTCCCGGACTCTCTGCCGATCGCCGGTGCGCTCGACGAGTTGCGGGTGGCTCTCCGCGATCACCAGGTGGTCGTCGTCGCCGGCGAGACCGGTTCCGGCAAGAGCACGCAGCTCCCCAAGCTCTGCCTCGAGCTCGGCCGAGGGGTCCGGGGCATGATCGGGCACACGCAGCCGCGTCGACTCGCCGCTCGATCGATCGCCGCTCGGGTGGCGGAGGAGCTCGACGTCGTGGGGCGAGACGTGGTCGCGTCGTCGGTGCGCTTCGATGACCAGGCGGCCGACGGCACCCTCGTCCGGGTCATGACCGACGGGCTGCTCCTCGCCGAGATCGATCGAGACCCCCTGCTGCGTCGCTACGACACGATCATCGTGGACGAGGCCCACGAGCGGAGCCTCAACGTCGACGTCCTCCTCGGGTACCTGGCGAAGATCCTGCCCAGGCGGCGAGATCTCCGGTTGATCGTGACGTCGGCGACCATCGACACCGGGCGGTTCGCCACGCACTTCGACGCGCCCGTCGTGACCGTGTCCGGCCGGGGACACCCCGTCGAGCTCCGGTACCGCCCGCTCGACGTCGACGGGGAGGAACCGGTCGATCCCCCGGACGCGGCTGCGGCGGCGGTGCGCGAGCTCCTGGGCGACACCAGCGGCGACGTCCTCGTGTTCTGCTCCGGGGAGCGCGAGATCACCGAGACGATCGAGGCCATCGGTGCGCTGGGCCTGAGCGGCGTCGAGGCGCTGCCGCTCCACGCCCGCCTCCCCGCGGCCGAGCAGCGACGCATCTTCGAGCCCCACGAGCTCCGGCGCGTGATCGTCGCCACCAACGTCGCCGAGACCTCGCTCACCGTGCCCGGCATCCGGGCGGTCGTCGACGGCGGCACCGCTCGGATCTCCCGGACCGGCCGCCGATCGAAGGTGCAGCGACTGCCCATCGAACCGATCTCGCAGGCGTCGGCCGAGCAGCGGGCCGGCCGGTGTGGTCGCATCGGTCCCGGCATCTGCGTCCGGCTCTACGCCGAGGACGACCTCGACGGCCGCCCACCGTTCACCGAACCGGAGATCCTCCGCACCAACCTCGCCTCGGTCGTGCTCCGCCTCCGCTCGCTCGGCATCACCGAGCTCTCCGACTTCCCGTTCCTCGACCCGCCCGATCGGCGTGCGGTGCTGGACGCCGAACGGCTGCTCGTCGAGCTCGGCGCCGTCGAGGTCGACGACCGATCCGGAGCGCTCACCTCGATCGGTCGCCGACTCGCCCGCCTGCCGGTCGATCCGCGCCTCGGTCGGATGGTGCTGCAGGCAGAACGAGAGGGTTGCCTCGACGGAGCGCTGGTCGTCGTGGCCGGCCTGTCGATCGTCGACCCCAGGGAGCGCTGGACCGGCGCGCCGGAGGACGACCCGCACGCCGTCGATCGTGAGGACGGCTCGGACGTGCTCGCCTGGCTGCGCCTGTGGCGTCGCATCGACGCCCAACGTCGCGAGCTCGGTCGGTCGGCCTTCCGTCGGTGGTGTCGGCGCGAGCGGCTGCACCACGGCCGGGTGCTCGAGTGGCGGGACCTGGTGCGGCAGCTGCGTCGATCGTCGGACGCCATCGGGCTCCGCCGCAGCTCGGGCGACGACGCCGATGCGTTGCATCGGTCGGTGCTCGCCGGGGCGCTGACCCAGGTCGGTGTGCTCGATCGTCGCACCGGCGACTACCGGGGTGTCCGCGGCACGAGGTTCCGGTTGGCGAAGGAGTCAGCGGTGGCCCGGAGGTCGCGGTGGGTCGTCGCCGTCGAGATCGTCGACACGGGCCGGTCGGTCGCCCGAACCATCGCCCGCGTCCGTCCCGAGTGGATCGAGGAGCTCGGCGAGCACCTCCTGGAGCACAGCTACGGCGAGCCGTGGTGGGAGCCCGACCAGGGCTCGGCGATGGTGCACGAGCGCGTCGCCCTCGACGGCCTCGACGTCGTCCGGCAGCGGCGGATCCAGGTCGGTCGGGTGGACCCGGCGCGGGCTCGCAGCGAGCTGATCGTCCACGGTCTCGCACGGGGCGAGTGGCGCGAGCGCCTCGACGTGCTCGGCGACAACCGGCAGGTGGTCGAGGAGGTGGTCCGGATCGCCCGGCGAGCCCGCCGACCCGAGCTGCTCGTCGACGACCGCGAGCTGGTCGCCTTCTACGACGAGCGATTGCCGGCCACCGTCACCACGGCCGCCGAGCTACACCGGTGGTGGCGGCGCGCCCGGCGCCGGGAGCCGGATCGCCTCACGCTCACCACCGACGCCCTGCTCGCCCGATCCAAGGTGGAGATCGACCTCACCGCCTACCCCGAGCACTGGACGGCTGCCGGGGTGGAGCTCCCACTCGAGTACGACTTCGATCGGACCTCGGCGGCAGACGGTGTGTCGGTCCGGATCCCGGTCGCCGTGCTCGACCGTCTGCGCCCCGAGCCCTTCGCCTGGCACGTCCCCGGCCATCGTGCCGAGGTGGTCGAGGCCGTGCTGCGGGCCCAACCGAAGGACCTCCGACGCGAGCTGCTCCCGATCGCCGAGCACGCCGCTGCGGTCGCCGCCGAGCACGGTCCGGACGACGGCCCGCTGCGGGAGGTCGTCGAGCGGGCGGTCGGCCGCCGCACCGGAGTGGCGTTGGACATCGACGCGCTCGGTGCGTTCGAGCTGCCGCCGCACCTTCGACTGACGTTCGTCGTCGTCGACGCAGCCGGGGAGGAGCTCGGTCGCGGCGACGACCTCGCTGCGCTCCAGCGCGAGCACACCGATGCGGTCGAGCGGGCCTTCGCCGGTGCCGTCGAGGAGGTGGAGCGCACGGGGCTCACCCGCTGGGAGCTCGACGAGCTTCCCCGCTCCGTCACCGTCGAGCGCTTCGGCGGCGTCATCACGGCGTTCCCGGCGCTGGTCGACGAAGGGACGACGGTGGGCGTGCGGATCCTGCCGACCGAGGCGCATCAGACGACGGCGATGCGAGCCGGCACCCGCCGCCTCCTCGCCCTCTCGCTGGCCAACGTCCGGCGACACCTCCTCGACCCGCTCCCCGACGAGCGCAAGCTCGGCCTCGCGTCGACGGTGGGGGAGCGACTGCCCGAGCTGCTCGACGACCTGGTCGAGGCGGCGGTCGACGTGGTCGTCGATCGGGCCGGCGGACCGGCGTGGAGCGAGCCCGCGTGGCGAGGACTCCGCGACCGCGCTCGTCGCGAGGTCGCCGAGATCGCGCTCGGTCGGATCGACGCTGTCGCTGCGCTCCTCGTCGAGGGTGATCGGCTGCGTGAGCGCGTCGATGCGCTCGGCCCCGGAGCGCCGGGACCGGCGCTCGACGACGTCCGCCGACAGCTCGTCCGCCTCACCGGACCCGGCCGCTGTCGACGGGCCGGCCTCGCCCGACTCGGCGAGCTGCCCCGGTACCTGGACGCGCTCGATCTCCGGCTGGATCGGATCCGCGGCGCGAGCGAGCGCGATCTCGACCACCTCCGCGCCGTCCAGGCGCTCGAGCTTCGCCTCGACGACCTCGTCGCCCGGCACGGGGACCTCCTCGGACCCGCTGCCGACGACCTCCGCTGGAGCCTCGAGGAGCTGCGGGTCAGCCTCTGGGCGCAACGGCTCGGGACCTCGGAGAAGGTCAGCGTCCCACGCATCGAGCGCCGCCTCGACGAATTGGACCGCTCCGTCGGCTGAGCCGCGCTATCCGACCCGAGCGGGGACCCCGGAGCCCCGCTCTTCGCTACAGGTCCTCGCCGCTGAAGCGGCTGCGGCGTGGCCGTGCTCGCCGCCAGGTCGGCCGCCTGCTGGGAGACCGTCCCGCTACGTTGCGGTGATGCGTCAGGCGATGGGGTACTGCTGGCCGCAATCGGTCGAGCCAGGGGGTTCGGTCGGGCTGCACGTGTCGTCTCCCGGCGGCCAGCCGGTCGACGTCACGGCGACGAGGATCGGGGGGACGATCACCGAGGTCTGGTCGGCGCACGTCGACGCCGACGAGCACGGGATCCCGCCGGACGTCGCAGCACGGGGCTGCGACTGGCCGTCGTCGGTGACGATCGAGGTCGGTGACGACTGGGCCTCGGGGTACTACGAGGTCGTCATCGCCGGCGAGCTCCGGGGCAAGCGCCGCGAGTCGCACGCGTTCTTCGTCGTCCGCCCGGTGGTCGGTGCGCCGACCGGCCGAGCGCTCCTCGCGCTGTCGACGAACACCTGGCACGCCTACAACGACTGGGGCGGGCCGAACCTCTACACCGGGGGCGTCGAGGTCTCGATGCAGCGCCCGATGGAGCGGGGCTTCCTCCACAAGCCACCAGGGGCTGGGCGGCGGGTGACCACGATGCAGGTGCCCGACGTGCAGATGGCCGCCCACGTCGGCTACCTCCGTCTCAACCACCTGTCGCCGTGGGCCGGCTCGGCGGGCTGGCCCGACTGGGAGCAACCCTTCCTCGAGTGGGCCGAAGCGGACGGGTACGCGATCGACGTCTGCACCAACGCCGACCTCGAGGAGCACCCGGAGCTGCTCGACCAGTACCCGCTCTACCTCTCGGTGGGCCACGACGAGTACTGGTCCGGGCCGATGCGGGACACGGTCGAGGCCCACATCGCCCGGGGCGGTAACGCCGCGTTCCTCAGCGGCAACACGGCGTTCTGGCAAGTCCGCCTCGAGGGCGAGTCGGACGCCGGACCGGCCACGACCGTCGTCGGATACAAGGCACGGCTGCGGTCCGACCCGGTGTTCGACACGGAGCGACAGCCCGAGCTCACGACCATCTGGTCCGACCACCTCCTCGAACGGCCCGAGAACCACATGACCGGTGTCAGCTTCGTCCGCGGCGGCTACCACCGCATCGGCCCACGGGTGACCCGCGGCGCCGGCGGCTACACCGTCTACCGCAGCGACCACTGGCTCTTCGCCGACTCCGACATCGGCTACGGCGACGTGCTCGGCGCCGACGCGACGATCGTCGGCTACGAGTGCGACGGCTGCGACTTCACCATGCGCGACGGACGCCCCGAGCCGACCGGGGTCGACGGCACACCGTCGACCTTCGAGATCCTCGCCATGGCACCCGCCGCCCACTTCACACGGACCGCAGCGCCCCGACCACCGAAGCCGGACGAGCCGTCCGAGATCGAGTTCATCGCATCGCGGGCGTTCGGGTCCCGGGACCCCGAGCACGTGCGCCGGATCGAGGCGGGCCACGCGATCCTCGGCGCGTACACGAACGACGCCGGCGCAACGGCCGTCACGTCGGGCTCGACCGACTGGGCCCACGGCCTCGCCGCCCGCGACCCGCACGTCGAGCAGATCACCCGCAACCTCCTCGATCGGCTCGGCGCGAGCTCGTGATTCGCTCCTGATCCCCGCAGACTGTGCGCATGCGGTTCGACGTCCGACGCCAGGCGACGGCGCTCCTCGTCCTCGCCTTCGTGTGCTTCGTCGTCACCCGACGGATGGGTGACGAGGGATGGCTCGGCTACGCCAACGCCGCCTCGGAAGCGGCGCTGATCGGCGGGCTCGCCGACTGGTTCGCCGTCACGGCGTTGTTCCGGCATCCGCTCCGCCTGCCGATCCCGCACACGGCGATCCTCCCCACCCGCAAGGACGCGCTCGGCGACAGCCTCGCCGAGTTCGTCGAGACCAACTTCTTCGGCGATCAGGTCGTCTCCGAGCGGCTCGCCGAGCGGGAGCTCTCGGTCAACCTCGGCCGGTGGTTGAGCGATCCGTCCAACGCCCGCAAGGTCGGTGATCAGCTCGCCGTCGCCGTCACCAACCTCTCCGATTTCCTCGACGACGACCTCGTCGAGGACGAGACCGGCAAGCTCGTCCTCGATCGACTCCGCCAGGTACCGGCCGCGCCGATCCTCGCGCGGGTGATCCGCACCGGCACCGCCGACGGGCGGATCGACCGGCTCACCGAGCGGGCCGTCGACGGCGCCATCAACCTGCTCGACCGCTACCGGCCGGTCTTCCGGCAGCGCCTCACCGACGAGTCGCCGTGGTGGGTGCCCGACTTCGTCGACGAGCGCGTCTACCGGCGCATCGAGACCGGCCTCCAGCGCTTCGCCGACGAGCTTCGCGACGACCCCGACCACGTCTTCCGTCGAGAGCTCACCCGCAACCTCACCGAACTCGCCGACCGGCTCGAGCGCGGCGAGGGTGAGGCCGCGCGCGTCGAGGAGCTGTGGCACGAGCTGCTCGACCTGCCCGAGGTGCGACAGTGGGCCGCCTCGTTGTGGTCCTCCACCCGCGGTGAGTTGATCAGCTACGTCGAGGACCCCAGCTCTCCCGTGCGCCAGCGCGCCGAGGCGATGGTGGTGACCTTCGGCGAGCGACTGCTCGACGATCCCGAGTTGCGGGCGAGCGTCGACCGCTGGATCGGCCGCTCGGTCGACCGCATGCTCGGCGCGGCCCGCTCGGAGATCAGCGACCTGATCTCGTCGACCGTGCACCGCTGGGACGCCCAGGACGCCTCCGACCGCATCGAGGCCGCCGTCGGCCGGGACCTGCAGTTCATACGCATCAACGGCACGCTCGTGGGCGCGCTCCTCGGCCTGGTGATCCACGCCTTCGCGCTGTTGATCAGCTGACTCAGCCGCGCTTCTGGATCCTCGCCCACTCGTCGCGGAGGCCCACCGTGCGGTGGAACAGCATCGGCGTGTCGAGGTCGTGGGCGAAGTAGCCGAGCCGCTCGAACTGCACGACGGCCCCGGGTGACGTGTCTGCGAGGATCGGCTCGAGCTGGCAACCGGTCAGCAGCTCCCGTGATGCGGGGTTGAGCGAGTCCATCGGATCCTTGCCGTCGGCCGCCGGGTACGGGTCGGTGAAGAGCCGGTCGTAGAGCGCCACCGTGGCGTCGACGGAGTGATCGGCCGAGACCCAGTGGATCGTGGCCTTCACCTTGCGGCCGTCCGGCGCGTGGCCGCCGCTGGTCTCGGGGTCGTAGGTGCACCGCAGCTGGACGACCTCGCCGGCGTCGTCCGTCACGACGTCCTCGCACTTCAGGAAGTAGGCAGCCCGCAGTCGGACCTCACGGCCAGGGGCGAGGCGGAAGTACTTCTTCGGTGGGTCGAGCATGAAGTCGTCCCGTTCGATCCAGAGCCGCCCCGAGAAGGGGATCTCCCGGGTGCCGTCGGCCTCGTCTTCCGGGTTGTTGATCGCCTCCCGGAGCTCGACCTCGCCCTCCGGCCAGTTCTCGATGACGACCTCGAGCGGTTTGAGCACGGCCATGCGCCGCAGCGCCGTCCGGTTGAGCTCGTTGCGGACGAACGACTCCAGCAGCTCGATCTCGTGGGTACCCTCGGTGCGGGCGACGCCGATGTGGTCGCAGAAGCTGCGGATCGCCGCCGGCGGATAGCCGCCCCGGCGGAGGCCGCGCAGCGTCGGCATGCGCGGGTCGTCCCAGCCGTCGACGTGACCCGCCTCCACCAGCTGCCGCAGCTTCCGCTTCGACGTGATGGTGTGGGTGACGTTGAGCCGGGCGAACTCGGTCTGGCGGGGCTGGTCGCCGGGCAGCGGGAGCTGCTCGAGGAACCAGTCGTAGAGCGGCCGGTGACTGTCGAACTCGAGGGTGCAGAGGCTGTGGGTCGTGCCCTCGATGGCGTCCGACTGCCCATGCGCCCAGTCGTACGTCGGGTAGATCGGCCACTCGTCACCGGTGCGCCAGTGGTGCTCGTGTCGGATCCGGTACATCACCGGGTCGCGCATCTGCATGTTGTCGTGGGCCATGTCGATCTTCGCCCGCAGCACCCGTGAGCCGTCGGGGAACTCTCCGGCGCGCATGCGGCGGAACAGGTCGAGGTTCTCCTCGACGCTCCGATCGCGGTACGGGCTGTTCGTCCCCGGCGTGCCGAAGCCACCCCGGTTGGCCGAGATGGCCTCGGCGTCCTGGTCGTCGACGTACGCGAGCTCCCGCTCGATGAGGTGGATCGCCCAGTCGTAGAGCTGCTCGAAGTAGTCCGAGGCGTAGAGCACCTCGCCGTCTGGCTCGAAGCCGAGCCAGCGGATGTCCTCCTCGATCGCCCGGGCGTACTCGGTGTCCTCGGTCTCGGGGTTGGTGTCGTCGAAGCGGAGCTTGCAGGTGCCGCCACCGTCCTCGGCGACCGTGAAGTTGAGGCAGATCGACTTGGCGTGGCCGATGTGGGGGTAGCCGTTCGGCTCCGGTGGGAAGCGGGTCTGGACCCGGCCGCCGAAGGTGCCCTGGACCGCATCGTCCGCAACGAGCTCGCGGATGAAGTCGGTGCTGGTCTCGGTCTCGGCGTCGGTCGGGTCGCTCACCGCACCAGTGTGCCTCGGCGCAGGTCAGACCACGGCGACACTTCTCGCGTTCGGGATGTGGTCAGGGGTCGCGCTCCCCGGCCGTACGATCGCCTCGATGTCCGAGCTCCTCGCGCTCTCGTTCGACGTGGCCACCGCGCCCTCCCTCCACCTCGGCGATCACGTGGACGGCACCGACGGCGTCCATCACGGCTACGGATGGGGTGTCGCCTGGTACGCCGACGGTGAGCGAGCCGCGACCGTGGTGAAGGACTCCCGCTCGACCGGTGAGAACGCGGTCTCGGCGATGTTGAGGGAGTGGGACCACTTCCGCTCCACCACGTTCGTCGCCCACCTGCGAGGAGCGGCCCAGCGCCTCACCCATCCCGACACCCAGCCCTTCACCCGTGCCTTCGCGGGCCGCGACTGGCTCTTCGCCCACAATGGCGACCTCGACCGCGCCGCCCTCGACGCGCTGCGAGCCGAATCGCCCGCCGACCCGACCGCCCGGTTCGAGGCCCTCGGCAGCACCGACTCCGAGGTGGTGTTCACCTGGCTGCTCGAGCAGCTCGCCGTCCGGGGTGCCCGGTGCCTGGCCGACGTCGATCGTGACGACCTCGCCGCGATGGTCATGCAGCTCGACAGGCTCGGCACGGCCAACCTGCTGCTCAGCGACGGTGAGGAGCTCCTCGTCCATCGCGACGACGAGGGCTTCAACGGACTCTGCTGGTCTCGGGTGCTGCCGCCCCACAAGGCCCGGCGGTTGGAGTCGTCCGAGGTGGCGATCGACTTCGACGATCCGACGCAGGCGGGATGGACGGCGCTCGTCGTCTCCACGCGCCCGTTGTCCGCCGACGGCATCTGGAACGAGCTCGTGCCCGGCCAGACCTTCATCGCTCGCCGTGGCGAGATCGTCTGGTCGACCCATCCCGACGAGGTCGCGCCCGCGCACCCCGATGGCCGCCCGGTCCGCCTGCCCCAGTTCCGGCGGGTCGTCGACGAGGATGGCTGGCGCACCCTTGAGGTGCGTCACTCCACCACCTACGGGTACGCCCAGCCCGTCGAGCGCAGCTCCCACATCCTCCGATTGCGGCCGGTCGTCGACGACCACCAACAGCTGATCGAGCACGACCTGTTCGTGTCCGTCAGTGGCGAGCGTCGGCCGTTCGAGGACGTCTTCGGCAACCGGGCCGAGATCATCGAGCTGGCGGTGCCGTACTCGGAGTTGACCGTCACCTCCACGTCGAAGGTGCGGGTCAAGGAGCCGGTGCCGTTCCGCCAGCTGCGGGGCTTCAGCCGGCCCCTCCGAGTGCCACCGAAGTGGATGCCGTGGCAGCGTGAGCTCCAGGCGCCCTATCTGCTGCCGCCCGAGTTGCCCGAGACCCAGCTGCGGACGCTGTCGGAGTTCGCCATGTCGTTCGTCGACCGCAACGGCGGCGACCTCTTCGACACCGTCACCGACATGAACGAGACCATCTATCGGGACTTCGGCTACGTCCCCGGCTCCACCGGGCTCGCCACCACGCCCTTCGAGGTCTTCGCCAAGCGGCAGGGCGTCTGCCAGGACTTCGCCAACCTGCTGATCTGCCTCGCCCGTCTCGTCGACCTGCCGGCCCGATACCGGGTGGGGTACGTGTACACGGGCGGTGGGTACGAGAACCGCATCCAGTCCGACGCCTCGCACGCCTGGACCGAGATCTTCCTGCCCTACACCGGCTGGAGGGGGTTCGACCCGACCAACGGCGTGCCGGTCAACACCGACCACGTCCGCATCGCCGCGGGCCGCAACTACCTCGACGCCACGCCCACGAGCGGCACCATCTGGCACGGCGGCGGCAACGAGTCGCTGCGCATCGACGTGCGGGTCACGGATCCCTTCGCCGTCGACGAGCAGGACTCGTCGCCGTCACAGGGCCAGAGTCAGTCGTAGGAGCCCCTCAGCGGCGCAGGATCTGCTCGCCGAAGAAGACGCGGAGTCCGGCCTGGTAGGCGGACACGTACTCGTCGTAGGTCGACCGCAGCCGCCCTGCGGGCCACTGCTCGGGCTCGAGCTCCCGGGGGAGCAGCGGATCGCTCACGAGGTGGCGGAGCGCGGCTGCCGCCAGGATGAAGCCTTCGGCCAGGCGGTCGGCCACATCCGGGCCACTCTCATCGAGCTCGGCGATGAGGTCCTGCGCCCGGCCGGCCCAGGCGCCGAGGTCGACGAGCTCGGCGAGCAGCGCGGCGGGATCATCGGCCGGCGAGGCGACGAAGGCGTCGGTCTGGGCGTCGACCACCGCTCGGGCGTTCGGCAGGCGCTCGGCAGCGAGGTTGGCCGGCCGCATCCAGACCCCATCACGCCGCTCCCACAGACCGAGGTGCGAGCATGCCGTGCGGAGGGCGCTTCGGTCGGACGACGAGCGCGACCCCGGCGGTACGACGTGGAGCTCCCACGTGCCGTCCCATGGATGGGTCGCCGGACGCAGTCCCGCTTCCTGGTGCTGATGGCGGGCGAGCAGGTCACCGGCCAGCTCGTAGACGCCGTCGTCGTGATGGATGAGCTCGCCCCGGTCGGCCATGCGGGACAGCGCGGTGCGCGTGGTGCCGGCCTGGATCCCGAACTCGCCGGCGAACGCGACGAGCAGTCGGCCGGGCAGACGCGGTGGCACCGTGCCGAGCAGGGTCGACGCGATGACGCTCCGAGCGGAGAGCTCGCCGCTGGGCACCGATCGCTACCTCGACAGCGTGCGGAAGAACGAGAAGTAGCCGCTCTTCGTCATCTCCGGCGTGACGTAGCCGTCTTCGACCAGCGCGGCGTGGAGCCGGTGGAGGTTGCTCATCGGGATGCCCGAGTCGACGTGGTGAGCCAGGTGGTAGCCGATGCCTTGGCTGAGGAACACGTACCGGGCGAAGAAGCCCTGGTGGATGTTGTGCGTGGTGAGTCGGCGATCGGCCGAGCGGGTCATCCCACCGTGCTCCGCCAGCGCCCGGAGGCGGTTGAACACCCGGAAGTAGGTCCCCCACGGGAGCAGCCAGAAGAAGAGGTAGAACCAGGGCTGGCCGAGCAGGGCGAAGATGGCGAACACGACCACCTGGCCGCTGAGGAACCGGGCGGCCCGCGCTCGGCGCCCGGGCTTGAACAGCCCGACGAACGCCGGCCGCAGGTTCTTGTAGCCGGAGATGCCGACGGCGTCACGGATGAGCTTGCGGCGCAACGAGGCCTTGGACACCGGGTACAGCGCATAGAGCAGGAAGTCGGGTTCCTTCTCGCCGAACTCGTCTCGGTGATGCGCGCTGTGCACGATCCGGTAGCCGTCCCCGCCGTCACCGAACACCAGCCACCCGATGAGCTTCTCGCCGATGCGGTCGTTCCAGACCTTGCTGGTGAACAGCAGCCGGTGCGCCGCCTCGTGGTGGAGGGTCAGGACCCGTTGGAACCACGTGCCCATGGCGATGAACACGAGGGCGTACACCGGGATGGCGACTGCCGTTGACCAGCTGCCGGCGGCGACGGCCACCCCGCAGAAGACGAACGGCAGCGCGAGCGTGAAGACGACGTGGAAGACGTTCATCGCGTTGGGGATGCGACGCAACTCGGCTCGGAACTCCGGGCGGGGTCGACCGTCGGGGCGGAGCCGGTCGCTGCCCTCGAAGGGCGGCAGGACGGCGAGGCTGTCGTCGACGAGACCGCCGGTGAAGCGCTCGACCCGCTCGTCGTGGGTCATGTCGGGCGACACCGTCGACGCCGGCGACTGCGGACCGGTAGAAGTGATCGCTCCGTCCATGGGTGTGATGTTACACATCTCCTTGCGCTTGTGTCGAGATGTGTAATGCGAGTTCAGCGGGCCGCCCGCTGGGTGGGTCCTGTCACCGAGGCACCCCGTGTCGTCCTCGCTTCGCTGCGGGCGTCACGGGGCCCCGCCTCGGCGCCACCCACCGGGCTCCGTGGTCCGGTTGTGCGAGGGCGTCAGGTCCGTCTGGGGTCGTTGGCCCGGCGCGGTGCGTCGTGGCCCACCTGCTGTCACACTGCGCGCATGGTGGGGTGGAGGGGCGTGCGGCGGCGGGGGCTCGCGTGACGTCCGTTGTGCCGCTGCTCATGCTGCTTGGGTTCTGCGTGTTCGCCTATCGGGTAGGCCAGATGCTGTTCGCAACTCAGCGCGAGGTCCCGCCGACCGCCGCGAGGGTCTTCAGGATCCCTCCGCTCGAGGTCGGGCGGGCGGAGGGCGACGAGACCCTTCGGTTCCTGTTCGGACGGTTCGGGGTCGGCCCGGCGCAGGTCGGTCACGGCCGGGTCGTCCTCCGCGTCTTTGGGGGGTTGAGTCTGGCTCTGCACGGTCAGGACGTCGGACGCCTCGAGGCCTCACGCTCTAGAGGGAGCGAGGTTGTTCGCATCGAGCCGCCCGTGCGGCTCGGTGGTCGGCGTCTCCACAAGGCGATGGTCGTCTACGACAGCGGCATCTCGCTGGAGCGAGCTCTGCGCACCGAGTTCGGCGGTCCCTCACCCTGAACCGGCGCGTCAGAGCGGTCTGTGGGTCGAGATTCGGTTTCGTCGGTGGCTGCGCGTGATTCGGGTGGGGGTCATTCGAGTGGTGGGGTGAGGCCGGCTCGTTCGAGCCATTCGTGGTCCCAGTCTGGTGGTGGGTGGAAGCGGAGGTCGGTGTCGGGGGTGCCCGATGTCATCCAGCCTGCTTCGTGGACGAAGCGGTGGTGGTGGCGGCAGAGGTGGATGAGGTTGTGGAGGTGGTGTTCGCCACCGTCGTCTTGGTGGTGGAGGTGGTGGATGTCGCAGCGGTCGGCGATGACGTTGCAGCCGGGGAAGACGCAGACCGGGTCTCGGACGAGCAGGGCTCGGCGCTGACCGACGGTGATGGTCGGTGTGGCTTCGGTGACGTCGAGGATGCTGCGGCCGACCCTCGTGACCGTCGTGGTGCGGGCCCCACAGGCGAGTCGTTCGGCCATCACGGCGGGCACCGGTGCTCCTCCGACGTCAGCTCTCGGGGAGAGTGCTGGTGCGTTGGCGGCGAGGTCGTGGTCGACGACCACGGTGATCTTGGCGGTGGTGTCGCTGGTGGCGAGGGCGATGAGGGCGTCGGCGTTGCGTTGGCCGATCGAGCGGGGTTCGTCGCCAGCCGGGTCGGGGTCGGAGCGGTGGGCGGCGAGCGCGTCGGAGACGATGGCGCCGCCTTCGGCGTCGAGGCGGCCAGTCAGGTGCCAGCCACCGAACAGGTCCGGGCGCAGGTGGACCGAGCGTTCTCGCCAGAGGGTCTCGGCGTCGTGGCGGCCGAGCTCGCGGTCGCAATGTTGTCGCCAGCCGGCCACGGTCCGCTCCCAGCTCGGGAGTGGCTCGATCTCGGCGGCGGCCAACAGTTCGGTTTCGTCGCGTTGGGCGTGCTCGACCCGTTTCGTGCCGACCGCGCCCGCGAGCACGTCGACATGGGACGGCGTGATCGAACCTGACTCCAGGGCCGCCGCGAACGCGGGCAGCTCCGCGAGCAGCCTCGACCTGGTCACGGCTCGTCGAGCGTCCTTCGCGTCGAGACGGGCGAACAGTGCCAGCCATTCCTCGGCCGAGCGGGCACCGTCGAGCTCCCACCAGCCGGTGTCCAACCACTCGCCCAGGCGCGTCGTCAGCTCGGTCTGGAGTGCGGCGAGCTGGTCGCACACGGCCAACAGCTCAGCGGTCTGGGCTCGCACCGCCTCCACATCCAGCACCGAACGCATGTTCGCATTGTGACAGCGGGGTGTGTCACGAACTCAGCTGACGGTGAACTCCCCGCACTCGTCCACCGGGCCCGACGTCGGGCAGATCCGGTAGCTCCCGGAGCCTGTTGCCCGGGGCAGGTGACCCCAGACCCTGACCGGCGTGTTCACCCCGATCAGCGGGATCGCCGCCAGCGCTCGACCCTGTGGAACCCAGCCCGTCGACGGCTGATCGTCGACTCCGTCCGGCGAGAGCGCGGCCAGCACGCGGTACTGGCCCTTCCACGACGACTCCTCTCGCCGCTCTATCACGTACTCCAGACCGGTGAGCTCGCCGTTGACACGGAGGACCACCTCGAGCGTCTCGCCCGGCTTGGCCCTGCTGGGGTCGACGAGCGTCGACGAGTCCGTCGAGCAGCCACCGAGCACAGCGAGGAGGACGAGTCCAGCCGTCGCTGCCAGGCCGGTCTGTCGCCGGAGTGCGTCGCGGACACCCAACCGACTAGACCCCCAGTTGGCGGGAGGCGAGGTCGCGCATGATCTCCTCCGAGCCGCCGCCGATGGCCTGCACCCGCACCTCCCGGTACAGCCGCTCGACGGTGTCGCCTCGCAGGTACGAGGCCCCGCCGAGGATCTGGGCGGCCTCGCGGGCGCAGAACTCGAAGCAGAGCGTGGCGTTGACCTTGGCCTCGGCGATCTCGGCGACGGGATCGTCGCCCTGGTTGAGCCGCCACGACAGCAGCTCGATCCATGCCTGCGACGCGTTGATGGTGCGGTCCATCTCGACGAGCTTGTGGCGGATCACCTGGTGGTCGGCGAGTCGCTTGCCGAAGGTCTCCCGCTCGCGGGCCCAGGCCAACGCCTCGTCGAAGCAGACCCGGGCGAAGGCGGTGGACTGGACGGCGAGGTCGAGACGCTCGGCGTTGAAGTTGTTCACGATGGCGGCGAAGCCGGCGTTCTCCTCGGTGATGAGGTTCGACACCGGTACCCGCACCTCGTCGAAGTAGAGGGTGGCGGTGTCGGAGGCGAGCCAGCCCATCTTGTCGAGCTTGGTCCGGTCGACGCCGGGCATGTCGCCCTCGATGAGGAGCATGGAGATGCCCGACGGCCCCTCGGCGCCGGTACGGACGGCGGTGGCGAAGAAGTCGGCCCGCATGCCACTGGTGATGAACGTCTTGGAGCCGTTGACGACGTAGTGGTCGCCGTCCCGCTTGGCCGTCGTGCGGAGTCGAGCGACATCGGAGCCGCCCGACGGCTCGGTGATGGCGAGGGCGGCGATCTTCTCGCCGCTCATGCACGGCGTGAGGACGCGGGCCTTCATCTCGGCCGCGCCGTGGCGCTGGATCGGCGGCAGCCCGATGTAGTTCGAGAACAGGGCGGCGACGACGCCGCCGGAGCCCGAGCGGCACAGCTCCTCCATCAACACGAGCCGCATGAGGGCATCGCGCTGGCCGTGTCCGCCGTACTCCTCGTCGAAGCCATCACCGAACAGCCCGATGGCACCAGCCTTCTCGTAGAGCTCTCGCGGCACCTCGCCGGCGAGGTCCCACTCGTGGACGTGGGGCGTGATCTCCTTCTCGGTGAAGCTGCGCACCACCTCGCGGTAGGCGTCGTGGTCCTCGGTGAAGAACGGGCTGGAGACGGTCACGGGGCGATCCTCTCGGTCGTGGTGACCGGTGCGTCCGGTCGGGACGAGTCGACGACGACCTCGGCGTCGGCGAAGCGGGCGTGCAGCCAGAGCCGGTAGCGGCTGATCCGGCCGTCGGCGAGGTCGAAGAAGCTGAAGACGGTGCCGGTCACGGTCTCGTTCGTCGGCGTGCGCCCGAGCCACGGACCCGTGTGGACGCCGGTGAACGACCACCAGGCCATCACCTCGTCGTCGCCGCCCACGATCCGGTCGACGGAGAACTCGAGCTCGGTCACGTTGCGCACGAAGCCCTTCACGTGCGCCTTCAGGCCGTCCCGACCCGGCGGGCCGCCGAAGGCCTGATTGATCTCGTCGACCATGTCGGGCAGAGCGAGCTCGTCGATCAGGTCCAACCGACCTCCGATGCCGACCTCGTCGAGGTACGTGCGCATGACCTGCGCGGACGCCGATGGCTTCATGCCCCGATGATCCCCGATCGACGACCGCGGCGCCGATCCACGGAGCGGGCTATGTCCAGATCGGTCGGCGGAGATCGAGGGTCAGCGGTTGGTCGGGATCGTGCTCCCGAGCTGGGGCGTCCATGGGCCCGACCCGAGAGCCCTCCGGCGTGAACTGCGTCCGACCGCGGGGCTGGGGGACCGGCACGGTGCCCGGCGTGTGCTGCCAGTCGGCGAAGCGGGCGATGCGGCGCCCCTCGGCCTCCTCCGCGTTGACCGGCCGGATCTCGAACGTGCGGCCGCCGGGATGGGACACGTGATAGGTCGCTCCGCCGATGGCGCGGCCGGTCCACGTGTCGACGAGATCGAACGCCAGCGGCGAGTGCACGCCGATCGTGGGGTGCAGCGCAGAGGGCGGACCCCACGCCTTGTACCGGACACCTGCCACCTCGGTGCCGGGGACGCCGGTCGAGTGCAAGGGCACCCGCCGCCCGTTGCAGGCCAGGACGTAGCGTCCCTCGGCCGTGCCGGTCACCTTCGCCTGCAGGCGCTCGGTGGACGAGTCGACGAAGCGGGCGGTGCCCACGTTGGTCAGCTCCTCGCCGAGCACGTGCCACGGCTCGACCGCCGCTCGGAGCTCGAGCTCGATGTCGCCGATCTGGACCGTGCCGTGGCGCGGGAAGCGGAACTCCATGAAGGCGTCGAACCATCCGGCGTCGAGCGGGTAGCCGGCTCGTTGGCAGTCCTCGACGACGTCGGCGAGGTCCTCGGCGACGAAGTGGGGGAGCAGGAACCGGTCGTGGAGGCCGGTGCCCCAGCGAGCCAACCGCCTCGGGGCGTACGGCTCGTTCCAGAACCGGGCGACGAGGGTCCGGACGAGCAGCGCCTGCACGGCCGCCATGCGGGCGTGCGGTGGCATCTCGAAGGCGCGCAGCTCGAGGATGCCGAGCCGGCCGGTCGTCGAGTCGGGCGACCAGAGCTTGTCGATGCAGAACTCGGCCCGGTGGGTGTTGCCGGTCAGATCCGTCAGGTGGTGTCGCAGCGTCCGATCGACGAGCCATGGCAGGTGCTCGTCCGTCCCGAGTCGGGCCAGCTCGGCGAGCGCGATCTCCAACTCGCCGAGCGCCTCGATCCGGGCCTCGTCGATCCGGGGCGACTGGCTCGTCGGGCCGATGAACCGTCCGGAGAAGAGGTAGGAGAGCGCCGGGTGGTGCTGCCAGTACGTCAGCAGGCTCGGCAGGAGGTGAGCGCGACGCAGCAGCGGCGAGTCGCCGGGGGTCGCCCCGCCGACCGTCACGTGGTTGCCGCCGCCGGTACCGGTGTGGATGCCGTCGAGGTCGAAGCGCTCGGTGGTGAGCTTGGCCTCCCAGGCGATGTCGTAGAGCTCGCTCGTCTGGCGGACGAGCTCGGGCCACGATCCGACCGGTGGGACGTTGACCTCGATCACGCCCGGGTCCGGTGTGATGGCGAACTTCTTCAGTCGCGGATCGCTCGGCGGTGCGTATCCGTCGAGGACGACCGGGAGGCCGGCCTCCGCCGCTGCCGCCTCGGTCGCGGCGAGCAGCAGGACGAGGTGGTCGAGCTGCTCGACCGGGGGCAGGAACACCCGCAGCTGACCGTCGAGGGCCTCGACGGTGAGGGCCGTGATCAGCAGGGGCCCGTCGCCGTCATCGGGCGGGAGCTGTTCTCGTACCTCCTGCACGGCCGCCGGCGCCTCAGGGACGGGGAGCGGCGCGAGCGGCGCGCTCGGGTCGGGCTCGATCGCCTCCTTCGGCCGGCCCTCGACCCGGAGCGACCCCTGGGGCAGCCGCAGGCCCAGCGGTGAGTCGCCGGGCACGAGGAGCAGGCGATCTCGACGCAGCTCCCACCGGGACGAGCGGAAGCGGCCGGAGATCCAGTCCCACCCGATCGGGAGCACCCACCCGGCCGGGCTGCCGAGCCCGGCGAGCAGCGCTCGGGAGAGCGAGGCCCGGTCGGCCGGCTGGTCGAGGTCGTACTCGAGGGGGTCGACGTCGACGGGTACGCCGCCCTCGGCGTGGACCGTGTGGACCGGGTCCTCGTACGCGGCGATGAGGAGATCATCGCCCACACCGAGGCGGGCGGTGAGGGAGCGGGCGAACGCCTCGGCGTCCGCCCCGGTCGCCTCGGTGACCACCGGCTCGCCCGGCAACGCGAGGAGCGTGCGATCCCGCCACAGCGGGACCCCGTCGGTGCGCCAGGCGAGGGTCAGCGCCCAGCGGGGGAGCGGTTCGCCCGGGTACCACTTGCCGGTGGCGTGGTGCAGCAGCCCGCCGGGACCCCAGGCGTCGAGCAGCCGGTGCGCCAGGTCGGCGGCGCGTGCCCGCTTGGACGGGCCGTCGGCCGCGGTGTCCCAGTCGGGCTCGTCCGGGTCGTCGCGGCCCACGAACGTCGGCTCACCGCCCATCGTCAGCCGGACGTCGGCGGCGCCGAGCTCGGCGTCGACCGAGTGCCCGAGCCGGTCGATGGCCTCCCACTGCTCGTCGGTGTACGGCTTGGTCGACCGGGGGTCCTCCCGGATGCGGGTGACGTCGTTGAGGAAGTCGAACTCGACCTCGGCCTTCGAGGTCGCGCCCTCGATCGGCGCCGCGGCCGCCGGGTCGGGTGTCGCCGCCAGGGGGATGTGGCCTTCGCTCGCGAACAGCCCGGAGGTCGGATCGAGGCCGACCCAGCCGGCCCCCGGGACATACACCTCGGCCCACGCGTGGAGGTCGGTGAAGTCGTGCGGGGTGCCGACGGTGCCATCGGGCAGCGGCCGGTCCAGCTTCAGCTGCACGAGGTAGCCCGAGACGAAGCGGGCCGGGAGACCGAGCCGCCGCAGCACCTGCACCAGGAGCCACGTCGAGTCGCGGCAGGAGCCGATGCGCTTCTGCAGGGTCTCGGTCGGCGTCTGGACCCCCGCCTCCATGCGGATCGAGTAGTCGACGACCTCACGCAGGTGGCCGTTGATCTCGACCAACGCGTCGATCGTGCGCGTGCCGTGCAGCTCCAGCGAGCCGATGAAGTCGCCGAGCTCGTCGGTGTCGTCGCCATCGGTGGCGAGGTACGGCACGAGGCCGGGGTACCGGTCGACCGGCGCCTCGAAGCCGAACTCGACCGCCTCGTCGGCGACGAAGAAGTCGAACGGGTTGATCGAGATCAGCTCGGCGACGAGCTCCACGTCGAACACGAGCTGCCTCGTCTGCTCGGGGAACACGAGCCGGGCCACGAAGTTGCCGTACGGGTCCTGCTGCCAGTTGAGGAAGTGGTCGTCCGGCTCGATGGTCAGCGAGTACGAGCGGATCGGCGTGCGCGAGTGCGCAGCCGGTCGTAGACGGAGTAGGTGCGGGTGCACGTCGACCGGCCGGTCGAACGAGTACGACGTCCGGTGGCGGAGCGCGACGGTGATGGACACGGCGACATCGTGCCCCACCCACGTGTCGGGAACGTCAACGACCTCTCCTCAAGATCACGACGACAAGCTCCGACGGAGCCCACATGAGCTGGCTTCGTCGACCCGGCGTGCGCGTCTTCCTGGCCTCGTGGTTCGTGCTCGTCCCGGGCCAGGTCGTGGCCAGCCTGCCGCCGATCGGTGAGGCGACCTGGACGGCGCCGCTGTTCCTGTTCTGGGCGGTCGTCATCGCTGCGGGCCTGTGCATCGTCACGAGCGTGGTCGTGCTGATCAGCGCTCATCGGAGCGAGGCGCCGGAGCTCGGCATGATCGGTGGCTTCCTCATGTCGGTCTCGGTGCTGCCGTTCGTCCACGGCCTCACGACGCCCGGCGTGTTGTACGAGGCCAACAACGCGACGCTGACGTCGATCCTGCTCGCCATCCCGATCGGGACGACCGTGGCGTCCCCGCTGCTGGTGCCGTACCGACCGTTCGGCCGGTTCATGCTCCGTCGATGGCGGGCGTGGGTCGGGGCCTGGACCGCGCTCGTGAGCCTGTTGGGCATCGCGCTGCTCGCGTCGCCCGACCTGTTGCCGGCGCCGACGATGGCCTCACCTGCGGCGATCGCGATCGGTGTGTGCTCGCTCGGCGGCTGCCTCGCGCTGTCCATCCGGCAGCTCCGACTGTCCTGGATCAGCGGCGACAGCGGCTCGTTGATCGTCGTGGTCGCCTATGCCCTGATCGGGACCTCGACCCTCGTCTGGATCGGCGATCGTCCCTACAACGCCGGCTTCTGGATGGCGCACGCCGTCGACGTCCTCGGCGTGTTCGCCGGCTGCCTCGGCGCCTGGATGGTGGCCCGTCGCACGGGTTCGACCGCCAGGGTGCTCGCCCCGATCCGGGCTGCGGAACCGATCTCCGCGCTCGAGCTCGGGCTCGAACCCGTCGTCCACCGCTTCGTGGCCGACCTCGAGCGCAAGGACGCCGCCACCCGCGATCACGTCGTGCGCACGGCCGAGCTGGCGATGAGGATCGGCGGGCGCATGGGCGTCCCGGCCGACCAGCTCCGCGAGCTCGGCGTCGGTGCGCTGCTCCACGACGTCGGCAAGATCGAGATCCCCGACGAGGTGCTGAACAAGCCGGGCCGCCTCGACGACGACGAGTTCGAGATCATGAAGTCGCACGCGGCGATCGGGCGCCGCATGCTCGAGGACACCGTCGGCCTTCGCGACGTCGCCCCCATCGTCGGCGGGCACCACGAGCGCTGGGACGGTCGTGGCTACCCCGGGCGTCTCGCCGGCGAGGACATCCCGCTCGCCGCCCGGATCGTGAGTGCCTGCGATGCCTTCGACGCGATGGCCCAGAACCGGGTCTACCGGGAGGGCATGGGGATGGAGAAGGCGCTCGCGATCCTCGACGAGCACGCCGGGAGTCAGTGGGACGCGCGGGTCGTGGAGGCGCTGAAGGCCGAGCTGGCCGATGCCGACGCGCCGCCCGAGCAGCGTCAGCTCGCCGGCGTCGGTCGGGGCGATCTGGGCCACGACCACGAGCACTTCGTCGCCGCCTGCGACTGCGTCGACGCCCTCCCCGAGGAGCTCGTCAACCGCTGAGGCGCTCCTGCAGGAAGGTGTAGATCAGCGCCTGCATGGTGGCGGTCTGGGGGGCGTCGGCCGCCCCGCCGTGGCCGCCCTCGATGTTCTCCCAGTAGGTGACGTCCTTGCCCAGCTCCTCGAGCAGCGCGGCCATCTTCCGAGCGTGGCCGGGGTGCACCCGGTCGTCGCGGGTCGAGGTCGTGATCAGGATCGGCGGGTGGTCGGCGTCGGGATCGACGAGTTGGTAGGGCGACCAGTGCTGGAGGAAGGCCCAGTCGTCGGGATCGTCGGGGTCGCCGTACTCGGCCATCCAGGACGCGCCGGCGAGCAGCAGGTGATACCGCAGCATGTCGAGGAGGGGCACCTGACAGACGATCGCGCCCCACAGCTCCGGTGAGCGGACGTACATGTTGCCCACGAGCAGCCCGCCGTTCGATCCGCCGGCGCAGCCCAGCTGGGACGAGGTCGTGACGCCCCGCTCGATGAGGTCGCGAGCGACCGCCTCGAAGTCCTCGTAGACGCGATGTCGGTGCTCGCGCAGGCCGGCCTGGTGCCATGCCGGACCGTACTCACCGCCACCGCGGATGTTGGCGAGCACGTAGGTGTGCCCGGCCTCGATCCACGCTCGACCGAGGACCGGGGCGTGGTTGGGGAGGCGGGGCACCTCGAAGCCGCCGTAGCCGCCGAGCAGCGTCGGTCGGGGACCGGCGGTGGTCGATGAGGAGATCTCGAAATACGGGATGCGGGTGCCGTCGTCGCTGGTGGCGAAGTGCTGGCTGATCCGGTGGTCGCCCGGATCGAAGCGGCGGGGGGCCTGCCGCAGGAGGTCGGCCTCGCCGCCGATCGGGATGCGGTAGAGCGACTCCGGCGTGAGCAGGTCGTCAGCGCTGACCCACAGGTCGTCGAGCTCGTCGCCGTCGACCGGTCCCGCGCCGAGTGTCCACACGTCGGGCACGCCGGGCAGCTCCGACATCGACCAGTCGCCGTTCGGCGGCGGGGTGGCGATCTCGATGTGGGTCCGGACGTCCTCCATCACGGCGGTGACCAGGTGGCTCCTGGTCCAGAAGGAGCCGGCGAGCGCGCGCGACGCCGTCGGCGTGAACACCGGGACGGGCTCGATCCGCCCGCCGAGCACGTCGTCGATCGGTGCGACGAGCAGGCTGCCGCCGGGGTGCTCGGTGCCACCGATCGTCCACGGCTTGCGGTTGTCGAACGTCATCCACGGTCCATGCGCGCCCACGTCGACGTGGGTCGGGACCTCCACCTGCACCGGCACGCCGTCCACGACGACGTGGTACTCGGCGGTGAAGAAGTCGAGTGCCCGCCGGATGATGTGGTGCCGGTGGCCGGGGAGGCTCGACACCGAGGCCCAGACCGAGACGTCACCCTCGTCGCCGGAGAAGACGACCTCGGCGGCCTCGAGCGGCTGGCCCCGCTCCCACCGTCGCACCTGGCGTGGGTACCCGGAGCGGGTCATCGAACCGCCGCCGACCTCGGCCATCACGTACACGGTGTCGTCGTCGATCCAGGTGGTCGCGCCCTTGCCGACCGGTCGCACGAACCCGCCCTCGTCGGCCGGCACGAAGCGGAGATCGTCGAGGTCGAACTCGCGGTCGACCGACGCATCGGATCCACCCGGGCTGAGGCGGAGGAGCGCTCGTCGCCGGTCGGGACGGCGGGTCTCGGAGCCATGGAAGACCCAGGACTCCCCCTCGTCGGCGCCGAGCGCGTCGAGGTCGAGGATCGTCTCCCAGGTCGGTGAGCCACCCCGCCAGTCGTCCCACGAGGTGCGCCGGAGCAGCCCGCGGGGATGCTCGGCGTCGGTCCAGAAGTTGTGGACCCGGTCGCCGTGCACGGTCGGTCGGTCGATGCGGTCCTCGGCCTCGAGGATCTCCAGCGTCGACGTCCGCAGCCGCTCGTAGCGAGGTGAGGCGAACAGCTCCGCCTCGGACTCGGCGTTGCGCTCCCTGACCCAGGCGAGCGCCTCGTCGCCCTCGACGTCCTCGAGCCAGATCCGCGGGTCCTCGGTCATGGCGCCGACGGTACCGGCGTCGCCCGCGGAGTCAGCGCGTTCGCGTGCCCCGCAACGTCGTCGAGGGACTGACGCCGTAGCGCCGCTTGTACGCCGCTGCGAAGCGTCCCGGATGTGTGAAACCCCACTCGAAGGCGACGTCGGTCACCGAGGTGTCGCGATCGCCTGCACGTGCCACCAGCTCCTCGTGGATCTTCTCGAGGCGAAGGTCGCGCACGTAGGCCGTTGGCGTGCAGCCGAGCGAGTCGCGGAACAGCATCTGCACCGATCGAGCGCTCAGGCCGATCGCCTCGGCGATCTCACCGACGCCGATCTGCTCGGCGAGGTGCCGTTCGACGAAGGCCATCGCCCGCTGGACGTGCTGGTTGCTCGTCGAACCCGGGTGATCGTGGAGGAAGCTCGAGTAGTTGGACGGCTGAGCGAGCAGCAGGCTCGACACGAAGAAGTCCTGCAGTGAGTTGTCGCCACGCCCGAGCGCGGTGAGCGTCCCCGGCTCGGTGAGTTCGCTGTGCAGGAGCTGGAGGGCGCCGTGCCAGCGAGCCGCGGTCGGATCGGCGAGGTCCATGGACGGCTCGAGCACGACGGGTTCGTCCAGCGACCGACCCAGCGTTCGCGACAGCCACCGCTCGATCGCCTCGCGGCGGATGAGGACGATGAGATGGGGCGCCTCCCCCGACCACGTCAGATGGGCTGCTGCGCTCGGCCTCGGGCACGCTGCCACGACGGTGTTCGCCGAGACCACGACGTCGGCCTGGGCCATCGTCGACGACCCGTTGGTCGGCATCAGCACGAGTTGGTGCTCGGTCAGCTCCCTGCAGATGATCTCGATCGGCACCTGGTAGTCGAGGTACGCCAGCTCGATGTCGCGGAGCCGGACGGCGTGGAGCGAGGCATGGAACGACTCGGCGTTGGTCGCTGTGATCCGGAGCCGGTGAGGGCCGAGCAGCTCGCCCCCCGCGTGCTCGGCGTCGACCACGACCTTCGCCTCGAACCTCGGGTGAGCGGCGAGCCCGGGTGGGATGCCGCGAGGGCGGATCCTCGTGCGCGGCCGGCGATGGGTGCGGCTCGTATCGATGTCGCGGATACCCGCGACGTTCATGTCTGGCACCCCTCGTGCGCCCAACGGCTCGTCGCTTCGCGATGTGGCTGGTGGTCCGACACCGATCCCCCCGAATCGACCTCGGTGCTGCGCTCTGGCGCGCATCCCTTCGTCGATTGGCTAGCACGCCCTCGGCCACCTTGCTCGACTGAGCCGCACGAAAAAGCGGAGGGGACCGAGAGCTCGATCCCACGCTTCGGGGATCGACACACGGGCAACCGGGGGGAAGCTGATGACGTCGAACGGTGTCGCGATCGACGACCCGATGGATCAGGTCGTCGAGCGGCTGCACGACCCCAAGGTCGCTGCGGCGCTCGTGATGGTGCTCGACCACGCGGAGTCGCTCGCCGTCCTCGCTGCCGGCGCCGATGGGCTCCTGCGGCGAGGCGAGACGATCGCCGAGACGATCGGCGACGAGCTCCAGGAGCTTCGGACCGCCAACGCCGGGAGCTCCCCGCTGGGCGACGTCGACGTCGCTGCGCTCACCAGGCTCGGCGGCAGCGTGACGGCCGCCGGGCCGGCCCTGGAACAGCTCGTCGCCTCCGACATGCTCCGCAGCGACGTGATCGACGTGCTCGCCATGGCGGCCGACGCCGCGGTCGACGGTCGCGACAGGGCGGCCGCCGGTGGAAGCGATCCGGGCGGGGCCCTCGCCCTGCTCCGCTCGCTCAAGGACCCCGAGGTCCAACGGGGCTTGGCGTTCGTCCTCGAGTTCGCTCGCAGCCTCGGTCGCCGGATGGGGGCCTGAGCATCGATGCATGAGCTGTCGATCGCGTCTGCCATCGTGAAGCAGGTCGAGCTCGTCGCGGCCGAGCACGGCGCCGACGGCGTGGACGTCGTACGACTCCGTCTCGGGCGCTTGTCAGGCGTCGTCGAGGAGTCGCTCGCCTTCGCGTGGGAGCTGGTGTGCGCCGACACGGTGTGCGCTGGCTCCGTGTTGGCCGTCGAACGAGTGCCGTGCACCGCGTGGTGCCCGGCCTGTGAGGTCGCGGTCGACCTGCCCGGGCTCGGCTTCCGCTGTCCGACCTGTGATGCGTCGACCACGGAGCTGCTGTCGGGCCGTGAGCTCGAGATCAGCCAGGTCGAGCTCTCGATCCCCGAGGTGGCCCGGTGAGCGCCGCCCGCATCGTCGAGCTCCGGAAGGACGTCCTCGATCACCACGACCAGCTCGCTGCCGGGCTCCGCACCCGTTTCGAGCGGGCCGGCGTCGTCGTGGTGAACCTGCTGTCGAGTCCCGGGACCGGGAAGACCGAGCTGCTCGGCGAGCTGCTCGCCCACCTCCGTGCCGAGGGTCGTCGGGTGGCGGCGCTGGTCGGGGACTGCGCCACCGAGAACGACGGCGAGCGCCTCGCCGCGTCCGGCGCCGCGGTGCGCCAGATCGTCACCGAGGGCATGTGCCACCTCGAGGCCGACATGATCTCGGCCCATCTCGACGGCTGGGAGCTCGACGAGCTCGACACGCTGTTCATCGAGAACGTCGGCAACCTCGTCTGCCCTGGCACCTTCGACCTCGGGGAGTCGCAACGGGTCGTCCTGCTCTCCGTGACCGAGGGCGAGGACAAGCCGCTCAAGTATCCGCAGATGTTCCACTCGGCCGACGTCGTCGTCATCACGAAGATCGACCTGGCCGAAGCGTGCGAGTTCGACCGTGACGCCGCACTAGCCGCGATCGAGACCGTCCGACCCGGCGCCCGCGTCATCGAAACGTCGGCCCGCACCGGGGTCGGTCTCGCCGAGCTCGCCCACGTACTCGCTCCTGTCCCGTCCGTCACCACCTGACCCCGAACCCACGAGAGGAGACGTCCATGGCATCTGTCCTGTGGCTCCACGGAGGAGCCTGTAGCGGCAACACGATGTCGTTCCTGAACGCCGAGGAACCGAGCGTCGTCGACCTCATCGTCGACTTCGGCCTCGACGTGATCTGGCATCCGTCGCTCGGCATGGAGCTCGGGGATCAGGCCCAGAAGATCTTCTGGGACTGCGCCAAGGGTGAACGCGAGCTCGACATCTTCGTGTTCGAAGGCACGGTCATCGAGGGTCCGGAGGGCTCCGGCCGCTTCAACATCTTCGCCGACCGCCCCATGAAGGACTGGGTCGACGATCTCGCCGCCCAGGCCGGGATCGTCGTGGCGATCGGTGACTGCGCGGCGTGGGGCGGCATCCCGGCCACGGCGCCGAATCCGACGGACTCGACCGGCCTCCAGTTCCACAAGCGAGACAAGGGCGGCTTCCTCGGTCCCGACTTCCGCTCGAAGATGGGCCTGCCGGTCATCAACATCCCGGGCTGCCCGGCGCACCCGGACTGGATCACGCAGATCCTCGTGGCGCTGGCCACCGGCCGAGCCGGCGACATCGCCCTCGACGAGCTGCACCGCCCACAGACGTTCTTCACGAGCTTCACGCAGACGGGCTGCACCCGGGTCCAGTTCTTCGAGTACAAGCAGTCGACCACGGAGTTCGGCGAGGGCACCCGCACCGGCTGCCTCTTCTACGAGTTCGGTTGCCGAGGTCCGATGACGCACTCGCCGTGCAATCGGATCCTCTGGAACCGTCAGAGCTCCAAGACGAGGGCGGGCATGCCGTGCACCGGCTGCACCGAACCCGAGTTCCCGTTCTTCGACCTCGCACCCGGCACGGTCTTCAAGACCCAGAAGGTGTCTGGCGTGGTGCCCAAGGAGGTACCGGAGGGCAGCGACCACCTGACGTACATGGCGCACGCAGCGGCGGCGAAGGTCGCCGCGCCGCAGTGGGCCAAGGAAGACATGTTCGTCGTCTGAGCAGACGACACCGACACGAGAACTCTGGGGGAGAACACACCACATGGCGACCGTCGACCTACACGTGAGCCCGCTCGGGCGTGTCGAGGGTGACCTCGACGTCCGGGTCACCATCGAGGACGGGGTGGTCACCTCGGCCTGGACCGAGGCGGCGATGTTCCGCGGCTTCGAGATCATCCTGCAGGGCAAGGACCCGCAGGCAGGGCTGATCGTGACGCCTCGCATCTGCGGCATCTGCGGAGGCAGCCACCTCTACAAGTCCTGTTACGCCCTCGACGTCGCGTGGAAGACCCACGTGCCGCCGAACGCCACGCTGGTCCGCAACATCGCGCAGGCCTGCGAGACGCTGCAGTCGATCCCGCGGTACTTCTACGCACTGTTCGCGATCGACCTGACCAACAAGAACTACGCCAAGTCGCCGATGTACGAGGAGGCGGTCCGCCGCTTCGCGCCGTACGTCGGCGAGAGCTACCAGCACGGCGTGACCACCTCGAACAAGCCGGTCGAGGTGTACGCCATCTTCGGTGGCCAGTGGCCTCACTCCAGCTTCATGGTGCCGGGCGGCGTGATGTGCGGACCGACGCTGTCCGACGTCACTCGCTCGATCGCCATCCTCGAGCACTGGAAGGACGACTGGCTCGAAGGGCGTTGGCTGGGCTGCTCGGTCGAACGCTGGCTCGAGAACCGCACGTGGGAGGACGTGCTCGCCTGGGTCGACGAGAACGAGGCGCAGCACAACTCGGACTGCGGCTTCTTCATCCGGTACTGCCAGGACGTCGGCCTCGACGCCTACGGCCAGGGCGTCGGGAACTTCATCGCCACCGGCACCTATTTCCAGCCGGACCTCTACACCGACCCGACGATCGACGGCCGCAACGACGCGCTGATCGGCCGGGGCGGCATCTACGCCGACGGCCAGTTCCACAACTTCGACCAGGCTCGGGTCAGCGAGGACGTGACCCACTCGTTCTTCGAGGGCACCACGTCACGGCATCCGTTCGAGGGCGAGACCAAGCCGGTCGATCCGGCCGAGGGTCGGAAGCAGGGCAAGTACAGCTGGGCGAAGTCGCCCCGGTACGACGTGCCCGGCTCCGGCTTCGTGCCGCTCGAGGCCGGCCCGCTCGCCCGACGGCTCGCGGCCGCAGGCCCGAACCCCGGGGCTCACCAGGACGACGACCCGCTGTTCCTCGACATCATCCAGAAGATCGGCCCGTCGGTGATGACCCGGCAGCTGGCTCGGATGCACGAGGCGCCGAAGTACTACCAGTGGGTGCGCGACTGGCTCGACGAGATCGACCTGCACGAGAGCTTCTACACCAAGCCCGAGGAGCTCCGGGAGGGCAAGGGCTTCGGCTCGACCGAGGCCGCCCGCGGCTCGCTCTCCGATTGGATCGTGATCGAGGACGGCAAGATCGCCAACTACCAGGTGGTCACGCCGACGGCCTGGAACATCGGCCCACGCGACGGCAACGAGGCCCTCGGCCCGATCGAGCAGGCCCTCGTCGGTTCGCCGATCGTCGACCAGGAGGACCCGGTCGAGCTCGGCCACGTCGCGCGCAGCTTCGACTCCTGCCTGGTGTGCACGGTGCACGCCTACGACGGCAAGACCGGTCGTGAGCTGTCCAAGTTCGTCATCAACGGGGACATGTAGGAGGTAGCAGGCACGTGGTCGGCACGGGGGGAACCGAGCACGACCCGACGACAACACCGACCGGCACCGTCATCATCGGCTGCGGCAACCTGCTGCGTGGCGACGACGGGTTCGGACCCATCCTCGTGCGGCAGCTCTGGGAGGACGGCGTGGGCGACCACGTCGAGCTCGTCGACGGTGGCACCGCCGGGATGGACGTCGGGTTCAAGATGCGCGGTCGCGAGAAGGTCGTGATCGTCGACGCCGCGGCGACGGGCTCGCCACCGGGGACGGTGTTTCGCGTCCCGGCGGAGGAGCTCGAGGACCTGCCGGCGCTGGAGGGGCTGCACTCCCATCAGTTCCGGTGGGACCACGCCCTCGCCTTCGGGCGGTGGCTGCTCAAGGACGAGTACCCGTCGGACATCGAGGTCTTCCTCGTCGAGGCGGAGAACATCGCCATGGGCGCTGAGCTCAGCCCGGCCGTTCGCGACGCGATGCCGGTGGTCAAGGAGCTCGTGCTCGACTCGATCGGGGTCCGGCCGTGACCGGCGTCGAGGTCGAGCTCACCGCCGAGGGGTACGTTCGCCTCGGCGTCGAGCTCGCCCGGGAGCGCTTCCCGGGCGACGCGGCCGTCGCCCTGCAGCGCAGCGCCGAGCTGTGGCTCGTTCCCCTCCGCGGCGTGCAAGGCGGCGGTCTGCTGCTCAAGCAGCGCAACCTCGACGGTGATCGTGCGGTCCTCGTCCGCGAGGCGCTGCCCGACGAGATCGAGCCCGGCCACCGCCTGGCGGTCTGGGACCACGACGAGGGGGCGTTGCGCATCCCCCTCGGGGGAGCGTGAGCGATGACGGTCCGTCCGGCGCCCACGAGGCCATCGCCGTCGACACGTCCGTCGAGCCCGAATCGGGCCAATGGGCCGTGTGGATCACGGTCGTCTTCCCCGACGAGGCCGTCCGCAAACGCATCAACGTCTATCGAACCCGGCGCCACGCCGAGATCGCCGCTGGGTGGATCAAGCGTGCGGCGCAACGCGACATCAGGAGGATCACCGAATGATCGATGAGCTCGTGCAGACGCAACCGGTCGGGGTCTTCCCGCTGCCGGCGGGCTACCTGGTGGTGCCGCCAGCGGTCGACGACCTCCGTCGCTCGCTGCTCGCCGGCCTGCGCCCGTCCGAGGTCCCGGTCGAGGCTCGGTTCGTGGAGCTCGCGCTCGATGGGCAGCTGCCGGAGGCCTTCGCCGCCGTCGACGGCGACGACGCGGTCGCCCGGCTCAACCGCTTCGTGCTCGATCCGAACCCGGAGGCGCTCGCCGCCCTCGACGATCTCGACGGCACGCTCGGCGCCCACCGCGACCTCGTGGCCTTCACCGCCGGGCTGGTCGACGAGCCGTCGACCGGCGACAGCACGCCGGAGCTCACCGCCCTCTCACACGCCGCGACGGCGACGGTCGCCCTCGACCGCGACGACGTCGACGCCGCGATCGAGGGGCTGACGACGGCAGTCGAGCTCGCCGACCCCGTCAGCCCGCTGCTCGGTGCGCAGCTGCGGGTGTCGCTGGCCGAGGCCGAAGCGACCGGCGGCGCCCCGGCCCACCGGTTGCTCGGGCTCTACCGGGAGGCGCTCGAACGACTCGACGGCACCGACCTGCCGGTCGTGCGAGCCGAGTGCCACGTCGCCGCGGGCATGCTCCTGCAGGAGGCATCCAACGGCGTGCGCGAGGCGCTCGGCGAGGCGGTGAAGCACTACCACGCCGCGCTCCAGCTCATCGGCCCCGCCGATGCGCCCGAGCTGTGGGCCACGGCCCATTCGAACCTGGCCAGCGCCTATCTCACGATGCCGATGGTCGAGGCGTCCGACCAACTGCGCTTCGGCGTGGCCGTCCGCTCGCTCCGGGCCTCGCTCGAGGTGTTCACCCGAGAGGCCCACCCCGATCGTTGGGCGTCGACGACGCTCAACCTCGCCAACGCGCTCGTCTACGCGCCGTCGACACACCAGGGAGACAACCTCGTCGAGGCGGTCGAGCTGTACGACGAGGTGCTCGAGGCACGGGACCGCCACACCGACCCGCTGGGCCGGGCCCGTGCGCTCGCCAATCAGGGCAATGCGCTCGCCCACCTCGGCATCTTCGACCACGCCCACGGCCGACTCCACGAGGCGCGGGCGATCTTCGAGGAGTTCGAGGACCACGAGTCGGTCCGCATGATCCGCGACCTCCTCGATGGCATCGCTCGCCACCGGGCCGCAGCAGCGGGGGAGGAAGCCTGATGGATCCGCATCAGCGGCAGCAGTTCGACTTCCTGCTCTTCACCGCCGTCGATCGGTTCGTCGAGCGCGTGATCCAGCGATGCGCCGGCGCGGACGCCGCTCTTGCCCGTCTGCGTGACGACCCCAACGGGGACGGGGTCTGGCTCGACGACTACCTCGACGCCGTGCTGTCGGAGTTCCTGCTCGACAACACCGGAGGTGCCTGCTTCGTGCTCTCGGCGCTGGAGAAGCGCCCGGTGCCCGAGCTCCGAACCGACGTGGCGCCGGCACGGATCGGCGCCTGGCTCGAGGTGACGGCCCGGGCGGCCTTCCGAGAGCTCCTGCTTCGGAAGGTCGACGAGGCGTTGGAGCAGGAGACCAGGTATGGACGAGGAGAGGTCGCATGACCGCCGTCGAGCACGAGCCCACCTTCGACGAGATCGCCGAGCGCGTCGACCGGGCGATCGAACGGATCGACGAGCTCGGCGAGAGCGATCGTGAGGTCGTCACCGAGCTGCAGGACGCCGTCGCTGCCTTCCATCGGGAGCCGCTGGTCACCATCGTCCGTCGCCTTCGCAGCGATCCCCGTGGCCGGGAGCTGCTCTTCGAGCTCGTCGACGATCCGGGGGTCCGGGCGCTGCTGTCGGTGCACGGCATCATCCGGCCCGACCCGATCACCCAGGCGACCCGCGTGCTCGAGCACGTACGGCCGTACCTCCAGAGCCACGGCGGCGACGTCGAGCTGGTCGGGGTCGAGGACGGTGTGGCGCTCGTCCGCCTGCACGGCGCCTGCAACGGCTGCTCGATGTCGGCGCAGACGCTCTCGACCGAGGTCACCGATGCCCTGGTCGAGAACGTCCCGTCGATCGAGCGGGTCGAGGTCGCCGAGGACGAGCCGACCGTCGCCCTGATCCCCGTCAGCGCCATCGGTCGCCGAGACGGTGGCTGGGTGAAGGGTCCGCTCATCGACGAGGTCGCCGACGGCGCCATCGAGCGCATCGACGTCGGCGAGGAGTCGTTCATCGTCGTCAACGACGGGCAGAAGCTCGCTGCCTTCCGGAACCTCTGCGCGCACCAGGGTCGAGAGCTCGACGGCGGTTTCGTCGACGACGGCGAGATCGTGTGCCCGTGGCACGGGTTCCGCTTCGACACCACCTACGGCGACTGCGTGTCGGCGCCGGGCGCGCAGCTGCAGTCGCTGCCGTTGCGACTCGACGATGGGCACGTCTGGATCAGGCCGGAGTCGGCGTGACGCTCATCGAGACGTCGACGAGCTGGGTGCCCCGCACCTGGATCGGAGCGCCGGCCCCGGGCGGCCTCGCGCTGCCGGCGGCCCAGCCGACGGGGAGCCACCTCTACGCGCCGCGGGGCGTCTGGCTCGACGACGGGCTGCTCGTCGTCGCCGACTCCGGCAACCACCGGGTGATGGTCTGGCACGGCGTCCCCGACGAGGACGAGGCCCCGGCCGACGTCGTGCTCGGGCAACCCGACGCGACCAGCGAGGGGCCAGGGGCGGCCGGTCGGGGGCCGGAGCGAGGGATGCACCTGCCGTGTGGGGTGTTCGTTCATGACGGCCGCCTCGTCGTGTGCGACTCGTGGCATCACCGGATCCTCATCTGGGACGACGTGCCGCGGAGCTCCGACGTCGCCCCCGACGTGATCCTGGGCCAGGTCGATGCCTCCTCGACGCTCGAGAATCGGGGCGCCGGCACCTCGGCCACCGGTCTCTACTGGCCGTACGGTGCGGCCGTCGTCGATGGCTGGTTCTGGGTCGCGGACACCGGCAACCGTCGGGTGCTGGGCTGGGACGGCCTTCCCGGGCCTGACGACGAACCCGACGTCGTGCTCGGCCAGCCTGATGCCGACGGCCGGGACGAGAACCGCGGGGGCGAGGCCGCGGCCGACAGCTTCCGGTGGCCCCACGACATCGCCGGCGACGCTGATCGGTTGCTGGTCGCGGACGCGGGGAACCACCGTGCCCTCGGCTGGGCCCCCCGTCCCGACCGAGACGGTCCCGCCGGCTGGGCGATGGGGCAGAACGACCTGACCACTGCGACCGAGTTCCCGTACGCGCCACAGACGGCGGCGGGCTTCCGATTCCCGTACGCGATCGATCTCGACGGCGACCACCTCGTGGTCGCCGACACGGCCAACAACCGGGTCCTCTGGTGGGAGGGGATCCCGCAGCGGACCGGCGCGCCCGCCGACGGCGTGCTCGGCCAGCCCGACCTCACCGCCAACGGCGAGAACCGCTGGGACCGGGTCGACCGCGACACGCTGTGCTGGCCGTATGGGATCAGCCTGCACGGCGCTCGGTTGGCTGTGGCGGACTCCGGGAACAACCGGGTGATGGTCTGGGAGCGACGATGAGCGCCACCCTGGTTCGTCGTCGGGTCGTGGTCACCGGGGTGGTCCAGGGCGTCGGCTTCCGGCCCTTCGTGCACCGGCTCGCTGACGAGCTCGGCCTGGCCGGCCACGTCGGCAACGACTCGACCTGCGTCACGATCGAGGTCGAGGGGCTCGAGCCCGCCGTCGCCGAGCTGCTCGACCGCCTCGCCGCCGATGCGCCGCCGCTCGCCCGCATCGAGCGCATCGAGGCATCGGCGCTCGAGCCGTTCGACCAGCGTGACTTCACGATCGTCGAGAGCGAGGTCGTCGGCGGTGCCCGCACGCTCGTGCCGCCCGACGTCGCCGTGTGCGACGAGTGTGTCGCCGAGCTCTTCGATCCGGGCGACCGTCGCCACCGCTATCCCTTCGTGACCTGCACGAACTGTGGGCCGCGGTTCACCATCATCCGAGATCTCCCGTACGACCGGCCGAACACGACGATGGCCGGCTTCCCGCTCTGCACGGACTGCGCACGGGAGTACCACGACCCGACCGACCGCCGGTTCCACGCCCAGCCGCTCGCCTGCGAGGAGTGCGGGCCGCGGATCCGCCTCGACGTGGCCGGGGGGCAGCTCGACGGCACCGACGCGGTGCTCGCTCGCACCCAGGAGCTGCTCGCCGGGGGCGCCGTGGTCGCGGTGAAGGGGCTCGGTGGCTACCACCTGGCTGCCGATCCTCGCTCGGAGCACGCCATCGCGGCGCTGCGGGACCGCAAGGGGCGGGTCGACAAGCCCTTCGCGGTCATGGTTCGCGACCTGTCCGTCGCCGAGCGCCTCGCCTCGCTCGATGACGCCGAGCGCGCCGCGCTGACCGACCCCGCTCGCCCGGTCGTGCTCGTCCGACGACGGTCCGACCCGGGCCTGTCCGAGCTCCTCGCTCCGGGCAACCCGCTCCTGGGGATCATGCTCCCCTACACGCCACTGCACCACCTGCTGTTCGCTGCGGTGCCGGGCTGCGACGTCGCCGCCCCCGACGTGCTCGTCATGACCTCCGCCAACCTGTCGGACGAGCCGATCGTCCACGACGACACCGACGCCGATCAGCGCCTCGGTCACCTCGCCGACGCCGTCCTCCGCCACGATCGACCGATCCACGTCCCGTGCGACGACTCGGTCGTGCGGGTCGTCGACGGCGGGGTCCAGCCCATCCGTCGCTCCCGGGGCCACGCGCCGTTGCCCCTCCACCTCCCGGTCGAGGTCGCCCCGACGATCGCGGTGGGTGGCGAGCTGAAGAACGCCGCGTGCGTCGCCACGGGCCGCCATGCCTGGATGACCCA
>JBCDAU010000046.1:0-42281 GCA_039185015.1 Actinomycetota bacterium
CCCCACCCGGCTGCGGCGGCCGCCTGACGCTCAGCGGCGAACAGCGGCAGCACCTTGGCCAGCGTCGAACCCGGATCGACGACGAACTGGATCCCGATGATGCCGACCAGGAGCAGCATCGCCTCGAGCTCCCGCTTGACGAGGGCGCCGACCGCCAGCCCGAGCGCGACGGAACCGATCACGGCGAACAGGAAGGCCCAGACCAGCTCGACCTCGCTCACGATCACGGGATCGAGGCGGATGTAGAGCCACAGCGCGGTCGCCACGATCAGGCCGAAGCTCACGGCGCACGCGACCCGTCCGGCGAGCACCTCACCGCTGCGGAAGCCAGCCAGGGCCAGTCGCGGCTCGATCGGCCGCATGCCCTGGGTCAGGAACAACGTCGCCACCGAGAAGGCCCACCCGATCCCGACCGATGCGAACACCGGGGCGAAGTCGTCACCGCTGCTCGACCAGTAGAACGTGAGCGGCAACAGGATCAGCAGTCCAAGCGCCAGACGACGACGACTGAGGTCGCGGGCCTGCGAGACGGCCACCGCGGCGACGCGACGCAGCATCAGGCGGCCGCGTCGGCGATCACGCCGTCGGTGATCTCGACCACCCGATCGACGAGGTCTCGTTCGGCGAGCAGATGGGTGATCACGATCACAGCCCGCCCCTCATCGGTCCACCGAGCGACCTGGTCCCACAGGTTGACGTAGGTGCCGTGATCGAACCCCTGGTACGGCTCGTCGAGCAAGAGCACCGTCGGATCTCCCAGCATCGTCAGCGCGAGGTTCAGCTTCTGGCGCTGACCTCCGGACAGGTCGCGGGCGACGGTCGCGTCGGAGAGGTCGAACCCGAGCACCTCGAGCAGCTCGGCGCAGCGCGCTCGCGCGCCCTTCGGGTCGGTGACGCCGGCGGACATCAGCTCGAGGTGCTCACCGGCGCTCAGCAGGTCGACCAGCCCGGGCTGCTGCGGACACCACCCGAGCACACCGTCGACGCGAACCGAACCCGCGTCGGGCCGCACGATGCCGGCCGAGATGTTCATGAACGTCGACTTGCCGGCCCCGTTCTCTCCGACGATCGCCACGGACTCGCCGGCGTCGACGCTGAGGCTCGCCCCACGCAACACGCGCTTCGCACGGAAGCTCTTCTCGACGCCCACCGCTCGGAACACGGTGCGACTGTAGGACGCAGGCCGGCGGGGATGGGGGCGGCGGACCCCCGCAGAGCGGGCCAATACGATCGGCAGCGTGCACCTCGCGCAGTACAACATCGGTCGGCTCGTCGCTCCTCGGGAGGACCCGGCCGTCGCCGAGTTCATGGACGAGCTGGACCGGATCAACGCGCTGGCCGAGGCCAGCCCCGGTTACCTCTGGCGTGCCCAGTCGGACGAGGGCAACCTCACCGCCTACCACCTCGACGACGACCCGCAGCTGATCCCGAACCTCTCGGTCTGGAGATCGGTCGATGCGCTCCGGGCCTACGTCTACCGATCCGAGCATCGTGACTTCCTCCGGCGACGTCGTGAGTGGTTCGAGACGCTCGGACGGCACTACCTCGTCCTCTGGTGGATCCCGGAGGATCACGAACCAACCCTCGACGAGGGCCGCGAGCGCCTCGACCGGTTGAAGACGAACGGCCCGTCCCCCGAGGCGTTCACGTTCCGCACGGTGTTCGACCCCGAGGGCGTCCCGACGTGAGGGTCGAGCCCCTCGACGAGGCCGACCACCTGAGTCTCACCACACGACCGCTCGAGGGGGAGCCGCGGCGAACGGGCGCCCGCTTCGCCGGATCGGACGGGCGCTTCGTCGTGCTCCTCGACGCCGACGCCCGAGCCCTCGACGACCTCACCGACGACCCGCACCTCCACGTCGCCGCCGGCACGAGCAAGGGGGAGATCCTGCCCGGGTCGGCGGTGCTCGCGGCCATCGCCCGACCGATCGACGAGGATCGCCTCGACGACGCCATGGGTCGGATCCGGAAGAAGTACGGCCTGTCGATGCGGGCCGCCGAAGCCGGTGCCGGTCTGTGGAACCGGGCCAGGGGCAACGAGCGCGACGCGCCGGTGCTCATCGAGGTCGTGCTCACCGAGGTGATCTGACCGGCACCGTGCCAGGATCGTCTCCGACGGGGACACCGAGGGGAGAGCGATGACCGAGCTCACGGGACGGACGGCGATCGTGACCGGGGCGACCGGCGGCATGGGTCGGGCGATCACCCGACGGCTCGCCGATGCAGGGGCGACGGTCGTCGCCACGGACCTGACCGACGACCGAGCAGACGAGCTGCTCGCTGCCTGTGCCGCCGCCGACGGCGAGGTGAGCTACCTGGCCGGGGACGTCGTAGCGGCCGACGACGTGATCGCCGTGGTCGAGCGAGCGGTCGCCGCCGGCGGCGGCCGGCTCGACTGTGCCGTGAACGCGGCCGCCATCGAGTTCGAGATGGTCCCGCTCGCCGAGTGCGCCGACGACGACTACGACCGGATGATGGGCGTCAACGTGCGGGGCGTGTTCCTCTCGATGAAGCACCAGCTCCGGGCGATGATCGATGCCGGCAACGGCGGGAGCATCGTCAACATCGCGTCCACGAACTCCTTCAAACCCCAGGCGAACCGGCCGGCGTACACGGCCTCGAAACACGCCGTGCTCGGCCTCACCCGCAGCGCGGCGGTCGACTACGCCCGGCACGACATCCGCATCAACGCCATCTGCCCCGGAGCCATCGACACGCCGATGCTGCGCAACGCGATGGAGCGGCGAGGACGGGAGGCCGACGACACCGCCAAGCGGCTCAGCCTGTTCCGCCGGTTCGGCGACCCCGACGAGATCGCCCGGGCGGCGCTGTGGCTCTGCTCCGACGCCTCGTCGTTCACGACCGGCCACGCGCTCGCCGTCGACGGCGGCATGCTCGCCGGCTGAGTGCTCAGGACAGGCTGTCGAGGAGCTCGCTCGCGCTCGCGGCGAGCAGGTCGACGGTGTCACCCATCTCGGCGTGGCGGTCGTCGGCGCTGTCGCCGTCGAGCCAGCGCCGGTGCAGCTGCTGGAACACGACCGCCGTCTTCCACTGCGCGAAGGCCTCGAACCACGGCGCGGTCGAGACGTCGAATCCGGTCCGCTCGGCGTAGCGCTCCACGACCTCGGCCCGGGTGGGGAGGCCCATCTCGCTCATGCCGTCGTGGCTGCCCCGCTTCACGTCCTCCCCGTCTCCCGGGTCGGGCCAGTAGTTGAGCAGGGTGCCGAGATCGACCAGCGGGTTGCCGCGGGTGGTCATGTCCCAGTCGAAGACCGCGACCGCTCGATCGGGCTGGTCGGGCAGGAAGGCGCAGTTGTCGAGCTTCAGGTCGTTGTGGACCAGCGACACCTCGCCGGCGGGCGGCAGCGTCTCGGCCAGCCGCTCCCCGACCTCGTCCATCAGCGACGGCGACGCATCGCTCTTCGACAACGACCACCGGTGATGCCACCCGGAGACCTGTCGATCGACGAACCCGTCCGGTCGTCCGAGCGAGTCCAGGTCGCAGGCCGCAGGATCCACGAGGTGCAGGTCGGCCATCGCGTCGACGACCGCGAGGCCGACCCGGCGTCCGACATCGGGCAGGCCGACCATGTCGGCCGGCAGGTCTCCCTGGATCACCACGCCGGGGCGACGCTCCATCACGAAGAAGTCGGCGCCGAAGACCTCGTGGTCGTCGCAGAACACCAGCGCTCGCGGAGCCCGGTCGAACTCACGCCACAGCCGGGAGAGGACGCGGTGCTCCCGTCCCATGTCGTGGGCACCCGGTGCGATGACACCGAACGGCGGGCGCCGCACCACGAGCTCCCGATCGCCGAAGCGCACCAGAAAGGTGAGGTTGGCGGCACCGTTCGAGAACTGGCGAGTCCCGAAGGCTCCGTCGACATCGAGCTCCTGGCGCAGGAACGCCTCGAGTCGATCCCACCGCAGCTCGTCGTCCGTCGCGATCGCGACGGTGGCGTCGTCCCCCTGCATGGGGGGCGACGCTAGTCGTCAGGCTGCGACCGGCAGGGGGGTCGGCTCGACCACCTGCTCGCGCACCCACGCCTCGAGCTCGAGCTCGGTGGCGCGGCGGCGGTAGGCGGTGGCCAGCACGGGGTTGAGCTCGCCGGCGACGTCGGCCAGGCGAGCGGCCCGGTGCCGCAGCGTCCGCACGGCGGTGCAGTCCTGTTCGGCGGTACGTCGGGTCGGCATCTTCGGCTCCTCGAGAGTGTGTGCGACGGGAACCCGGTTGTGGGTCCGTTGCTTCCCTCTACGCCGAAGATCCGTCCGCGGTTCGCGACTCGGCCAGCCCGGCGATCCCGTCGAGCGTGCGCGCCATGTTCTCCCCGTGCTCCCGGAGCCGCCGGCTGATGATGTCCTGTTCACGGTCGGGCATCGCCTCGATCGCCGGGGTCAGCCCGGAACCTCCCGGCCCGAGCGTGACGGTCATCCGCAGCCGCACGCCGCCGGGCATGGACTCGATCTCGAATGCCCACTGGGCTCCCGGGTTGTCGGCGCTCGAGACGTTCCATCCGAACCGCCGCTCCGGCTCCCAGGCCATCACGTAGGACGTGGTCTCCCACTCCCCGACGGCCGGATGCCGGTTCCGGCCGATGATGCGAGCGCCGACGCCTGGTTCGTCGCCGTCCACCCACGCTGCCCCTTGCAGTTCCTCGCTGAAGGCGGCAGGCGTCGACGGATCCGACACGATCGCCCACACCGCTGCCGGTGTGGCATCGACGTCTCGCTCGACGGTCATCGTCGGCCCGTCGACGAGCATCGGTCGATCGCCGGCCGGCGTCAGCGTCGTGACGCCCCATCGATCGAGATACGCGATCTCGGACGCCGGTCGGCGGTCCGCACGACCGAACTCGGTGCCCAACGTGTACGCGACCGGGAGGAGCGCGATCTGGGTGACCCCCTCGGGGATGCCGAGCAGCTCGGCGACGGCATCGGCCTCGCCCAGGTGGACCGTGGTCCATGCCGTACCGAGCCCGCGAGCCCGAGCCGCGAGGCAGAAGCTCCATGCGGACTGGACGACCGAATCGAACAGTCCCGGCCGGCCAGAGCCGTCGTGGACGCCCCAGATGCACGGGATGACGATCGCGGGCACGTCGGCGAGGTGGGTCGCCAGGTGCGCTGCCGACTCCATGACCGCGGCGTTGGGATGGTCGGTGCCGGCCAGGCGCTCGGCGGTGCCGATCATCCAGTCGCCGCCGGCCTTCCGGTAGAGCTCGGCGAGTGCCGCCTTCGCAGCGGCGTCCCGGACGACCATCCATCGCCGACTCGAGATGGCACCCCCACTCGGCGCCTGCTCGGCGAGATCGATGCACTCGAGGATCAGCTCGGGCGGCACCTCGCGTCCGAGGTCGAGCCGGCGACGCACCGCCCGCGTCGTGGCCAGCAACGTGTCGGTCTGCTCGAGATCGAACTCCATGACCGCTGTCTACCCGAGCGGCGACGACGTCGTGAAGCGTAAGGGGTGGGTTACCCAACCGACGGCCGCGCCGCTACGCTCCGACGACGTGGACGCACAACTGAAGGCGCTCGCCGACCCGACCCGCCGGACGATCCTGCGGCTCGTGCGGGACGAGGAGCGCACGGTCAACGAGATCGCGGCAGAGTTCGCCGTCAGCCGACCGGCGATCTCCCAGCACCTCAAGGTGCTCAGCGACGCGGGCCTGGTGACCGTGCGGAGGGAAGCGACCCGCCGCTGGTACCGCTCCTCCCCCGAACGCATCGACGAGGTCCGCCAGTGGCTCGGGGACTTCTGGGCCCACGGCCTCGAGGAGCTCAAGCGGGCGGCGGAGCAGGAGGAGTGGCCGGAGCGCGCGAGGCGGCAGCGCTCGTGACCGACGTTGTCGAGCTCGCCATCCACATCGAGGCCACACCTGCGACGGTGTTCCGCTACTTCGTCGATCCCGAGCGACTCGTTCGCTGGCAGGGCATCGAGGCGGACATCGAACCCGAACCCGGCGGGAGGATGCGGATCCGGATCAACCAGGGCGCAGTCGCGCTCGGCGAGTACCTCGAGGTCGTACCGGACGAGCGCCTCGTGTTCACCTGGGGCTGGGAGGGCAACGACGGCGTCCCACCCGGATCGTCGACCGTCGAGGTCACGCTCACCCCCGAAGCCGGTGGCACCACGGTGACCCTGGTCCACCGAGATCTCCCGGACGCCCAGGCGGCGACCGACCACGGCGCTGGATGGACGCACTACCTCGCGCGACTCCAGGTCGCGGGACCCGGTGGGGACCCCGGCCCCGACGCCCTCGCGTCGGGCGGCTCCTAGCCGGCCGGGGTGAACTCGGCGTCGAGGTGCTTGACGCCGTGGATGAACGCCGCCTCGAGCGTGTCGGGCTCGCCGGTGGCGTGGATGTCGGGCAGGCGTTCGAACAGCTTGCGGTACATCACCGTGATCTCCCGGCGAGCCAGGTGCGCACCGAGGCAGAAGTGGGCACCTGGCCCGCCGAAGCCGACATGGGGGTTGGGGTCCCTGGTGATGTCGAAGCGGTACGGGTCGACGAACACCTCCGGATCCCGGTTCGCCGCGAAGTAGTTCATCAGCACCTTCTCGCCTGCAGCGATCGGCTGCCCGGCGAGCTCGGTGTCGGCGAGCGCCGTCCGACGCATGTAGGTGACCGGGCTGGCGAGACGCACGATCTCCTCGACGGCACCGGGTGCGTACTTCTCGAAGTCGCTCTGCCACAGGTCGCGCTGGTCGGGGTTCTCGGTCAGGTAGGTGAGCCCCCAGCTGATCGCGTTGCGGGTGGTCTCGTTTCCGGCGACGACCAGGAGCACGAAGAAGCTGGCGATCTCGGACTCGGTGAGCTTCTCGCCCTCGACCTCGGCGTTGACGAGCACCGAGGTGAGGTCCTCGCTCTCGACACCCTCCTTGGACTTGGCGACCTCCTTCATCAGCTCGGCGAGACCGCCGCCGGCGGTCAACAACGCCGTGAGCACGTCGACACCCTCGTCGGGCGCGTACTCGGGGTCGCTGACGCCGAGGATCACGTTCGTCTGCTCGAAGACGAACTCGAGCTGGCTGTGGGGGATCGCCATCAGATCGCACACGATCTTGAGGGGCAGCTGGGCGGCGACGTCGACGACGAAGTCCACACTTCCCCGCCCGGCGACGGCGTCGATGATCTCGTCGGCCTGCTCCTCGACGCTCGCCTCGAGCTTGGCGAGCATGCGCGGGGTGAAGCCCTTGGCGACGAGGCGACGCAGCCGGCCGTGGCGCGGATCGTCCATGGCGATCATCGAGCCGAAGAACTCGTTGAACTCCGGCGGCGAGTCGAGGATCGTGATGCCGCTGGCCGAGCTCCAGACGTCGGTGTGACGTGAGGTGTGAAGGATGTCGGCGTGGCGGGTCAACAGCCACCCGCCGCTCCCGGCGAGGGCCAGCAGCGGGCTGTCCGGATCGACCGGCTCACGGGGCAGCTCCCCGAACTTGGTCAAGGGTTGCTGACGCAACGCGTCCAACCTCGCCTCGATCTCGGCCTGTGGCTGCTTCCAGAAGACCGGCATGATCGGGTTCTCGACGTCGGGGACGTCGACGGCGGTGGCTTCCGTCAGGCTCATGGAGCGACGCTACCGCGTGACGTCCGACACATGCCCAGCGGGGTGCGACACTGGGGCATGGAGCAGCGACGCCTCGGCCGCACCGACCACCACAGCTCCGTCGCCATCCTCGGCGGCGCGGCCTTCGCCCGCGGGACGCCCGAGATCGTCGAGGACCGGTTCCACCGGGCGATCGAGCGAGGCGTCAACCACCTCGACATCGCGCCGGGCTACGGGCTCGCCGAGGAGCTGGTGGGGCCGCACATCCCCGCGGTCCGTGACCGGCTCTTCATCGGTGAGAAGACCGGTCGCAAGCACCCGGACGGCGTCCGCGCCCAGCTCGAGACCACGCTCGAACGTCTGCGCACCGATCACGTCGACACCTACCAGGCGCACGGCGTGACCGACGTCGACGACCTCGACGCGCGCGCCGGGGCCTACGAGGTCATCCTCGCGGCCCGCGACGAGGGGCTGACGCGCTTCGTCGGCATCACCGGGCACGACCTCGGCACTCCCAGGGCTCAGCTCGAGGCCATCCGACGCTACGACCTCGACACGGTGATGTTCCCCCTCTACGCCCGGGTGTGGGCCGACCCGGTCTACCGCTCCGACGTCGAGGCGCTGCTCGCCGAGTGCGCGGCCCGAGACGTCGGGGTGCAGGTCATCAAGGCCGCGGCGTGGCGTCCGTGGGGCGACCGCGAGCTCACCGCGCAGTCCTGGTACGAGCCGTTCCCCGACCCCGAGCGCATCACCCGCGGCGTCCGCTTCGCCCTCTCGACGCCCGGGGTCCACGGTTTCGCCACCCCCGGCGATCCCGACGTCCTGCTCACCGCGCTCGACGCGGCCGAGGGCTTCACCCCCATGACCGACGACGAGCGTGAGGCGACCGTCACGGCGATGGCGGACGAGCCGGTGATCTTCCCCCTGCGCGAGCACGCCCGCAGGGCCGACTGAACCACCGGTACGGTCGCGCTTCCGTGGGGTACAAGTACGACCGGGACGAGCTGCTCGGCGCAGCCGTGCTCATGGCGTACGACGAGGGTCTGAGTCGCCTCACGTTCGGGAAGCTCGCCCGCCGCCTCGGCATCCACGACCGGGCGATCGTCTACTACTTCCCGACCAAGAACGAGCTCATCGCCGAGACCGCGTTCGCCATCGGTGCGGAGTTCCAGGCGGTGCTGGCCGAGGCGTTCGGCGACGAGCCACTCGCCCCGGACGAGCTGGGCCGCAGGGCCTGGCCGGTCCTCTCCGCCGCGGACGCCGAGCCCGTCCTCGCCGTCTTCTTCGAGGTCGTGGGACTGGGCGCCGCACGCATCTCGCCGTTCGACGAGCTGGCACCCGCCCTCATCGAGGGGTGGATCGACTGGCTCGGTCCGCGGATCGACGCCGAGGAGCCCGAGGCGGCGGCGGAGGCGCTCATCGCCCAACTCGACGGTCTGCTCCTGCTCCGCACCGTGCTCGGTGACGACCGTGGCGAGCTCGGGGCACGAGCGCTCGGACTCGCCGAGAGCTGACCATCGCCGGATCGGTCGGTAGCGTCGGTCGGCGCATGGATCAGGTCCTCCACCCCCGCCTCCAGGGCTTCGGCACGACCATCTTCACCCAGATGTCGGCCCTCGCCACCCAGACCGGTGCGATCAACCTCGGCCAGGGCTTCCCCGACACCGACGGGCCCGCCGAGGTCGCGCAGGCCGCCGCCGACGCGCTCTTCGACGGCGCCAACCAGTACCCACCGCTACCCGGCATCCCCGAGCTCCGCCACGCCGTGGTCGCCCACCGGAAGCGCTGGTACGACACCGAGCTCGACGCCGACACGCAGGTGCAGATCACCTACGGGGCCACCGAGGCCATCGCCGCCACGCTGCTCGCCACCTGCGGCCCGGGCGACGAGGTCATCGCCCTCGACCCCACCTACGACAGCTACGCCGCCTCGATCGCCATGTGCGGCGCCACGAAGCGGGTCGTCAAGCTCCGCGCGCCCGACCTCGCCATCGATCCGGACGAGCTGCTCGCCGCGATCACGCCGCAGACCCGACTGATGCTCATCAACTCGCCGCACAACCCGTCGGGCAAGGTGCTGAGCGCCGGGGAGCGCGCGTTGCTGGCGAGCGTGGCGATCGAGCACGACCTCCTCGTCGTGACCGACGAGGTCTACGAGCACATGGTCTTCGACGGCGAGCACGTGCCGCTCTGCACGATGCCGGGCATGGCCGAGCGCACGATCAGCATCTCCAGCGCCGGCAAGACGCTCGGCTTCACCGGCTGGAAGGTGGGTTGGGCAACCGGTCCGGCCCCGCTGGTCGCGGCCGTCCGCACGGCGAAGCAGTTCCTGACCTTCTCGGGCAACGGGCCACTGCAGCGTGCGACCGCCGTCGGGCTCGGCCTCGACGACGCCTACTTCGCCGAGCTCCGCGACGATCTGCGCGCCAAGCGCGATCTCCTGTGCGGCGGTCTCGACGACGCCGGCTTCGACGTGATCGTGCCGCAGGGCGCGTACTTCGTGACCGCCGACATCCGCCCGTTCGGCACCGACGACGGCGTCGAGTTCTGCCTCGCCCTTCCCGAGCGGTGCGGTGTCGTGGCCATCCCGAGCTCGGTCTTCCACGATGACCCCGACGACGCCCGCCACCTCGTCCGCTTCGCCTTCTGCAAGCGCACCGAGGTGCTCGACGAGGCGGTCGAGCGGCTCGGGACCCTCGCTCGATGAACGAACGCGAGATGTCGGTCTTCGGGCCGGACTTCTGCTTCTCCTACGACGCCTGGTTGGACGATCCCGCCGGTCTCGGCACCCTGCCGACCGACGCCCGGTGGACCGAGGTCGCCGTCATCGGCGCCGGCATCAGCGGCGTCGTCGCCGCGCATGAGCTGATGAAGCTGGGGCTGCGGCCCGTCGTCTACGAGCAGGGGCGCATGGGCGGACGCCTGCGGTCACAGCGCTTCGGTGCCGCCGACGACGTCGTCGCCGAGCTCGGCGGCATGCGCTTCCCTCGCTCGGGGAGGGCGTTCTACCACTACGTCGACCAGCTCGGCCTGAGCACGCGCCCGTTCCCGAACCCGTTGACCGAGGCGGCACCGTCCACGGTGATCGACCTCTTCGGCGAGACCTACCGGGGCCGGACGCTGGGCGACCTGCCCCCGGTGTTCGGAGAGGTCGCACGGGCGTGGGACGGCGCGCTCGCCGAGCTGGCCGACCTGCCGGCGCTGCACGAGGCCATGCGCAACCGGGACGTCGCCACGGTCTCGGCGCTGTGGCACGAGCTCGTCCCCACGTGGGACGACCGGACGTTCTACGACTTCCTCGCCGTGTCACCGTCCTTCTCGTCGCTGCCGTTCCGTCACCGCGAGATCTTCGGTCAGGTCGGCTTCGGCACCGGTGGCTGGGACTCCGACTTCACGATCTCGATGCTCGAGATCCTCCGCGTCGTCGGCGGCGAGCTCGAGGAGGAACAACAGCTCATCGTCGAGGGCGCCGAGCAGGTCGTGCGGCGCCTCTGGGCGCACGACCCGCCAATGCCGCACTGGCCGGAGGGCACCTCGCTCGCCTCGCTCAACTCGGGGGCGCCCCGCCCCGGGGTCGCCGCCATCCGACGTCACCCTTCGGGTGACATCGAGGTCGTCGACCGCAACGACGTCAGCCGCAACTACCCGGCCGTGCTGGTCACGACGCAGAGCTGGCTGCTGACCACGGCGATGGACGTCGACGAGGACCTCTTCTCGGTCGACATGTGGATGGCGCTCGACCGCACCCGGTACCGACCGTCCTCCAAGACGTTCGTGATGGTCGACCGGCCGTTCTGGAACGACGTCGACGAGGAGACCGGCGAGCCGGTCATGGGCATGACGCTCACCGACCGGAACACCCGCGGGACCTACCTCTTCGACAACGGCCCCGACCGGCCCGGCGTGATCTGCCTCTCGTACGCCTGGGATGGCGACGCGCAGAAGGTCGTCTCGAAGACGGTCGACGAGCGAGCCGACCTGGCGCTCCGGACCCTCGAGCGGATCCACCCCGGAGCGAACATCGCCTCGCACGTCATCGGCGAGCCGATCACGGTGTCGTGGGAGACCGACCCGGCCTTCCTCGGCGCGTTCAAGGGCGCGCTGCCCGGCCACTACCGCTACCACCGGCGCATGTACTCGCACTTCGTGCAGGACGAGCTCCCGGCCGAGCAGCGGGGGATCTTCCTCGCCGGCGACGACATCTCGTGGATCCCCGGCTGGGCCGAGGGCGCGGTGCAGACCGCGCTGAACGCCGTCTGGGGGATGCTCCACCACTTCGGTGGCTCGACCCCGGCGCAGAACCCGGGCCCGGGCGACGTGTGGGGCGAGCGGGCGCCGATCCGGTTGCCCGAGTAGGCGATGCGACCCGACGAGTACCGCACCCTCTCGGCGACCCGCCTCGGGACCCTCGTCGCCACCGGTGAGGTGTCCGCTGACGAGGTCCACGCCGCCGCGACCGCGGTGCACGAGGCGACGCACCCGAGGATCAACGCGGTCGTCGAGTGGTACGACGACCCGCTCCCGGCGGCGCGCGGGGGGCCGCTCGCCGGGGTGCCGTTCCTCCGCAAGGACTACGGCTCGACCGAGGCCGGCCGGCTGGTGGAGATGGGCTCCCGGCTGACCCAGGGCGTCGTGGCCACGACGACGAGCCGCTTCTACCGACTCGTCCGCTCGTCGGGCGCACGCGTGGTCGGCCGCTCGGCGGTCCCGGAGATGATCATGCACGGGACGACCGAGTCACGGGCCACCGGCACCACCCGGAACCCGTACGACCCGGCATGGTCGGCGGGCGGGTCCTCCGGCGGAGCGGGCGCCGCCGTGGCCGCTGGCGTCGTGCCGGTCGCTCACGCCTCGGACTGCGCCGGCTCGATCCGCATCCCCGCCGCCGTGTGCGGCGTGCTCGGGCTGAAGCCCGGACGCGGCCGCATCCCGTGGGAGGAGGGCGCCTGGGGTGGCATCGCCACCGAGTTCGTGCTGTCGCGGACGGTCGGCGACGCCGCCACCTTCCTCGATCTCCTCTCGTCGCCGTCGTTCGAGGCGAGTCTCGAGCCGGCGCCACCGGCTCCCCGTCGCATCGCGGTGGACACCTCGCACTGGGCAGGCGCCGCCGTCGACCCCCATGTCGTGGCCGCGACCGAGACCGCCGCCCGACAGCTCGCCGAGGCCGGGCACGTCGTCGAGGCGATCGAGCGACCCGTCGACGCCGAGGCCATCGAGAGCGGGTGGGACGCGTTGTTCGGCCGATGGGTCGCCCACGACGTCGACGTCTGGTCGGCTCGCACCGGGCGGCCGGTCGACGGGGATCACCTCGAACCGGCGACCCTCGCCCAGATCGAGGCGGTGCGCCGGCTCACCGTCGACGACATCACCGCCGCCCAGGAGCGCACCGGCCGGGCGGTCTTCGACTTCGTCGAGCGGATGGAACCGTTCGACGCCCTGTTGACCCCGACCCTGGGTCGGGCCCGGATCCCGCTCGCCAAGGTCAGCGGCGAGCTCGACGATCTCGACGAGTACCTCCGGACCAACGTCGAGATCTTCTGCTACTCGTTCCTCGCGAACGTCTCCGGCTGGCCGGCCGTGTCGGTCCCGGCCGGCGTCGTCGGCGGACACCCGGTCGGCGTGCAGCTGATGGCTCCGCCGGGAAGCGAGCGCCTCCTCCTGCACCTCGCCGCGGACCTCGGCGTTCCGCAGGAGTGAGGCGTCCCGCCGTCCGTTGGGAACGGACCGGCCAAGCGTGAGCAGCCGTTGGGCGGCTCGTGATGTTTGACCACTCTCCGTGAGATTACGGTCGGCCGGAGTAACGGATCGGACCTGACGGACGGGTCCCGGAGGCACCGGGGCCGGGAGGGATCGGGAGATGTTGGCACTCACTCGGCGCTCGCGCGCGCTCAAGCGCGGCGAGCACCAGACGACCCCGCGTCGTCGTCGGCAGCTCGGTACGGAGCGGCGAATGGGAGGCCTGCCGGTCCTCCCCGACGCCAGCGGTCGCGCCGCGGTGCGAGGTGCCCGGTTCGCGCTCGCGCTGACGGCGGTGGCCTGGGTGGGCTACCTGATCGAGCTGACGCTCCGGCTGGCCCGCTCCCCGCTCGGAGTCCGCCCGGTCGCCGAGACCCTCGTCTACCTCGTCCTCGTCTCCCTGCTCGCCGGCTCGGCGTCGGCCTACCTCCTCGCCCGGCTCGGCCACTTCCAACGAGCGGGACGTCATCGGCGCGTGCCGCGGTCGACGATCGACGGCCACTTCGACCACCGCGAGCCGAGCGCGACCGTCCTCGTTCCCTCCTACCGCGAGGAGGAGCACGTCGTCGTGCTGACGCTGCTCACGTGCGCGTTGCAGGAGTACCCCGACCTCCGCGTCGTGCTCCTCATCGACGACCCGCCCCGCCCCCGCGACCCGGACGCCGCCCAGGCGCTCGATCGCGCCAGGGAGATCCCGGGCGAGGTGCAGGCGCTCCTCGCCGAGCCGAGCCATCGATTCGAGGCGGCCCTCGCCGCCTACGAGTCGACCATCCACCCCGACGGTCACGCCGACGGCACGACCCTGGAGGTGCTGGCCGAGTACTACGACGACGCCGCATCGTGGATCAACACCCAGCGCGCCGACCTCGACGAGAACGACCACGTCGATCAGTTCGTCGCCATCGAGGTGCTCGATCGCCTCGCCGGCGACCTGGCGGCGACCGCGGTGTCGCTCCGCGAGGCAGCCATGGACCCGCGCGCGCTGATGAGCCACCGGCGCGTCGGCCAGCTCTACCGGCGCCTGGCCTGGATCTTCCGGGTCGAGATGGCGTCGTTCGAGCGAAAGCGCTTCGCCTCGCTGTCGCACGAGGCCAACAAGGCCATGAACCTCAACAGCTACCTGGGGCTCATGGGCGGCGACTACCGCATCGAGACCTCGCCCGGCGGTGACGTCCTCCTGCCTGCCGGTGACGGTCGGGTCGACGTGTCCATCCCCGCCGCGGACTACGTCGTCACCGTCGACGCCGACAGCGTCCTGTTGCCGGAGTACTGCCTGCGACTCGTCCACCACCTCGAGCTCCCCGAGCACCAGGACGTCGCCGTCGCCCAGACGCCGTACTCCGCGTACCGCGGCGCACCGACCCGCATCGAGCGGATGGCCGGTGCCACGACCGACGTGCAGCACATCGTCCACCAGGGCCTGACCCACTTCGACGCCACCTTCTGGGTCGGCGCCAACGCGGTGATCCGCCGGACGGCCCTGGACGACCTCCTCGTCGAGGACGACGTCTCGGGCTTCACCGTGCGCCGCTACATCAGCGACCGCACGGTGATCGAGGACACCGAGTCGAGCATCGAGCTCCGGGACCGCGGGTGGAAGCTCCACAACCTCCCCGAGCGGCTCAGCTACAGCGCCACCCCGCCGGACTTCGGCTCGCTCGCCGTGCAACGCCAGCGCTGGGCGAACGGCGGCCTCATCATCCTCCCCCAGCTGCTGCGCGCGTGGCGGCGACGCGACGAGGACGGTCGGCGCCGCATCCGGTTCACCGAGGTCTTCCTGCGGGTGAACTACCTGGCCTCGATCTCGTGGGCGAGCCTCGGCCTGCTCGTCCTGCTCTTCTACCCGTTCGACAACACGCTGCTCTCCCGGCTGGCCGTGCTCACGGCGCTGCCGTACTTCGCGGCGATGGCGAACGACCTCCGTCGCAGCGGCTACAAGCGCACCGACATCTTCCGGGTCTACGCCTTCAACCTGCTCCTGTTGCCGGTGAACCTCGTCGGCACGATCCAGTCGATCGGTCAGGGCATCGGCGGGCACAAGATCGACTTCGTCCGCACGCCGAAGGTGAAGAACCGGACGGTCGTCGCACTGCCCTACCTCCTGTTGCCGCTGCTGCTCGTGTGGTGGTCCGTCCGGACGCTCGCGATCGACATCGAGGAGCAGAACTTGGTCCACGGCGCGTTCGCCACGGCCAACCTGGCCGGCGCCGCCTACGCCTTCGTCGCCTTCGTCGGGATCCGACATGCGTTGGTCGACGTCGCCGTCAGCCTCCGGGACTACGTCTACCGGCCGGTGGCCCCGGCCGCCCCCGTCGAGGAGATCCCGCACTGGGCCTCGGTCCTCTACGTCGGTGGATCGATCCCCGAGGAGGTCGAGCGGAACGCGCCGCTCGCGGTCGCCCTCGCCGCACACGACGGCGACAGCGCGAACTCGATCGCCGTCGAGGGTGACGGGCTCCGACGGTGGATCGAACAGACCGATGTCGAGCTGCCCGTCGACCTCACCGAACCCACCACCGCAGGAGACCGACGATGAGCGCCCGATCCGACCGTCCCCGCCGACGGGTCTCCCTCGTCCGGCTCGTCGTCGTGCTCGCTGGACTCGGCCTCGCCGGCCTCGGCCTGACCCGCTACGTGAGCGACGTCGTGGCGGCCTCCGACGAGCCCGACCGCGAGATCCACTTCGCTCCCTACGTGGACACGACGCTCACCCCGCTGTTCCACTTCGAGGATCCGGCGGTGAACCCCGTCGACGAGGTCATCCTCGGCTTCGTCGTCGCCGACCCGGCGGACGGGTGCCGTCCGACCTGGGGCACCTTCTACGACCTCGATGCCGCGGGACGGGCCCTCGACCTCGACCGCCGGATCGTCCGGCTCCGTGAGCGAGGTGGCGACGTGGCCGTCTCGTTCGGCGGGGCGCTGAACGACGAGCTCGCCGTCTCGTGCACCGATCCCGACCTGTTGCACGACGCCTATCTCGAGGTGATCGACCGCTACGACCTCACGACGATCGACTTCGACGTCGAGGGGCCCGCCGTGGTCGACACCGAGGCGAGCCGGCGCCGCGCGGAGGTCATCGCCCGCCTGCAGGAGGACCGACCGGAGCTCGAGGTGTGGCTGACGCTGCCGATCGCACCGAGCGGCCTCCTCGACGACGCCGTCGCCGTGCTCGACGCCACGCTCGAGGGCGGCGTCGACCTGTCCGGCGTCAACGCGATGGTCATGAACTACGGCACCCTCGGCGACGACACCGACGAGCGCGAGGCGAACGAGAGCGCCCTGCGAGGGCTCTTCGTCCAGCTCGACAGCGCCTACCGACGAGCCGGCACGACGCTGACCGACGCCGAGGTCTGGTCGCGCATCTCCGCGACGCCGATGATCGGGCAGAACGACGTCGCCGGTGAGGTCTTCGAGCTGTCCGACGCCCACGCTCTCGTCGACCTCGCCGAGGAGGTCGGCATCGGCCAGCTGTCGATGTGGTCGGCGAACCGGGACGCGCCGTGCGGCCCGTCAGCGACCGACGGCCGCGTGTCGAACACCTGCAGCGGCGTCGACCAGGACCTCTTCGAGTTCGCCGCGATCCTCTCCTCGGCCACCCCCGCGCCGGCCCCTGCGGCCGAGCGGGCCGACGGCGACCGGGTCGACTCCCGCCTCCTCGACGACCCCCGCACGAGCCCGTATCCGCTGTGGCGCAGCAGCAAGGAGTACGTGGAGGGGGACAAGGTCGTGTGGCAGGGCCGGGTCTACGAGGCGAAGTGGTACTCGCTGGGCGAGCAGCCCGACACTCCGGTCGACCAGGTGTGGGAGACCCCGTGGCGGTACCTCGGTCCCGTGCTCGACATCGACCGTGAGGCCGTGCAGCGGATCGACCGGGACGCCGACGAGGTGCCGGTGTGGTCGGCCGAACGGGTCTACGTCGCCGGCGACCAGATCCGCTTCGGCAACGAGGTCTTCCAGGCCCGTTGGTGGACCCAGGGCGACCAGCCGGACGCCGACCCCGACCAGGCGTATGACCATCCGTGGATCTACCAGGGCGAGATCGAGCTGGACGAGGAGGCCGACTGAGCGCTCCGCCCGAGCGCTGAGCACGGCTGACGCCGCACCCAGCGTCCCACGGTGACATGCTCGCACGATGGTTGCGCTGTCGTTTCGAGTGGCGGTGACCCTGCTCGCGCTGGCGCTCGTCGGCGGCTGCGGCGACGCCGACGACGACGCCTCCACCACCACCGTCGCCGACCCGACGACGAGCACCGCTCCTCCCAGTGCGCCGGCGCCGACCACCGGTGAGGTTGCCGAGCCCACGACCCCGACGACGAGCGGGCTCTTCACGTGTGACGGTCTCGCCGACCGGTGGGCCCGTATCCAGCAGGACTACCTCGACCGCCTCGGCGACGCCGACGCTGCGGAGCTGGCGGGGGGCAGCGACCGGGTGAACGCCGCCGGGGCCTTCCTCGGGCCGGCGCTCGTCGAACAGGTCCGCGACGCCGAGGCGGTCGGGTGCGGCGACACCCTCCAGGCGGGCTCCGCGGACCTCTGCAGCCGAATGGAACGGCTGACCTCCGGCGGCGAGGCGGCGGACGAGGTCATCGCACGGCTCATGTCGGCGTGCGGTGGTTCGGAAGCCGACGACCTCGACCGTTGACCCAGACTGGGCTGATGGACGACGCCACCGCCGCCGAGCTCGCCCGCCGGGTCTGGACCCGCGCCGAGGCGTACCACGCGATCACCTACTTCTCCCCCGAGTGCCTGGCCGCATACGTCGACGCCGGCCTGAAGGGCTTCTGGCGCGGGTACTTCGCCGGACGCTCAGCACCGTTCGGTGCCATCGGGGCCGGGCCGATCGCCGCGTCGTTCCACGGCTTCCGCCCCGACTTCGTCGATCGGGCGTTGCCCTCGATCTGGGAGCTCATCACCCCGGAGGCTGCGATCGAGGCCCGCCTCACCGGTGCCGACGCGACACTGCGACGGATCATGGATGTCGAGAGCTCCAAGGCCGAGCTCGCGGAGGCCGCCAGTCTGCTCCGTGAGGCGTTCGAGGGCGCCGACGTCTCGGGGCGACCGATCTACGCCGCCAACGCCGCGCTCGCCTGGCCGACCGAGCCGCATCTCGCGGTGTGGCACGGCGCCACGCTGCTCCGGGAGCACCGGGGCGATGGCCACGTCGCCGCCCTCACGGCCGCAGGCCTCGATGGTGCCGAGGCCAACGTGCTTCGCCTCGCCGTGGCCGACCTGCCCCTCGACGTCATGGCCTCGGTCCGCGGTTGGGACGAGGACGACTGGACCGCGGCCCGAGCCCGGCTCGTCGAGCGGGAGCTCGTCGACGACACCGGGGCGACGGCTGCGGGCACGGCGCTGTACGCCGACATCGAGACCACCACCGACCGGTTGGCGACGGGCCCGATCCGCAGGATCGGTGAGCAGGCCGCAGCGCGACTCGTCGAGCTGCTGGACCCGTGGGCGGACGCGATCGGCGCGGCGGGCGACCTCCCCTACCCCAACCCGATCGGCGTCCCCCGCCCGAACTGACTCAGCGCCCGAGCTTGCCGATGGCACGCTGATCGTGAATGTCCTCGAGATGGTCGCTCCTGAAGTTCTTCGTTCCCGGATGGTCACGTTGGACCGAGCGTGACGTTCGCGAGGCCGCGGCGACGTTGCCACCAGGCGGCGTACTCATCTCAGCCCGCTCTCCACCCTCGGGCACCCGACCGGGACGCGTGGACCCCTATGACGTCCACGTACGAATGGACGGCGAGGTGGTGTACCAGCAGACCAAGGCCCTCCGTCACGATCAGCCCGAGCGACAGAGCGATCGCCTGGCTTCGGATCCTCCCCGAGTGGTCGGTGCTGTGGGGTCGCTATCGACAACCACTCGGCTGTGAGGTGAAGGAGCTCCCGCCTGGCACCCCAGCCCGGACTGAGCCGTCGTTCTCGCACGACGGCGTATCACGCGTGATACGGTCGCGGTCGTGGCTGAGGTGTCCATCCGAGACCTTCGGAATCACGGCGGAGACGTCGTCGACCGAGCAGCGAGAGGCGAGCGGCTCACGATCACTCGCTCGGGGAAACCAGTCGCCGAGCTACGACCTCTCGGCCGTGAGCCCGTACCTCTCGACCTGCTCCTCGACCGGCGCAGGCAGCTGCCCGCCGTGGATCCCGACGGCCTGCGGCGAGACCTCGACCAGTTGCTCGATCCGGAGCTCTGATGAAGACGCAGGGCATCCTCGACACCAGCACGCTCATCCTGCTCGGACGACTGGCGACGACCGATCCACTCCCACCCGAGCCACTCATCACGGCCGTCACGCTCGCGGAGCTGTCCGTCGGCCCCCTGGTTGCCGCCACCGACGATGAGCGAGCGGCTCGGCAGGCGCACGTCCAGCAGGCAGAGGCCGACTTCGACCCATTGCCCTTCGACGCCGCCGCGGCGCGGAGCTTCGGCCAGGTAGCAGCAGGTCTCCGCCGAGCTGGTCGCAAGCCCGCAGCGCGGGCCTACGACGCGATGATCGCCGCAATCGCCATCTCCAACGACCTGCCCATCCACACCTGCAACCCCAAGGACTTCGAGGGGATCGACCAGCTCAGGTTGGTGGCCGTTCCGCATCCCGATCGCTGAACGAGCCCGAGCTGGGTCAGCTGCCGAGCTTGCCGTAGTCGGTGGTGAACCAGCGCTCGGGCGTGATCGAGATGAGCACCTCGTCACTGGCGATGCCGTTGGCGACGTAGGCCTTCCCCATCTGCTCGCCGAGGTAGCGGATGGCCAGCGGCTCGACGATCTCGTCTCGCCGGTCGCCGAGCTCCTCGATCGTGACCGGCCCCTCGACCGAGGCGTACCGGTACGGCAGCTCCTCCTGCTGGGCACAGAGCGACGCCCGACCCGACGCTCGCAGGAGGCGGGTCTTCAGCGACGCCCCACCCATGGTGATCTGCACCGGACCGCCAGGCTCGTAGGCGTACCAGACGGGCACGGCGAGGGGCGGGCCGTCGGCCCGCTCGATGGCGAGCACGCCGACGTGCACTCCGGCCAGGAACGCCTCACGCTCCTCGGCATCCATCCGCAACTCGCTCATCTGCGCTCCCCCCTCGGGCGGTGGTCCCGACCAGTCTCGCCGGTCAGCCGGAGGTGAGCTCGATCGAGTTGCCGTCCGGGTCGGCGACGCCCCAGCCGATCGTGCCGTCGGACTCGACCCGCTCGCCGTACGCCCCGCCGCCGCTCGCCTCGGCGCGTGCGACGAGCGCATCGACGTCGTCGACGACGAACCGCAGCTGGATCCGGTTCTTCTCGGCGACGACCTCGGCGATCTCGTTCGGACACAGGAGGACCGAGAAGCCAGCGAGGGAGCCGAGGTGGAAGTCGGTGCCCTCGATCCGATCGAAGCCGCCGTCGAACACGGCGTCGTAGAAGGCGACCATCGCCGCCATGTTGGTGACGGCGATGGTGAGCCGGTCGATCCGCACCGAGGCGAGGCTACGTGGGTGGCCGGTAGCGTGCCCGGCCGATGGAGGTGCGCTGGAAGGGTGAGGTCGCCGACGACGAGCTGTCGCGCCTGCACTCGGCGTCGTTCGGCCTCCCCTTCCGGATGACGAACTGGAACGAGCTGTTGTCCCGCCACAGCCTCGGTTGGGTCACGGCTCGCATCGACGCTCGGCTCGTCGGCTTCGTGAACGTGCCATGGGACGGGCTCGTCCATGCCTGGATCCAGGACGTGATCGTCGACCCCGACCGCCAGCGCGGCGGCATCGGGACCGCCGTGGTCGCAGCCGCCGCCCACGGAGCTCGTGCTGCCGGGTGCGAGTGGCTCCACGTCGACTTCGACGACGAGCACCGGCCGTTCTACCTCGACGCCTGCGGGTTCGTTCCGACGGCAGCCGGGCTGATCGACCTCACGGTCGAGAGCGACTGACCGGGCTCACTCGACGAGCCCGAGCGCTCGCATCCGCTCGACGACGTCCTGGCCACCGGCCGGATCGTCGATCGCCGCGTTGTAGATCAGGTGGTCCGCTCCGATGTGCAGCAGGCAGGCCCGCCAGCGGTCGGCATCGGAAGGTCCGCCCCACCTCGCGACGAGCGCGTTGCGGAGGAGTCCGACGTCGAGGTTCGGGTGCCACGGGGCCCAGAACTCGAACCAGGCCAGGTCGTAGAGGTGATCGCCCCACCGGCGGCATCCCCAGTCGAAGACGCCGGAGATCCGTTCGCCCTCGACGTGGACGTTGCGGTTGATCAGATCGCAGTGCAGCAGCGTCCGCTCGACCTCGGCGACGGCGGGCAACTCGCACAACCGGCCCAGTTCGCTCATCACCGACCGGTGAGCGGCGGCTTGCTCGGGGAGCGCATCGAGGCGTGCCCGCCACCCGGCGAGGCGCGCATCGTCGTCGTGGACGACGAAGAGGGTCTCGGGCCACGACGGTGCGTCCGGCGGGGCATCGACCGCCCGCATCGCCTCGAGTAGATCGGCGACGGCCGGCACGAGTGCCGCCCACCGCTCGGACGACACCGACTCGAGCGGCTCGCCCGGGTAGAAGATCGAGACACACACGTGGAGGTCCTGGTGCGGTGGCTCGAGTCGGGTCAGCTCGATGACCGCCGGGATCGGGAGCCCGTCGTCGGCATGGCGAGCCATGTCGGCGTCGACCTCGAAGTCGTCCCGGTGCTCCCCGACCCGGACCACGAGATCGCGCCCGCCACCCCGGGCGAGGAAGGCCGTCGCCCACGCACCCGCGCCAATCGGTTCCAGCGCCCCGAAGCGGTCGCTGAGCACCTCGATCACGGAGTCGGGGACGGCGGCCTCCACGGACCTCGACGGTACGAGAAGGCGACCGCCGCCCGAATCGGGTTTCGATGACCCGGCCTCACGAGCACGGCCCGGGCCGCAGCCCGTCAGGGCGAGGACACCGGGAGGAGGCGTGGGCTCCGGGACCCACGCCGGGCTGACAGGTCAGGCCTCGGAGTGGGTGACGGGCACCTCGCCCATCCACTCCCGGAGGGTGTTCTTCAGCTTGATCTGCTGGATGAAGATGTCGTGCTCGGGGTCGAGATCACCCGACGGCTGCGGCGACTTGAAGTAGAAGCTCAGCCACTCCTGCACGCCCGACTCGCCGGCGCGGGCGGCGAGGTCCATGAACAACGCGAGATCGAGGACGATCGGGGCCGCGAGGATCGAGTCCCGGCAGAGGAAATCGATCTTGATCTGCATCGGGTAGCCCATCCACCCGAAGATGTCGATGGCGTCCCACCCCTCCTTGTTGTCGCCCCGAGGGGGGTAGTAGTTGATGCGCACGACGTGGTCGATGTTGCCGTAGAGGTCCGGGTACACCTCGGGCTGCAGGATCGTGTCGAGCACGCCGAGCTTCGACACCTCCTTCGACTTGAAGTTCTCCGGGTCGTCGAGCACCTCGCCGTCGCGATTGCCGAGGATGTTGGTGGAGTACCAGCCGCGCAGGCCGAGCATCCGCGACTTCAGGCCGGGCGCCAGGATCGTCTTCATGAGCGTCTGGCCGGTCTTGAAGTCCTTGCCGGCGATCGGCACGCCGCGCGCCTCGGCGAGCTCGAGCATGCACGGCAGATCCACGGTCAGGTTCGGAGCGCCGTTGGCGATCGGCACGCCGGACTGCAGCAGGGCGTAGGCGTAGACCTGGCTCGGGGCGATGTTCTCGTCGTCGTTCTTCAGCCCATCCTCGAACGACTCGACGGTCGCGTGGACCGGACCCGGCTCGGCGTAGGCCTCGGTCGAGCCGCACCAGACGGCGACGAGACGATCGCAGTCGTTGTCCACGCGGAACCGCTCGATGTCGTCGATGAGCGCCTCGGCCTGCTCCCACAGCGAGCCGGACTTCACGCGGGTCCCCTCGAGCTTGGACACCCAACGCCGGTCGAAGACGGCATCCATGGCGACGACGCCCTCGAGCTCACCGGAGATCGGGGCGAGGTCCTGCTCCTCGAGCACACCGCAGGTCCGAGCGGCCTCGAGCGCGTTGGGCGAGATGGGATCCCAGCCACCGAAGACGATGTCGTCCAGACCGGCGAGGGGGGCGAAGTCACGGATGAGCGGGTTCCGGCTGTCCTCGCGCTCGCCCAGGCGGATGTGAGCCATCTGGGTGAGCGAACCCATCGGGGCGACGCCCTGGGTGCGGGCGGCGATGACGCCGGCGATGAAGGTGGAGGCCACGGCGCCGAGGCCCGGCGTGAGGATGCCGAGCTTGCCGGTGGCGGGAGCGATGCTGCGAGCGGTCATGGCGCTGAACCTACGGAGTTCTCGAACAGAACCGTGCTGTTGTTCAGATTCTCCGGACTAATCTCTGCAGGATGGCGACCCCGCTCCCCGACGTCTCGGTCCGCCAGTGGGAGTACCTGGTGGCCGTCGCCGAGTCCCCGACGTGGGCCTCCGCAGCCGCAGAGGTGGGGGTCAGCACCTCGGCGCTCTCCCAGGGGCTCGCCGAGCTCGAACGGCGGCTCGGCGTCCCGGTGTTCGAGCGCGACGGGCGCCGCAAGGTGCTCGCCCCCCACGCCCGGCCGGTGCTCGACCACGCCCGCCGAGTGCTCGCCCTCTCCGGCGACCTGACCGACTGGGTCGCGCGGACCAGAGATGGGAGCACCGGTCGGGTCCGGGTCGGGATGATCGACGTCGCCGCCCTCGTCCACCTCGCCGAACCACTTCGACGGTTCCGGATCGAACGGGCCGACGTCGACCTGCGCCTGGTCGTCGCCCCGTCCTCGGAGCTGCTCGATCAGCTCCGGCGCGGCGATCTCGATCTCGCCGTCGGCGTGCGCGACGACGGTCCCGAAGGCGACCTCGACGCGGTCGACCTCCTCACCGAGGCGCTGGCCATCTACGGACCGCCGGGAGCGGTCGCCGGGACACCGGCCACGTGGGGACCGTGGGTGCTGTTCCCGACGGGCTCCCGGACCCGATCGCTCATCGAGGCCGAGTTGCGTCGCCGGGGCGCCGCCGTCGACGTCGTCGCCGAGTCGAACCAGCCGGAGGTGCTCGGCGAGATGGTGCGGCTCTCGATCGGCTGGACGGTGCTGCCCGAGGCCCAGGCGACGGGCGGCCCGGAGCCGCTCCGCCGGCTCGTCGACGAGCCCCTCGTCCACCGTCACCTGGCCCTCCACCGCCGCGCCGGGGCCGTGGTCGCCCCCGTGGTCGACGAGTTGGCGCACGCCGTGCAACGGCCGGTCACGACGGCGTGACACGCTGGCGGTGGGAACGTGAGAGAACTCTCAGACGCCGCTCACGGTGCTCTCACCCTCCGGCCCCAACCTGTGCCCCATGACCGATCCGACCCCGACCTCCGACCTCACCCCGACCTCCAACTCCCGGCTGTTCCTCGTGGGCTCGGCCCTCGTCGTCGGCGCGACCGCGCTCACCCTGCGCGGCGTCAACACCGACCCCATCGCGCCGGGCGGAGCGATCGAGATCGCCCAGACCGCGTCCGTGCTCCGGGCGCCAGACCGACCCGAGATCGTCTGGCCCGCTCTCACCGAGGTGTCGGTCCCCGCAGGGCCGCTCCCGGACCCACCGCCGGCGTTCGCAGGTGAGGGGCTCGACGACGACCTCGACGACGACGACCTCGACGATGACGACTCCGACGATGACGACGACTCCGACGACGACTCCGACGATGACGACTCCGACGATGACGACGACTCCGACGACGACTCCGACGATGACGACTCCGACGATGACGACCTCGACGATGACGACGACTCCGACGACGACTCCGACGATGACGACTCCGACGACGACTCCGACGACGACTCCGACGACGACGACGACGATGCGGACGAGATCGACGACGACACGGACGACCGCGACGACGATCAGGACGACGGCGACGACGACGGCGACGACGACGACGACCAGGACGACGACGACCGCGACGACGACCAGGACGACGACGGTGGGGATGACGACGACCGCGACGACGGTGGGGATGACGACGACCGGGACGACGACGGTGGGGACGACGACTGACCAGGCTCGCCGATGAGGACGACCCGGTCTCGCATCGTCCTCGTCACCGCCGGACTGCTGGCGCTCGCCGCGATCGGTTCGGTCGTGCTGCTGCGCCAGGTCCTGCTCGCCCGACTCGCCGAGGACGTCGACCTCCAGCTGCGTCAGGAGGCCGACGAGTTCTCCGCCCTGGTGGCGCAGTCCGGGTTCGAGGAGGCCGGCGCCGAGGTCGACGTCGCCGACGTGATCCGCACGTTCCTGTCGCGCAACGTCCCCGAGTCGGACGAGGTCCTGGTCGGCCTCGTCGACGGCGGCGTGCTCGCTCGGACGCCCGAGCCACCGCTCCGGATCGAGGAGGACCTCGACCTCGTCGACGGGTGGTGGTCGGAGCTGGCTCCGACGTTCCGCACCGATCCCTCGGCCGCGGGCGACGTGCGCTCCCTCGTCGTGCCCGTCCTCAGCGACGACGACCGTGTCGCGACCTTCGTGGTCGCCAACTTCGTCCAGTTCGACCGCGACGACGTGGACGAGATCGTGACGGCGGCGGCGCAGGTCCTGGCGGTCGCGGTCGTGATCGCTGCCGTCCTCGCCTGGATCGTCGCCGGGCGGGTGCTCCGTCCGCTCCGAGTGCTCGCCGACACCGCATCGAGCATCGACGAGGGCGACTTCGATCGGCGGGTGCCGGTTCCCGGCACGACCGACCTCGCCGCGCTCGCCGAGACCTTGAACGGCATGCTGGACCGCATCGAACGGGCCTACGTGAGCCAACGACAGTTCCTCGACGATGCGGCCCACGAGCTGAGGACGCCACTCACCATCATGCGAGGACACCTCGAGCTCGCTCGGGACGATGAGCCGCTCGACGCCCAGACCCGGTCGATCGTCATGGACGAGATCGACCGGATGGCTCGCCTCGTCGACGATCTGCTCGTGCTGGCGACCGCTCGCCGGCCGGACTTCGTGGTCCTCGAGCCCGTCGACGTCCGCGACCTGGCCGACGCCGTCGCCGATCGCGCCTGGGCCCTCGGTGATCGGCGCTGGCACCGGGACATCGACGTCGACGAGGTCGTGTCGCTCGACCAGCAGCGCGTCACGCAGGCGTGGATGAACTTCGTGCGCAACGCCGTCCAGCACACCGACCCCGGGAACGACATCACGATCTTCGCTCGTCGCTCCGGAGCAGAGCTGCACCTCGGCGTGAGCGACAGCGGAGACGGTCTCGATCCTGCCGATGTCGAACGGATCCTGTCGCGCTTCGGTCGCGGCGCGTCGGGTCGTCGCGATCGGACCGACGGCATCGGTCTCGGCCTGGCCATCGCCGGCGTGATCGCCGATGCCCACGGTGGCTCGCTGCACGTCGACCCCGGGCCGGGCACCGGCGCCAGCTTCTGGCTGGCCGTGCCGGCCTCCACACCCGAGCTCCCCGCCGACCCCGGAGCCGTCACGCCGTGAACCGGATCCTGATCGCCGAGGACGAGAGCCGCATCGCGTCGTTCATCGAGAAGGGCCTGCGTGCGGCCGGCTTCTCCACGATCGTCGTCGACGACGGCCCGAGCGCACTCGCCCTCGCCCGGGACGGCGCCTTCGACCTCATGGTGCTCGACCTCGGGCTGCCCGGCCTCGATGGCGTCGAGGTGCTCTCGGAGCTCCGCGCCCGAGGGGAGAACCTGCCGGTGATCGTGCTGACCGCCCGCTCGACGACGGCGGACACCATCGCCGGACTCGAGAGCGGCGCCGACGACTACATGACCAAGCCCTTCGCCTTCGACGAGCTCCTCGCTCGGATCCGGGTCCGGCTCCGCGACCCGGGCACGGCCGAACGCTTCGTCCTCGATGTCGGCGGCGTCGAGCTCGACGTTCGCACGCGGACCGCGACGGTCGACGGCGCCTCCATCGAGTTGTCCGCCCGGGAGTACGGGCTCCTCGAGCTGCTGATGCGACATCCCGGCCAGGTGCTCAGCCGTCAACAGCTGCTGTCCTCGGTGTGGGGCTACGACTTCGACACGAGCTCGAACGTCGTCGACGTGTACGTCGGCTACCTCCGCAAGAAGCTCGGCGGGGAACGCATCGCGACCGTCCGTGGCGTCGGGTACCGCTTCAGCGCCTGAGCACCAGCGGCGCCCGGGAGGATGAGGCGCTTCTCACGACCGGCTCATGACGGTCTCATCGGGGGCTCCGACGATGACCGCATGATCACCATCCACGAGCCCACGGACCGGTTCGGTGTCGACCAGCTCCACGACCCCACGGACGGGCACGGCCTCCACCGGCCCCCGTCGTTCGCCGACCGCCGGGCCGCAGCGACGCCGCTGTTCATCACCGCCGCAGCGTCGGTGGCGACCGTGCTCCTGCACACCGCCGATCCGACCTCGCCGGTGGCCACGCCGCCGCCGCTCGCCGTCCTCCCCGTCGCCGTCGCCGTCGCCGTCGCTCTCGGGCTGATCGTCGGAGTCCGGTCGCTCGGGACCTTCACCCCGGCGTTGGTCGCCACCGCGGTGGTGACCGGCGATGCGGTGGAGACGATGACGATCATGCTCGGCATGCTGGCGCTCGGTCTGCTCGGCGAACGGGCCTTGCGCACGGTGATGCTCCCGCGGCTCGGTCGCCTCGGCGTGCTCGTCGCCGCCGGCTGTGGGGCGCTCTCCGTGGCCGGCACGGAGGACCACCTCTCCACGGCATCGGTCGCCGGACTCCCGGTCGTCGCCGGGATGATGGCCGTCGAGCGCCTCTGGCAGACGCTCGACGCCGACGGCGCGACCGAGTCCGTGCGGCTCGTGGGCGGCACGGCGACCACGATCGCCGCCGCAGCCGTCGTCACCAGCGCGCCCCGCGTCCACGAGCTCGCGATCACGAGCCCCGGCCTGCTGGCCGTCGTCAGCGCCGGGCTGATCCTCGCCGCCGGCAGCTACCAGGGACTTCGGTTGGTCGAGCTCGTCCGCTTCTGCCGGCCGTCGGTCGCAGGGGCTGCGTCGTGACGCGCTGGGCGTCGGTCGTCGGCATGAACCGTCGCAACGCGATCGTCCACCAGCACAACGACAGCCGGTCGATCCACCTCGTGAACGACAAGATCGCGACCAAGGAGCTGCTCGCCGAGCACGGGGTGGCCGTCGTGCCGACCGTCGCCGTGCTCCGCGACCGGCTCGACCTCCGGCAGCTCCGGGCGTGCGAGCTTCCCGACGAATGGGTTGCCAAGCCCGCCCGCGGCGCCGGTGGGTGCGGGATCATCGTCCTGGTCGGCCGGGACGGCGACGGGTGGCTCGACACCGGGGGTCGGCACGTCTCGCGTCGCGAGGTCGGCGAGCATCTGGCCGAGGTGCTCTCGGGACAGCACTCCGGACGATCGGCCGACGAGGCGATCATCGAGCCTCGGCTGTCGCCGGCACCGGAGCTGACCGAGCTCGGGGCGATCGGTCTTCCCGACCTCCGGGTGCTGCACGTCGGCGAGCAGGACCCGCTCGTCATGCTGCGGCTGCCGACCGAGCGCTCGGGCGGACGTGCCAACCTGCACCAGGGTGGCGTCGGGCTCGCGATCGATCCGCGACGGGGGAGGGTGGTGAGAGCGGTGTGCGGCCGCCACGAGATCCTCGATCATCCGGACACCGGACGACGGCTCGTCGGCGAGCGGGTGCCGGAGATCGGACGGGTCGTCGAGACCGCGGCGGCCGCGGTGGCGATCACCGGGCTGGGCTTCGCCGGCGTCGATGTCGTGATCGACGATCGGCGCCGGGTGATGGTGCTCGAGGTGAACGCACGGCCCGGCCTCCAGATCCAGCAGGTGTGCGACACCCCGCTGCTCTCCGGCCGTCGCCGCTCGAGCTGGGCCCGGAGGTGAACGCCGGAGCCGAGCCGAGGTGGTCACCCTCGTAGCGAGCCGAGCGCGGGCTCGATCGGGGCAAGGACTCCGCCCGTCGTCAGATCGGTCATGAACCGGGCACATGACGGCGGCCCTTGACACTGAACGCACGTTCAGCGACGATGCTGAACATGTGTTCAGCCATCGAGCCGACGCCGGTCGACGCCCGGCAGCGGATGCTCACGGCGACCATCGACCTGGTCGGTCGTCACGGCGCACGGGCGACCACCGTGCGCGCCGTGGCGGAGGCGGCCGACGTGTCGCCGGCGCTGGTGATGCATCACTTCGGCTCCAAGGCCGGCCTGCTCGCTGCGTGCGACGACGACGTCATGGCCACGATCCGCGAGGCGGTCGAGCACCTGGGCGCGGCGGACCGCGACGCGGGCCTCGCCGAGTTGATCGCCGCAGAGAGCGCAGGGCCGGCGATGAGCTACATCGGACGCGCCCTGCACGAGGAGGGCGAGAGCGGCCACCAGTGGTTCGACTGGATGATCGACCTCACGCGACGGGGCATGACCGATCTCGCCGCATCGGGGCTCGCTCGGCCGGCTGCCGACCCCGCCATGCAGGCGGTGCTGCTCTTGGCGATGGATCTCGGCGTGGTGCTGCTCCGGCAGCACGTCGAGCGGTATCTCGGCGCGCCGATCACCGACAGCGCCATCACCACACGCTGGGCTTCGGCGGAGCTGGACCTGCTGACCAACGGCGTGCTGATCGATCAGGAAGGACCCGCAGATGGCTGAACCCGTCATCGAGATGTCGGGCGTCGTGAAGACGTTCGGTGACGTCCGCGCTCTCGACGGACTCGACCTACATGTCGAGCGCGGCGAGATCCTCGGCTTCCTCGGCCCCAACGGGTCGGGGAAGTCGACGGCGATCCGCGTGCTCCTGGGCATGTTGCGCGCCGACCGCGGCGAGATGCAGCTCCTCGGCGGCGATCCGTGGCGTGATGCGGTCGAGCTGCACCGCCGGCTGGCGTACGTCCCCGGCGACGTGAGCTTGTGGCCCAAGCTGACCGGCGGTGAGACCATCGACCTCCTCGCCCGCCTGCGAGGCGGCTTCGACGCCGCACGCCGCAACGAGCTCGTCGAGCGCTTCGAGCTCGACCCGACGCGCAAGGCGGGGACGTACTCGAAGGGCAACCGACAGAAGGTCGGCCTGATCGCTGCGTTGGCGTCGGACGTCGAACTGCTCGTGCTCGACGAGCCGACCTCCGGTCTCGACCCGCTGATGGAGTCGGTCTTCCAGGACTGCGTGCGCGAGGCGGCGGCGAACGGCGCGACCGTGCTCTTGTCGAGCCACATCCTCGCCGAGGTCGAGAAGCTGTGCCGGCGGGTCAGCATCATCCGATCCGGGCGCACGGTCGAGTCGGGCACGCTGGCGGCGCTCCGCCATGTGCAGCGGACCAGCATCACCGCGCGAACGCGCACGCCCGTCGTGCTCGCCGGCGTGGTCGGCGTGACGTCTGTGGAGGTCGACGGAGATCGTGTCGCGTTCGAGGTCGACGACTCCCACCTCGACGAGGCGATGGCACGCCTCGGTGCGGCTGGCGTGCTGAGCCTGCACTCCGCGCCCCCGACGCTGGAGGAGATCTTCATGCGTCACTACAGCGACGAGTCACCGCCGGCAGCGATGGAGGCGTCGACATGAGCGGACGTATCGCGCTCGCTGGCACCGGGCCCCTGGTTCGAGTCCGTGCGCGGATCGACCGGACGCGGCTGCTGCTGTGGACGATCGGCATCATCGTGATGGTCGCCGCCTCGGCGGCGAGCATCGAGAGCCTCTTCCCGACGCAGGCCGACCTCGATTCGGCCGCCGCAGGATCCGACAACCCCGCGATCCGGGCCTTCAACGGGCCGGCCCAGGCGCTCGACACGCTCGGCGGGCAGGTCGCGTTCCAGGTGGGAGCACCCGGGTTCGTCATCGCCGCGCTCGGCAGCATCTTGATGACCACCCGCTTGACGCGCCGCGAGGAGGAATCGGGCCGACTCGAACTGGTCCGGTCCCTGCCGGTCGGGCGCGGCTCGTCGATGGCCGCAGCGGCGATCGTCGTCGGGGCGATGAACGCGCTGATCGGACTCGGTGTCGCCATCGCCTGTCTGGCCGCTGACCTCCCCGCGGCCGGCTCCTGGGCGTTCGGCCTGGGCTTCACCGCGGTCGGTTGGGTGTTCACCGCCATCGCCCTCGTCGCCGCGCAGGTCGCGCCGACCTCACGCGCGGCCGGCGGACTGGCGGGCTCGGTGTTGGCGTTGGCGTTCCTCCTGCGTGCTGTCGGCGACATGACCAACGGCGTCCTGTCGTGGTTCTCGCCGATCGGGTGGGTGCAAGCCGCTCGTCCGTGGGCGGACGAACGGTGGTGGGTGTTCGTCCTCCCGCTCGTGGCGACCGTCGGCATCGGCGCGCTCGCCAGAGCGTTGCTGGTGCGACGTGACCTGGGCGGCGGCCTCCTCCCTGCGCGGCGCGGCCCGGCCGCAGCGCTCCCCGGTCTGGCGACACCGTTGGCCTTGGCGGTGCGCCAACAGCGCAGCCTCGTGATCGGTTGGAGCGTGGCGCTGGCGGTGTTCGGTTTCGTCTACGGCGTCATCGTCAACTCGATCGAGGATTTCGTGAGCGACAACGAAGCGATGGCCGACTTCATGGCCGCTGGTGCGGGAGGCGCATCGCTGACCGACTCGTACCTCGCTCAGTCGATCCGTGTCCTGGCCCTGATCGCCAGTGGCTTCACCGCCCAGGCCGTGTTGCGCGCCCGCGGCGAGGAGACGTCCGGACGCGCCGAACCGCTCCTCGCGCTGCCGGTCACGCGGCGATCGTGGCTCGGATCGCACGCCGCGATCGCCGCGGTGGGGTCGGTGGTGGTCATGGTCGCCGCATCGCTGTGGGTGGCGATCGGCGTGGTCATCGCCACGGGTGAGGTCGAGACGGTCGGCAGCCTCTTCGGTGCCGCACTGGCCTACCTCCCCGCGCTGGCGGTCGTGGTCGGCGTCGGACTCGTGCTCACCGCCTGGGCGCCCCGCGCCGCCGTGGCGACGTGGGCGGTCGTGTCCGGCGCGCTCATCGTCGGCATGTTCGGCCCGGTGCTCGACCTCCCCGACTGGGTCGCCAACCTGTCGCCGTTCGAGCACATCGCCCTCGCCCCGGCCGAGCCGGCCGCGACGGCACCGATGATCGTGCTCTCCCTCGTGGCGGTGGTGCTGACGGTCGCCGGGTTCGCCGGGATCACCCGGCGAGACTGTCCGACCTGAGGCTCTCCCTGCGCCGGCCGAAGGCCGATGCGATCGCCTCCGAGTGAGCGAGCTGCGCATGTATCCTGCATGCATGCCGCACGTCCAGGTCCGCGACGTCCCCGACGACATCCACGAAGCGTTGGTCCGGCGTGCGGAGCTGGCGGGGCAATCGCTCCAGCAGTTCTTGACGGCGCAGCTCGCGATGATCGCCAGCACGCCGACGACCGACGAGGTGCTGGCCCGCATCGAGGGTCGGGACCTCGGCGACCTCTCGCCGGCCGACGCACTCGACGCACTCGCCGAGGAACGTGCTCGTCGTTGACGCTTCGGTCCTCGCTCCCGTCGTCGCCGACGGCGGCGCGGGAGGTCGCCGACTCCGTCGGCGACTCGGCGGCGAGGTGATCGCCGGGCCGGACCTGGTGCGAATCGAGGTCAGCTCGGTCCTCCGTCGGCAGGCCAGCACCGGGCGGTTGACGACGGAGCGAGCTGATGCCGCTCTGAACGACCTGCTCTCGTTCCCCCTGCGCGTCTTTCCCACAGGACCCCTGCTCCGCCGTGCGTGGGAGCTCCGGGAGAACGTCACGACCTACGACGGTTGCTACGTCGCCCTCGCCGAGGGTCTGGAAGCGGTCCTCCTGACCGCCGACACTCGCCTGGCGAACGCTCCGGGGCCCCGATGCGAGATCGAGCTGCTGTGAACACGCGATGTCACTGGCTCGGACTCGTCGTTGCCGGCTCCGTGCTCGGAGCGTGCGGCCAGTTCGGACGACGAGACGTCGATGCCGCGACGATCGATGAGATCACGTCCGCCGTGAACCCCGTCGATGTGGTCGAGGAGTTCTCCCTCCTCGGCGACAACCAGACTCCGGACACTGGTCCTGCGCCTGCTGCCGTGACCCTCGAGACGCAGCAATGGCCGGGGCGCTCCCGAGGTAGCGCCCGGGCCGCTCACCGGATCCCTGAGTCATCCAGGTGAGGCAGAGCGGGGCGGACTCGGCCCCGCTCTGCCTCACCTGGAACAGATCAGACCGCGAAGGCGGCGATGCCCACGACGCTCGAGCCCGGCGGGTTGTCGCCGAGGGAGCCCTCGAACGGCTCGGTCGAGAAGTTGAACACGCCGCCGTCGGTCCCGACGAGGACGTACCCGTCGCCGTAGGAGACGCCCTCGAAGATCGGTCCGTTGAGCGTGGTCCCGCCCATCGAACCGAGGAAGGGCGCCTCGAAGGCGAACACGCCGCCGTCGGAGGCGAACAGCCAGTAGCCCTCACCGTCGGGATCGATCGCCATCGACACGACCGGCTGGTTGAGCGGCGTGCCCCCCATCGAACCCTGGAACGTCGCGTCGCCGATCGAGAAGATGCCGCCGTCGGGAGCGACGAGATACACGCCCTCGCCGCTGGCTGTCGAGACCGCATCGACGATCGGGGCGTTGAGGGCGATGCCCTCGACCCCGGTCAACACCGGAGCGGCGCCCAGGGCCAGCAGGCGACCCCGGTCGGTCACGACCCACGCACCGTCGCCCTGAGGGCGGGGAGCGATGGCGGCCAGGGACTCGCCGGCCGACAGGCCGAGGAGGCTGGCCGGGCCGACGGCCGCGGCGTCGCCCAGGTTGACGACGTTGCCGAGCGAGTCGAGCACCCAGGCACCGGTGCCGGTGGCGTTCGCCTCGATGTCGACGATCACCGCACCCTCGGGCAGCGGGATCTGGTCGCCGAGCGCCGGAGCGTCGCCGAAGCCGGTCACGGCCCCGTCCTCGGTGATGATCCAGTAGCCCTGCACCTCGGCGTCGACGGCCTCGAAGGCAGGGCCCAGGTTGATGAGCAGGCTCTCGCCCGGGGCCTCGTCGACGCCGTCGTTGTCGGTGCTGATCCACAGATCGCCAGCCGTGGTCACCATGGCACCCTCGACCTTGTCGAGCACAAGGCCGTTCTGGGCCTGGAGCGTCGGCATGAGGTCGAGCGCCTCGCCCTTGGTGACCGCTCCCGGGGCGTCCGGGATGCTGACCGGGTAGATGCGCTTCACCTCGGCGTCGCTCGCCAGCTGGTTGTCCCGCTCGACGACGAGGACCGTGTCCGGGCCGTAGGCGACGATCTCGGAGAGACCGACCCATCCACCGGCGGCGGCCGGAGCGTCCAGCTCGTAGGGGTACTGCTGCCAGGTGCCGGCGTCCATCGACGCCTCGCCGGGCGTGTACCGCCAGAGGTTGGTCTGGCCCTCGGGATCGTTGAACTGGGTGCAGTCGACGCCGTCGACCATGCCGACGTAGCCGTCCCACTCGCGCTGCTGGGCGATCCACAGGGACCCGTCGGGGGCCATGGTGATGCCCTCGAAGCCGAAGCGATTGTTCCGGCGGTCGGCGTTGGTGCCGTCATCGGCGCTGGCGGTCCAACAGGCCTGACGGTCGTCGGGCAGACCGATCGACTGCATGACCTCGCCGTCGCCGGCGACCAGGTGGATCTGGTTCGGGGTCGAGGCGCTCATCGGGTCGGTCGGGATGCCGCCTTCGGTGGCGACCCAGAACTCCAGGGCGCCCGTGTCGGCGTTGAGCACCGCGTCGATGCCCTCGAGATCGACGCTGATCTGGTTGCCGTCACCGTCGACCAGCTCGATCGCGTCGACGATCGTCGGCGGCGTCGTCGACAGGTCGATCTGGAAGATCGTCGAGTCGGCGTAGAACGAGTCCGACACCGAGTAGGCGATGTCCGGATCGGTCGGATGGGCTGCGAGGCCCGACTGGGCACCCCACGGGATCGGCCAGCGGTTCGCGCCGTCCGGACCCGACATCAGCTGCGGGTAGGTCGGAGCCCCCTCGCCCAGCTCGTAGAGCATCAACGACGACGGGAAGCCCTCGTCGTCGACCTCGTTGGCCACGACGAGCAGGTCCTGCGACGGCAGCGCGAGCAGTCCCTCCGGGCCGATCCCGGCCGGCAGCACCTGGCGGAGCACCGGAGCCAGCGGGTTCTCGACGTCGTACACAGCCACGACGTTGGCGCGCTCGGAACCGACGAACAGGTAGTCGTCGTCGCCGAAGGTGCCGAACTCGACGGCCTCGGGCTCGTTGCCCTTGTTCTCGGCCCGTCCGAGCGGGAAGTGCCCAGTGGCGACCGTCAGGTACTCCAGCGCCTCGCCGGCCTCGAACACGACGTTGCCGCTCGTGTCGAAGATGGTGAAGCCGCGGCTGCCGCCGTCGTCGCCGCCCATCGTGCCGGCGTTCTCGGGGATGTCACCCTCGTTCGCCGTGGCGAAGTAGTCGGTCCCGATCCAGGAGACGGCATCCGGCTGCCGCTCACGGAGGATCGTCCCGGCGAAGTCGATGATGTCGTCCTCGGTGATGTCCACGTTCGGCAGCGGCACGACGCCGGCCGAGAAGCTCGTGGTCACCGTGGCCGTCGCCAGGTCGACGATCGCCAGGGCGTTGTTCTCCTGGAGCGAGACCACAGCGATGTCGGCGGTGTTGATGTCGACGTACTCGGGCTCCGGGTCCGTCGGCTCGTTGGCGCCCGTCAGGCCGGTGAGGGCCACCGTCGACGTCGTCCAGTTGAGCGGGTCCGGGTCCGAGGTGTCGACCACGATGAGCTCACCGGCGGGGAGCTGCGGCAAGGCGCCCTCCTCACCGCTCACGACCTCGTCCTCGTCGCGCTCGTTCTCGATCACGACGGCGGCGTAGTCACCGCTCGGGGCCACAGCCACCGAGTCGGGCTGCCCACCGAGATCGATCGTGCGGACGACCGTCGGCGGCGTTGCCGTGAGGTCCATCACGATGAGGTTGCCGTCGGGGACGTCGAAGGTCGACGCTGCGTCGACCTCGCCGACCAGGGCGACGTCTCCGAGCACGGCCACGGCGGTGGGCTCACCGGCGATGTCGACTGGATCCATGAGCATCGGCGACGTCGGGTCGCTGATGTCGGCGAACCCGATCTGGCCACCGGTGGAGTCGGAGAAGATCAGCTTGGTGTCGCTGTCGTAGGCGGCGACGATCTCGGGAGCGGCGGTGTCCGCTCCGTCGCCGACCTCGAGCGTCGAGACCCGGTTGAAGCTCTCCGTGCCGGCCACCGGCTGCCAGTCACTCGGGCCGGCCGTGGCCGCCTCGAGATCCTGGGCCCCGGTGGGGGCGATGGCGGCCCCACTCGCGACCACCGAGACGGCGGCAGCGAGCGCGACGGCGCGCCAACGGAACGATCGGCTGCTCATGCAGTGCTCCCCTTCGTGTGAACGTCGGGGAGTCTTCGCGGTCGAGCTGACGGCGAACTGGCTCCTCGGTGTCCGAAGGGTGAACGCCGGACGGAGATCCGGAGGATTCCCGATGCGTTGGGGTCCCCGGTGACGAGATGCTCACCTCGTGACACGGGGAGCGGCGTTGCAGGAGCGAGTCCGGCACACGATCGGTGCGCCCGCACCGGTCGACCTCGTCGACGCTCCCCGCAGCGCCGACGCCGACCTGGGACGACGCCTCTCCGCCGAGGACCCGACGGTGATCACCGACCTCTACGCCGTCTACGCCGGCCGCATCCTCGCCGTCGCGCTGCGCATCGTCGGCGACCGTGGTTCGGCCGAGGACGTGGTCCAGGAGACGTTCCTCCGGGCGTGGCGCCGATCGGCCGACTTCGATCCGACGCGGGAGCTCGAGCCCTGGCTGTTCCGGATCGCCCGGAACGCTGCGCTCGACGTCGTCCGGACCAGGAACCGTCGCCCGAGGTCGGGCCTGGCCGATCCCGAGCTCGCGCTCCGGCGGGTCGTCGACCGCCATCGGGAGCACTGCCCCGAGCGGTCGGTGCACGACTCCTGGGAGGTCTGGCGGGTGCGTGCGGCGATCGACCAGCTGCCCGACATCGAACGCGACGTGGTCCGCCTCCAACACCTCGACGGGTTCACGCACCGGGAGATCGCCGGTCGGCTCGGCGTGAGCCTCGGCACCGTGAAGTCGCGGAGTCACCGGGCGCACCGGCGCCTGGCCGACGCCCTCATCGACTAGGACGGGTCTGCCGGCCGGAGCACTGTCTCCGACCCCATCCATCGACGATGCTGTACCGATGACGGCGGCCCACGTGTTCGGACGATGCGTCGTCGACACCGAGCGCTACGAGATCCACCGCGACGGCGAGCTGGTTCACGTCGAGCCGCAGGTCTTCGACGTGATCCGCCACCTGATCGAGCACCGCGACCGCGTCGTGACCAAGACCGAGCTGTTGGACGCCATCTGGGGCGACCGCTTCGTGTCGGAGTCGACCCTCTCCACCCGCATCAACGCCGCCCGCAAGGCGTTGGGCGACGACGGCAGCGCCCAAGCCGTCATCAAGACCGTCTTCGGCCGGGGCTACCAGTTCGTCGCCGAGCTCACCGGGGCCGAGAGCCCGTCGATCCCGGCGTCGTCGCGAGATCGTCTCCGCTTCGTCGGCACCGGTGACGGCGCCCGCCTCGCCTACGCGGTCACGGGCGACGGACCGGTGCTGGTCAAGGCGGCCAACTGGATGACGCACCTCGAGTTCGACCACGAGAGCCCCGTCTGGAGGCACTGGATCGACGACCTCAGCTCGAAGCGCTCGCTGGTCCGCTACGACGAGCGGGGCTGCGGGCTGTCCGACTGGGAGGTCGAGGACTTCGCCTTCGACACCTGGGTGGAGGACCTCCGTGTGGTCGTCGACGAGCTCGGTCTCGACCGGTTCCCGCTGCTCGGCATCTCCCAGGGTGCTGCCGTCGCCATCGCCTTCGCCGCCCGGAACCCCGAGCGGGTGTCCGGCCTCGTCCTCGCCGGGGCCTACCCGCGGGGTCGACTCGTCCGTGCGGTCACCGAGGACGATCACCGCGCGGCGGCGCTCGATCTCGAGCTCGCCCGAGCCGGATGGGGCGTCGAGGGCTCTCCCTTCCTCCAGGTCTTCGCCAGCCAGTTCCTGCCCGACGGCACACGGGAGCACTGGGACGAGTTCACGGCGCTGCAGGCGCAGACCACCTCGGCGGCCAACGCCGTGCGCTTCCTCGAGACGTTCGCCCACATCGACGTGACGGCGCTCGCACCGCAGGTCCGGTGTCCGGTGCTCCTGCTCCACTCCCGCGACGAGCTGCGCGTCCCCGCGGAGAACGCCCGCGAGCTGGCCGGGCTGCTGCCCGACGCCGAGCTGGTCTCGCTCCGCAGCCGGAACCACATCCTCCAGGCCGACGAACCGGCCTGGCCGCAGTTCCTCGCAGAGGTCGACCGCTTCCTCAGCTCGCTCGACTGACCCGCACCGCCGCTGCGAGGCGGCGATGGGCGCGATGCGAGCGGGACTTCACCGTGCCGACGCTGACGCCGAGCTCCTCGGCGATCTCCCGATGCGTGAGCCCGTCGAGGTGCTGACGTCGGACGACCTCCCGCTCGACCGACGGCAGCGCATCGATGGCGGCCCGCAGCTCCCACGCCGACCCGAGGGCGGCGGCCATCTCCTCCGGCTGCCCGTCGCGACGACCGTCGACCTGGCGCAGGAGCACCGGCTCGGGGTCCAGGTGCGACGACTGCGGCCTCGAGACCTTGGCCCGACCGAGGTCGTAGGCGGTGTTGCGGGCGATGCGCAGCACCCAGCGGTCGAGCTCGCGCTCGGGGTCGAAGGACGAGGCGGACCGCCACAGACGGAGGAACGTCTCCTGCACGGCGTCCTCGGCGAGGGTCCGGTCGCCCGACGCCCGGAGCGCGACGGCGAGGACCCGCCCCCCGTACTGGCGGTACAGATCGCGCACCACGGTCCGGTCGCCCGCGGCGAGGCGACGTCCGAGCGCAACGGTCGGGTCGACCGTGCGGTCCGTCCGGCAGCGGCGGTGCTGCTCGGTGTGACGGCGGGATGCACGTGCCGGAGTGGTCATCGTCGACACGCTCACCTCCCCCGGTCCTCGTCAGTCGACACCCACACCTTCACGGACCGGCGCGGGGGAGTCCTGGAGAGGTCGTCCAGATCATCTTGAGATCCGAACGCGATGCCGCTGGAGGTCCGATCCCCGTACGATCCGTTCATGCTCCCCGCTGCGCTCGAATCACGGCTCACCGCCGCGCTGCCGACCGACGTCGACCACGCCACGCTGCGCTACGTGCGCGACCGCTCCGAGCACCTCTCCGTGCGCCAGGGCGTCATCGAGCCGGTCAACACCCGCGCCGACGCCGGCGTGATGATCTCCGTCTGGCACGCCGGTGGCTCCGGTTACGCCGCCACGTCCGACCTCACCGAGGATGGCCTGGCCGAGGCCGTGCGGGTCGCCAAGCGTTGGGCCGCCATCACCGCCGGCCGCGGCCTGCTGAGCACCGCCCCGGTGTCGAACCCCACCGGCAGCTATGCCTCGCCGAACGACCGACCGTGGATCGAGACCACCCTCGACGCGCGACTCGAGCTGCTCACGGCCCAAGCAGCGCGGCTGGCCGTCGACGAGCGCATCGTCGACTGGAGCGCCGAGCTCGCTCACATCGAGTCGGTCTCGCTGCTGCTCACCTCCGGAGGCGGCCGGGTCGAGCAGGAGTTCCGTCACACGCTGCCCGAGCTGCGGGCCACCGCGTTCGCCGACGGTCAGGCCCAGACCCGCACCTACGGCGCCCACGCCTTCTCGGGCCAGGGCGGTGCCGAGGTCCTCGACCGGCACGGCTTCGGCGACGCGGCGCCGCGCATCGCCGAGCAGGCGCTCCAGCTCCTCTCCGCCCCGAACTGCCCGAGCGAGACGACCAACCTCGTCCTCGCCCCCGACCAGATGGTCCTGCAGATCCACGAGTCGATCGGCCACCCGCTCGAGCTCGACCGGATCCTCGGCGACGAGCGCAACTTCGCGGGGACGAGCTTCGTCACCCCCGACATGTTCGGGTCGTTCCGGTACGGCAGCGAGCTGCTCGACGTCACCTTCGATCCCACGGTGAAGGGCCAGCTCGCCAGCTACGGCTTCGACGACGAGGGCACGCCGGCCGAGCGCCAGCACCTCATCCGCGACGGCATCCTCGAGCGCCCCCTCGGTGGTGCCGTCTCCCAGGCCCGCGCCGAGATGCCCGGCGTCGCCAACGCCCGCGCGTGTTCGTGGAACCGGCCGCCGATCGACCGGATGGCCAACCTCAACGTCGAGCCCGGCGACACGTCGTTCGACGAGATGATCGGCGCCATCGAGCGCGGGGTCTACATGGAGACCAACGTGTCCTGGTCGATCGACGACAGCCGCAACAAGTTCCAGTTCGGCTGCGAGTACGGCCGGATGATCGTGGACGGCGAGCTCGGCGAGGTGGTCCGCAACCCGAACTACCGGGGCATCTCGAAGAACTTCTGGCGCAACCTCACGGCCGTCGGCGACGGCGAGAGCTTCCAGGTGATGGGCGTGCCGAACTGCGGCAAGGGAGAACCGAACCAGGTCATCTTCGTCGGTCACGCATCGCCCCACTGCCACTTCGCCGACATCGAGGTCTTCGGAGGTGAGTCGTGAGCGCGACCGACCTCTCGACCTACGTCGACGAGCTCGTCAGCACCGCCACCGCCGACCTCCAGGGCGACGAGGTCCTCCTCGCCTCCTTCTCCGGTGAGGACTCCGACTTCGTCCGCTTCAACAAGTCGGCCGTGCGCCAGGCCGGTTCGGTGCGCGAGCGTCGCCTCGGCTTGGACCTGATCGAGGGCAAGCGCCACACCACGGCCGACGTCCCCCTCGCCGGCGACCCCGAGCTGGACACGGCGCTCATCGCCGAGACGCTGGCCTCGCTGCGCGAGCAGCGTCGCCTGGTGCCGGAGGACCCGTACCTCCTCTTCGCCACCGAGGGCCCCTCGATCGAGAAGATCGAGCAGGCCGACCTGCCCGATCCCGACGCCGCTGTCTCCGAGATCGTCGACGCCGGCCAGGGTCACGACCTCGTCGGCATCTACGCCTCGGGCACCACGCATCGGGGCTTCGCCAGCTCGCTCGGCCAGCGCCACTGGTTCAGCGCCGGCTCCTTCGACCTCGACTGGTCCTTCTACCTCCGCGACGACAAGGCGGCGAAGAACCTCTACGCGGACACGTCGTGGAACGCCGACGCGTTCGAGCGGAAGGTCGCCTGGTCCCGCCAGCAGCTGGCGGCGCTCGACCGGGAACCCATCGACCTCGAGCGCGGCGGCTACCGCACCTACCTCGCCCCGATGGCGATCCTCGAGATCATGGACATGCTGTCCTGGGGCGGCTTCAGCATGAAGGCGCAGCAGACCAAGCAGACCCCTCTGCTGCGCATGATCACCGAGAGCGCCACCTTCCACCCTTCGGTTCGCATCACCGAGGACATCGCCGGCGGCACGGCTCCCCCGTTCCAGGAGCAGGGCTTCGCCCGACCCGACGAGGTCGTGCTCATCGAGGGCGGCAAGCTCGCCGAGCCGTTGATCTCGCCCCGCTCAGCGCAGGAGTACGAGGTCGCCACGAACGGCGCCGCCGGCCACGAGGCACCGGAGTCGGTCCACCTCGCGGCCGGCGACCTGCCGTCGGACGAGGTGCTCGAGCGCCTCGACACCGGCCTCTACGTCGGCAACCTCTGGTACCTGAACTTCTCCGACCGAGCCGCCTGCCGCACGACCGGGATGACCCGCTTCGCGACGTTCTGGGTCGAGGGCGGCGAGATCGTCGCCCCGGTCAACGTGCTCCGCTTCGACGACACCGCGTTCCACCTGCTCGGCGACCGGCTCGTCGGCCTCACCGACGAGGCCGAGCTGCTCCCCGACGTGCTCACCTATGCCGGCCGCTCCACCAACAGCTCCCGGCTCCCCGGCGCGTTGGTCGAGGAGATGACCTACACGCTGTGACATCACCCAGCTGGGGCCCCGGAGCCCCAGCTTCCTCCGGTGTCCTCGGGCCTGGCGGCCCTGCGGCCCGGCCGTCCTCGATCACGCTGGTGCGACCGGCTCCGGCTCGTCGACCGGCTGGGCCGAGCTGCCGAGACCGAGCACGATCACGCCGCCGAGGATCAGCGCGCCGCCGAAGAGCACCGAGGTGGTGATCGCCTCGTCGAAGACCAGCGCGCCCCCGATCACG
>JBCDAU010000047.1:0-42274 GCA_039185015.1 Actinomycetota bacterium
CGGCGATGCCGACGACGGGTTGGTTGAGGGTGGTGGCGCCCATGGAGCCGAGGAAGGGGGCGTCGCCGAAGGCGAAGACGCCGCCGTCGCTGGCGACGAGCCAGTACCCGTTGCCGGTGGGGGTGGCGGCGATGCCGACGATCGGGGCGTTGAGCGCCACGCCGGAGAGGTCGCCGACCGTCGTCGCACCGCCCAGTGCGACCACCCGCCCGTCCCCATCGACCGCAACGAGACCGTCATGAACGGCGGTGGCGTCGACCGGCGTGAGCGCGACATCGGCGCCGAGGTCCGGCGCGCCGCCCCGGGCCGCCACCGACGTCGGCGTGGACTCCTGCGAGGCGGTCGGTGCCGTCCCCACACCGGCCGAGACGGCAACGATGACCAGGGTCAGGAGAGAATTCTTCACCGGCTCCAGTGTTAGCGAACTGCGCGCGGCCCGTTGGCGAAGTCACAAGAAGTGGGCAGAGGAGCCTTCAATCCCACGTTCTGTGACCGCCGGCCGGGGATGAGTGACATGACAGCGCTCGTCGATTCCTGTCATGGATCCGTAACGTGCGCCTCGCGGGCGACGGAAGCAGCAGGTGATCCCGGTGAGGGTGGCCGGGGCACGACGGAGGTTTCGCATGACCAGTCGTCTTCGATCCCGAACGTTCCACGAGCCCGGCGACGAGGCACCCCCCGCGGTGCCCCGTCACCGGCGCACCGCACGGCGCCAGCCGTCCGGTGGCCGGTTGGAGGGCCGGCAGGAGGACCGACTCCCGTTCGCCGAGGAGCAGCTGAGCCCGCTCGCCGCCGCGGTCGCCCCGCTCGAGCGCCGCCAGAAGCAGCGTGCCGGCATGACGATGCGCAACGTCGACCACGAGCGCGTGGTGAAGACCCTCTTCCCGGAGGGCTCGATGATGCGGAGCTTCTCGTTCCGGTTCGCCGCGCTGATGACGCTGTCGACCGCGATCGCCGTCCAGGGTCTGCTCGCGGACTCCACGGCCGTCGTGATCGGCGCCATGCTCGTCGCTCCGCTGATGCTGCCGGTGCTCGGCGTCGCGGCGGCGATGGTGATGGGGTGGCGGCGCCGTCTGCTCCGCCAGGGCCTGGTCGCGTTCCTGGGCTCTGCCGGGGCGGTCGGACTCGCCTACCTGGGCTCGTTCCTGATGCCCGGGACTCCCGACCCACTCCCGGGCGAGGTGTTGGCCAGGACGTCACCGAACCTGCTCGACCTCGGCATCGCCCTCGCCGCCGGGGCGGCGGGCGCCTACGCCCAGGTCCACCGGCAGGCGAGCGACGCGCTGACCGGCGTGGCCGTGGCCGTCGCCCTCGTCCCGCCGCTCGCGTCCGTCGGGATCCTGATCGAGGTCGGTCGCTACGACCTCGCCCAGGGCGGTCTGTTGCTGTTCCTCGCCAACGTCACCGGCATCATCCTCGCCGCGGCGCTGACCTTCATCGCGTGCCGGTTCGTGCCGGTCCGCGAGGCGGTCGGGGGCAACAGCAACTTCTCCCGCGGTCTCCGCTGGGCCGTCCTCGGGGTGCTGGCGGTGGCGCTGCCCCTGCAGTTCGGTCGAGGTCCGTTGACCCCCGCCCGCGACGTCACGCCCGACGTGATGGCGGCCGTGGACGACTTCATGGACCTGCGCAGCCCCGACACCGAGGTGGTCGAGGTCAGCGTCGACGCCCACAGCGGCGATGTGGTCGACGTGCAGGTGATGGTCGCCGACCCCGAGGACCAGGAGAGCGGAGCGCTCGACGCCGACGTGCTCGCCGAGTACCTGGCCGAGGAGTTCGAACGTCCGATGAGCGTCGGCCTCCAGGTCATCGAGGCCCGCGCCGACCAGGCGACCGTCGCCGTCCCCGGCGAGGACTGATCCACGATGATGTTCCAGGGACGAGCGGAGCTCGACGAACGTCCGAACCGGACCTCGGTGTCCATGTCCACCTGCGTCGCCGCGCCGGCCAGCGTCGTCTTCGACGTGCTGACCCAGCCGGTCAACCATCATCGGATCGACGGCTCTCACATGATCCGTGGGGTCGCCGGCGAGGAGGAGGATCCGATCAGGGAGGTCGGCGCGACCTTCTCGATGCGCATGCGCCAGGTCGTGCCGTACCGCAGCGTCAACACCGTGGTCGACTTCCGGCCCGGTCTGCGCCTCGCCTGGCAGACCTGGAACCAGCTGGCCGGTCGCCGGGTCATCGGCGGCCAGATCTGGAGCTACGACCTCGAACCGGTCGCACCGGGCATCACCGAGGTGGTGCAGACCTACGACTGGTCCGAGGCTCGACATCCCTGGGTGATCCGAGTGGGGGCGTACCCCGAGCGGATGGGTGCCGCGATGGCGGAGACCCTCCACCGGCTCGCCACGGTCGCCACCACGGATCCGTCGCCCCCCTCCTGACGGATCCGAGGTGCGCGACGACGCGCACCGGCCGGGCCCGGCTTCCGCCGCCGGGCCCGGCCGGGAGTGAGGGGGATGCTGAACGGCCCGGCCGCAGCCCGTCAGGGCGAGGACCTCGGGAGGGGGGCGGAGCGCGAGGCTCCGGGGGCTCCGGGCCCCCGACCGGGTATGTCAGCTCGCGAGCACGTACTCCTCGTCGGGAGGTCGTGCCGGCCGGAAGTGCGCGTGGCGCCAGGCCTCGCGGATCCAGCGTCGATGACGCGCGGCCCGTTGGAGCTCGTCACGTCGTGCGTGGTGCACCAGCAAATGCTGCTCGGGGTGCAGGTGATGGCTCATGGTGGTTCCTCCTCGGGGCGATCCGACTCGGGGTCGGTTGGGTCGTCGTGACGCCGTCCGGATCGCTGGGGAACCGGGCGACGTCAGTGGTCGGTGAGTCGCATCACCGAGGAGGATGTCGGACGCCGTCGACCGGCGCCAGTGATTAACCGCTCAGGCGAGGAGTGAGCCGGCGAGCCGCTCGAGGGCCGCCTCGTCGAGCCCGGCGTCGACCAGCAGCGGCCCCGCCCCACCAGCCCGCTCGTCGACCTGAACGAGTAGGCGCCCCATCAGCTCGGCCGGGGCCCGGACGAAGTCGACGGGGATGTCGGGCAACTCGCCGTCCTCGAAGTTGGCGAGGAACGCCGCCATGATCTGCTGCATCGCCCCTTCGGACCGGGCGAAGTCCTCGACCACGTCGCTCCGCTCCACACCGAGCGCCGTCAGGAGCAGCGCCGTGAGCACACCCGTCCGGTCCTTGCCCGCGGTGCAGAAGAACAGCCCGGGCAGCGCACCGGGTGCGGCGAGGACCTGCACGGCAGCAGCGAGCTGCGCGGTCTCGTCGAAGATGATCCGTCCGAGCATGTCGTCGAGGCGGGCGCCCTGGTCGACCGATTGCATGTACGACCCGTCGAGGATCGGCAGCCGGTGGATCGACGGACCCGCGAGCTCGACCTCGCCGGTCCGCTCCCGCTCGAGCTCGGATCGGAGGTCGATCAGTGTCCGCAGCCGGAGCTCGGACACGACCGAGGCGGCGTCGTCCGTGGCGAGTCGCTGGAGCCCGTCGCTGCGGAACAGCAGGCCCGACCGCACGCGCCGGCCGTCGGCCGTGCGTGCTCCGCCCAGGTCGCGCAGGTTCGGCAGCAGGCCGCCGGCCGCCGGTGTCACCAGCGGGCGGCCGGTGCCGCGCGGGGTGGTTGGTAGGTTCGGCGGGGAAGGGGGGCTGCCATGTCGGGTCGAGACCTGGTCGTCGGACGTGACGACCTGCACCGTAGCGAGATCCTGGAGGGAGTCGGCGACGACGTCGGTCTCGCGGCGGGGCACGCGCTGCTCCGCGTCGACGCGTTCGCGTTGACGGCGAACAACATCACCTACGGCGTCGCCGGCGATCTCATCGGCTACTGGAACTTCTTCCCGGCGGAGGACGGCTGGGGGCGGATCCCCGTCTGGGGCTTCGCCGACGTCGTCCGTTCCGAGGTCGACGGCCTCGAGGAGGGCGCCCGGGTCTACGGCTACCTGCCGATGTCGACTCACCTGGTGGTCGAGCCCGACCGCGTCCGTCCGACCTCGTTCGTGGACGGCAGCGAGCACCGGTCGCAGCTCCCTCCGGTCTACAACCGCTACCGGGTGGTCTCCGCGGAGCCCGGGCACGACCCGGCGCTCGAGGATCTCGAGTCGCTGATGCGGCCGCTGTTCACGACCTCCTGGCTGATCGACGACTTCCTCGCCGACGAGAGCTTCTTCGGCGCGGAAGCGGTCGTGCTCACGAGCGCATCGAGCAAGACGTCGTTCGGCACGGCGTTCTGCCTGGCGCGCCGCGAGGACCATCCCGTCGAGGTCGTCGGGCTGACCTCCCCGGGCAACGTCGACTTCGTCGAGGGCCTCGGCTGCTACGACACCGTCCTCACCTACGACGACATCGCCCAGCTCCCGGCCGATCGGCCGACCGTGTCCGTCGACATGGCCGGGTCGACGGCCGTGCTGTCCTCGCTGCACCATCACCTCGGCGACGCGCTCCGCCACAGCGCCACGGTCGGGATGACCCACTGGGATGCCCGCTCGGGTACCGGTGCGCTCCCCGGACCGGAACCGACGCTGTTCTTCGCTCCCGCCCGGATCGAGAAGCGCAACGCCGACTGGGGAGCCGGCGGCATGGACGAGCGCTTCGGGCCCGACTGGGCGGCCTTCGTCGCCGCCGTCGGCGACTGGGTGACGATCCGCCACGTGCGCGGCGCCGAGGCAGCGAAGACGGCGTACCTCGAGATGCTCGACGGCGTGACCCCACCGGACCAGGCGGTGATCATGTCGCTCCACGACGCGGACTGAGCCGGGACTCAGCCCGTCATCGCCGGCGAGCACGGCCCGGCCGCAGCCCGTCAGGGCACGGGCCTCGGGAGGAGGGTGGGGCCCCGGGGCCCCACCCGGGTGTGGACTCAGCCTGTGTCGGATGACACGGCTAAGGTCGCCCGCTGAAGGGGAACCTCGACCGACTAAGGGGGGCCTGCACGTGGCCGCATCTGGATCCATCCTCGGCAACTCGGTGCGTCGGAAGGAAGATCCGACGCTGCTCACCGGCGAAGGCAAGTACTTCGACGACATGGAGGCCGAGGGCATGGCCCACGTGCACTTCGTGCGGTCGACCGCTGCCCACGCCCGGATCGAGGGCATCGACATCAGCGAGGCGACGGGCATGCCCGGTGTGATCGCCGTGCACACGGCCGAGAGCATGCCGTTGCCTCCGATGCCCGGCATGCCCGGCGTGATCCCCGACGAGATGTCCCGTCCGCCGCTCGCGGTCGGCAAGGTCCGCTTCGTCGGCGACATCGTCGCCGTCGTGATCGCCGAGACCAAGGAGCAGGCGGTCGACGCGGCCGAGGCCGTCATCGTCGACTACGACTTCCTCCCCGCCGTGACCGACGGAGCTGCCGCGCTCGCCGACGACGCGCCGGTCATCTTCGAAGAGCACGGCTCGAACATCGCGTTCAACATGTTCCAGGCGCCGCAGGACGAGGGGGCGCTCGACGGCGCCGATGCCGTGGCCGAGCTCGAGATGCTCAGCCAGCGCCTCGCCGGTGTGCCGATGGAGAACAACGGGCTGCTCGCGCTGCCCGGCGACGGCGAGATCACCGTCTACGTGTCGCACCAGGCACCGCACGCCCTCCACGGTGCGCTCGCCCCGATGCTCGGGATGGAGCCCGAGAACGTCCGCGTCATCGCGCCGTGGGTCGGCGGCGGCTTCGGGCCGAAGGCCGCCGTGTACGTCGAGTACATCATCACCTCCGCCGCCGCGGTGGCCCTGGGGCGCCCGGTGAAGTGGACCGAGAGCCGCAGCGAGGACATGTTGTCGCTGGTCCACGGCCGCGACCTCCGCATGACCGGCAAGCTCGGCGTCACGAACGACGGCAAGATCACCGGCCTGGAGATCCACGTGGTCGCCGCCGGCGGTGCCTATCCGGCCATCGGCGCCTTCCTGCCACAGCTGACGCTGATGATGTCGCAGGCCGTCTACGACATCCCCAAGATCAAGGGCACAGCGATCTCGGCGGTCACCAACAACACACCGGTGGCCGCCTACCGCGGGGCTGGTCGCCCGGAAGCCACCCAGTTCGTCGAGCGGATCCTCGACATCGCCGCCGCCGAGATCGGCATGGACCCGGCCGAGATCCGCCGCGTGAACTACCTCCAGCCGGAAGCGTTCCCGCTCACGACCAAGACCGGGGCCAACTACGACTCGGGCGAGTACGAAAAGACCCTCGACGCCGCGCTCGAGCACTCGGGCTACGCCGAGCTCCGCGGCGAGCAGGAGGCCCGTCGGACCGCCGGTGCTGCGAAGCAGCTCGGCATCGGCGTGTCGTCGTACGTCGAGGTCACGGCCCCGATCGGGCTCCACGCCGAGTTCGGCGCCGTCGAGGTCCTCGAGGACGGCTCGGCCACCATGCGGGTCGGCACCAGTGCCCACGGCCAGGCTCACGACACCGCCTTCTCGATGCTCGTGCACGACATGCTCGGCATCCCGATGGACAAGATCAAGCTGATCCAGTCCGACACGGGCGAGGTGCCCCAGGGCGCCGGCACCATGGGTTCGCGGTCGCTGCAGACCGCCGGCTCGGCCGTGCACGTCGCCAGCGAGAACGTCCTCGAGAAGGCCAAGCAGCTCGCTGCCCACCTCCTCGAGGCCAACGTCGACGACATCGAGAAGGGCGACGACGGCCTCCAGGTCGCCGGCGTGCCTGCGAAGTCGCTCAGCTGGTCCGAGCTCGCCACCGCCGCCAACGACGACGCCAAGCGTCCCGACGGCATGGAGGCGGGTCTCCAGCACGAGCTCGTCTTCGACGAGGGCGACTCGACCTTCCCGTTCGGCTCCCACGTCGCCGTGGTCGAGGTCGACGTCGAGACCGGCGGCATCCAGCTGCTGCGCCACATCGCCGTCGACGACTGCGGCCGGATCCTGAACCCGATGCTGGTCACGGGCCAGCAGCACGGCGGCATCGCCCAGGGCGCGGCGCAGGCCCTGTTCGAGGAGATGCAGTACGACGACGAGGGCAACCCGGTCTCGGCGTCGCTGATGGACTACCTCATGCCCTCGGCGGCCGAGTTCCCGTCGTTCGAGACCTACAACACCGAGACCGACTCGCCCCGCAACCCGCTGGGTGCCAAGGGCATCGGTGAGTCGGGCACGATCGGCTCCACGCCAGCGGTGCACAACGCCGTGGTCGACGCGCTGTCGCACCTCGGCGTGAAGCACATCGAGATGCCGGCGACGCCGATGCGGATCTGGGAAGCCGTCGGCGCTGCACAGCCGGCCTAGCCGGACGACATCGAGTCGACACAGCCGGGGTCCCCGTCACGGGGCCCCGGCTGTTGCGCGCTCAGACCGGCTGGCGCCGCTCCAGGCCGAGGAACACGAGACCGGCTGCCAGCAGGGCGGCGCCGATGGCCAGACCCGGGACCACGATCCCCGGACCGGTCGCGGGCAGCTCGTCGGTGTCGGTGCCGGTCTGCGGCGCCTCGGTCGTGGTCGTCGTCTCGACCGGCTCGGCTTCGGAGGTCGTCGGCGCAGCCGTCGTGGTCGTGGCTTCGGTTGTCGTCGTGGTCGCCGGCGGCTCGCACTCGACCGCGATCACGATGCCGCCGCTGAACACCTCGTCCGGGCCCATCAACAAGCTGACGGTGAAGGTGTCGCCGAGCACGAAGGAGCCCGATGCGGTGATCGTGCGGCCCGGGATGTCCTCGACGTCCTCGAACACCACCGACTGGCCGCCGGTCTCGACGATCAGATCGTTGTTCGGGTGGACCGAGCCCTGGTTCGACGTCGTGGCCTCACCGGTGCAGGTGAGCCCGACCGCCTCGGGCGGCACCGCAGGCGAGGCGAGCAGCGTCACCGATCCCTCGGGCTCACGGACGATGGTGTCCAGGGGGATCTCGAGCACGCCGCCGCCCTGAGCTGCTGACGGCACGACGAGCGCGGTGAGGGCGACGAGGACGGCTCCGATGAGCACGACGAGACGGGTCATGGGCGGGCTCCCACCATTGGCGAGTTGGAGACGCCGACCCTAACGGCGCACCTCGCCGTCCGCCATGCGACGTTGGGCCGGATCTCGCCGCGGTGTCGGCGATGGCTACGTTGACGCCATGCGGAAGTGGGCCGCCCTGGCCGTCCTGGCGCTCGCCCAGTTCCTGATGGTCCTCGACCAGGCGGTGATGAACGTCTCGATCAGCCAGCTCGTCGAGGACTTCGACACCAACGTCACCACCATCCAGGCGGTCATCACGCTGTACGCGCTCGTGATGGCGATGCTGATGCTGACCGGCGGGAAGCTCGGCGACCTCCTCGGACGACGCCGGGCCTTCACCATCGGGCTGATCATCTACGGCTCGGGGTCAGCCCTGACCGCAGCGTCGTGGAACGTCGGGACGCTCGTGCTCGGCTGGTCGGTCCTCGAGGGCGTCGGTGCCGCCCTGGTGCTCCCGGCCCTGGTCGCCCTGATCGCAGCGAACTACGAGGGTCGCGATCGGGTCGCCGCCTTCGGGGTGATCGGTGGGGTCTCCGGTGTCGGCATCGCCGTCGGCCCGATCGTGGGTGGGTTCTTCACCGCCAACCTCTCGTGGCGGTGGGTCTTCGTCGGCGAGGTCATCGTGGCGGCCGCCATCGTCCTGGTGGTCCGGGCGGTGGCCGACTCGCGCCCAGCCGACCGTCGACCACAGCTCGATGTCGTCGGGGCCGCGTTGTCGGCCGCCGGGCTGGGCACGATCGTGATCGCGCTCTTGCAGTCGAGCTCATGGGGTTGGATCGAGCCGAGGCGCTCGCCGATCACACCGTTCGGCTTCGCGCTCACCCCGTTCGTGGTGCTGGCCGGCGTCGGGATCCTCGTCGTCTTCGTCCGCTGGCAGGAGCACCGCATCGCCGTCGGCCGTGACCCGCTGGTGCGCCTCGGCCTGTTCGCCTCGAGGACGCTGCGCGCCGGGCTCTCGTGCTTCTTCTGTCAGAACCTGATCCTGCTCGGGATCTTCTTCATCGTTCCGCTCTACCTCCAGATCGTCCTCGGTCTCGATGCGCTCGAGACCGGTGTCCGCATGCTGCCGATCTCGGTGACGATGTTCGTGACGTCGACGCTCGGGCCCGCCCTCGCCGGTCGCGTCGGGCCTCGTCTCGTGGTCCGGGCAGGATTCGTGCTGCTCGCCGTCGCGGCCTTCGCCATGCTCGAGACCATCGAACCGGAGCTGACCGGCATCGCCTTCGGGGCGTCGCTCGGCCTCCTCGGGGTCGGCATGGGTCTCGTGGCATCGCAACTCGGCAACGTCATCCAGTCGTCGGTCGAGGCCGACGACCGCAGCGAGGCCGGTGGGCTGCAGAACACCGCCCAACAGGTCGGCTCGGCCGCGGGCACCGCTCTCGTCGGTGCCATCGTGCTGAGCGCGCTGATCGGAGCGTTCACGTCGACGATCTCGGACGACGAGCGGATCTCTGCCCAGCTCGCCGACGCCCTTCAGGTGCAGGTCGCCGCAGGTGGGAGCTTCGTGGCCGCCGCCGACGTCGATGCCGCGCTGGTCGAGGCCGGCGTCGACGCCGCCGAGGTCGCGGCGGTGGTGGACGGCTACGAGGCCGCCCAACTGGCCGCCCTGCGTCGTGGCCTGCTCTTCGCCGCGTTCCTGGCGGTCGCCGCCCTCGGGATCACCGGCGGCCTGCCGCGATCGCTCGCGCCCGGTGCTCCCTCGACCTGAGCGTCTCCGCTCGATCGCGCTCGGGGTGGACACCGCCCGCCCACCGGACTCCCAACTCGACCGGCCCGGCTCAAGCGGCCCGCTCCGGACGACGAGACCTCGCTCACCCACCGAGTTCTGGAGTTCATCATGAGCCTTCGTCGCCGCATCCTCGCCCGCCTCGCCGCCGCCGTAGTCGCCCTGACGGTCGGTGCGGGCACCTTCGGCGCAGCCTCGGCCCCGTCCGACGTGCCGAACCAGTCCGAGGAAGCCGGAGCGACGTGGTCCCGCAGCATCGACAACGACGACCGAGGCGATGGCTGGCTGCGCTTCTCGCGCGGCGCCACCTGGAGCTGAGCGCGATCTGTCTTCGCTCCGAACCCGTCCTCGATCGAGGCCGCAGCGACCCGCCGGTGGGTGGGGGTGCTGCGGCCCTCGTCGCGTGCGGGACGCAAACGCCACGATGACCGCACGGTTACGTCTTCGTGGCTCGGGCCCGTTCGCGCCAGGGGGCGCCTAGGTTGCCGGTGGAGCGAGAGGGATCGCCATGACCGTGTCCGAAGCCACCACCGTCCCCTTCCCCGTGATCGACCTGTCGGCGTGGCGTGCCGGTGACGAGGCCAGCCGCGACACGGTCACCGCGATGGTCGACCAGGCCCTGCGAACCAGCGGCTTCCTGCTGATCACCGGCCACGGCATCGACGAGCAGATCGTCGCCGACGCCCGTGCGGCCAGCCTCGAGGTCTTCGCCCTACCGGCGGAGACCAAGACGAAGTACGAGCAGCGCGAAGGCATCGGCAGTCCCGGCTGGATCCCGCTCGGCGTCGAGGCCACCGGGTACTCGTTCGGCCAGCCGACGCCGCCCGACCTCAAGGAGAGTTGGAGCGTCTCGCCGGTCACCGAGCCGGAGTACGTCATCTCCTCCCACGGACTCACCCCGAGTCGCAACGCCTTCCCCGACGAGGTGCCGGCGTTCGCGACGGCGATCGAGCGCTACCTGGACGGCGGCCGCGTCCTCATCGGTGAGCTCTTCGAGCTGTTGGAGCACGCGGCGGAGGTCCCGCCCGACACGTTCCTGTCCCAGTGCCGCGTGCCGCTCCACACCCTGAACGTCACCTGGTACCCGCCGATCGGCGAGGTCGAGCCGGCCCCGGAGCAGTACCGCATCGGGCCGCATTGCGACTTCGGCACGATCACCATCCTGAGTCGCGACGAGTCCGATCCGCCGCTGCAGGTCGAGATGCCCGACGGCGAGTGGGTCGACGTGCCCCACGTCCCGGGGGCCTTCGTGATCAACGTCGGGGACCTGCTCACCCACTGGTCCGGCGGCCGGTGGCGGTCGAACCCGCACCGGATCATGGCGCCGACCGGTGACGCCCGCTTCGAGGGGCGACTCTCGCTCGTGTTGTTCGTCGAGACCGACATCGGTGCGGTCCTTCGGCCGATCGACGACCCGGACGGCGAGCCGCTCGACGCCGTCGAGCACCTGCGCGAGCAGCTCGCCGCCATCGATCTGGAGATCGACTGAGCCAAGTCGTCGCTCCCGCTGCGAGACTGCGGCGATGACCGAGCTCGCACCCGACTACCGCACCGCGCGCCGGCGGTTCCTCGGCGCCGCCGAGTCGGCGGGCGCGCTGGTCGACACGACCGTGCACCCGCTGACCGGGCTGCACGGCGAGGAGCTCGCCGTCGACGTCGCCGAGGTCGGCGCGACCGATGCCGAGCACGTCGTCGTCGTGGTCTCCGGAACCCACGGCGTCGAGGGCTACTGCGGATCAGAGCTCCAGGTCGATCTGCTCGAGCACCTCCCCGAGCGGCCGCTCGGTGCCGCCCGCCTGGTCTGCGTGCACGCGCTCAACCCGTACGGGTTCTCGTGGGTGCGGCGCGTCAACGAGGACAACGTCGACCTCAACCGCAACTTCGTCGACTGGTCGGTCCCGGGTCCGACGAACGAGGCCTACGACGAGATCGCCGAGCTGCTCGTCCCCAGCTCGTGGTCGCCCGAGGTCCAGCAGCAGACGACCGATGCGCTGATGGCCCGCGCCCTCGAGGTCGGGCTCGAGCGCTTCCAGGAGATCGTCTCCTCGGGGCAGTACTCGCAGCCGACGGGGATCTTCCACGGCGGCACCGGTCCGACCTGGAGTCATCGGTGGTTGCGGAACTGGGCCGCCGACGCCTTCGGCTCGGCGAAGCGTGTGGAGATCGTCGATCTCCACACCGGCCTCGGGCCCTGGGGGTACGGCGAGCTCATCGGCTCGGAGCCGGTGGACGACCCGGCGCACGTCCGAGCGTCGTCGATCTGGGGCGACGTCCGTTCGATGGTCGACGGTGACAGCGTGTCCGCCGAGCTGTCCGGCGACTGGACCGGCCGAGCGCGGGAGCTCGCCCCCTCAGCGGTCACCACGGCGGTCGCGCTGGAGTTCGGCACCGTCGACACGATCACCGTGCTGCAGTCGCTTCGTGCCGACGCCTGGCTGCACGCGCACGGCGATCCGACGGGTCCCGAAGGCGAGGCCGTTCGGACGCAGGTCCGAGCAGCGTTCGCCGACGACGACCCCCGGTGGATCTCGACGTGCCGGGCCCGCTTCGTCGAGGTGCTCGACACGGCGCTGGTCGCGAGCGTGCCGGCCTGAGCCTGCCCGGCCCGCCGCCTCAGCCCTCGGGTTCGGGTTCGGGCTCCGGTTCCACGGTGGTGACGGGTGCCTCGGTCGTATCGGGGGTCTCGTCGTCGTCGGAGTCACTCGAGTTCGACAGGGCGATCACGATGGCGATGATGGCCACGACGACCGCGACGGCTCCGAGGATCGCAGCGACGGGACTGCGGCTCCCGCCGGCGCCGCCGGCCGAGACGGTCACGTGCTGTCCTGCGGCTGGCTGCGGTCGAGGCTCGGCGACGAGCTCGGAGCCGGGTGGTGGCGGGATCTCGGCTCGCGCCGGGTCGACGGCCGAGGTCACGGTGTATCCGCCGCGGGTCACCGAATCGGTCCATCGCTGTCCGTCCCAGTAGCGGCCGTCGCCCGCACCCGTCGGATCCCGATACCAACCTGGAGTTGCCATGCCACCCTCTTCGTCCGAGCCCGCGCCCCGAACGTAGTGGACGTCGACGTTCGAGGACGGCGCCGACGGTGGGCCGCCCGACGGCCGATCGGCGGTTAGCCTCCGCGGTCGGACGGAGGGAGGTCGCCGAGCATGTGGGCAGCGGCAGACTGGCGCCGCCATCCGGCCGATGTGGCCCGGCTGGTGTTCGCCGGAGTGGTGCTCGCCGTCGCCTTGGCGTCCGCCGCGGCGATCCCCGGCGCGCTGACCAACGTCTCGGCCGACATCGTCCGCCTCGTCGGACGTATCCCCGCCAGCCTCCGGGATCTGCTGATCGGCGCTACCCAGCTCGCGATCGTCGCCGGCCCGATCGTGCTGGTCGTCTGGGCCGCTCGGTGGCGGCGACCTCGCCAGCTCGTGGTCGTCGCGGTCGGCGGCCTGCTCGCCATCGGGCTCATGGCCTCGCTGGTCGACTGGCTCGAGCGCGTGGCCCCGCCCGAGCTCCTGGCGCTCGACCCGCAGCGGTCCTGGATCGCGCAGAGCGACTTCCCGTCGGTCTCGTCGGTCGCCGGTCTCACCGCGGTGGTGACGATCGTCGTGCCGGCGACCGGACCCTCGTGGCGTCGGGTCGGATGGTCGGTGATCGCGCTCGCTGCGCTGGTGCAGACGATGACCGCCACCCAGGTACCGGTCAACGTGCTCGTGGCGATCGTGCTGGGGGTCTTCGTCGGATCGGCCGTGTTGGTCGTCGCGGGTGCCCCGGTGCGTCAGCCGGGCCGTGCGCGGCTCGGCGAGGCGCTGTCGTCGATGCGACTCGACCTCGACGAGGTCGGCGATGCCGTCAGCGTCGACGGGCGGCGGGCCTGGCAGGCACGGACCGGCGACGGTGGGTTGGTGCGGTTGGTCTACATCGGCGCTGATGAGCGCGATGCGAACCTCCTCTTCCGGATGTGGCGCCGCATCCGCGTCAAGGGCATCGAGGACGAGTCCCCGGAGATCACGCCGCGTGCGCTGGCTCGCAACGAGGCGCTCGTGACCCTCCTCGCCGATGCCCGCGGCGTCGCCGTGCCCCAGGTGTTGGGCGTCGACGAGGGGGACGACGGCAGCGCCGTGCTGGCGCTCGATCTTGACGACGTCCCGGCCTTGTCCGCGCTGCCGCCCGATCGGATCGACGACGTGCTCCTCCGGGACGTGTGGGCCCAGACCGAGCGTCTGCATCGAGCCGGCATCGCCCACCGTCGACTGCGTCCCGCCCACGTCCTGATCTCGGACACCCCCGTCATCACCGGGCTCGGCTGGGGCCGGATCGATGCGACCGACGCCCAACTCTCGACCGACGTCGCGGAGCTGCTGGTCGGCACCGCGCTCCTGGTCGGGCCCGAGCGGGCGGCGGCGGCAGCAGCGGCGGTCGTGGACCGGCAGCAGCTCGTGCGAGCGATGGCGTACGTCCAGCCGTTGGCGCTGTCGGCCGAGACCCGACGGGCGGCCAAGGAGGTCGATGGGCTGCTCGACGCCGTCCGGGCCGAGCTCCAGCGCCTCACCGGCTCGGACGAGCCGGAGCTGCAGCCACTGGCTCGACTCACGGTCGCCGGCGTGGTCACGGGCGTCGGTCTCTTCGTCCTGGTCGGCTTCGGTCTCGGCCTCGCCGCCAACTTCGGCGACATCGTCGACGCTGTCCGCGAGGCCGAGTGGGCCTACCTCCCGTGGATCCTGCTCGCCACCGTCATGACCTATGTCGCAGGCGCGATCTCGCTCTCCGGCTCGGTGCTGCGGCCACTCGGGCTCACCGAGACCACGACGGTCATGCTCGGGCAGTCGTTCCTCAACCGCTTCACGCCGGCGAACGCCGGCGGCATGGCCATGCGCATCCGCTACCTCCAGAAGGGCGGCACGGAGCTGGCCGTCGCGACCGCGGCCGTCGGGCTGACGTCGGCGGCCAGCGGCGTCGCCCAGGTGGCCCTCGTGGCGGTGTTCTTCACGTGGAGCGGGTCGACGCCGGGCGGTGGCGACACGACGCCGGTGGACGGCACCGCGATCGCGCTCGTGTTCCTCGCCGTGGTGGCGGTGGTCGGCATCGTCGTCGGCGTGCCCTGGCTCCGGGCGACGGTCGGCGGATGGGTGCAGCGGTCCTGGTCCAAGCTGCGCGGCGAGTACGGCGAGCTCGCACGCCGTCCCGCGAAGCTGGCGCAGCTCTTCGGTGGCGCCGCGCTCGGCAAGCTCGCCAACATCGTCGCGTTCGCGCTGGCCTGTCGCTCGTTCGGCATCGACCTGGGCTTCGCGGAGCTGGGTGCGCTCTACCTCGTCTCGACGACCGTGGCCGGTGCGGTCCCGACGCCCGGAGGCGTCGGGGCGATCGAGGCGGCGCTCGTGTTCGTCCTGACCGGGGCTGGGGTCGACGAGCCCGTCGCCTGGTCGGCCACGCTCGTCTTCCGGTTGGTCACCTATTGGTTGCCCACCTTGCCGGGCTGGCTGGCGCTGCGACACAGCGAGCGCGCGGAGCTCGTGTGAGCGCGGCCGACCCAGAGGTGGACGCGCCGATAAGCGCCGCACGCCGGCTCCTGGCCGTCGGTGGGCGGATCGCGATCGTCGTCGTGGCCCTCGGGGCGACGGCGCTGATCCTGAACAGCACCGTCGACGAGCTGGACTGGGGCGCGGTCGCCGACGCGCTGCGCTCGTTGTCCGACGCCGAGCTCCTCGCCCTCGGCAGCGGTTGGCTGGTCTGGCTCGCCTGTCAGGGGCTGCAGACCGCGGCGCTCGTGCCCGACCTCCCGGTCCGGCGCGGCATCCTCGCCTTCCTCGGGCCGGGGGCGGTCGCCTCGGTGGTCCCGGGGCCCTCCGACCTCCCGATCCGCTATCGGATGCTCACCGGTTGGGGTCGCTCGGCACGCGAGGCCGGGCTCGCCGTCGCGGCCGGCGGGATCTTCAGCGTCGGGATCAAGCTCGTCCTCCCCGTCGTCGCGGCGGTCGGGCTGGTCGTGTCGGGTGTGCCCCTCGACGGTGCCTGGCGGACGCTGGTGACGATCGCCGCCATCATCGGGGTGGGTGTGGCCGTCGTGGCCGTCGCGCTGGGTTCGGAGCGGGTGACGATGGGACTCGGCCGTCTGCTCGATCCGGCCTGGCGCTTCGCGCTGCGGCTCCTGCGCCGTGACGCGGAGGGCGAGCTGGCCGACCGGCTCGTCGCAGCACGCGCCGAGGCGATCGGGTTGGTGCGGGAGCGGTGGTTGATCGCGACCTGGGGCACCGTGCTCGCGGCGGCTGCCCGCGTCGGGCTGCTCATCATGTGCCTCCGCTTCACGGGTGTCGGCGAGGACGCGATCGGGTGGACGGGCATCTTCGTCGTCTACGCCTTCGTGCAGGGGCTGACCGCGGTGCCGATCGTGCCGGGCAACGCGGGGGTCACGGAGCTGGCCTACATCTCGATGGTCACCTCGGTCACGGGAGCGGCGACGATCAACGAGGTGACCGCCGCGGTGCTGCTGTTCCGCCTGCTGACCTGGATCCTGGTGATCGTCGGTGGTCTCGTCGCGCTCGCGATCTGGCGTCTCGGCCGGAGCGCCTCGTGATCGCCCCGGTCCTCCAGACCGAGGTCGGCGACTGCGAAGCCGCCGACGGGGGGCTCTTCGAGCAGGACGCGAACGCGTGGACCTCGTTCGCGTTCGTCGTGGTGGGCCTCCTGCTGCTCGAGGCCCTCCGCCGTCGACGGATGCGGGCGGTCGTGGCCACGCTCGCCGTGGCGATGGTGGCCGAGGGCGTCGGCAGCGTGCTGTTCCACGGCGTGCCGGGCGACGGCGCGAAGTTGCTCCACGACGTCGCGCTGCTCGCCCTCGTCGTGCATCTGGCCGCTTGGCACGTCGGTCGCCTCCGGGGACGGGCCGCCGCCGACCGAGCGGCGACGGTGGGGACCGTGGCCGCAGCGATGCTCGGGACGGCGGTCCACCTCGTCACCGCCGAGCTCGTGTCGAACGTCGCCTTCGCGCTGGTGGCGGTGATCGTGGGCGCCGAGGTGGTGGCTCGTCGGCGGGGCCTCGGCGCGGTCTGGACGAACGGTCTCCTCGTGCTGAGCGCGATCGCCATCGGCACCTGGCTGCTCGGGCGCACCGACTCACCGACCTGCGATCCAGCGGCGCTCACGCAACCGCACGCCGTGTGGCACCTCCTCAGCGCGTTCGTCGTACTCGCCTGGGCCGATGCCACCGCGGGCACGGACCCGACGGGCAGGGCCGGCTGGCTCCGCGACGGCGTCGACCTCGCCCTCGGCCGGCTCGCCGGGGTGCTGACGTTCGCCTTCCATCGTCGACCGGAGCTGCTCGGTGCCGACCGACTCCCGAGCCGGGGCCCCGTCCTCATCGTCGCCAACCACGGCAACGGCTTCGTCGATCCCGTCATCGTCGCTGCGGTGCTCGGTCGGCTGCCTCGCTTCATCGCCAAGGCGGCGTTGTGGAAGGTGCCACCGGCCCGCCCGCTCCTCGCCTTCGCCGGAGTGATCCCGGTGTACCGCCGCAGCGACGGCGACGACGTCACCTCCAACCGGTCCAGCTTCGCCGCCGTCCACGACGCCCTCGCCGGAGGGGGCACCGTGGCGATCTTCCCCGAGGGCACCACCGGCGACCGGGCCGCGCTCGATCGCGTCCGGACCGGCGCGGCGCGCATGGCGATCGGCGCGGTCGTCGACGCCCCCGAGCTGCTCGTCGTGCCCATCGGGCTCGCGTTCGAGAGCCGGGTCGAGACCCGGTCCGCGGTGGCTGTCGTCGTCGGGGATCCCGTTCCGGTGAGCAGCTGGTTGCGCGAGACCGTCGGTGACGTCGAGGTCGACGAGGACGATCGCGCGGTCGTGCAGGCGCTGACCGAGCGGATCCGCGTCGCGCTCACGTCCGTGTCGCCCGAGTTCGCCTCGGTCGACGAGCGGGAGCTGTTGCGGGCGACCGCCGAGGTCGAGGTGCGCGAGGCGGCGCCGGCGAATCGCGATCCCTCCTTCGGTCGCGTCGAGCTCCGGGCGCGCCAACTCGCGGCTGCGCCCGAGCCGGCGCGTCGGGCCATCATCGACCGGTATCGCTCGTACGCGACCCGGCTCTCGTTGCTCGGGCTGCGCGACGCCGATCTCGAAGATGGGGTCCGCGCCCGACAGGCGGCCCCGGCGTTGGCGGCGCTCATCGTGGTCGCCGTCGCCGGCTCCCTGGTCATCGCGACGACGGTGGTCCACCTCCCCGCCGCGCTGCTGGTCGTCGCGACGACCGGATGGGTCCGGTCGACGGCGACGAAGGGCACGGTCAGGCTGCTCGTCGGCGCGGCCGCCGGGTTGAGCACCTGGATCATCGTCGGCGTGGTCGTGGCGGACGGCTGGGCCGCGGTCGCGGTCGGAGCGGGCGTCGCCGTCGGTGGTGCGATCGCGCTCGTCGTCTGGTCGACGCTGGTCCGCGCCGTCGGTCGGCTCATCGGACGAGCCCGCGCACGAGGCCGCCAGCAGCTCGCCGATCGCGCCCGGGCCGAGCGGGCGGAGCTGGTCGGCGCCGTCCGTGCGGCGACCGCAGCGCAGGGTGACGGCCCGGAGTAGCGTCGGTCGGAGACGACGGCGTGGGCGGCGGTCAGCGACCAGAGGGAGCGGCGAGATGACGGCACCAGGCAGCGGCGAGCCCCCAGGTCCCGAACCCGGCATCACCTACCGCTCCGGCGGACAGGTGCAGGTGGATCTGCTGCGGTACTGGAGCACCACGTTCGTGGTCGCTGCGATCGCGTCACTCGCCGGCATCACGGTCGTTCGGCTCGCCGGCGACGTCTTCGACACGCCGCTGCTGGTCCCGGACCGGGGCGGCTCCGAGACCCTCGTGGCCCTGTCCGACAGCCGGGTGATCTGGAGCTGTCTCCTGGTCACGCTCGCCGCGGCCGGCGTCCTGAACCTCATGCTCTACCTGGTGCCGAGACCGGCGTGGTTCTTCCAGGTCCTCTGCGTCGTCGCCCTGATCGCGTCGCTGCTGTTCCCGTTCTCGCTCGACGTCGACACCTCGGTGCAGGCCTGGCTCGTCGGCGTCCACGTGACGGTCGGGATCATCATCATGAGCCTCACCGCATCGATCGCCGGCAGCGTGACGAGGGTGGTGGTCACCGATGTCCGACGCTGAGCTCGCCACGAGCGCCGAGGTGCCGCAGGTCGGTGCATCGGCGAGCTCGTCGTGGTGGCTCCCGCTCGTGACCGGGATCGCGTGGATCCTCTTCGCCTTCGTCGTGCTGTCCTTCGACGTCCGAACCGTCTACGCCGTCGCCGCGTTCTTCGGGGTCGGCCTCGTCGTCGGCGGTCTGACCGATCTCGCGATCGCCTCGTGGGTGACCGAGTGGCGGTGGCTGCACGTCGTGCTGGGTGTGATCGAGCTCGGAGCCGGCACGATCGCGCTGGTCTGGCCTGACCGGACCTTCCTGGTGCTGGCGGCGCTCGTGGGCTGGTTCCTCATGCTCGTCGGCCTCATCGACATCGTCATCGCCCTGTCGACCCGGAAGTGGAACGAGCTCTGGTGGCTCGGGCTGCTGGTCGGCGTGCTCGCCGTGGCCGTCGGTCTCTGGGCGACCGGGTACGCCGGTCGATCGATCGCGCTGCTCGTGTTCTGGGTCGGTGCGACGGCGCTGGTGCGCGGCTGCTCGCAACTCGTGTTGGCCTTCGGGTTGCGGGCGGCCGATTCCGGACTCGGCCACTACCTGGTCCGATGACGTGACGAACCCCTGGAAGCACCACCGATGTGGGGTTAGGGTCGCACCGATCCGGGCACCGTGGTGCCCACCACCGACGAAGGGAATCGCCTGATGCTGCTCGCCAACTCCTTCGGGACCGGGCAGGTCCTGTGGTCGATCCTGTGGTTCTTCCTGTTCCTGATGTGGATCTGGCTCGTCATCTCGATCTTCAGCGACATCATCCGCGCCAAGGAGATGTCTGGCTGGGCCAAGGCGGGGTGGACGGTCGCCATCATCATCGTCCCGTTCATCGGTGTGCTGGCCTACCTGATCTTCAACGGGGGCGAGATGGCCGATCGGTCGATCTCGCGGGCCAGCGAGCAGGAGGAGGCGTTCCGCTCCTACGTGCAGAACGCTGCGGGCGGTGCGAGCGCGGCCGAGCAGCTCGAGAAGCTCTCCGCCCTCCACGACGCGGGCAAGCTCGACGACGACGAGTACCGCCAGCTCAAGTCGAAGCTCGTCTCGTCCTGACGCGGCGAGCGGCGACGCTCAGCCGATGACGGGAGCGCCGTGATCCTCGTAGGCGCGCCCTTGCGTCTCGGCGAGCTCCCGGCCGGCGCGCTGTTGGTAGACGCTCATGGCGTTCGGCTCCCACGGCGTCAGTGAGCCGGCATCGATCGCCGTGTCGCTCTTGTTGACGATCCCGAAGCGGGAGCGGACGTCCTCGATCGGGAGCTCGGCGAGCGACCAGTAGTCCTGCGCGAGGAAGTCGACGCTGCCGTCGACGAGGGCGCCGCGGCGGAAGGCGTCGGCGAGGCGCTCGGGCATCCCGGCGGCGTCGAGGTGCCCGGGGTCGGGCTCGAAGATGCCCGCTGCCCCGTCCAGCTGGCCGGTCTGGAACAGGTTGATGACCATGGCCAACAGCGAGAACGCCGCGGGATCGTCGGAGGCGCGAGCGATGAAGGCGAAGACCTCGAGCTCGGACTCGACGTTGCTGGCGTAGTCGGCGATCACGTGCACGAAGTCGTGCTGGGCGAGCAGGGGCGGCGCTGACCCGTCCTCGCCGGGGAACCGGAAGCCCCGGGCCTGGTAGAAGGCGTGGACCATCCGGCCGAGGGTGCCGTCGGCCATCTGGCCGAGCGAACGCCATCGGTCGGCGAGCTCGTCCTTCACCACCGTGTTGCTCCACGCCCACGAGTTGTCGTCGCCGCTGCGCAGCGGGGTGAAGCCGGACAGGTCGAGATCCTGCAGGTAGCGGCTGCGGTCGAAGTCGGCGGCGACCAGTTGCCGTGAGCCCTCGGCCACGTCTCGAGCCACGTACACGCAGTCGTTGGGCACCGAGAGCTCCTCGGCGAACTCGATCACCCGGTTCGCCACGCCGACGTCGGCCGCCGGCAGGATCATGTGGCCGAGCTCCATCACCTGGACCATCCGGGTGCGGAACGCCTCGTTGCGGTGAGCCAGCCCCTCGGCGAACTCGGTGGCCGAGATCGACTCGAGGCTGGCGAGGTCGATGTCGTGCCCGGTCATCGCCCGGCACAGCGCACCGAGCACGAGCTCCTGGAGGTCGGTGAGGCCATCGTCGGTCCGACAGGCCGAGACGAGGCCCCGGTACGCGAAGCGGGCCTCGTCGAGGTCCGGCGGCTCGAGGTACTCGGTTCCGGGACTGGGGAGCGGCGTCGGCATCGCTCCAGTCTCTCGGCCAGATGCCGGTCTTCCACGCCGTGGCGCCGGCTCCTCCACTGCGAGGCGCCGGCCGACGCCGCCGCGCCGATCAGTCGTCGAAACGACGTCGTGTCGCGGTCAGGCGGTCGAGCGCTGTCGCGGTGCGACCGGGATCGAGCTCGGCGAGCCCGGCGGTGATCGCCTCGATCGTGGCGATCGTCGCCGTGTGGGTGGCGGGACGATCGGCGGGACCGCGCCCGCTGCGTACCACGACGGCGTCTGGCCCGGGGGCGGGCAGCGAGTCGGTCAGCACCACGGCGGGCAGCCGGTGCTCGACGATGGCATCGATGGCGATGCGGGCCCATCGGCGGGGGCGTCCGGATGCGATCAGGACGACCGTGTCGCTCGCTCCCAACTGGGCGAGGTCGTCGGGACCCGGGCCGCCGACTCCGACCGCCGAGCGGGTCCGTAGGCCGATCCGCTGCCACTGCGCTGCGGCGTATCGGGCGACGCCACTCGTCGGGCCGGCGGCGACGACCACGATCTGCTCGGAGCCGTCGAGCACGCGCACGGCATCGTCGATCGCCGCCCGGACCTCGGGGCGCACGAGACGAGCGACAGCGTCGACCGCGTCGGCCAGGTGGCGGCCGATCGCTCCCGAGCCCGGATCGTGGCTGCCCGTCTGGTACCGGCTGGCCACGTCGCCGGCGGCGAGCTCGGTCAACAGGGACCGCTTCAGGTCGGTGAGCCCGTCGTAGCCGAGTCGTTGGACGGTCCTCACGACCGTCGCATCCGTCGTGTCGGCGAGCCGGCCCAGCTCCGCAGCGCTGAGATAGCCGAGCTGCGCGGTGTCGGCCAGCAGCGTCGTGACGACCCGTCGCCCGGCAGGCCCGAGGGCAGCGAGGTGGCGTTCGGCGCGGGCGTGGAGGCCGTCGAACCCCGTCTCCTGCACCACGTAGTGAACACTACTCGTTGCTACGCTGCGCAGGGGAACCTACGTTGCCTCGTGGTGTTGGACTTCGTCGTCGCCATCGTCCCGGTCTTCGTCGCCTCGGTCGTCGAGTGCGTCGAGGCGTGGACCGTCGTCGTCGCCGTGGGTCTCACCCGCGGCTGGCGGGCGCCACTGCTCGGCGTCGTCGCTGCGCTCGCCGTCATCGTCGCGCTCGTGGTGGCGTTCGGCGCGACCCTCGTCGACCGCATCGACGAGCAGGTGTTCGAGGTGGTGATCGGTTCGCTGCTCGTCCTCTTCGGCGTGCGATGGATGCGGAAGGCGATCCTGCGTTCGCTCGGCGTCGTGGCGCTGAGCGACGAGCACGTCCGGTATCGGAAGACGCTCGATGCCCTCGGCAACGAGCGCGTCGAGCGAGCCTTCGACTGGGCGGGGTTCAGCATCGCAGCGAAGACCATGCTCCTCGAGGGCCTCGAGATCACGTTCCTCGTCATCACGCTCGGCTCGTCCGGTGATGCCAGCTATCCGGTGGCGATCACCGGGGCCGTGCTCGCCTTCGTCACCGTCGGCGCTGCGGGCTGGATCGCCCGTGCCCCGCTGGCGAACGTGCCGGAGAACACCCTCAAGGGCTTCGTCTCGGTGATGCTCACGACGTTCGGCACCTACTGGGTCGCCGAGGGGTTCGGCGTCGACTGGGCCGGCGGTGCCTGGGCCCTCGTCTATCTCTTCGCCACCTGGCTCGCCGCGATCACGCTCATCGAGCGGTGGGCCCGGCGCTCACTGCACCCTGAACCCGCCGACGAGGCGGTGAGCCGATGACGCGTGCGATCGAGTGGATCAGGATGGCGATCGGCGAGCTCTGGGCGCTGATCGTCGACGACGGGTTGCTGGCCTTCGCCGCGCTCGCAGCGATCGGTGTGACCGCGCTGCTCTCGAGGACCGACACGCCGGGGACCGGAGACCTCACCGGCTGGATCCTCGTCGCGCTCGTGATCGCCGCGGTCGCCAGATCGGTCCGACGTGCGGTCCACGCATCGCTCGTCGACCGCAGCGGCTGACCTCAGGCGCCTCGACCACGGAGGAAGGCACCGTGCGTGCCGATCGGCACGTGTTGCCCCGGGATCCAGACGCTGGCGACGGGATCGCCGCTGAAGTCCTGCGCGTCCAGCACGACGAGGCGGGATCGCTCCTCGGCGGGCTGGTAGACGAAGCCGATCAGCCAGCCGTCGTCCTCGGCAACCGGGTCGGGTCGTGGGACGAAGGTCAACTCGCCGCAGTTCCCGCCGTCGAAGTCCTGCTGCTCGGTCGACCCCGTCTCCCGGTCGACCTTCACCGCGCCCTCGAACGAGGGTGACAGGGTCGCTCGGGCGGTGTACGCGTAGCGGTAGGGCCGGCCCTGGACGGCAGCGTTGACGACGGGGAAGTCGAGGGGCTCGTCGGTGATCCGCTCCTCTCGGGCGACGTCGGTCCCGCCCCCGAGGTCGAGGGTCCACCGATCGATCGTCGGCAGGGTGTCACCCAGGGGTCCGAAGGGGTCGTCGCGGGACGATCGCTCGTACCGGCTCACCTCGAGCACGACGGTGTCGTCGAGCTCGAACGCGTTCAGTGGGTGGTACACGTAGCACGGCTCCACCTCGAACCAGCGCACGTCCGCTGCGGCTCCACCCTTGGGAAGGAGGCCGACGCGGGCTGGCTTGTCCGGCGTCCAGGCGATCGGCAACGTCGTGACCTCGAGCAGCGATGGATCGAACACGACGTTGAGGTCGTAGATCACCGCGAAGCGCTCGGTGATCGACATGTCGTGGATCTGGGTGGCGCCGGTGAGCGGAACCTCGACGCGATTGAGCAGCTCTCCCGCCTGGGACAGTCGGAGGTAGAGCGCCGTCTCCCCGAGGACCAAGGAGTAGACGACGGCGTGGACATCGCCGTCCACCGGGTCGACCTTGTGGTGGCCGGTGAAACCGTCCGCCAGCGCACCGCCGAGGTCGCTGCGTCCGATCGTCTCGAGCGCGTCGTCGAACTCGACGCAGGCGATGCCCGCCTCGTTGGTGGCGTAGAGCCGATCGGCGAAGACCGCGACGTTGGTGTTCGGCGAGAAGTCCATGCCGTTCAGCACCGGTCCGCCCGGATCCGCCTCGCCGAGGATCGCCGGAACGTCGCCGGCCCGCACCGCACGGTTGCGGTACCAGGCGGCCCGCCCGTCTCGGAGGCGCATGCCGTGGAGCATCCCGTGGCCGCTGAAGTAGTGGAGCATCGGGTTGGTCTCGCCGAGCTGGTTCGGGCCGTTGCGGACGTAGAGGCCGTCGAGCACCTCGGGCAGCCGGCCGTCGATCTCGAGGTCGAGGTGGGTCGTCTCCCGCTGGACGGGAGCGAGCGGGACCTTCCGATAATGGGCGTTGTCGGTTCGCATGGGCATGAGCCGAGCCTAGTCGCGTTGTGAGACATACCGTCTCACAGTGGAGGGGATGCGGCGGCTCCACCCCCAGCTGGCGCACACTGATCTGGTGGACGAGGTCGCTGGCGACGCCGAACGCCCCCTCGACGCCCGGGCGGCGCGGAGTCGGGCGGCGGTGCTGGCCGCCGGCGTCGATCTCCTGGTGCGCGACGGGTGGCAGGCGATCACCCAGCAGCGGATCGCCCAGGAGTCCGGCGTCGGGCGGGCGACCGTCTACCGCCATTGGCCGACGTCGACCGACCTCCTGCTCGATGTCATGGGCGAGGCGCTCGCCGGCGAGGTGCGCACCGTCGAGCACAGCGGTGACCTCCGCCGTGACCTCACCGCTGAGCTCACGGCCATCGCTGACGCGGTCAACGACGGCCCGACGCTCGGCGTCGTCGCGACCCTCATCGAACGGTCCCTGACCGACGAGCAGCATCGGAGCTTCCACGCCCAGATGACCGTGCTCGCCCGGCAGGGCGTGCTCGCCGTGGTTCGAACGGGGATCGAGCGTGGTGAGCTCGACTCGGAGCTCGACGATGCCACCGCTGCGGCCCAGACCCTGGGCCCACTCGTCTATCGACGCATGCTCGTACCCGAACGGATCAGCGCCGAGCACGTCCGCATCGTGGTCGACGCCTTCCTCCGGTCGTTCGGTCGTTCGGGAGGCTGAGGTCAGCCCTCGGCGAAGACGTCCGCGTCGGCGCCGAGGAGGATCGGTTCGAGCTGGTCGAGCACGACGAGGCTGTGGGCGTACGACGTCCCTGCCGCCGTGGGGATCGAGAAGGCCTGTTCGGCCTGCACGGCGGGTAGCTGCCCCCAGAGCGGGAGGTCGACGACCGTCTCACCCCTCGCCTCGTAGAGGATCAGGTCCGAGAGGAACTCGTCCTCCAGCAGCAGCTCGGTGGAGCGGCTCTCGTAGATGTCGCTGGAGTCGGCGATCGGCGCCATCGGGATGCCGAGCTCGACGATGATGCCGGCCGTCGGGTTCGGGTTCAGCACCGTGTGCGCGGACACCTCGCCGTCGAAGTCGCCGGCCAGGACCAGCACCGAGAGGCCGTCGGGCAGCTGCGGCCGCAGCTCGTCGAGGCGGGCCAGGTACTCCGCACGCTGCTCTTCGAGCACGTCGCTGAAGCCGACGAGGTCGGCGACGGCCTGGTGGAAGTCGTCCCGAGGCTGGTTCTCGTCCAGCGCGACGGTCGGGGCGATCTCCTGGAGCACCTCGGGCTCGACGTTGTGGAACCACTCGCCGCCGAAGGAGTAGGCGAGGATGAGGTCGGGCTGCAGCTCGGCGATCGCCTCGACGTTGATCTCGCCGAAGCCGCCGATCGGCGTCACGCCGCTCACGTCGTAGGCGGCCGCGGTGGGCCCGTTGATCTCGCCGTTCTCCTGCACGGTCGACCCGATGACCGGCGCGCCCAGTGCGAGGAGCGGCTCGACGTGGCTGAACTCGTTGAAGGCGACGATCCGCCGGGGGGCGACCGGGACCTCGACGGTGCGACCCAGGTCGTCGGTGAACTCCTTGGTCTCCGCCGTCTCCTCGGCCGGTGCCTCGGTCTCCGCCGGCGCGTCGGTCTCGGCCGGTGCCTCGGTCTCGGCCGGTGCCTCGGTCTCGGCGGGCTCGCTGGCCGACCCCGATGCGGAGCTCGAGGCGCTGTCGTCGTCGCTGTCACCGCAGGCCGTGGCGAGCAGCACGAGGGCCAGGGCGAGGGCCAGGAGGCGGAGGGGTGCTCTCACGGCGATGTCTCCTCAGTCAGGGGCGCGGACGGTCCGGGCAGGACCGTCGACCCCACATCCAAGGGCCTCCGGCGGGAAGGGACCGGCCAACCTGGGGGAGTGAGCGGACAGCTCGCCCGATTGCGTACCTTCGGCCGACCTAACAGTAGGGTCGCACAATGGCCGCCTCTGACGCCGCCTCGTTCGTCGGTCGGGTATCGGCACGCCTCGATCCGCCGGCGCGACCCCGGGATCCCCTGGCCCGTCGCATCGCCGACACCGTGATCGCCGACCCGACCGACCGGCGTGGCCTCGCGTGGTGGGCGAGTGAGCTCGGCGCCAGCGAGCGCACCCTGCGCCGACGCTTCCTCGACGAGACCGGACTGACCTTCACCGAGTGGCACATCGCCACCCGCATGCACCACGCCCGCGCCCTGCTCGACGACGGGCTGCCGATCACGATCGTCGCCCGCCGGTGCGGCTACCGAACCGTCAAGGCCTTCCGGCAGGCGTACCGCTCCTACGTCGCGGCCGGACCCGAACCCGACCTCCACCCGTCGCTCGTCGGGGGGCCGACCTCACCCGAGCCGACCGTCCGCCCGCTCTTGCGGACCAACGTCGTCGTCGACTCGCTGGGGCGCACGGTGTCGGTGCCCAGAGACCCGCAGCGGATCGCCGCGCTGCACGAGTTCACGATCGGCGATCCGCTGCTGTCGTTCGGGGCGCCGGTGGTGGCGATGGTGGTCGACCACGACAGCCTCGAATGGGACCCCGGAGTCTCCGGCGTCCACGACCTCGGCGACATCGCGCCCGTCGGGAGCGTCGCAGCGCCGGACGTCGAGGCGCTCCGCGAGGTCGAGCCCGACCTGATCATCGCCTACTCGATCGGGGGGCTGACGTTCGAGGGATGCGATCTCGACGAGCTCCAGCGGATCGCTCCGACCGTCGCCATCGACGAGGACCTGCCCTTCGACGACCACGTCGCGCTCCTCGCCAGGCTGGCTGGTCGCGACGAGGAGCTGCGGCGGCAGCGAGCGACGTACCGCGCGACCATCGGGCGCCTCGCCGAGTCGATGCCCGGTCCCGTCCGCGAGCGGGTCTACGCGTCGTTGGTCATCCACGATGGGGCGCTCAGCTTCCACACCCGCGTCAATCCCAACCCGATCGGTCTGGCGCTGCGCGACCTCGGCCTCCGTCTGGCCGACGTGACCGAGGAGCGTGTGCTGTACGCCCAGCTCAGGCCGGCCGCCGAGGTCTCGCGCTGCGACGACGCCGAGGTGCTCTTCGTCGAGTCGCGCAGCGAACACCCCTCGACCATCGAGCGCTGGCACGATCTGCGCGCCGTCCGCAGCGGTCACGTCTACGAGGTGCCGTCGCCTGCGGGGGTCTCGTACTCGGCGGCGGCCCGAGCGGCTGAGGCGCTCTCACCGCTGCTGCGCGAGGTCGGGCGCGCCGCCTGAGGACGCCGAGGTCGTCCGAGCGGCGAGACTCATCTCATGGTCGGACGGAGCGATCTCGTCGAGCTGCTGGCGGACGATGCGACGGCCCACGCACGCCGGCTCTGGGTCGACCTGTTCGACACGGACGCGCCGCCAACGGTCGCCGCGGCGATCGAAGCCGGGCTCACCGAGGCCGTCGCCGCCCCCGAGGCAGCGGTCTTCGTCCGCTCCGGCGTCGGGCTCGTCGTCGGGCTCCGCTTGGTCACTGGCACCGAGGTCGTCGCCAAGGTGCATCGATGGAACGCCTCGCTCGAGCGGCTCCGGGCGGTGCACGCGGTCCAGTCGGAGCTCCACCGTCGTGGGATTCCGGCACCCATGCCGCTGGCCGAACCGCGACGCTGCGGCAACGGGGTGCTCACCGTCGAGGAGTCGATCCCCGGCCAGCGCCGCTCCGGCCACGACCCGGTCGTGCGTGGAGCGATGGCGACGGGCCTCGCGGCGTTCATCGCCGCCGGCACGGGCATCGAGCCACCGGCGGCGCTCGAGCCCGGCCTCGGCCCACCGGCCGACGGTTCCCTCTGGGGCGAGCCCCACGACCTCAGGTTCGACTTCGCAGCCACGTCAGCCGGCGCCGAGTGGATCGACGAGCTGGCGACCGAGGCTCGCACGGTGCTGGCGCGGTCCGAGCTCCCGGACGTCAACGCACACCTCGACTGGCGCGTCGAGAACGTCGCCTTCGCCGGTGATCGCATCGTGGCGATCTACGACTGGGACAGCGTGGCGACCGTGCCCGAGGTGGTGGCGGTCGGCGACTCGGCCGCCACGTTCTCGACCGATTGGTCGGTCGGCTGGTCGGGGTTGCCGTCGGTCGACGAGATGCGGGCCTTCGTTGCGGACTACGAGCGGGCTCGAGGTCGGGTGTTCTCGGCAGGCGAGCTGGAGACGCTCGACGCGGCGAACCTCCTCCAGCTCGCGTACGGCGCCCGCTGCCAGCACTCCGACGCCGTCCTCCACCCGGATGTCGGCGACGTAGATGGTGGCTGGATCGGGCTGCTCCGGGAGCGCGGCCGCTCGGCCTGGAGCTGAGGTCGATCCCCGCCCACTCGTCGGCGTCAGGGGCCAGGTCGAGTCAGACCGGGCTCGACTCGTCGACGAGCCGACTCACGCCCAGGCATCACCCACCACCTGTGGGTCGCTGAGGTCGGGCAGCAGCTCGGCGAGGTGCCCGAGTTGCTCGGCGGTGACCAGCTTCGCAGCGGTCGTTCGCTCGCGTTCGAGAGCCCGCCGGAGGTAGTCCGACCGAGTCAGACCGAGCCGCTTCGCCTTGGCGTCGATCGCCTCCAGAACGTCGTCCGGCACGTCTCGAAGCAAGATGTCAGTCACGGTGGCCTCCTTGCTGATGTCCCTGCGACGGTCCGCTCGGGGAGACTGGGGTCGTGGGCTCACAGGTCAGGGTGGTGCTCGGTGCGGTGTTGGTCGTGCTGCTCGGCGCATCGTGCACCGTTAGCTCCGACGATGAATCGAACGGGCCCTCGTCGGGGGCTGCGCCCGGAGACGGGACCGCGAGCCAGAGATCGACGGGCGAACTGGACGGCGAGTGGGTGCTCGTCGAAGCGAGCATCGATCGGTCATCCGATGTCGTCCCGGTCGAGCTGCGACCGACGCTGCTGATCACCGACGGCGGGGTGCAACCGGGCCCGTGCGTGGCGTATGCGGGGACGATCGTCGAGTCGGGCGCCGAGTTGCGGCTGGAGCAGGATCCCGAGGCCGGGTTTGGGTTCTTCTGCGAGGAGCAGGGTCGACTCCGCGAGGCGCTCGAGCGAGCTGACACGGTTCGGTTCGCGGACGACTGGCTCGAACTCGTCGGGGAGGACGTCGAGTTGCGCTTCGAACGCCCGGCGCCCGTGCCGGACGCCGTCTTTGATCGTGACTGGGTGCTGGTGAGCTGGGTTCCGACGCTGCAGGACGAGCTCGTCCCGGCGGTGTCGGAGGCGACGCTGCGCTTCGACAGCGACGGCACGTTTGAAGGCACCTCAGGGTGCGAGCGGTGGTTCCGAGGCACCTGGAAGCCGTCGTTCGACGGCTTCCGGTTCCCTCGCTTCGACATCGAGGGACCGTGCCCCGGGCCGAACCTCGACCCACTCGTCGATCAGCACGGCCTGCTGACCGCGCTCGGGCTCGGCGCCCGACCCGTGCTCGTGGGCGACGAGCTCCACCTGCTGTGGGCTCCACTCTGGACCGACCGGGTGGCCTTCGTCTTTGAGGAAGCCCCGGGGCCTGAAGAGGGCGCCGGTACGATGAACGAAGGCTCGGAGGTGGATCGATGATCGGTGGGACCGGCGGACTCGGTGGGTTCGGCAACCGCGCAGGTACGGAGGGCAATGCCGGCGGACCGGGGATCAGTCCGGGCCAGAACGACGCCCGCTCGGTCGTGTTCCTGCTGGCGCTCCTCGTGATCGTGATCGCTGTGTTCGTGGTACTCGTCGCGATCTGACGCTTGCGTCGGCTACTCGGCAGACCTGGCGATGGATCAGATCGGCACGATCGCGACGTTCGGGTGCTGTGCGCTCAGGAGCTCGAGGTGGTCCGGATCGTGTGTGGCGAGCGCAGAGACGGCCTCGCTGTCGAGCTCAGACCGGCCAGGCGTCGGCGAGCTGCTCGATCGAGCCTTCGGCGACCGGGCCGAACTCCTCGTCGAGTTCGACCAGGAACTCGCCCAGGAGGTCGCGCTCGATCTCGTGTTCGGACGCCTGATCGGTGGACACGTGAGCCCCGCTACCGGGCGACGAAGTACTTGGCCCGCGGGTGGTGGCAGATGATCGCCGAGGTGGTCTGCTCCGGCTGGTACTGCCAGCTCGTGTCCTCGCCGCAGGTCACGCCGATGCGGTCGGCGTCGAGGAGGCGGCCGATGGTGGCGTTGTCCTCGAGGTCGGGGCAGGCCGGGTAGCCGAACGAGTAGCGCCCGCCCCGGTACTTCTGCCGGAACAGCCCCTGCAGTGACGGCCCGTCCTCGTCGGCGAAGCCCCACTCCTCACGGATGCGGCGGTGCCACAGCTCGGCGAGCGCCTCGGCCATCTCGACGCCGAGGCCGTGCAGGTGCAGGTACTCGGTGTACCGGTCGGCCTCGAACAGCTCGGCGGCCTGCTCCGACACGGTGTGCCCCATCGTCACGATGTGCATGGCCACGTAGTCGGGCTCGCCCGACTCGACGGGGCGGAAGAAGTCGGCGATGCACAGGTGGGGTGATGTCCGCTGCCGGGGGAAGGCGAAGCGGGCGAGCTCCTCGGAGCTGCCCTTCTCGGCGTAGACGACGAGCTCGTTGCCGTCGGCGTTGGCCGGGAAGTACCCGTAGACGACCTGCGGGATCAGCAGACCGGCCGCCTTCGCGCTGCCGAGCTGCTCCCGGAAGACGTGGCGGATGCGGGTCTTGAACTCCTCGTCCGTCTCGCCGTTCTCGGGCCGGTACTGCCACTGGTTGCGGAACAGCGCCGTCTCGTTGACGTAGGCGGCGATGTCGTCGATCGAGATGCCCTTGACGACCTCCGAGCCGATGAACGGCGGCTCGAACACCGGGTTGTCGGTGACGACCTCGGGCGAGCGGGCGGGGAGGTCGACGTCGACGTCGGTGCGCTCCGGCTTGGCCGGCAGCTCACGTCCGGTGGGGACCACGCCGAAGTCGGGATCGTCGACCCCGTCCCGCTTGATCTCCATGATGCGGTCCATGGTGCGGAGGCCCTCGAAGGCGTCCCGCCCATAGAACACCCGGCCGTCGTAGACCTCGCGGAGGTCCTTTTCGACGTAGGTGCGGGTGAGGGCGGCGCCGCCGAGCAGCACGGGGATGTCGGCGAGGCCCTGCTCGTTCATCTCGACGAGGTTCTCCCGCATGATCAGCGTGCTCTTCACGAGCAGGCCGCTCATGCCGATCGCGTCGGCGTCGAAGTCCCTGGCGGCCGAGATGATCTCGCTGATCGGCTGCTTGATGCCGATGTTCGACACCTCGTAGCCGTTGTTGGTGAAGATGATGTCGACGAGGTTCTTGCCGATGTCGTGGACGTCGCCCTTCACGGTGGCGAGCACGATCTTGCCCTTGGACGACTGGCCCTCGAGGCGCTCCATGTGCGGCTCGAGGAAGGCGACGGCGGTCTTCATCGTCTCGGCCGACTGCAGCACGAACGGCAGCTGCATCTCGCCGCTGCCGAACAGCTCGCCCACGACCTTCATGCCGGCGAGCAGCGTGCCGTTGACGATCTCGAGCGCCGGCCGGGTCTGGAGGGCTTCGTCGAGGTCGGCTTCGAGACCGTCTCGGTCGCCGTCGATGATGCGGTGCTCGAGGCGCTGCTCGACCGGCCAGCCCGACCGGTCCTCCTTGACCTCGGTGACCGACTGGACGCCCTCGAAGACCGACAGCAGCTCGGCGAGTGGGTCGTAGGTGCAGTTGCCGTTGTCGTCGAACTCGCGGCGGTCCCAGACGAGATCGAGGCAGACCTTGCGCTGCTCGTCGTCGATCCGGTTGAGCGGGCGGATCTTCGACGCGTGGACGATCGCCGAGTCGAGGCCGGCCTCGACGCACTCCGCGAGGAACACGCTGTTCAGCGCGTGCCGGGCAGCGGGCTTCAGTCCGAACGACACGTTGGAGACGCCGAGGGTCGTGTAGACGCCCGGCAGCTCGGTCTTGATCCGGCGGATCGCCTCGATCGTGGCGATGCCGTCCTTGCGGAGATCGTCGTCGCCGGTCGAGAGCGGGAAGGTCAGCGCATCGAAGATCAGGTCGGAGGGGTCCAGGCCATACCGCTCGACCGCGAGGTCGTGGATGCGGTGGGCGACCCGCATCTTCCACTCGAGATCGCGGGCCTGGCCCTCCTCGTCGATCAGCAGGCAGATGATCGCCGCGCCGTACTCCCGGGCCAGCGTGCACACGCGGTCGAACCGGGAACCGGGCTCCTCGCCGTCCTCGAGGTTGGCCGAGTTGAGGATCGGACGACCGCCGATGAGCTCCAGGCCGGCCTCGATCACCTCGGGCTCGGTGGAGTCGAGCACGATCGGCACCGTGGTCTTGGTCGAGAACCGGGAGGCGATCTCGCGCATGTCCTCGACGCCGTCACGGCCCACGTAGTCGACGCAGAGGTCGAGGACGTGGCTGCCCTCGCGTACCTGGTCGGTGGCCATCTGCAGGCAGGTGTCCCAGTCGCCCTCGAGCATCGCCTCGCGGAACTTCTTGGAGCCGTTGGCGTTCGTCCGCTCGCCGATGATCAGGTAGCTGGTGTCCTGGTCGAGCGGGACGGGGGAGTAGGTCGACACGACCGACGGCTCGTGCTCGGGGTTGCGCTCGGCCGGGGTGAGGTGGGCGCAGCGGTCGATGACGACCTTGAGGTGCTCGGGGGTGGTGCCGCAGCAGCCACCGATGACCGTGACCCCGAACTCGGTGATGAACCGCTCGTGCCACTCGGCGAGCTGCTCGGGGTCGAGGTCGTACACCGTCTTGTCGCCGTGGACGTGGGGCAGACCGGCGTTGGGGATCACCGAGATCGGGATCCGGCTGTGTCGCGACAGGTGCCGCAGGTGCTCGACCATCTCGGCCGGACCTGTCGCGCAATTCATGCCGATGACGTCGGGCTTCATCGGATCGAGCGCGGCGAGCGCAGCTCCGATCTCGGAGCCCACGAGCATCCGGCCGGTGGTCTCGATCGTGACCTGTGCCTGGATCGGCACCTCGATGTCGAGCTCGGCCATGGCCCGGCGCGAGCCCTGCATCGCCGCCTTGACGATGAGCAGGTCCATCATCGTCTCGATCAGGATCAGGTCGACGCCGCCGAGCAGGAGCCCCCGGGCCTGCTCCTGGTAGGCATCGCGGAGCTCGGCGAAGGTGATGTTGCCCAGCGACGGCAGCTTCGTGCCCGGGCCCATGGAGCCGGCCACGAAGCGGGGCTTCTCGGGCGTCGAGAACTCGTCGGCCACCTCTCGGGCGATCTCGGCGGCGCGCTGGTTGAGCTCGACGGTGCGATCGCCGAGGCCGTACTCGTCGAGGGTGATGCGGGTGCCGCCGAACGTGTCGGTCTCGACCACGTCGCAGCCGACCTCGAAGAAGGAGCGGTGGACGTCGGCGATGACGTCCGGGCGGGTGACGACGAGGTACTCGTTGCACCCCTCGAGGTCCTCACCTCCGAAGTCCTCGGCGGTGAGATCGAGCTCCTGGATCGAGGTGCCCATGGCACCGTCGAAGACCACGACTCTGCTGGTGACGGCGTCGAGATAGCTCATGGACCGACCTTCGGCATCGACTCGGGGACAGCCGGTGCGATCGAGCAGTCGCACCTGTCCCTCACGAGGATGGGCCGGTCGCACCCATCTGGGTTGCGGCCGATCGCATCACGATACCGGTCGGCACGGGCCGGTGTCACTGGAGCACCTACATTCCGTGACGTGCGAATCACAACGAAGACCGGCGACGACGGGACCACCGGGCTGTTCTACGGCGGCCGGGTGCCCAAGAACTCGCCGCTGCCGATGGCCTACGGCGCGGTCGACGAGGCGCAGGCCTTCGTGGGCCTCGCCCGCGCGGAGAGCGACGACGAGGAGCTGACCGACCTGCTCGGCCGGATCGCCAAGGACCTCTATGTCCTGATGGCCGAGCTCGCGACGCTCCCCGAGAACCACGGCAAGCTCGAGGGTGGCGTCACCCGGGTGACCGACGAGATGGTCGAGGCACTCGAGCTGATGATGGACGACCTCGCCGGCCGCTTCGAAGCACCGACCGAGTTCGTGATCCCCGGACAGGCCAAGGTGCCGGCGCTGCTCGACGTCGCCCGCACCGTCGTGCGTCGGGCCGAGCGCGAGGCGATCACCGCCGTCGAGCACGGCCCGGTCGTCGTCTACCTCAACCGCCTGTCCGACCTGCTCTGGACGATGGCCCGCTGGCAGGAGGGCGCCTCCGTCGGGTCGAAGGGCGCCGAGGGGACCGTGGCATGAGGGACCCACGGGTCGCCGTCGTCACGGGCGCGGCGAGCGGCATCGGTCTCTCGCTCGCTCGCACCTTCGCCGGCCGAGGCGCGGCCGTCGCTCTCGCCGACGTCCAGGCCGAGGCCCTCGCCGAGGCGGTCGAGTCGGTCGCTGCGCTCGGGGTGCCGGCCATCGGTGTTGTCACCGACGTGACCGACGGCGACGCGGTGGCCGACCTCGCCGGACGGGCCACCGCCGAGCTCGGCGACGTCGACGTCATCTGCAACAACGCCGGCGTCGGCGTCAACGGCCCACTCTGGGAGGCGTCGGTCGCCGACTGGGAGTGGGTGATCGACGTCAACCTCTGGGGCGTCATCCACGGCATCCGGTCGTTCGTGCCGGGGATGGTCGAGCGGGGGAGGGGCCACGTCGTCAACACCGCCTCGATCGCCGGGATCCTCTCGTACCCGATGATGGGCATCTACAACGTGACCAAGCACTCGGTCGTCACGATGTCCGAGACGCTGTGGCACGAGCTGTCCTCCGCCGAGGCGGGCGTGGGCGTGACGGTGGTGTGTCCCGGCATGGTCAACACCAACATCCTGGACGCCGACCGCAACCGCGGGGACCGGTATCGCTCCGACGACGACCAGGGCCTCGGCACCTCCGAGGAGGGCCTGGCCGCCGCCCGGGCCATCTACTCCCAGTCGATGTCGCCGGACGAGATGGCCGAGCACGTCGTCGCCGCCGTCGAGGACGACCAGCTCTACGTCATGCCCGACGAGGCCTACGACCACCGCATCCGCCAGCGCCACGACGCCATCCTCGGCCGCGCCCTCCCCGAGGTCCTGCACCGGCCGCTCAGCTGATCCGTTCCCGGGCGGGGCCGGGCCGTGGCTGACTCCCCGGGCGGGGCCGGCTCGACTCCGCGAGACTCTTCCCGAGGGGACGTCGTGACGAGGGGGTCACATGGCGGTGCAGGAACAGGTGCCCGCGTCGTTCGACGAGGTCGACGACGTGCTGCTGGCGGAGTTGCTCGGGGAGGCGCTCGGCGGCGGCCGGCTGCGGGGCTTCACCGCCGAGCGGATCGGCGAGGGCGTCGGGATGATGGGCTCGCTGCACCGGGTTCGGCTCGACGTCGAGGGCGGTGACGGCTCGGCGCCGTCCTCGGTGATCGTGAAGCTCGCCGGCGACGACGCCTTCGGTCGCCAGAACGCAGCGATGTTCGGTTGGTTCCAGCGCGAGGTCCACTTCTACTCCGCGATCGCCGACGGATCGGTGCGCACGCCGGCCTGCCACGCGGCCCGTCACGATGCCGGGACCGACGACTTCGTGCTCGTCCTGGAGGACCTCGGCCACCTGCGCACCGTCGACCAGATCGCCGGCTGCTCGATCGAGGACGCGCGAACGGTCATGCGGGCCCTCGCCCGCTTCGGCGCGGCGTTCTGGGAGGACACCGAGCGGGTCGACGGCGTGCCGCACGCGTGGGACTCGCCGAACCCGGAGGGGTTCGCCTTCGTGATGGGCGAGTGCGGGCCACAGTTCGAGCAGCGGTTCCCGGGGCGCCTCCCGCCGGAGCTCTCGGCCGCGATCGCGGAGATGCCGGCGGCGGTGATGGACCTGTTCACCCCGCCGCCGGAGCTGCCGCACACGCTGATGCACAACGACTTCCGGCTCGACAACCTGCTGTTCGACGACGAGCACGACGAGGTGGCCATCCTCGACTGGCAGCTGCTCACCAAGGGTGCGGCCGGCGGCGACGTCGCGTACTTCCTGTCGCAGAGCATGTCGGTCGAGGACCGGCGGACCCACGAGCGCGAGCTGGTGGGCCTGTACCACTCGACGCTCGCCGAGCTGGGCGCCGAGGTCGATCCCGACGTGCTCTGGGACGCCTACCGACGCGGCGTTCTCGTCGTGTCCTCGATCCCGATCAGCGCCGGCGTCGGGCTCGACCCCACCAACGAGCGGGGAGCCACGCTGCTCGACGTGATGCTCGATCGGTCCGTCGCCGCGATCGTCGACCTCGACGCGGTGAAGATGATGCCCTGACCAGCTCGGTAGCCTTCCCGGCCATGCCGCTTCGCCTCGATCCGTCCCAGGCCACCCTCGCCGACGCCGCGCCCGTCGATGCCGACGCCGTCGTCCACGTCGTCAGCAGCGAGGCCGTCGACGGACTCCCCGACGAGCTCGGCGAGGCGTTCCGAGCTGCGACGAAGTTCGAGGGCAAGCCGGGGCAGACGCTCGTCGCCGCATCCGGGGCCGGACTGTCGATCGCCACCGGCCTCGGCGCTGCCGACGACGTCGATCTGGAAGGCCTCCGCCGCGCCGTCGGCGACGGGGTGAAGGCGGCGAAGGCCGCCGCCAGCGTCGCCGTCGTGATCACGGGCGCCGACGGGCTCGGTGCCGATGTCGTCGCCGGAGCCGCGATCGAGGCGTCGTTGCTCTCGACCTACTCCTTCACCGCCCGCAAGGGGACCGAGCCCGACGAGCCGACCTTGACGTCGGTCGTGGTCGTGGCCCCCGGCGTCGACGAGGCCGTGGCCGTTCGGGCCCGTGCCGTCGCCGAGGGCTCGGCCTTCACCCGCGAGCTGGTCAACGAGCCCGGCGGCTCGTTGACCGCTCCCGAGATGGCCGACCGGGCCGAGGCGATGGCCGCCGAGCGCGGCCTCGGCTGCGAGATCTGGGACCTGGAGAAGCTGAAGGAGGAGCGGTGCGGCGGCATGCTCGCCGTCAACCAGGGCAGCACCTACGGACCCCGACTCATCCAGCTCACCTACGAGCCCGAGGGCGAGCCGACCGGCACGATCGTGTTCGTGGGCAAGGGCATCACCTTCGACACCGGCGGCTACTCGCTGAAGCCGCCGGACGGGATGATGACCATGAAGAACGACATGGGCGGCGGCGGTGCCGTCATCGGCGCCATGTCGGCCATCCCGACGATCGCCCCTTCGGTGCGCGTCGTGGGCATCATCTGCGCCACCGACAACATGGTCAACGGCCAGGCCCAGCGCCCGGGTGACGTCTTCACCGCTCGCAACGGCACGACCGTCGAGGTGCTGAACACCGACGCCGAGGGTCGCCTCGTGATGGCCGACGGCCTCTCGCTCGCCACCGAGATGGAACCCGACGCCATCATCGATCTCGCGACGCTCACCGGCGCCTGCCTGGTCGCGCTCGGGGGTGACATCGCCGGCCTCATGGGGAACGACGACGAGCTCGTCGCCAAGGTCGCGGCAGCCGCCGAGGCGACCGGCGAGCCGATGTGGCACCTGCCCCTGCCCGACCGATACCGCGAGCAGCTCGACTCCGACACCGCCGACCTCCGGAACATCGGCAAGGGTCGGTACGCCGGAGCGCTCACCGCCGGGCTGTTCCTGCGCGAGTTCGTCGGCGAGACGCCGTGGGTGCACCTCGACATCGCCGGCCCGGTCACCACCGACGCCGCCAAGGGCGAGCTCGCCAAGGGCGGCACCGGCTACGGCGTCCGGACCCTCACCACGTTCGTCGAGAGCTGGTAGGCCAGCGGCCCGCTTGACCGTCCGGTGAGGCGGTCGACGGGACCGACGTGGACACCACCATCCCGGACGAGCTCCAACCCGTCCTCTCCCGGCGCCGGACCATCACGGACCTCCGGAGAGCGTCGCGGCTGACGCCGGGCAGCGAGGCGATCGTCGTCGACGGCGCCAGCCTCGAAGCGCGGGTGCTCGACGTGCTCCGGACCGCTCGCGGCGTCGTCGACCCATCGGTCGCGCTGATCGTCCTCGGCGACGCCCAGAGCGAGCAGCTCGAGGGTGCCGGCTGGTTCCTCGAGCGATCGTCCGCTGGAGCTGCCGTGTACCGGCTGCCGTGGTCGGACGAGGACTTCACCGCAGCGCAGTGGCGGAGCCGTGGCGGGCCGATCGACGTCGTCGTGCGACTGGACGATCACGTCGACGCGCGCGTGCAGGCCGCCTACCGCTGCGCCGTCCCGGGGAGTCTGGAGCTCGCGGTCGTCGTCGGTGACGAGGAGCCGCACCTCCCGCTGGCGGCGGATGCCGTCGAGCTGGTCGCTCCCGCCGCGGCCTTCCCGGAGCCCGGGTGGGTCCAGGCGCTGCTCGACCTCGCCGGGCCCGAGCCGGTCGGGTGCTGCCTCGCCACCTCGGCCGGAGAGGTCGTCCACGCGGGCGCCTCCGCGAGTGGGCGGGCGATCGCCGCCGGGGCACGGGTCGGCGCCGACCCGTTGCCCGAGGTCACCGTCCGCCGTCGGTTGCTTCCGCCCCTCGTCCGTCCCCACAGCACGGGCGAGGCACCGTCGGCCGTCCACGGCACGTTGCTCGGCGGGGTCGCCGCGCTCGTCGCCCCGGAGGCTGCGCCCACGATCAGCCCGGCCCCGCTCCGCGAAGCGCTTCCCGGCAGCGTGCTGGTGGTGAGTGACCACCTCGTCAGTCCCGAACCGCCCGACTGGCTGGTCGGGTACCGCGAGCTCGGACCCGTCGTCGTCTGGACCGAGCGCGAGGTCACCAACGACACCGTCGAGCAGTACGGCGTGTCCGGCATCTGCGTCGTGGGTCCGTGGAGCGACGTGAGCGGTGTCTCCGGCGTCGACCTCGGTCGCTGGGTCGGGGCGACCCGCCCGGCCGTGATGGCCTACCTGAGCGCCGAGCTCGTCGAGCGCTCCTTCGAGGCGGCCGCGTCGCACGGCGCCCACAGCACCGTGGCCTGGATCGGTGTCGGCCCCTGCCCGCTACCCGAGCGGTTCGACCTCGACGTCGGCCCCGGCACGCTGGTCGACTCGGTCAGAGCACGCCCCGTCCGACTCACCACCGACGGTCCTCGGCCGATCGTCGAGCGGGCGACCAAGGACGGCCTCGTCTCGGTCGTCATCCCGGTCCACGGCCAGCGTCAGCTGACCGAGGCGTGCATCGATTCGCTCCGGCGGACCGTGCCCGGCGACCTCGAGATCGTCGTCGTCGACGACGCGTCGCCGGACGACACCGGCGCGTGGCTCGCTCGGCGCGCGGATCTGACCGTCGTCACCAACGAGTCCAACCTCGGCTTCGCGGCCTCGGTCAACCGGGGCCTCGACGAGGCCTCCGGCGAGCTCGTGTGCGTCCTGAACAACGACACCGAGGTCGTCGACGGATGGCTCGACGCCATGCTCGCTCAGCTCGCCGTCCCGGGCACGGGCATGGTCGGCCCTCGTTCGAACGCCATTGCCGGTCGGCAGATGGTCCGCTCGGCCCCGGCGATGACCGACCCCGTCGCTGCCCGTGCGTGGGGTGCCGAGCACGCCGCTGCCCGTGCGGGGTTCGGCTACGAGGTGCCGACGCTCATGGGCCTGTGCCTCCTCGCACCCCGCGACCTGTTCGTGGGCCTCGGAGGCCTGGACGAGGGCTTCGGACTCGGCAACGGAGAGGACGCAGAGCTCAGCGAACGGATCCGCCGGGCCGGGCTCCGGCTCCGCGTCGCCGACGGAGCGGTCGTGCTCCACCACGGCAGCGCGACGTTCCGGTCGATCGCCACCGACTACGGCTCGCTCCTGCTCACCGGCAACCGGCTCACGCCGCCGGCCCTGTCGTCCCGGAGCGACCGCTGGGGAATCGTGCTGTCGGACGGCCAGCCCTACGGCGCCAGCGCGACGGTCGACTCGTTGATGCCGCTCGTCGATCGCCTGTTCGTCGTCGAGCGCGGCGCCGTGCATCCGACCGAGCTCGCCATCGGTAACTTCGCCTGCCTCGACGCCGAGGTCGTCGCCCTTGACTGGCGGTCGCAGCCGGTCATGCCGCTGGTCGCCGGCCAGGACGCCTCGGTCCTGGTCTTCGCCGCCGGCGAGGTCCCGGTCTACGAGGACTGGGGCCTGGTCCGTGTCGAGCTCGAGTCGCTGCGTGACGGGGCGGCGACGCTCGCCTCCTCGGTCGGTCCGACGCGCCGGGTCATCCCCGCCGGTGAGGATCCGCTCGATTGGGTGGGTCGTCACCCCGCCCCCGGGCTCCGGACGATGGCGATCGGGGCGTGAACCCGTTCGCGGTCGCGACCGTCGCCGCTGCGCACGACGGACCGGAGCTGCTCGCGCTCGGCGAGGCGATCCACCGTCACCATCCAACGGCCGAGCTCCGTGCGCTGATCGTCGACGACCTCGTCGCGCCGGCCGGGACGCCACCGCCCGGTTGGAGGACCGTCGACCCGAACGAGCTGCCCGTCCCCGCGGAGGTGGTCGTCGCGGCGGCGAGCACGCACACCGCTGACGAGCTGTTCGCGGTCCTGGCCCCCACCCTCTTGCGCTCGTTGACCGACGACAGCGGGCGCGTGGTGGTGCTGGTCCCTCCGACGGCGACGGTCGGTGGACCGCTCGATGACCTCGTCGCCGCAGCCGAGCGCAGCGGCTGGTCCGTCGTGCCGCGCATCGACGTGCCCACCGACCGGCACACCGAGCGCTGGGTCGCGGAGCACGGGGTCCATGACCCGACGCTGATGGCGGTCACCGCCGGCGGCGCGGGGATGCTGCGGTGGTGGGAGCGCCACGCCCTCGATGCCGCGCCGCCGTTCGGACGATCCGTGGTCGACCTCGCAGTTGCGCTGTTCCCCCACGAGCGCTGTCGATCGTCCCTCGTCACGAGCTCGCCACCCCGTCGGACGTTGGCGAACCGGACGACCGCTGTCGATCGGGGCGTCGACGACGTCGCCATCCCGACGAGGGTCAAGCGCGCGGTCAGAGATGCGGACCCCGCCCCGGACCTCTTCGGCCCGGCCGGCGGGCGTGGTGCGATCTCCTGGTACGAGGCCAGGGAGGGTCGGGAGCCACGTTCGCTCACGCGCTGGGCGCTGCCCCGTGGGGGCTCGCAGGACCCGCCGGGCGTCAACGTGGTCGGGTACGTGTCGGCGGAGGCGGGTGTGGGGGAGATGGCCCGGCTCGCCGTCGACTGCCTGGAAGCTGCGGGCATCGACCACACCGTGCTCCCGGTGTCCACCGAGGGCAACCAGCGCGAGGACCACGACGGCACCTCGCTCGGCACGATCGGCGGTCTCTTCGACGTCAACCTCATCGTGCTGCCGCCGAGCCACCTCGACGACTTCATGGATCACGTCGGGCCGTCCCTGCTCGCCGACCGGCCGACCGTCGGGTACTGGGCATGGGAGGTCGAGTCGGTGCCGCCGGCGATGATCGCCGCGCAGCGTCACGTCGACGAGGTGTGGGGCCTGAGCACCTTCACGTCGGACGTCTTGGCTCGCCACCTCGACGTGCCGGTGCACCCGCTGGTGCTCCCCGCCCGACAGCGGCCCGCACCACCGGCTCGCACCCGTCGGTCCGGCGAGTCGCCGCTGTTCCTGTTCTGCTTCGACCACCTGAGCGTCTTCGACCGCAAGCACCCCGACGGCGTCGTCGCCGCGTTCCGGTCGGCCTTCGCGCCGGGGGAGGCCCGACTGATCGTGAAGTCGATCAACGCCGGTGCGGTGCCGCATCGCCACGAGGAGCTGGAGGCGATGGCAGCCGACCGATCGGACATCCACATCGTCGACGGGCACCTCGACGCAACGAAGCAGCGGGCGATGGTCGACGGATGCGACTGCTACGTGTCGCTCCACCGCGCCGAGGGGTACGGACTGACCATCGCCGAGGCGATGATGGCTGCCAAGCCCGTCATCGTGACCGACTACTCGGGCCCGACGGACTTCACGTCCCACGAGACCGCCCACCTCGTCCCGGCCCGTTCCGGCGTCGTCGGCGACGGGGCGGGCCCCTACCCGCCCGGGACCCCGTGGGCCGATCCGGACCTCGACGCCGCTGCCCGGGCGATGCGGACCGTCGTCGACGACCCGGTCGCCGCTGCCGCGATGGGGC
>JBCDAU010000048.1:0-38979 GCA_039185015.1 Actinomycetota bacterium
GGTGCGACCGGCTCCGGCTCGTCGACCGGCTGGGCCGAGCTGCCGAGACCGAGCACGATCACGCCGCCGAGGATCAGCGCGCCGCCGAAGAGCACCGAGGTGGTGATCGCCTCGTCGAAGACCAGCGCGCCCCCGATCACGCCGAAGATCGGGAGCAGGTACCCGATCACCGAGACCTGACCGGTCGTGCCGACCTCGTTGGCGGCCATCATCGATCGGAACCCGGCAAGGGCGGTGAACGAGAGCACAGCGAGGCCGATCAGGTACCAGACGGTCCAGCCACCCTCGACCGAGACGGGCCGGCCGGCGACGGGCATCGCCGCCATCGCGACCAGCCCGGCAGCGAGGAGCTGGACGCCGAAGATGCGGGCCGCGCCGAAGCGGACGGCGAGCATCCGGGCGGGCACCGCCGAAATCCCGGCGGCGGACACGCCGATCAACACCAGTGCGACGCCGCCCCACTGCGCCTCCTCGTCCGATCCCCCCGAACCGACCGCCAACACGGCGACGCCGATCACCGACAGCGCCAGTCCGACGAGCTTGAGCGTGCGGAGCCGCTCGTCGGCGAAGAAGAAGTGCGCGGTCACCGCTGTCATCACCGGGCTCGATGCGATCAGGAGCGTGACCAGCCCGGCCGGCAACGTCTCGAAGCCGAGGTTGATGAACACCGCCGGCATCGTGCTGTTGGCGACGCCGAGCGCGGCAGCAGGCAGCACCGCCTCACGCGGGATGCCCGCTCCGACGAGCGCCAGCGCGATGCCGATGATGCCGGCGAGGGCGAACGGGACGCCGGCGATCAGCACCGCATCGACGCCCTCGTCGACGAGCGCCTTCGACACGAGCGCGCCCGTCGAGAAGGTCAGACCGGTGAAGACGACGTAGGGCCAGGGCGACCGAGGAGCACGCATGTGGAGGCCCCTCCGTGTGGCCGACGGACAGGGTGACACGCTGAACGGCCACCGCCGCGCCGCATTCCGTCAGAGGGTCTGCTCGACCCGGGCGCTCCGTCCGTTCTCGATGGCCTCGGCCGGCGCATCGTCCTCGAAGAGCGCCTCGCCGCGGGACAGCCGGCGGGCGATCTCGACCACTCGTGGCAGCTCCCGCCGGGTCGGCGTCTGCGCGGCGAGGAACCGAGCGAAGGCCACGAGGATCAGCGCCGACTCGTCGCTGCCCTCCGGCCAAGCGGCCGACTGGCGGACGGCCGCCTCGTAGAGCTGGAACCAGTGGAATCCGGCGTCCTCGTGGACGAGCCCGGCGCCGAGTGCGGCGACGAGCTCGTCGCGGCGGCCGCCACCGGCCAGGAAGCCGAACGCCAGCTCCCCCGCCTCGTTGATCCGCCCCTGCTCGTTCCAGCAGTCGGCCAGGTCGGCCAGGGAGCCCGACCTCGCTCTCGGCACCCGGGCGGCCGGGATGTTCAGGAACCGGTCGAGGTGCACACGCATGGCCCCCTGGACGATGGCCCGCAGCAGCGCCGGTGCGCCCGCCGATCCGACGAGCTGGTGGCAGGCGTTGGCGGTGGTGAAGGCGTGATGCACGGTGTCCCAGTCGCCGTGGTCGTTGCGGGTGTGGAAGCGCACGATGCGCAGCGCGGCGGCGTAGGCGACCGCGCGGGCGAGCTGCTCGACATCAGCTCCTGCGGTCGCGGCGTCGACGAGCGCGTCGGCGACCCGGGCGGCGTCCTCGTCGAGGAGTGCCCAGGCGAGCGTCGTCAGGGCTCCGTCCTCCGCCGCACGGTCGCCGCTCCGCTGATCGAGCGCCGCACCGAGGCGCTCGACCGTCGTCGCCACGAGCGCCACGAGGTCGACGGGGTGGCGCCACGCAGAGGACTCCTCGGCCCGCCGCGCCTGGCAGGTCTGGTCGACGAGCGAGACCAGCGCTCGCCCGGCCACCCCATCGGCGTGAACGCCGAGCTCGACGGCTTTGTTGGTGAAGTCGAGCGTGTGCCCACCGTCGAGCCACACGTGATCGGTGGCGGCGTCCACCAGCATCGGCACGACCGCCGCCGGTGACGCCGCGTCGAGCGCCGTCGCCACCACCCGCTCGGCCGCATCCGAGGAGCGGGTCTCGACGAACCCTCGGTACCAGGCCACCAGGCGGGCGTCGTCGACGGCCGCGCCGCGAAGCGGGGGCTCGGTGAACGCCGGTGCGTGCCCCAGCGTGTCGCGGCTCACGTGGGCCACGGCATGGGTGAGCGCCACGGCGCGGTCGCCCGGGCGGAGGTGGGGGACGACGTTGGCCATCGCGACGAGGATGGTCAGGCCACTGCCCCACCCCGGACCCCGGTGCTCCAGACCGAACCGGGCGGCCGCCTCCACGACGAGTCGCTCGCCGTCGTCGGCGTCGAGCAGTCCGACGACGGCCTTCGCGAGCACGAGCTCGAGGCCGCCCTCGAGGCCCTCGGCCAGACGGGCCTCCCACCGCTCGGCCGATGAGGCAGCCGCTCGGGAGCAGACGAAGACCTCGCCATCGGTGACCTCGACGTCGAAGGCACGGGCGTCGTCGGCCCAGGGATCGAGCGTGCATCCGGAGGAGAGATCGAAGCGGGCGTGGTGCCAGTGGCAGGTGATCAACCCGTCGGCCACGGTCCCGCGGGCGAGCGGGAACCCGAGGTGCGGGCAGCGATCCTCGATGGCGAAGCGCTCCTCACCGTCCTGCACCACGAGGACGGGCAGCGATCCCACCTTGCCGGTCAGGCGCCCGGCCTCCCGGAGCGCCTCCTCCGAACCGATCCGCACCTTTTCGACAGTCATAGCTGTGATTAAGCCAGGACCGCGCCCGTTCGTCAACCAGGTCCGCCGGTAGGGTCGGCGGCGTGGTGGCGGACGTGATGGCGACGGTGCGATCGCTGCCCCGCTCGACGTGGCTGCGGGCGATCGGCATCGCCGTCGTTGCGTACCTGGTGATCGGCATCCCCACCGACGTCGTGCCGAACCCGATCTTCGGCCGGTCGAGCATCCCGGTGCGGTGGTGGGATCCCGTCGTGCTCGCCACGACCTCGCTGCTGACCGGGCTCGTCCTCGCCATCCGCCCCGAGGACCTCTCGTCGACCGCCGATCGGGGCACGCTCGCCGGCGGTGTCGGCAGTCTGCTCGCCGTCGGCTGCCCGACGTGCAACCACCTCGTCGTCGCAGCGCTCGGCACGAGCGGGGCGCTGTCGTTCTTCCAGCCGATCCAGCCGTTCCTCGGCCTCGCCGCGATCGGGGTGCTGCTCTGGGTGCTCCGACGACGCATCACCGACCTGCGCGACCCGAGCTGCCGCCTGGCCTGAGCGACGTCCGCGCCGGACCCTCCGTGGGAACCCACGCTCTCGACGGTGTGGCACGGTGGGGCCGTGGAGGGGGTCGACCGCGAGATCGAGTGGCTCGCGACCGACGAGTCCGGGCCCGCGGCCACCACCGTTGTCGAGCGGAGCACATCCCGACGCGGCCTCGCCTACGGCGCCGGCCTGCTCGTGGTGCTCGTCGTGCTCGCGATCGTGGTGACGCGGAGCGACGACCCACCCGAGGTGGCAGCGCCCACGACCACCGCGCCCACGACGACCCCGGCCGAGTCCCGGCCGACCGCCCGGATCGTCGGGGACGGCACCGAGGTGCCGGCCGGCGCGGTGCGCGACCTGACCGCCCTCGCGGGGCTCGGACTTCCGCTGGAGATGGTCGTGACCTCGCCGACGAGCGACGAGGCCCGCCTGGTGTCCGTCGTCAGCGCCGACGAGGTGCGCGTCGCCAGCCTCCCCCGCCTCAGCGATCTGTCGTTCGACGCGTCCGGCCGATGGATCGCCGGGGTCAGCTACACCCGCCACGGCGAGCAGCGCCGCGTGCTCTGGGCCGGCGAGGTCGGCGGCGAGCTCGAACCGGTGGCTGTCGGCATCCGCAGCTACGCGTGGCACGACGAGGACGGGTCGACGATCGCCTGGACCGAGCACGGCAACTCGGTGCTCACGTCGTTCGTGCTCGAAGGTGCGGCCGACACCATCGGCGTCGAACTGCCGGCCTCCGGCATCCTCCAGGGCTGGGGCCACTGGGGGTATGCCCTCCAGAGCTCCGGCGCGATCTTCTCCACGACCATCGTGAACCCCGAGGCGGAGCTCGTCACCCTCGACCACCCCGGTCGCTTCGCCGCCTTCCTCCCCGGGCGGGGAGCGCTCGTGTCCGGCGGGCTCGCCGCACCGACGCTCATCGACACCGAGACCGGCGAGTCCTCACCGATGCCCGGCGTGGCGAGCGACGACTTCGTCTGGTCGGTGGCGGCGACCGACGACACGGAGCACCTCCTCGTCGTCCCCGGGCTCCGTGGAGCGCCGGGGCCGGGGACGGTGCTCATGCTCGACGGGCCGGTCGTGACCGAGGTGGCCATGACCCCGACGGTCACCGACCTCGTCCTCACCCCCGACGGTGACGGCCTCGTGCTGGTGAACCAGGAACCGGCCGACGGGCTCGCCGGCACCATCGCCATCGTGTCCCAGGACGGCGGGCGACGCGAGATCCGCGTCCCCGACCTGTTCCCCGGGCGCGAGTGGGTGCTGACGATGACCGGCCACGCCGGGATGACCGGCTGAGTCTCAGGCGGCCTGCGGCCGCCGAGCGACGATCATCAGCGTCGCGCCCAAGCCCAGGAGCCCGAGCCCGACGAGCGCCAGCACGTCGGTCGTCGCCCCGGTGCGGGGCAGCTCCTGCAGCTCGGTCGCCGGCGTGGTGTCGTCGGTCTCCTCGGAGAGCACGCCCTGCGGATCCGTGGTCGGGGCCGGAACCGTCGCCTCCACGACGGTGGTGAGGGGCGGCTCCGTGGTCTCCACGACCGTCGTCTCCACCGCCGTCGTCGGGGCCGGCTCGGTCGTCTCGACCACCGTCGTCACCGGCGGCTCGGTCGTCTCGACCACCGTCGTGGGGGTGACCTCGGCGGTGGTCGTCGGAGCCGGCTCGGTCGTGGTCGTCGTCTCCGGGGCCGGCTCGCGCACGCACACCGAGACCTCGGCCCACAGCGAGTCCTTCGCCCCGGTGTCCGACGGCGCGTGCTCGATGACGACGCGATCGAGCCCGGCCGGCGCGTCGACCGGACCGAAGCTCGCCGACCACGACGCGGCGACGACGCCGTCCTCGAGGTCGGGGGTCATGCCGCTGGACGCGATCTCCACACCGCCGCCGTACAGGCGCACGATCGCCCGCTCGCCCACCTGGTCGAGCGCCGCCGGACGCTCCGGGTACTCGTCCCAGGTGCGGACGACGAAGGTGACCTCACCAGCAGGCAGATCCACCGGCACGTCGATCCCGGACGGCCCGCCGACGCGCATCTTGGCGTCGGTGACGGTCCGGCCGATGCACTCGTTGGCCGCAGCGGCGGCCGAGAAGCCCACGTACACCGCCGTGGCGAGCACCGTCGCCGCCACGATCGATCGGAGTAGCTGTCGAGGACGCATCGTCGCCCTCCTCCACCGGCGGCCGCCCGATGCCCGACCGTCGGTGCCCACGCTTGCCCAGCGTCGGCATTGACGCCGGGTGGTCACCCCGCATCGGCGGGTGACCGACTCCATCTCACCATGAGTCCTGCTCTCCTGACGGTACGGGACGGTCACGCTTCGCGCATGGATCCATCGTCACGTGGTCGTCAGGACCTGTCGGCCTACTGACCTGAGGCGTTCGCATCAGGCCGGCCAGCGACTACCGTCCGCTCATGGTCAGCAAGGTCGATCCCGTCGTCGTCGAGATCGTCGAGGGCACGCTCGCCTCGGTCGAGGCCGAGGTCGAGGACGCCATCGGGCGCACCGCCCGGAGTCCGATGATCCGCGATCAGCACGACTTCCGGGCCGGGCTGCACGACCGCCAGCTCCGCAAGCTCACCGGCCGCTCCTACTCGGCGCTCGTCGACCCCGTGGTCCGCGACTTCCCGATCGACGAGATGGTCCCGGGGGACGTCTTCTTCCACAACGACGTCTACCTCTCCGAGGGAGGGATCGGGCACCTCCCCGACCTGTGCGTCACCGTGCCGGTCTTCGACGGTGACGACGTCGTCGCCTTCGTCCAGGCCTTCGGCCACCACGACGACATCGGCGGCAAGGTCCCCGGCTCGATGCCGTCCGACGCGGTGTCGGTGTTCGAGGAGGGCCTCATGGTCCCTCCGATCAAGCTCTACGACGCCGGGCTCCGCAACGACGCGGTCGTCACGATCATGACGCGCAACAGCCGCCTCCCGGACCACCTCGACGGTGACCTCGACGCCGAGGTGTCGGCGTGCCGGATGGGCGCACGCCGCCTCGAGGAGCTGTTCGCCCGCTACGGCCGCGAGACCGTCGAGGAGTGCTTCGAGACGATCCTGTCCCGCACGACCGAGACGTTCCGCCGCGAGATCCTGTCGAAGATCCCCGAGGGCACCTGGGTCTGGGAGGACTACGCCGAGCACGACGGCGTCGACCCACCCAAGCTCCACACCCAGCGCATCACCCTCACGAAGACGCCCGAGAAGCTCATCCTCGATCTCACGGGCACCGGTCCGCAGGCGAAGGGCCCGATCAACCACGCCGGCGACTACGCCGACGGCCGCTTCCTCAAGAAGTGGCTCGCCCCGATCCTCCGCAACCTGGCCGACACGCCGGAGCGCATGGCCGAGCTCGACGTCAACGAGGGCATCGTCCCGCTGATCGAGATGAAGTTCCCGCCGAAGGGCACGCTGGTCACGCCGGAGTTCCCGGCACCGACCAACGCCCGCACCTTCGTCATCCTCCGCCTCCTCGGCGTGTTCGCCGGGGTGCTGGCGAAGGCCGTCGGCGGCAACATGCCGGCCGACCAGGAGACCATCCGCTACACCGGTCTCTCGGGCACCACCGAGGACGGCGAGTGGTTCTTCAGTCGGGAGATCCTCGGCGGCGGCTCGGGCGGTCGCTACTACGCCGACGGCTCCGACACGATCCACGTCGTGCCCGACTCCCAGAACCTCCCGGCCGAGTTCGTCGAGAGCCGGTTCCCCTTGCGGATCGAGCGACTCGGGCTGGCGCCCGACTCCGGGGGTCCGGGAACCCACCGTGGCGGGCTCGGCTATCGCAAGGAGATCCGATCGCTCACCGGCGGCGGCTTCATGAGCATCGCCGACCGCTCGATCCTCTCCTGCTGGGGCCTCAACGGCGGGAAGGCGGGCACGCCATTCCTCGTCACCGTCGACCCGGGCGGGCCCAACGAGCGCGAGCTGGAGGGGCTCTGCGACAACGAGGCGGTCGCCCCCGGCGAGGTGATCCGCATCGAGACCACCGGCGGCGGCGGCTGGGGTGACCCGCTCGCTCGCGACCCCGAGGCGGTCCGCCTCGACGTGCTCCAGGGCAAGGTGTCGGCCGCAGCGGCGGCGGCCGACTACGGCGTCGTCCTCACCGGCGACGTGACGGCTCCCGTCATCGACGAGTCGGCGACCGCCGAGTTGCGCAGCCGCGTGCTCGACGAGCGAGGTGAGCTGCCCTTCTTCGACCGCGGGCCCGGCTTCCCCGAGCTCGCCGGCGGTGCGACCGCGGCCGAGGTCGACGCGGTCTGACCTAGAGCCGGTCGACGGTCCAGCTGCGAGGGCGCTCGCCGTCATAGGGCATGGTGCCGTGGAACTGGCGTGGGTCGTCGTCGAAGACGAGCGGGATGAAGTGGTGGTCGCCCGCCCACATCGGGAGATCGGGATCACCGCCCGGCGTGCACGCGGCGAGCAGACGCTCCCGCTCGACCCACTCCAGCGTGCCCTCGTCGTTGGCCTCGGGCGGCGTCCCCGTCCAGCCGTCGACGAGGAAGACGAACCCGAGCCAGTCCGAGCCGGACGGACCGAACCCGGTCCAGGTGATGGTGCCCCGCAGCCGGAGCGAGGTCACCTCGATGAGGGCCTCCTCGTGGAGCTCGCGCCGCATGCCGTCGACCACGTGCTCGTCGGGCTCGACCTTGCCGCCCAGGCCCATCACCTTGCCGAGGTTCTCGTCCTCGGCGCGGGCGTTCCTCCGCACCTGCAGGACGTGGTCCGTCGAGCGGTCCCACACGTAGGCGAGGGTGCCGACCAGCGGGCGGAAGCGACGCATCGTCTGTGTCTACCGGACCACCGACCGGCTCCCGACCCGATCGACGGGCCTACTGCGAGGAGCCCTCGGGCTCGACGGGGATGACGACGATGCCTCCGTCGGGCTCGATGTCGAACCCGGGCGTCTCGGTGCTCGGCGAGGCCTCGGTGGTCGGCGGCGACGGCGTCGTGGTCGTCGTGGTCGTGGTCGAGGAGACCGGCGGCTCGGTGCTGGGGGGCGGCGCGGCGACCTGCACCGAGATCACGACCGGCGAGAGTCCGCCGTTCACGGTGATGGTGCCACTCGACGCCCTGGTCCCGGTGGTGACCGTGATCGGCGCGCTCGTCCCGGCCCGGAGCGAGCCGCCGGCGGGCGAGACCCCGAGGCCGACCGATGGGCTCGCCGACCAGTCCACCGTGTCGGGCCCGACGTTGGAGAGCCGCACGGTGGTGGTGGTCCCCGGGGCGAGGGAGAGCGACGGTGGCGATGCTGCCAGCTGCCCTCCGCTGGGCTGGGTCGTCGTCGTGGTCGTCGTGGTCGACGTGGTGGTCGTCGGACTGGGCGCCGGAGACGAACCGGTCCGTGGTGGGGTCGTCGCCGGCGGGGCCGTGGTCGGCGACACCGTCGTCGTGGTGGCCGCGGGCCCGTCGTCGACGACGGCTCCCGGAGGAGTGGTCCCCACCGTGGTCGCGGGTGGAGGCGTGGTGGTGGTCGCGATCGGCGGCGCGGCCTGGGCCTCGGCGAGCAGGGTCCGCGGCGCGAGCGTCGAGGTGGCCGAGAGCTCGGCGGCGCCGAGGAAGTCCACGTCGAGGCCGTCCGGTCGACCCTCGCCGTCGCTTCCGCCCAGGGCCAGACCGGCGATCACGATCAGGCCGGCGGCCGCAGCGCCGACCAGGATGCCGATGCGCCGGCGCCGCTCGTCGCGCCGGGCCAACCCGACCTCGTCCTCACCGACGGCGACGGCGACGGCGTCCCGGGCCGACGGCTCCCCGCCGGCAGACGGCGGCCAACCTCGCTGCCAGCCGTCCCGCAGCGGCGGCGGTACGACGCGCACGCCGTCGGCGGCGGCGATCGCCGCAGCGACCACCTCGGCCGGCGCACCGATCGCCGAGACGGTGACGTCGGCCGGCCGCGGGTCGATCATGCACACCGGGCAGTCGTCGACGTGACGGAGCACGGTGCGCCGGACCTCGACGTCGAACCGACGACCGTGCGCTGCGATCGCCGAGGCCAGGCCCAGGCAACCCGTCGCGCCTGCGCCCCGCACCAGCTCCAGCGCACCGATCGCCTGCTCCAACCGTCGCCGCGCCCTGGTCTCGAGCGCCGCGGCGCGAGCCGGCGCGACGCCCATCGCCTGCGCGAGCTCGCGTCCGCCGATGCGGTGGACGACGACCAGCTCGACGAGGAACCGATCCCGGGACTCGAGGGAGGCCGCGGCGACCCGGAGATCATCGGACGAGTCGACGGCGGCCGGTGGGTCGCTCAGGAGCCGGACCCGGGTGATGGCCAGCAGCCAGGCCCGCAACGCGTCCGGCTCGGTCAGCTCGCGCAGACGTCGCCGGGCGGCGGTGAAGACGTCGAGGGTGGCACTGGCTGCCGACTCGGCGCGTTGCATCGCCGCCGCCGTCCCGTAGACGACGTCGGCGTGTCGCTCGACGATGGCCGCCCAGGCGGCCTCGTCACCCGCGCCCGCCCGCTCGACGAGCTGGCGGTCCCGCACCTCCACACACTCAGTGTGGACCCACGAGGGCCCAGCGTGAAGCGCGCCTGGTCACGTCGTTCACTCAGCGGCGGCGTCGACCGACGCACGGACGCTGTCGGCGATGACTCGGGCCGCCTGCGTCGCGTCCATCGGCCGGCCGAGGAGGTACCCCTGGCCGAGCTCGCACCCGAGGTCACGGGCGAGGCCGAACTGCTCCTCGGTCTCGATGCCCTCGGCGACCACCCGGATGCCGAGCGTTCGGGCCAGGGCGGAGATCGAGAGGATGAACGCTGCTCGCTGCCGCTGGTCCAACTCGTCGGCCACGAGCAGCTCCCGATCGATCTTCAACACGTCGAGCGGGAGCTGCCGGAGGTAGCCGAGGGAGGCGTTGCCGGTGCCGTAGTCGTCCACGGCGATCGAGACGCCGAGCCGGCGCAGCTCCGTCAGCGCCGACACCATCGCGTCCGGCTCCCGCATGAGCATCGTCTCGGTGACCTCGAGCTCCAGCGCCTCGGCGGGGAGATCGGCTTCGGACAGGACGGACCTGACCCCGTCGGCGAACCGTTGATCGAGCAGCTGCCGGATCGACACGTTGACGGCCATGGAGACGTGGTCCGCCCCGGTCTCGCCGTGCCACCGCCGCAGCTGGCCCGTCGCCTGGCGGAGCACCCACTGGCCGAGCGCGACGATCTGGCCGGATCGCTCCGCGATGGGCACGAACTCCGCCGGCGAGATCCGGCCGCGGCTCGGGTGATCCCACCGAACCAGCGCCTCGAAGCCGACCAGTCGCCGATCCGCGAGCCGCAGCTTCGGTTGGTAGACGACGGCGAACTCCTCGCACTCCAGGGCACGGGCGAGCTCGGCCTGGATCTCCAGGTTCCGCCGCTTCGCCCGCTGCATGGACTCGTCGAACGCGACGACGTGACCGACACCGCGCTCCTTGGCCGCATGGAGCGCGAGGTCGGCGTTGACGAGGAACGCTGCGGCATCGCCGGCCTGAGCCGCGCCGGAGATGCCGACGCTCGCCGTGATGACGTGCGCGGTGCCGTCGAGGTCGATGGGTGTCGCGACTGCCTGCTTCAGCCGAACGGCGACCGCATCGACGTCGACGTCGGGATCCACGAGGAGGATGCCGAATTCGTCGCCACCGAGCCGGGCGACCCGATCGGTGTCACGGATCTCGCTCGCCAGTCGGGCGCCGACCGTCCTCAGCACGCGATCCCCGGCCTCGTGGCTGATCGAGTCGTTGATCTCCTTGAACCCATCGAGGTCGACGATGAGCACCGTGCACGCCGACCGGTGCTCCCCGTCGAAGCAGGTACGCACCTCCGCCTCGAACCGGTTGCGGTTCGCCAGGCCCGTCATCGGATCGTGGTGGGCGAGGTACTCCAGGTCGTCCTCGGCGCGGGCCCGGGCGGTGATGTCGTTCAGGACGCAGACCGCACCGCTCCGACCGAGCGCCGGGTCCTCGTACGGGGCGAGCTTCACCGAGAGCCACCGCTCGACGCCGTCCTGGAGGAGTGGCGTCACCTCCTCGTCCAGCGCGACTCGGCCCGTGATCGCTCGGAGGAGGCGCGAGTCCGTCGGGGTCAGGTGTGGGAGACCGGGTTCCGGGCGCAGCTGCAGGAGGTCCACGACGCTGCGGCCGGTGAGCGAGCCGGATGCCTCGAGGATGTCGGCGGCGGCGGCGTTGGCATCGGTCACGATCCCGCCGTCGTCGAGGATCAGCACCCCTTCGAAGAGCGAGCCCAGCACGGCGCGCTGGCGGTGGGACGCGACCAGCAGCGACAACTCGGCGGCGCGGTGCGCGGTCAGGTCCCGGAGGACCAGGACGTCGACGGGCGTGCCGGAGGCCGCGATCTGACGGCGGGCGCAGATCTCGATCTGGGTCGACCCGGACCGCGCTGCGACCTCGACGTCGTGCTCGCCGTCCTCGAGCTCGAGCTCGGCGCGCCATCGGTCCAGCCGCCAGGCATCGCGCGGGTGCACCAGGTCAGCCAAGGACGCACCGACGACCGCCTCGAGCCGGAAGAGGAGAGGGACGGCGGCGTTGGCGGCGACGATCACCCCGTCGATCACCGCGACGGCCGCCACGGGAAGGACGCCGATCAGCTCGTGGAGCTCGTCGGGCGCGGCCGACGAGCTCGCCATCGACCGAGCGATGGCGTCGGTCGACTCGGGCTCCGTCATGTGACGCCGCGGAGCTCACCCAGCGGCTGGACGAGGATCCAGTTCGAGTTGCCGCTGCGATGCAGATGGATCCGCACCTCGGTGGGGTCGAGGCGATACGTGAAGGTGAAGTCGAACAGCAGGTCCATGCGGCGCTCGTGGATGCCCCGGTCGAAGGGCCCGCGGAACATCTCGTTGTTCGTGCACGGAGCGATCTGCTTGAAGAAGTGCTTGCCGATCACGTCGGCGGGGTCGAGTCCGGCGATCTCCGACTCCCGGCGGTTGTACGACACGACGACGCCGACGTCGTCGAGTCGGATCGCGCCGAAGGGCAGGGCATCGAGCTCGGGGGCGGTCATCTCGTCCAACCGGTGCAGGAGGTCGCTGGCGACGAAGCTCGGCTCGTTCCGAGCCCGCTCGGTGCCGAGCTCCCATGCGACGTCAGTGATCGATGCAGCCACCAGGGCGCTCGTCGACCGCCTGCCACCCGAGTGAAGGACTCCGGGAGCAGGAGCCGCTCGCGAAGAAATTCTGTGCTGGTGCATCCGCTCACGGAGCTCCCCACGTAAAGGGGGAGAATCCACCCCCAGGAGGAGATCCCAGATGAAGCGCATGATCGCTCTCGTCGCTGCCGTCGTCATGGCGGCCGTGTTCGCCGCTCCGGCGGGCGCACAGGACAACAGCGACGTCTACGTCCTGCACGGCATCCCCGGCGTGACCGTCGACGTGTACGTCAACGGTGACCTGACGCTCGAGGACTTCGAGCCGATGGACGTGGCCGGCCCGCTGTCGCTGCCGGCCGGCAACTACGACATCCAGATCTTCGCGGCCGACGCCGATCCGGCTGCGGACGACGCCGTCATCGACGTCAGCCCGGCCGTGCCCGGCGGCGAGAGCGTGAGCGTCATCGCCCACCTGGCCGAGGACGGCACCCCGACCCTGTCGGCGTTCGTCAACGACCTCTCGGCGCTCGACGCCGGTGAGGGTCGCGTCTCCATCCGCCACACCGCCGCCGCCCCCGCCGTCGACATCGTCGCCGGTGGTGCCGCCGTCGACGGGCTGACCAACATCGCCAACGGCTCCGAGGGCGTCGTGGTCCTCCCGGCCGACGACTACCCGACGGGCATCGCCGCCGCCGGCACCACCGACGTCCTCTTCGACGCCCCGGTGACCGCCGCCGCCGGCCAGAACACCATCGTCTACGCCGTCGGCGACCTCGCCGGTGGCAGCTTCGGCCTCATGGCACAGGTGCTCGACGCCGAGGCCGGCGAGCCGACCGGCGTCCCGGCCGGCAACTCGGGTCTTCTCGCCGAGGACGGCAGCTCGACCAACGTCGTGCTCGTCGGTGGCCTCCTGGCCGCCGCCGCCCTCGCCCTGGGCGTCCCGGCGCTCCGCGTCGCCCGCACCCGCGGCTGACGCACCATCATCACCACGTGATCTCGAGGACGAGCGATCCGATGCCCAACACCCCTCTCCGTTCGGTGAGGTGGGCACGGACGCTCGTCCTCGTCGCGTGTCTGCTCGTCCTTGCCGCCTGCGGCTCCGGAGACGAGTCCACCGGAGCGGTCTCACCCGCTCCCACGACGACGGTGACCGAGGCGACGACCACCACCGTGGCGCCGACCACCACCGCCGTCGACGAGACCCCGCTGCGGCCCCCGGTCCCGGACGTGCCCCGCAGCGACGGTCGCTTCTCCTCGGTCCTCGGCGAGGATCGCCCCGCCGTGCCCGTGTCGGTGCGGATCGGCAACCTCGAGATCGATGCCCCGGTCGTCCCGGTCGGCGTCGAACCCGACGGCCTGATGGAGATCCCCGGCGCCTCCGAGGTCGGCTGGTACCGCTTCGGCTCGACCGCCGGCGAGGCCGGATCCACGGTGCTCGCCGCCCACGTCGACTTCAACGGTCGGGAGGGCGTGTTCTTCGAGCTCCGCGACCTCGAGGTCGGCGCGATCGTCGAGGTCGAGCTCGATGACGAGACCACCCGTCGGTACGAGGTGATCGACAGCACCACCTACCTCAAGGAGGTACTCCCGCTCGACGACGTCTTCCGGCGCTCGGGAGACGAGGTGCTGACCCTCATCACCTGCGGTGGCGCCTTCGACTCCGTCGAGCGGTCCTACGAGGACAACGTGGTCGTCCTCGCCGTGCCGATCGACTGACCGACCCCTCACCCGGGCAGCGACCCCAGAGCCCCGCTCACCCGCGATCCTGCTTCTGGCGACGACTGCCGCCGTGCCAGTCCTCCTCCTTGCCGACGTCACCCTCCTCGACACCGAGCGCACGGAGCTGGGGTAGCTCGCGAAGGCTGCGCTTGAGCTCGGCGAACCCCGGGAACGTCGCCAGGTGGATGACCGAGTCCCACAGCGCGACCGCCTCGTCGTCGGACGGCAACCGGCTGATGACGGGCCCGAAGAACGATGGCCCCTCGGGCGGCCGAAACGAGATGATCGGCGTGCCGACGTCCTTCCCGGTCCGCGAGAGCGCCTCGTCGGTCTCGGCGGTGATCTCGGCATCCCACGAGGTGTCGTCGAGCGCGGCCAGGTGGTGCTCGGGCAGGTCGAGCTCGCCGAGGATCTGTCCCACGGCCTCGGGGGTGCCGAGCCGCTCACGCCCGGGACCGCCCTGCGCGGGCGGATCGACGTCGAAGACGCTCGACCCCATCGCCTCATAGAGCGGCGCCATCACCTCACGGCCCTGCTCGGCGCGCACCGAGGCGGCGACGCGGAGCATGCGGAGGCCTGCGGTGTGGCCGTGCTCGTACTCGGGCGGGAAGTGGGCGTCGTAGTCGACGTCGCGGTTGATGATCCGCAGCGAGATGAAGCGCCAGTCCACCGTGTAGTCGCGCTGCGCCTGCACCTGCCTGACCCACCGAGAGGTCATCCAGGCGAAGGGACAGACCGGGTCCCAGTAGAAGTGGAGGTCGGCGTCGATCGGTTCGACGGAAGCGCTCATGCCACGAACCTCGCCCACTCGTCGAGCGGCATGCGCTCGCTCTCGAGACCGTTGACCGCTGCGTCATCGTCGCGGTAGCCGATCGCCATCCCGCAGAAGATCCCCTCGTTGTCGGGAGCGCCGACGAACTCGCTGACCGCGTTGCCGTACATCGCCCACGCCTCCTGTGGGCAGGTGTCGAGCCCGGCCTCGACGGCGAGGAGCATGAAGGTCTGCAGGAACATGCCCAGGTCGGACCACTGCGGCGGCCCCATGACCTCATCGACGAAGCAGAAGAGCCCGGCCGGGGCATCGAAGAACTGGTAGTTGCGGGCCACATGGCCGAGGCGGCCGGCCTTGTCCTCGCGGGGGATGCCGAGCCGCTCGTACATCGCCTCGCCCAGCGCGAACCGGTTGGTGCGGTACGGCTCGTGCAGTCCCGGTGGGTAGATGTCGTACGCCGGCGCCTCCATCTCGGAGTCTGCGACGTGCTCCTTGAAGCGCACCATCGCGTCGCCGTTCAGGACGTAGATGCGCCACGGCTGGACGTTGCCGCCGGACGGAGCGCGGGCTGCGGTGGCCAGCAGCCGGCGGAGCAGGCCGTCGTCGACCGGGTCCGGCCGAAACATGCGGATCGAGCGCCGCTTCGCCACCGCTTCGGACACGTCCATTCGGGACCCTCCCCCGTCGTCGCTTCGTCGTCGGACCGTAACGCCCGGTCGTGGAACCCCACGACCAGCTCGTTTCGTCCGACCTCTCGAACGGCACATCGAGGAGACGACGACCGATGCGACTGCGCACCCTGATCACCGCCCTGCTCGCGCTGACACTCGTCGCCGCAGCCTGCGCCGACGGTGCCGAGGACACGAGCTCGACCGGCGGTGAACCCTCGGCCTCGACGACTCCGCCGACCGGCGGCGAGGACGGCGGCGGCCGCGGCTGGATCGACGGCTCCCCCGCCGATGCGACCGGCACCCGCGACGGCGGTCGGGGGCTCGCCGAGGGCGGGATCGAGATGGCGACCGACGCCGTCGACGACGAGGCGCCGGCCGCGGTCGCCGTCGACGAAGCAGCGGACCGGGGTGACGATGACGCGGCGATCGAGCCGGCCGAACCGCAGCTCGGCACGCCCCGCGCCGGCAGCATCGACGACAACGAGGCGTGGGCCGACTACCTGGCCTGGCGGGCGACCCTGACCGACGCGGGCGTGGCCCACCGGTCGCTCGAGGTCGCCGACCGCACCGTCATCGTGGTGCGCGACGCCGAGGGAGCGCCCCTCGTCGACGTTCCTGTCGACATCTTCGAGGGCGGCTCGCCGGTGACGACGCTGCGGACCCGGGCGGGTGGGCGTCTGCTCGTCCACGCCAGCGCCTGGGGCATCGACGGTGAGGAGCTCCGCCTCCGAGTGACCCCGCCGCAGGGCGAGCCGGTGGAGGCTGTGGTACCGGTCGGTGGTACGGCCGAGGTGGTCGCCGACGGCGCCGGCACACCCGAGGTCGTCGACCTCCACGTCGTGCTCGACGTGACCGGCTCGATGTCCGACGAGATCGCCCAGCTCCGCGACGCGGTCGACTCGATCGCCGTCGGCGTCGACGCCCTCCCCGGCCGGCCCTCGCTCCGGCTCGGCATGACGGTCTACCGAGACGAGGGCGACGACTTCGTCACTCGCACCTTCGACCTGACCGACGACATCGACTCGTTCCGAGCAGCGCTGGACGACGTCCGGGCCGACGGCGGCGGCGACAACCCCGAGGCGCTCGACGAGGCCCTCGCCGAGGCGCTGTCCGCTCCGGCGTGGACGACCGACGTCGGCGCCCTCCGGCTCGTTGTCGTCATCGCTGATGCGCCCCCGCAGGTCGGTCGGCAGCTCGGCCAGCCGTACACCGACTCGCTGCTGCTCGCCGGAGAGATGGGGGTGAAGGTCCACGCCATCGCCGCCTCCGGCACCGACGACGAGGCCGAGTACGCCTTCCGCGAGATGGCCGCCGTCACCGACGGCCGCTTCGTCTTCCTCTCCTACGCGAGTGGGGGTACCGCCACCGGCGACAGCAGCGACGTCGAGGACCGCGACTGGGAGGAGCTCCCGCTCGACGAGCTCGTCGTTCGACTGATCGCCGAGGACCTCGCGGCGAGCGGGTCCGGCACGGGCCAGCAGTCGCCCGCACCGACGACGACCTCGACCACCGAAGCCGTCGAGGGACAGGGCTGACCAGCACGATCGCTTGCCTTTCACCGGTCTGAGGTCAAGACTCCAGACCGGGGAGGGGCCAGTGGGGCAGGGGGATGCCGAGCTCGCCGACGTCGAGACCGAGCTGCAGAGCGTCCAGGACGCCGCTCAGCTCTGGCGGGCGATCGTCGCTCAACTCGAGGCCGGTGGCTTCGCGGCCGCCGGACCCGAGTACCTCAAGCTGAGCGAGATCCTCCGCCGCGCGCACGCACGCGAGCTCCTCGACGGGACGCCGGACGACCCGGCGTGGATCGAACTGCAGGCGATCGGGCGACAGGCGGTCGAGCAACTCGGCCCGCTCGTCGCCGCGGCCCAGCGACTCGCCGAGCTCCCGGTCGGCGACGTCGCCGAGCCCGACTCCGCCGCGGACGAGCCCGCACCGCCGCGACGCCGGGCGACCCGACCGGTCGCCGCCGTCAAACGACCTCCGGCTCGCCGCCGCAGCGGCAGCCGCTAGGACCTTCGAGGGGGAGGAACCACCATGCCCATCAACATCGGCCGGGAGATGGCGCTGCCGATGGAGCAGATCATCGGCGGTCCGCTCCAAGCCGTCATCAAGGCCCAGAGCCTCGCGGCGAGCGAGACATCGAACTTCGTGCAGCAAGTGGGCCTCACCGGTCCCGACGATGCCCGCGTCGCCCGCACGGTCGACTTCTCGTTCACCCGCAAGGTGCCTCAGGACGACGAGGGCACCTCGGTCCAGACCGAGACGGTCAACCTCAACGTGCCACTCCTGACGATCGTCCCGGTGCCGTTCATCCGCATCGAAGAGGCCACGATCGACTTCGAGTGCAAGGTCTCGAGCAGCACGCTCGACACCTCGACGCACAAGGCCGGGGTCGAGACGTCGGCCTCCGGCGGGTTCTGGGGCGTCCGCATCAAGGTGAAGGCGAGCTACAGCTACCAGCGGACCCGCAAGGACCAGATCGACAAGAGCGCGACGCTCAAGGTCCACGTCAAGGCGGTGCAGGACGACATGCCCGCCGGGCTCGGCCGCATCCTCGAGATCCTCGAGACCGCGGTCAACGACAGCGACGCCAGCTGATCTGCGCGAGCCCGACGACGAGAAGGGGCCCATGGCCGAGTCCGAACCCGTCAAGCTGCGCGACCTCGTGCACTCGTTGGCGTCGATCATGGTCGGCACGACGCGCTACCTCGACCAGTCGACGGTCGATCTGCAACGCCTCTACGGCGAGTCGGTCGGCGGATCGCTGGAGAGCTTCACCGCGCCGCGGTTCACCCTCGACGAGGTGACGGTCGACCTGTCCTTCCTCGTCGACCAGGTCGTCACCGAGCCCGAGCCGCCGCAACCGGTTCGCCCACTGGTCGAGCTCGGCGAGGTCGCTGGTCGCTTGCAGAACGCGCTGGCCAAGCTCCAGCAGGAGGACGAGGGCGCCTTCGACAAGCACCGCGAGCAGCTGGCCGACTTCGAGCGGGCGTTCGCCGCCTGGGAGGCCGAGGTGAAGGCGTCGGCCTTCCCGGAGCAGCTCCGCGACCTCGCCAACGAACGACGGGCGATCGAGCAGCGGCTGCGGACCCTCGGCGGCAGGGTCAACGCCGACCTGGTCGCCAGGTCGACGGTCCGGCTCACCGAGATCGCGGCGCGCGTCGCCGAGATCAACGTCCAGAACGCTGCGCTCCTCGGTCCCCGGCGACCGAAGCCGCCGCCCGCACCCCCGGGCTTCCCCGGCGTCGACTACGTCGCCCTGTGGGCGACCTTCGAGGACGAGTACCGCATCGTCCGTCAGTGGTACGCCGACGCCGTCGACGCCTTCGAGGAGGGGCGGGCTATCCCGGCGGCACCGCCGACGTCGGCCGACACCGGTCAGGTCCGCACGCTCGTCGGCCGGGCCACGATGGGCGCCGCGACGAGATCCACCGTCGAAGCGCTGATCAACGGTCGCGATCTCGTGGTCGCCGACGCCGAGGCGCTGCTGGTCACCATCGCCGACGCGAAGGGAGCCGGCATCCTCGTCCGGGTCGACCCGAACTCGATCGCCGAGGCCGACGAGGATGCCCTCCAGAAGCTGCAGCTCACCTTCCGAGCCGAGGCCCAGGAGACCGTCGACGTCGACGGCGACCGCCTCGAGATCCCCCGCTAGGAGCTGACGATGGCCGGAGAGAAGGACGCCGCCACGTCGGCGCAACCGATCGAAGCGCTGGTCGGCTCCATCCTGAGCTCGGTGGTCAAGGCCCAGGGCCTCGCCGGGAGCCAGCTGGTCGACATGATCGAGCAGGTCGGCTTCGAACCGGCGCTCGATGACGAGGACGCCACCCGCCGGCCGCGCATGTTCGAGTTCGACTTCTTCCGCAACGAGGTCGACGAGGACACCCAGGAGGTCGTGCGCAACCGGGTCACAGCGCGCGTGCCCCTCATCACGCTGATCAACCTTCCGACGATCGCGATCGACGAGGCGACGATCGACATGGACCTCCGGATCGTCTCCCACTCGGAGACGGGGGACGGGATCGACGGGGCACCACTGCAACTCCGTGCCGTCCCGGCCCAGAAGCGGCTGGTGCGCACCTCCTCGGAGGCGCTGACCGTCGACGCGGCGGGCACCGTGCGCATGCGCGTCACGATGCGGCAGCGGGATCCGATCGGCCTCGATCGCATCGAGAGCCTCCTCGACGGCGCCGTCGACGAGGAGGTCGGTCCGCTCCCGACGCCGCCGCCCACCCCGTCGCCCGAGTCGCTCGACCCGGCCGGCGGCGCCCTCCCACCACCGACGCCGACCAGCGAGACGATGAGCCTGCCCGAGGATCTCGGTGCGGCGGGCACGGCCGTCGCCCGCCCCGTCCCCGCGACCAAGAAGCGCGCAGCGAAGAAGCGGGCCGCCAAGAAGGCGGCAGCCAAGCGAACGGCGGCGAAGAAGAAGGCCGCCGCGAGGAAGCGCGGCACGAAGAAGCGGGCCGCGAAGAAGCGCTCCGGCGGCTGAATCCGGGCTCGGGTGTGCGTCAGAGCGCGGGGAGGATGCGCTCGGCGACCTCTCGCAGCACCTGGTCCCGCGGTTCGAGCGGCGGGAGGATCATCAGCTGGTCCAGGCCGGCTTCGTCGAGCAGGTGGAGTCGCTCGACGATCTCGTCGGCGGTCCCGACCAGGCAGGTCGATCGGATCAGGTCGGGGGTCACGAAGCGTTGCTCCTCTTCGATGACCCAGCAGTTGTGGCCGGCGTGGACGCGCTGGTGCCGGACGTCCTCCGGCACCAGCTCGAGCTGCGCCGTGTAGTCGTCCCACACCTCGAGCACGGCCGGGTTCGATGGGAGCTTCCCGAAGTTCCGCCACTGGTCGTAGCTGTAGTGGAGGGCGGCCATCGCGAAGGCGTCGGTCTGGTGGCGCACCCGGTCGGAGGCGATCGATTCCCCCGCCTCCAGCACGCAGATCGTGGTGAGGGTGCAGGCGAAGAAGGCATCACGGTCGATCGTGCGGCCGACCTCGACGGCTCCGGCCTCGACGGCGGTCCACACGCGCTCCATGGCCCGGGGGTCGGGCGGGATCGAGAGCACCACCCCGTCACCGTGCTTGCCGGCGAGGGCGAGCGAGCGGGGCCCGAAGCCGGACACGTACAGCGGGATCTCCGGCTCGAAGTCGACGAACCCGTCGTCTCGCATGACGTGGCGGATGCGCGTCGTCGTCCCGTCGACCGCGACCTCCGCCTCCTCGCCCCGCAGCAGGGTCCGCAGCTCGCCGAGGTACCGATCGAACCCGGCGATGCGCATCGGGGGGTGGCCCATGATCCGCAGCGCCGTGTTGCCGGTGCCCACACCGCAGAAGGTCCGCCCGGGAGCGAGCCGATTGATCGTCGCCATCGACGCGGCCGTGACGGGCGCCGGTCGCGTGCCGGCCACGGCGACACCGGTGCCGATCCGGATGCGCGACGTGCGGTCCGCGGCGAGGGCGAGCCCGGCGTACACATCCGACCAGATCATCTGGGAGTCGGCGAGCCAGGCAGCTGCGTATCCGAGCTCCTCGGCGAGGACGACGTGCTCGAGGTCGTCGATCTTCGTGGCGACGCAGACGCCCAGCTCCATGGTGGCCCTCCCCTTCGGGCGGCACCCTAGGTGTCACCGGGCGGTGTCGAAGACCTCGATGGCGCCCCGATAGACCGACACCCACACCCGCCGTGTCTCGTCGTCGTAGGTGATGCCGATCGGATGGATGCCGGTCGACAGCTCCTGCAGCTCGACCATGTCACCGGTTCGCACCGCCGACACCGAGTTGGAGTGGTAGTTGACGACGTAGAGCGTGTCGCCGTCGTCGGCGATCGTCATCGATCGCGGCGCCGAGCCGGTGCGCACCCGACCGGTCACCGCACCGGAGGCCACGTCGATCGACACGACGGTGCCCTCGCCGTTGAGCGTGGCGAACAAGGTGTGGCCGTCCGGGTGCAGGACGAGGTGGCGGGGCGAGCGGCCGACACCGGCGAGACGGGTCGTCGGCGCCGACAGATCGTCGAGGTTCACGACCACGATGTCGGTGGTGCCCATCGCCGCCACGTAGGCGGTCGACGAGTCGGCGGTGACGGCGATGCCACGGGGGAAGCGCCCGATCGGCACCCGAGCGACCTCGGTACCGGAGGCGACATCGATCACCGACAGGTCGTAGGTGCACCAGTTGCTGACGAGCACGTAGCGGTCGTCGGGCGTGACGGCCACGAACTTGGGCACCGCACCGACCGGGATCACCTGGTCGATGGCGAGCGTCGTCATGTCGACCCGGTAGACGAAGCTCTCGTCCCACCCGCCGGGTGAGCAGCCGTCACTGCCCGGTCGTCGGTAGCCCGGCCCGTACATCTGGTAGTTCGAGACGTAGGCGTAGCGGCCGGTGGAGTCGAACGCCGCCTCGACGGGTGCCCCCTGGTAGACGGCACCAGGCACCGCCCCGGCGATGCCGAAGTCCGACAGCACCACCGAGTCGGGGATCGTGGCGACGAGCTGCGCGTTGCGGTCGTACACCGTGATCGTGTGGCGGTACATCATGTTCTGCGCCACGAAGAGCCCGTCGCCGTTGTGGACGACGGACTTGGGGGCGATCGACCCGCCGATCCGCGGACCCCGCCGCATCAGCAACGTCGCCGAGGACGGCCGTGGTGGTCCGATCGCCCGCGCGAGCCAGTACCCGCCAGCAGGGCGGGCGGCGATGCCGACGATCGGTTCGGTGGCGTCGAGGTCGACCGCCGAGCCGGCGAAGATCGCATCGAAGGCGAACACGCCACCGTCGGTCGCCACCATGAGGTAGCCCTCGCCGTCGACGTCGGGGACGAGCCCGGCGATCGGGGCGTTGAGCGCCGTCCCACCCATCGAGCCGTGGAACTCGGCCTCGAAGGCGAACACCCCGCCGTCGGCGGCGACCAACCAGTAGCCCTCGCCGTCCGGATCGGCCGCCATGCCCCGAATCGGCTCGTTGAGCCGCATGCCACCGGTCGAGCCGTGGAAGTCGGCGGCGAACGAGAAGATCCCGCCGTCGGCGGCGACCAACCAGTAGCCCTCGCCGTCGCGGTCGGCCGCCATCCCGACGATGGGCTCGTTCAGGAGCGTGCCGCCCATCGACCCGTGGAACTCCGCGGCACCGAACGCGAACACCCCGCCGTCGGCGGCGGCGAGCCAGAACCCGTCGCCCTCCGCCGTGACCGCGATGCCGACGATCGGCGCCGACGAGTAGCCGCCCGGCTGCTCCGGCAACGAGGTCGACCCATACGCGTGGACTGCTCCGGTCGAGGTGGCGACCAGGTAGCCGTCCCCGTCGGGCGTTGCGGCGATGGCGGCGACGGGGCCGGTCAGCTCGCTGCGCATCGGGGCGCCGAGGTTCGGTGCCTCACCGATGGCCGCGACGGCGATCGCCGGTTCGTCCCCCTGGGTCGCCGATGCCGTCGTCGCGAACGTGGTCGCGGCCAGCGCCACCACCACGAGCCCCGTCCAGATGCGCCCGCTCATCGCCTCGCGAAGGTAACGGCCGCGCTGTCGCCGGTCGGCGATGCGTCGGCGCGGGTCCGTTCGAGGAGACCGCGAGGAACGATCCATCGGAACGGCGAGCCGAGGTACTGATCCCGACGGGCGCCGAGTGCGTGCAGCTCGTCCGACGCGCGCTCGTGCCAGGCCCGGATGCGCTCGACGTCGTCGGGCGACATGCGGGGCCGGTGCTCGCTCATCGGGCGGCCGCGCTCGTCTGAGCAGCTCGCCACCGGTCGTCGGTCATGCGCCATCGACACTCGATCCCGCTGTCGCCGGGAGCGACGGGCGGGTCGGGCTCGGTCGCCACCAGCTCGAAGCCGAGGCGGCGGGGGATCCTCCCCGACCGCTCGTTGGCCTCGTCGTGGTGGATCTCCACGTGGTCCGCGCCCAGGTGTTCGAAGGCGGCGCTCGTGAGGAGCCGAGCCGCGCGCGTCGCGATGCCAAGGCCGGCCGCATCGGTGCGGACCCAATAGCCGATCTCCCAGCCGCCCGGACCGATCCGGGCGTGCAGCCCGGTGCCACCGAGGAAGCGGGTCTCATCGGCCGCATCCCAGATGCCGACGGTGTAGTCGTCACCCCAGGCATCGATGCTGCCCCGCAAGAAGGCGGCGCGTTCCTCGAGCGCGATGGGCTCGGTGGCAGCCCACGGCATCCACGGCCGGAGCTCGGCCAGCGACGCCTCGACCGCCGCCTGGAGCGCCGTCGCGTCGTCGAGGCGGTAGCGACGCACCACGATCACGCCGTCGGTGAGGCGCTCCGGGAGGGTGGCCATGGACCCAGCTCACCACGTGACCCGACTCGGCGACGGGCCGATTTCTGTGACACACCCTGGCAGTACGATACGAACATGCGTTCGGTACTGGATGTCGAGGCGGTGCGGGCCGAGACCCGTGACCTGCTCGCCGCCTGCGACACGTTGCGCTCGGCTCAGGCCGATGTGGCCGCCCGGTTGGAGTCCTGGCTGGGGACCGAGTGGTGGCGCTTCGACGGCTCCCGCAGCGCCGAGGACTGGCTGGGCCTGTTCGCCCAACTGGACGGCGCCGAGGCCCGCCGCCTCACCGAACGGGCCCGCGTTTGCGGCCTGTTGCCCGCCTTCGGTGCGGCCTACCGGGCCGGGGAGATCGCCGGCGCCCACCTCGACACGTTGGCCCGAGCCATCGGCAACCGGCGGGCCGAGTGCGCGCAACGAGACGAGGCGGCCCTGCTCGACGCCGCCCGCAACGAAGCACCACCGGCATGGGAACGCACCATCACCACCTGGCGCCAACACTGCGACCGCGCACTGGCCCGTGTTGACGCCGAAGCGGTGTGGGCCGAGCGTCGGTTCCTGATGCGACGCGACCTGTTCGGAGGCGTCGGACTCACCGGCCGCCTCGACCCCGACGGTGCCGCAGCGTTGTCCGCGGCGATCACCTCACACCGCAACGACCCCGACCCGGCTGGCGGACCACCCCGCACCCTCGCCCAACGCAACGCCGACGCCCTCGTCGCCCTCGCCACCGGCGACGAACCCGTCACGGTCACCGTCATCATCGACCACGACCACGACCTCGCCGAGCAGAGCCCGCCGGTCGCACCACGAGCCGAGCTGAACGGCGTCCCGATCCCCGGGGTCACCCTCGAACGCCTCGCCTGCGGCTCCTCCACCACCCGAGTCCTACGAGATGGCCGCAGCATCCTCGACGTCACCGAGTCGACACCAACGATCACGGTCGGACAACGCCGAGCCCTGCTCGTGCGAGACCCGGTCTGCGCCTTCCCCGGCTGCCACGTGATCGCCCACCGCTGCGACATCCACCACCTCCACCACCAAGCTCACGGCGGCCAACACCGACTCGACAACCTGGTCCACCTCTGCCGCCACCACCACCGATTCCTCCACGAATCCGGCTGGACCACCACCGGCACCCCCAACACCGAACTCCACTTCCACCCACCACCAGGCTGGGACCACGAATGGCTCGAACGAGCAGGCATCACCCCACCACTCGAATGACCCCACCCACCTGACCCCAGCTCGGCCGACACGAACCCCACCGAGCGACCGAACCCAGTCCCACCACGACGACCCGGCCCCGCCGGGCACACCAGCGCGTCCGCCCTCCCAGACCAGCCCTTGGATACAACCCGACCGAGGAGTCGGTGGGTGGCGCCGCAGCGGGGCCCCGAGACGCCCGCAGCGAAGCGAGGACGACCTCTCCCGCTCGGGTCTCGCTTCCTCGATCCTCCGGGCCGACTCCGTCGACCCTCCGCATCCGCTCGCTCGACGGGCCGCTCGGGCCCCGACGAGGTGCGGCGGTGACAGGACCCGCCGAGCGGACGGACCCCTACCCCCGGGACGGCACCGTTGACAGGACCCGCCGAGCGGACGGCCCCCACGACCGGGCGCAGCGGCGACAGGACCCACCGAGCGGACGGACCCAGGGGAGCAGTGCCTGGGAATCGGCAACTCGGCCGACATCGAGCCGCCGTAGTCTCGACCAGTGACCACTCCCGCCGAGACCGATGGCTCCCGTGCGCTGGTCATCGGTGCCGTCACGGCCATCGTGCTCGTCGCGCTGGAGACGCTCGGCATCGCCGCCGCCATGCCAGTGATCTCCGACGAGCTCGACGGTGAGGCGCTCTACGGCGCCGTGTTCTCCGCGTTCTACCTGGCGCAGGTCGTCGCGATCGCGGTCGCTGGTCACCTCACGGGTCGACGTCCGCTGCACCTCGTCTTCGCGACCGGGTTGGCGGTGTTCGGGGTGGGGCTGCTCGCCGCCACCGTCGCGCCGACCATGGAGATCCTCGTGGCCACGCGCGTGGTGCAGGGGCTCGGCGCGGGACTGATCGCCTCGGCGGTCTACGCCACGATCACGCTCGGCTTCTCCGACGAGCGGCGCCCGATGGTGCTCGCCTACGTCAGCTCGGCCTGGGTCGCGCCCGCCTTCATCGCGCCCCCACTTGCCGGCTTCCTCGCCGAGGAGGTGTCGTGGCGATGGGTGTTCGGCGGCGTCACGCCACTGGTCCCGGTGGTCGCAGCGCTCGCGATCCCGCCGCTCCGCCGCATCGAATCGGCCGATGGGAGCGACCTCGCCCTTCGCGATCCACTCGTCGGCGGCCTCGTGACAGCCATCGGCATCGGCCTCGGGCAGTGGGCGCTGGCCCGACCCGAGATCGTCGTCGTGGTCGCCGGCACGATCGTCGGCATCGCGCTGACGACCGCCGGGCTGTCGCGGTTGCTGCCATCGGCCCTCCGGACGGTCCGGACCGTCGTGGGAGCAGCGGCGGCGCTGAAGCTCCTGCTCGCCGCCGGGTTCTTCGGCGTCCACTACTTCCTGCCCGTCGCGCTGACCGACGTGCAGGGCCTCTCGGCGACGGTCGCCGGTCTGATCCTCACGGTGGGCTCGGCGACGTGGACCGTGGGGGCGTTCATCAGCACCCGGGGTCTCGATCGCGTCGGCCCCCGATCCGTGGCGCTCGTCGGCTGCGCAGCGTTGATGACCGGGACGGCAGCGATGTTCCTGATCCTCGACGCCGACGTGGCACCGGTCGTCGCCTTCCCACTGTGGGCGGTGGCGGCGATCGGCATGGGGCTCGCGTTCAACACGTCGAACTCGACGGCCATGGATGCGGCCGTCGCCGACGGCCAGGACGCCGGCGACCTGGCGACCGCCCTGTCGATGGGCGACGTCCTCGGTGGAGCGATCGCCTCCGGCGTCGGCGGAGCGATCCTCGCCACGGGCGCCCGCGAGGGATGGAGCGACGCGTCGGCGCTCGCCGGCGTCTTCGGGGTCATGATCGGGGTGCTGGCCGTGGCAGCAGTGGTGGCGGTCCGCCTCCCACGCCGCCGTCCGACGGCAGCCCCAGCGCCTGCGGAGGCTCCGGCCGTCTGAGCGACCAGGGCTCCCGACTCACCGTCGGCGGCCGCCGTCGGCCACTCTGTCCCGATGCCCGCCACCGTCCCGACCGTCACCGACGCCCAGCTGCTCGAGCTGGAGGACCAGGTTCGGCAGGGACTCGAAGAACGCAGCTTCGGTGACCTCCAGGTCATGGGCTTCGGCGAGCTGGGCGTCGCGATCGGACTGCCGGCGGACGCACCCGTCGCCGTCGCCAAGCGGATGCCGGCGCTCCCGACCCGCCGGGAGATGGAGGAGTGGTTCGCGTACCTCGACCGGTACGAAGCGCTGGTCGCCGAGCACGTCGCCGTCGCACCGACCGAGAAGCGCACCGTGCCGACCGACGACGGGAGCCGGTGGGCCGGCTTCATGATCCAGCCCTGCTACGACCGCTCGGTCCTGGTCGAGCACGTGCTCCCCGACATCGAGCCGACGATCGACCACCCGATCGTGGTCGCCATCCGGGACGCCGCACTGTCCGCTGTCGCCGACGGCCGATGCGCGATCGATGCCCAGTTCACCAACTTCGTGTGGATCGACGAGACGCTGATCTCGATCGACTGCGGCTCGCCGTTCCTCTACCACCCGGACGGCTCACCGGACTACGAGATCGGCGCCTACGCATCGTCCATGCCCAGCCTGCTTCGACCCGTCGTGGTGAAGATGGCCGAGCGAGTCGCCGCCCAGTGCGGCACTCCCAACGGCACGCTCGAGCTGGCGGCACTCAGCATCGTGCGGATCGGGCAGGAACGCTGGCTGGACGCCGTCCTCGACACCTTCAACGCGAAGCTCGACGAGCCGATCCAGCGAGCCGACGTCACCGCCCGCTTCGACAAGCTCCACGGCGAGATGCAGAACATCAAGCGCCTCGGCCGCCTCCAACGCACCTGGGTCGAGCGGGTCCGCCGCCGGCGCTACGACTTCTTCATCACCGACTCGTTCACCGGCGAGGTGCTGTGAGGCCTCAGCTCACCGCCCGTTGATCGACCAGTGCCAGGGCTCGCTGGGCAGGTTGTAGAAGCCGTAGTCGGCAGCGTTCTCGAACAACCACAGGTAGGCCGGATCGTCGCGGCGGGTGATGAGCACGCCGTTGTTGGTGATGTCGAGCGCGAGGCCACGCTCGTGCATCGAGGCGCGGGGGCGAGCCGTGGGCGGACGGCACTCGTTGCTCGGCCGCACGTAGATGTCGTACTCGCTCGGGCCGCAGTGGGCTCGGCGGAGCTCGATCTGCGTGGCACCGTCACGCCAACCGCCACCACCGAAGGAGTAGCCGTCCTCCTCGGCGGCCGCGACCATCGCCTCGACGTCCTCGGCCACGTCGACGTGGACCCGGAAGCCGCGCACGATCACGGTCTGGTCGATGCCGACCGGCGGCCCGACATCGCCACGGCCGGGCGAGCGCGGCGGGAGGAGCGACGCGAGGTACAGCTCGCGCTGGCGGATGCGGTCGGCGAGCTCGGCGTCGAGCTCCTTGAGCGCCTCCGCCTCGGCGAGGGTGCGGTCGAGCCGGTCCTGCAGATCGAGGACGAAGGCGAGGTGCTCGGCCTCGGCCTCTTCGGCGACGACGAGGGCACGGACGGCGGCATCGTCGGCCTCCTGGGCGATGGTGGTGAGGTCGGCGGCCTCGTCCCGCCGCTCCGAGAGCACGGTGAGGGCCGAGTCGACCTCATCGGCGAAGGCGTTGTTGTCGCCGATGACCGTGCCGATCACCGCGTCGACGGTGGCGTCGGCGAACAGCTCGCCCCGGAGCACCCCCTCGAGGGCTCGCCGATCGGTGTTGCCCAGGTAGAGCTCGACGGCGAGAAAGGCGGCCCGTCGCTCGAGCGAGCCGAGCTCGGCACCGGCGAGGTCGGCAGAGGTGGAGGACGCAGCGGCAGCTGCCGCGGCGGCGTCGGCCGCGGTACGAGCGGCGACGGCGTCCTCGCGGGCCTGCGTGGCGATCCGGTCGAGGCGGCGCAGCTCGGCCTCGGCCTCGTCGACCTCGAGGGTCAGCGCATCCGCCGCGGCCTCGGTGTCGGTGCGATCCTCGATCACGTCGTCCCGCTCGTCGCGGAGGTCGTCCAGGGTTTCCTGGGCACCGACCGACCCGGCGATCACACCGACCAGCGCCAGCCCGGCGACGACGAGGATCCACGGGCGCGTCACGAGCTGCCGCACCCGGCTCCCGTCGGCACGTTCGGCTCGTGAGACAAGGCTCCAGCCTGCACGACGGCGACGGACGATTCGGGTCGGGGCCGGGCCGCAAAGTAGCCTCCGCGCCGTATCCGGGGGGATGGGTCGGCGGCGACGTCGCCGACGACGAGGGGCGCCGACGGCGGCGACGGACACGAGGAGATCACCATGGACCTGGGCCTTGCGGGCAAGAAGGTGCTCGTCACCGGCTCGACGAAGGGCATCGGTCGGGCGATCGTCGAGCTGATGCTCGACGAGGGCGCGAGCGTCGGTATCTGCGCCCGCACCGCCGAGGACGTCGAGGCCGCCAAGGGCGAGCTGTCCACCAAGGGCACCGTCGTGGGTGGCGCGGTCGACGTGGCGGACGCCGATGCGCTCCGCTCCTGGATCAGCGAGTCCGGTGAGGCCCTGGGTGGCATCGACGTCTACGTCCACAACACCTCGACCGGTCCGGCCCGCGACGAGGACGGCTGGTACAAGAGCTTCGACGTCGACGTGATGGCGATGATGCGGGGCTACGAGGCCGCCACGCCGTTCCTCGAGGAGTCCGACTCCGCCTGCGTGATCGCCATCTCCACCACCGCAGCGCTGGAGCACTTCGCCACCGGCGCCAACAGCTACTCGGCGCTCAAGGCCGCCGTGGTCAACTACGGCTGCGGCCAGGCCCAGGTGCTCGGCGCCAAGGGGATCCGCTCCAACGTCGTCTCGCCGGGTCCGATCTTCATCGATGGCGGCTCGTGGGATCGCATCAAGGAGCACATGACCCCGTTCTACGACGCCACCAAGGCCAACCAGCCGCTCGGCGACCTCGGGGGTGCCGACGACGTCGCCAACGCGGTCGGGTTCCTGGCCTCGCCGGCCGCGAAGCACATCACCGGTGTGAACCTCGTGGTCGACGGCGGCTTCCTGAAGCGCGTCAACTTCTAGGGGCGACGATGGCCGAGCTCGGCGCCGACGACCGCATCGACGCCCACCTCGTCTGCGGTGGTCGGTTCCACGACTTCGACTTCGCGCGCATGCAGCTCCTCCAGCTGATGGGAGAGGACCCGCGCATCCGGGTGACCGTGAGCGCGGACTACTCCGACCTCTTCTCGATCTCCAACGCCGACTTCCTCGTCACCTACACGTGCGACGTCCGCCCCGACCCGCGTGAGCAGGCGGTGCTCGAGCGCTACGTGCGCAAGGGTGGCAAGTGGCTCGCCCTGCACGGCACCAACTCGGCGCTCGAGATGGGCAACGGCGTCGCCACCCCGCGGGTGCTCGGTTCGGTCGCGAAGGTGCTCGGCTCGCAGTTCATCGCCCACCCGCCGATCCAGGAGTTCACGGTCGAGGTCACGGACCCCGATCATCCCTTGGTCGAGGGCATCGAGCCGTTCCAGACCGACGACGAGATCTACCTCTGCGAGCTGCACGATCCCGAGGAGCACACCGTGCTGCTCCACACACACTGGCACGGCGACACCGGGGCGGGCGGCTTCCACGAGAACGAGTGGCCCGACGACGACCCACGGCCGATCTCCTACCTGCGGCCCTACGGCGACGGGTGCGTGCTCTACAACAACCTCGGCCACTGCCGAGGCCACTGGGACATGCAGCCGATGGTGCCCTTCTACCCCAAGATCGAGCGGGGCTCCTGGGAGCAGCCCGCGTTCTACGAGCTGCTGCGACGAGCGATCCGCTGGGCCACCGGCGATCTCGCGGCGGCCTGAACCCGATGACCGAGACCGAGACGAAAGGACGGGCGTGAGCGATCCGACCCCCGAAGTGCTGTGGGACCTCCACCACCGCATGGTCCGCATCCGGCTGTTCGAGGAGAACACCGGCCGCCTCTCCGAGCAGGCGAAGCTGCCCGGCTTCCTCCACCTGTACGTCGGTGAGGAGGCCGTCGCCGCCGGCGTGTGCGCCAACCTGACCGACGACGACCAGATCACCTCGACCCACCGCGGCCACGGCCACCTGGTCGCCAAGGGCGGCGACTTCAAGCGGATGTTCGCCGAGCTCTACGGCAAGGCAACGGGCTACAACAAGGGCAAGGGCGGGTCGATGCACATCTGCGACCTCGACCTCGGCATGCTCGGCGCCAACGGCATCGTCGGTGCGGGTTCGCCCATCGCCGTCGGGGCCGGCTTCGCCAACAAGTACCTCGGCAACGGCCAGGTGTCGGTGCCGTTCTTCGGTGACGGCGCCACCAACATCGGCGCCTTCCACGAGGCGGCCAACATGGCGGCGGCGCTCAAGCTGCCGGTCGTGTTCATCTGCGAGAACAACGAGTACGGCGAGTTCACGCCCCGGCACAAGACGATGGCGGTCACCGACGTCGCCAGCCGAGCCGAGGGCTACGGCATGCCCGGCGTGATCATCGACGGCATGGACGCCGTCGCCGTCTGGGAGGTCGCCTCCGAGGCGATCGCCCGCGCCCGGCGGGGTGACGGCCCGACCTTCGTCGAGGCCAAGACCTACCGCTACTACGACCACCACGGGGTGAAGGGCCTCGGCGTGACGTACCGGGAGGACAGCGAGGTCGAGGAGGCGAAGACCCGCGACCCGATCGGCCGCATCGAGGAGCGCATGATCGAGGCCGGCGTCGCGAGCGCCGAGGACCTCGAGGGCGTCCACGCCAAGGTGCAGGCCGAGATCGACGAGGCCATCGCCTTCGCCGAGGAGAGCCCGTACCCCGATCCCGACCAGATCCTGCAGGACGTCTACACCGTGAGGGCAGCCGGATGACCGCCACCGAGTCCGACACCCGTCAGCTGACCTACGTCCAGGCGTGGAGCGAGGCGATCGCCGAGTGCATGCGGGACGACCCGAACGTCTTCGTCGCCGGTGAGGACGTCGGCGGCTACGGCGGCGTCTTCGGCAGCTTCAAGGGCCTGCAGGCCGAGTTCGGCGAGCAGCGCGTCGTCGACACCCCGATCTCCGAGCAGGCGATCATCGGCCTCGGGATCGGTGCCGCCGTCAGCGGCCTGCGCCCGATCGTCGACATCATGTTCATGGACTTCACCGCGGTCGCGATGGACCAGATCGTGAACCAGGCGGCCAAGCTCAAGTACATGTTCGGCGGCAAGGCCGTGATCCCGCTGACCATCACCACCTTCGGCGGTGCCGGTCTCGGCGCCGCCGCGCAGCACTCGCAGAGCCTCGAGGCCTGGATCTGCCACGTGCCCGGCCTCAAGGTCGTGCAGCCGTCCAACCCGCACGACGTGAAGGGCCTGCTCATCTCGGCGATCCGGGACGACAACCCGACCTACGTCGTCGGCAACAAGCTGATGCTCGGCGCCACGGGCCACGTGCCCGACGAGATGTACGAGATCCCGCTCGGGGTCGCCAACATCGTGCGCCCCGGCGACGACGTCACGATCGTCGCCACGGGGCGGATGGTCGTCGAGGCGGTCGAGGCGGCCACCAAACTGGCCGAGGACGGCATCGAGTGCGAGGTCATCGACCCTCGCACCCTCCAGCCGCTCGACACCGACACGATCGTCGAGTCGGCCAAGCGCACCAACCGGGTGGTCGTCGCCCACGAGGCCGTGCGCTTCGGCGGCATCGGGGCCGAGATGGCCGCGCAGATCCAGGAGGAGGCGTTCGACTACCTGGACGCCCCGGTCCAGCGGGTCGGCGCACCGTTCTCGCCGGTGCCGTTCAGCCCGGCGCTCGAGCAGCACTACGTGCCGAGCCGCAAGACCATCGCCCAGGGCGTCCGCGACGTCCTGGCCAGGAACCTGCCGGGGGCCTGAGCTCCAGGTGTCGGGCACGGTCGCCTTCATCGCCAACCCCGCCGCGGGCTCCGACGTCCGCCGGTTGGTCGCGCACGCGACCGTCACGGGCGACGCGGCGAAGATCTCGATCGTCCGTCGGGCGGTCATCGCCGCGGTCGACGCTGGCGCCGACCGGATCCTGCTCGCGCCCGACCGCTCCTCGCTGTGTGAGCGCGCCGTCGACGGCCTCGACCTCGACGCCCACGTCGAACCGCTCGAGGTCGCCGTCCACGGCGAGTCGGCCGACAGCCGCCGCGCCGCAGCAGCAGCTCGCGAGGCGGAGGCCGGCGCGCTGATGGTCCTCGGCGGCGACGGCACCTGCCGCGACGCCGTGCTCGGGTGGCGTGACGCACCACTCCTGCCGGTCTCCACCGGCACCAACAACGTCTTCCCCCGATGGCTCGAGGCAACCGTCGCCGGAACCGCAGCCGCGCTCGTCGCCGGCGGCGCCGTCTCGCTCGGCGAGGCGACCAAGCGGGCCAAGGTCGTGGAGCTGTCCGACGGATCCTGGGACGAGCCCGACCTCGCGCTGATCGACGCCGTGCTGCTCCAGGGCCGCTTCACCGGGAGCCGCGCCGTGTGGGAGCCGCACCGTCTGCGAGCTGCCGTGCTCGCCGTGGCCGAGCCGGCCAGCGTCGGGCTGTCCGCGATCGGTGGGTTGCTCCACCCGGTGCAGCGGGCCGATGCCGGCGGGCTCGCGTTGGGGTTCGACCCCGACTCGCGCAAGCAGGTCAGAGCGCCGATCGCCCCCGGGCTGTTCGCCGACGTCGGGATCTCCGACGTGCGGCGACTCGCCGACGGGGATGTGGTCGAGCTGCTCGGTCCCGGGGTGATCGCGCTCGACGGCGAGCGCGATCGGGTGCTGGGCGACGACGAGGCGGTCCACGCCTCGGTCACCCGCACGGGACCACATGTGATCGATGTCGAAGCGACGCTCCGAGCCGCCGTGGCCCGGGGCACGTTCGTGACCGGGAGGTGAGATGGCGACCGAGGTCCAGATCCCGAAGCTCGGCCTGACCATGCAGGAGGGCACGATCACCCAGTGGGAGGTCGAGCCCGGGACCGTCGTCGCCGAGGGCGACGTCCTGTTCAGCATGGAGACCGACAAGGTCGAGACGACCGTCGAGTCGCCGGCCGGCGGCCGCTTCCACCCGACCGCCGACGTCGGTGAGACCTTCGAGTGCGGCGTCGTGGTCGGCTGGGTGCTCGCCGACGGCGAGGACCTGCCCGAGGGCGTCTCCGCGCCCGCACCGGACGCAGGCGGGGCGGCGGAGGCGGCACCTGCCGCAGCTCCGGCCGCGGCGGCCCCGGTGGCGGCGGCTCCAGCCTCGACCAACGGCCGACTCCTCGCGTCGCCGAACGCCCGTCGGGTCGCCGTCGAGCTCGGCATCGACCTCGCCGCGATCAGCGGATCGGGTCCTGGCGGCCGCATCGTCAGCGAGGACGTCGAGGCCGCTGCGGCAGCCGGGACCGCACCGGTCGCGGCTCCGGCACCTGCGGCCGCGGCCGCTCCCGTCGCCGCACCTCCCGCCTCCGGCGCACCGGTGTCACCGCTCGTCCGGCGCCTCGCCGACGAGCTCGGCGTCGACGTGTCGACCCTCACGGGCACCGGCGTCGGCGGTCGCATCACGCGGGCCGACGTGCAGCGTGCAGGCGGCAGCGCACCCGCAGCTGCCCCAGCGGCGCCAGCAGCCGCCGCGGCAGCGACGGCACCCGCGCCAGGGCCGGTCCGCGCCCCCGGCGATCGCATCCCCCTCGCCGGCATGCGGAAGGTCATCGCCGAGCGGATGCACACCTCCCTCCAGGAGATGGCGCAGCTCACGCTGACGATGGACGTCGACATGGATCGCGCCGTCGAGCTGCGTGAGCGGCTCAAGGCCGACTGGGGCGAGGCTGGCATGGCCGTCCCCGGCTACACCGACCTGATCGTGAAGGCGGCCGGGCTCGCGCTGCGGGCCCACCCGAACGTCAACGCCATGGTCCACGACACCGAGATCGAGTTGCTCACCGAGGTGAACGTCGGCATGGCGGTCTCGGTCCCCGACGGGCTGATGGTCCCGGTCATCCGCGCCGTCGACGAGCTCCCCCTCGACGTGCTCGCCGCCGAGTCGTCCCGGCTCGCCGGTGCGGCCCGCGACGGCAAGCTGACGCTGCCCGAGCTCGAGGGCGGCACCTTCTCGGTGTCGGCGCTCGGGATGTTCGGCATCGACGCGTTCACCCCGGTCGTCAATCCGCCCAACGTCGCGATCCTCGGCGTCGGCCGGATCCGGGACGACACGGCGTGGGACGGCGACACCCCGCAGCGGGTGCGCCGGATGACGCTGTCGCTCACCATCGACCACCGCGCCGTCGACGGCGCACCGGGGGCCGAGTTCCTCCAGACGATGAAGGGCATCCTCGAGCGGCCGATGCGCCTGCTCGCCGCCGGCTGACCTCGAGCGGTCAGCGGGCCGGGAACCAGACCGGCTGACAGGCGGGCACCTCACCGAGGGGCACCGCCCGCAGCAGGAAGAGCTTCTCCTGCCACCACGGCTGGGCCCGGGCGAGGGTCGGATCGTCCGCCGAGCGCACGACCTCGCCGTCGAGCTCGAACACGACGTCCTCGTCGCGCGCGGCGAGGTGGTCGCGGAGGTTCGTCATGGGGAGCGCGAAGCCGCTGTCGACGTAGGAGCCGAGCCCCCGGGGGTCACCGTCGAGCACGATCGCCAGGTCGTCATGGTCACTGCGAAGGCCCAACGTGGAGCGAACGATGAGGTGGTTCGACTCCTCCGGCCCGGTGACGAGGTTGGCGTACATGTTGAAGCCGGTCGCGGTCTTCAGCTCGAGGTACGGGCTCAGCCCGTTGAGGACCACCAGACCGACGACGAGCCAGCCCAGTCCGACGGGGCGAAGGTCGACGCGCCGAGGCGTCCAGGCCGTGCGGAACACCGTCCAGGTCACGACGCCGGCGAAGCCGAGCCACGCCGGCCAGGCGATCGCGTCGAGGAGGTCCAACGCGAAACCGCGACGAGGCAGTGCGGTCACGACGACGCAGCCGGAGGCGAGGACGTACCAGGGTGCGCCGGCTGCAACGTTCCACCTCGACAGCCGTCGGTCGATGGTCGTCAGGACGCCCACCGGGGCGAACAGCAGGAACAGCGGCAGGAGCACGGAGGTGAAGTCGTAGAAGTGCCGGGGGAGGTCGAGGCTCACCACCACGTGGAACCCGACGGCGACGAGCACGCCGATCCGACGGGTGCGCCGTACGAGCAGCAGGATCGGCACCGACAGCTCGATCGCTGCCGTCACGAGCGGCACGACCCCGGCGGGACCCGATCCGACCGCGACCTCCGGCAACCGCCAGAACGACAGCGCGAGGTTCGTGAAGTGCACGGCGCAGGACTCGACGGAGTCGAAGAACCCGGTGTTGAGCTTCGCGAACGCCGCGAACGAGTAGAAGGCGAGCAGGATCACCCGGGCCGTCGGAGTGAACCGAGCCCACCACTCGGCATCGTCATGACGCGGACCGGCAGCCAGCGCAGCACCACTGACCAACGCGGCGAGCAGCCAGTGGTTGCCGAGCAGCGGGGCCTCGAACCATGCCGACGCGATGACACCGACCGCGAGCAACCACCTCGCCCGCCGATCGTCAGGCCGACCGACGACGTGGACGGCCACGAGGCCGACAGCGACGTTGACGACGCCCCGCAGCTCCGGCGCCGACGAGATCGAGCCGTAGCTCGGGTTGCCGACCACGTGCGCGATGGCCGCGACCGCCCAGAGGCGCCACCAGGCGCTCGTCGCCACGGTCGACGCGGTCGTCGGCGTCGACGCCGTGGTCAACGCGTGCCGCTCCCGCCCATCCGGTGAGTTCATCGGTCGGCCAGCTGACCGCGCAAGCGAGCCACCACGGTGAGCGCTGATCGTTCCAGCATCGAGCCAGGTGCCTCCCTACGCTCGCCGGATGGACACCGAGGAGTCGCCGAGGGGCCAACGCATCGGCATGGTGGCGGTCGTCGCCATGCTCAGCGCGTTCCTCGGGCTCTTCGGCGTCGGTGCGGTCTTCCTCCTCGTCGAGACGGTCGGCCCCTCGTCGACCGAGTCCGGGCGGGTGCTCGAGCGGAGCGACGAGAGCTACGAGCGGACCGTCTGCCGCGACCGGCGGGCGGGCTTCTACGTCGGTCGCTGCCGCACCGTGACCGTCCCCAACGGCGTCGTGGCCGGCGAACTGGCGAACGGCGACACGTGGGTGGTCATCGGACAGGACGCGTACGACGAGGCGCCGACCGTCGGCAGCGAGCTCGAGGTCGGCATCTCGTCGATCACGGGTCGGGTGACCTCCTTCGACGGACCCCGGAGCTTCGACGACGGATGGTCTCGCGCCGGCTCGCTCGAGTCGATCGTGGTGATCGGCTTCGGTCTCGTGCTGATCGCGGCGATCGTCGTGATCGTGGTCGTCTGGCGGCGCCGGGACCAACCGTTCCCGCTGTCCACCCGTTCGCTGGTCCTCGCCTCGACCGGCGGCTTCGTCGTCGGTCTGGCCGGGATGGCGTGGCTCTTCTTCATCGCCCCCGGCCAGTACGACCCGTTGACCTCCGAGGAGCGCTACGGCGGCGGCGATCTTCTCGCCGACCCCTTCACGTTCGCCGGCACCGAGCGGGACGCCGAGGAGGCGGGGCTGATCATCGAGTTCGGGTTCGGGGCGATCACACCGTTCGATGCCCGGATCGCCACGCCCGACGAGTGGGGTCCGGGCATGGACGGCATCGCCGCCGAGCTCACACCGGTCCTCGTGATCGCCGACGGTCTGACCCGAGCCCCGATCGACCTGATCGTCCGCGGCGTGGGCGAGAGCGGCGAGCCGTTCGATCCCGTGCCGTGCGGTGCGGACCTGCCCGACTATCCGATCGCGATCAGCGCCGACGACACCGTCACCGCCGGGGTGTTCTGCCTCGATCGACCACCCGCAGACGGTGCGGTGCTGATCGGCGACAACTCGCTGCGACCGGACGGGATGCCGGCCCGACTGCCCTGAGCGTCGACCCTCCGCAGGGCGAATCAAGTCCCTAACTCGCTGTCCCTCTGGTCGACAACTCTCCGTGAGCACGAAGTCGGTTCGTGCCAACGAAGGGGTGCTGTTGATCGAGCGACGTTTCGAGCGGCCGGCGGTCGAAGACGGCGACGGGTGGACCGGTGAGCCGGCCCGTCCGACGAGGACCGATCCCGCGCAGCTGCTCGAGGACATCCAGATCGAGCCGTTGGGCGTGCTGCTCGCCGCCGACATGGTGGACCTCTGCACCGCTCCCCTCGACTCGCGGCTCGCCGAGCTGGTCGACGATCTCCGCCACCGGCTCGCCCACGAGCTCGGCGTGGTCCTGCCCCCGGTCCGCTTCACCGTCGAGCGCGGCCTGCTGCCCGGCACCTACCGGGTGCTGGTCGACGGCGAGACGATCGCCGAGTCGATCGCCCCGCCGGGGCGGGTGATGGTCATCGGCCCGGACGCGGGCGATCCCGACGATGTCCACACCGTCGAACCGGTGTTCGGCCTGCCCGTGCGCTGGGTTCGCGACGACCGGGCACCGACCGGCGCCGATGTGTCGATCGCCTCCCGCGAGCAGGCCATGACCGCACACCTGTCGGAGATCGCCAGAGCGCACGCCGGCACCCTGCTCAGCCGAGACGACGTGGTCGACCTGATCGACGCGGTGCGCCGTCGCCACCCGGCCTCCACCGAGGAGATCGACGCCGGGCTGCTCCCCCTGGCGGTGCTCCACGCCGTCCTGCGCGACCTGCTCGAGTCGGGCACCAGCATCCGCAACCTCCGCCGCATCCTCGATGAGCTCGCCCCCGCGTTGATGCGGGGCGCGAGCTACGACTCGCTGGTCGAGATCGCGAGCCGGGCCGTCCGTCCGGCCTGATCCGGTCGATCTGACCGGTCCCGGATCGTCCGGGTAGATTCTGTGGGTCCCCCACGCTCGGAGGAGTTGTCTCGGATGACCTGGATGAAGGCTGTGACGGCGTCCGCCGTGCTGACCGGCGGCCTCCTCGCGTTCTCGTATGTCGTCGAGGCCATCGCCAACGCCCTGAGCTGAGCCTCGGCGACCTCACCCCAGGTCGCCACCCAGCGCGAAGAACGCGACCATCAGAGCGATCGCCGCGGCCAGCCCGAGGATGAGGCCGAGTCGTCCGATCAACCAGAAGAC
>JBCDAU010000049.1:0-38691 GCA_039185015.1 Actinomycetota bacterium
AAGTCGAACGGGAAGTCACCGGAGGGCACGTAGGTGAACTCCAACGACTCATCCACCGACTTCAGACCCAGCTCGAACGACAGGTAGTGCTGGATCTCGAAGCCCAGATCGCAGCAGCCGATCATCGTCACCGAGTCACCACCGCTGTCGCGCAGGGCGATCCCGGTGGCGACACCGGCGGTGTAGGCGATGCCGGCACCGTTGTCCTGGCTCTGGAGGTAGAACTCGCTCTCGGGGAACCCCGCACCGCAGTTGCAGTACCAGAACAGATCGCTGTACCGCTCGGCGAGGTCGGGCATCGGCTCCGCGATCTCACTCGCACCCACGATGATGATGTCCACCGGCTGCTGGGCCAGGCTGTCCAGCTCGGTGGCGGCATCGGCGGAGTCGATGCGCTCCACGACGATGGGCTCCCCCCAGCCGCTGGCCTCGGAGATCGCCGTCGCCCCGTTGATCACGGACTCGTAGTACGCGCCGTCGTCCGCGGGACCGGCCGCAGCGATGCCGATGCGCACCTCACCATCGCCGTTGGCATCGAATTCGGGCGACGTCGTCGGACCGGCGCCTTCGCCTGATCGCTCCGCCGAATCCCCACCGCTGCACCCGACAGCGATCAATACAGCAGTCGCGACCACAGCTCGAGCCCTCATGACGTGCCTCCCACCGAGCAGCGGGTCCACCACCCGCGACGTCATGATCCCACGAGACCTTCGGGCCCCGATCGACCGTCCACTCGGTCGCGTCAGGCCGCCGTCCAGCCTGCGCCGCTGGTGTAGCGGCGCAGACCCGTCCGGAACGTGAACCAGCCGAACGCGAGAACACCAGCGGCCACGGCGGCAACGGCAGCGGTCATCGCCGGATCGGGGTCGGCGACGAGCTGCGCGGGCACCGAGGTCACGAACCCTGCGGGGACGACCGTGTAGAGGAAGACCTTGACGGCGCCACCGAAGACGTCCACCGGGTACGAGGAGAAGAGCAGCAGGGCGTGGAACCCGAGATCGCTGCCCTCGTTGCGCCCGACGAAGAACCCGAGGGAGCCGATCGCCACGAGGAAGCCGAGCAGGATCATCACCGCGCACACCACCCCGAACAGGAAGACGAGCACCCGCGTCGGCGTCGGGTCGCCGAGCACCACGAAGAGCACGATCCCGAAGAGCAGATCGCCGATGCTCGGCGTCTCGACGCGGCGGACGAGCAGGTGGGGCAGCGTCGCCGTCGGCAGCGTCAAGACGGCGTCGAGGCCCCCGTCGATGGCGAGGGCGGACAGGCGCCGGACGTTTGCCATGCCGCCGAGCACGACACCGGCGGACGTCGTGAGGATGGCGAACAAGATGATCAGGTCGTCGATGTCCCAGCCGCGGACCTCCCCGACCCGGTCGAAGAAGAGGTACCAGAACACGATCCAGATGACGTCGTTCACGATCATCACCGAGACCTGGAACCAGAAGCCGCGTCGGTTCGCCCACACCTCGGCCCAGGCGCCGGCCCAGGTCCGGCCGAGCGCCCTCATGCCCCCTCCTGGACCAGCCGGCGCTCGCCAGCGCGGAACACCGACGACGAGACCCAGCAGGCGACCACGAGCCAGAAGACCTGGACGAGGAGGAGCCACGGCTCGACGTGCCCCGAGGCCAGTCGGGCCGGCGCGTAGGCCATGGCCATGAAGGGCAGCGCCTTGGCGACGGTCGCCATCGTGTCCGGCAGCACCTCGAGCGGCAGCAACATGCCGCCGAGCACGAAGACGAGCTTCGACCAGAGGAACCACGCCCCCTTGGCGTCGGCGATCCAGAACGCCATGCCGGCGAAGGCGTGCTGCGCGACGAGGCTGATGCCGACAGCGAGCAGCAACGACGGCGCGGCCAAGGCGAGTGCGAGCGCGTCCGGTGGGGATCCGCCGATGAGCCAAGCGAAGCCGACTCCGCCCACCACACAGACCGCCAGCCGGGGCAGGAACGCCCCGATCCGCACCGCGATCCGCATCGGCAGCACCGAGATCGGCCGGAGCAGCTCCGAGGTCACGCGTCCGGACGCGATGTCGTCGCCCACCTCCTCGATCAACCGGAGCGGCAGCGAGACCGTCGCCGCCTCGGCGGTGGCGATGTACCAGACGAGCGCCGTGGCGGAGTACCCGACGATCTCGCCCCCGTTGGCGGACGCCGCCGTCGCCCACAGACCCGACAGCACCGCCGTGACCATCAGGTAGAAGACACCGGCGACAGCGAGCCCCGAGGGCGATGCCAGCTCCCGGGCGGCCTCGGTCGCGATCGCCCGCCGATAGGGCCGCACACCGCGCTCCTCGCTCATGCCGGTCGCTCGTAGATCTCGCCGATGACCTGCTCGAGCGGCGGATCGAGCACGGTCAGGTCGGCGACCGGGAGCGTCTCGAGCACCAGGTCCAACACCTCGCGGATCGGGCGGACGTTGGTGTCGACGTCGAGGCGCAGCAGCGAGTCGCTCGGCGCGGTGACCTGGACGCCGTCACCGAGCACAGCGCTGATGGCGATCGGATCGGCGGCGCGTTCGAGCCCGACATCCACCCGCTTGGTGGCGAACAGCGTCTGGCGCATCGAAGCGACCGAGGCGTCGGAGATGATCGCGCCGTGGTTGACCACGATCGCCCGGTGAGCGACGTGCTCGATGTCGGCGACGTCATGGCTGGTGAGGAAGACCGTCGTCCCCAGCTCGGTGTTGAGCCGCACGAGCAGATCCCGGAACCGCTGCTTGCCGAGCAGATCGAGCCCGATGGTCGGCTCGTCGAGGAACAACAGCTCGGGCTCGTGGAGCATGCAGGCGGCGAGCTCGCAGCGCATCCGCTGACCGAGCGACTGGGTCCGCACCGGCTGCTCGAACAGCTCGACGGCATCGAACAGCTCGCCCAGCTCCCCGATACGTCGATCGAGCAGAGCGTCGTCGAGCCCGAACACGGCTCCGAGCATCCGGTAGGAGGCCCTCGGGGTCAGCTCGGTCCAGAGCTGCGAGCGCTGACCGAACAACGTGCCGATCCGACGGGACAGCGCCCGACGCTGCTCCCACGGCACGAGCCCGAGGACCGTCGCCGACCCGGCCGAGGGCTGCAGGATCCCCGTGAGCATCTTGATCGACGTCGACTTGCCGGCACCGTTCGGGCCGATGAAGGCGAGCCGCTCCCCCGCGTGGACGTCGAAGGTGATCCCGCGCACCGCGTCGATCGTGCGCCGGTCCCGCCTGCGGCCGGTGGTGAAGCGACGCGCCAGCCCGGCGACATCGAGGGCGAGGTGTCGGGCCATGCTCAACGCAACCACTCGCCGAGCAGCCGTGCACCTCCGTTTCGAGGTCGGCCTACAGGGTGAGCTTCGCCCCCTCGGGCCGGATCTCGGCGAGTGCGTTGGTCGCCCGGCGCTCCAACTCACCTCGATCGACACCACCTCGGCTGAGCACGAGCAGGCCCTGCATGGCGATCGCGACGTGATCGCCGAGCGCTTCTGGATCCTCTGTGTCCAGCTGGCCGAGCGCGGCCGCGCGTCCGACCGCGTCGACCGGCGCCTGGCGCAGGCGCTCGATCCCGCACCTCACCTCACGCTGAGCTGCCGGCGAGAGGGCCGGAGCTTCGTTGGCGGCGAGGGTGAGCAGGCAGCCCTGCGATCGTGGCTGCTCACCGTCGACGAGCGCACTCGCGCAGAAGGCCCACAGGTCCCCGAGGGGATCGCCGGAGTCCGGTGGCAGGTACTTCGCGATCCGCTGTTCGACGATCCGTTCGATGTAACAGCGGACCGCGGCGATGAAGAGCTCGTCCTTCGAACCCACCCGGCGATAGATGGTCGGGGCTGCGAGGCCGAGGGCACCTTCGAGGTCGCGGATCGACGTCCCCGACCAGCCGGTCGACCAGAAGGCGCGCATCGAACGCTCGATGATCTCGTCGTCCTCGAGCTTCTTCCGAGCCGGCACGCCGCGGAGGCTAGTTGGCACCGTAGCGATCGCTACGCCTCCGTTGTGTGCTCGCCAGTGAGCCCGGCGAGGCCGCGGTCGGCGGCTGGCGCGTCCAACTCGAGGATGGAGGCTTCCGTGTCGGCGTCTTCTGGGACATGGCGCCGGTCCACGACCATCCGTCCGTAGGGCAGCAGAGCGAGCTTCGCCATCTTCAGGTTGGCGAGAGCGAAGGGGATGCCGATCACCGTCAGCGCCAATGCCAGCGCGGTGATGAGGTGCACGAGGACGAGCCACCAGCCGGCGAAGACGAACCACACCACGTTGCCGAGGGTGCTGAGCGAGCGGTCTCTTACCGGGTTCCTCACGACGACCCGCCCGAATGGCCACAGGGCATAGCCGGCCAGCTTGAGCGCTGGGAGTGCCAGCGGGATCGTGATGATGAAGAGCACGGAGAGGACCGCCGAGATCAGGTACCCGATCGCGAGCCAGATCCCCGCGAGGACCAGCCAGATGATGTTGCCGATGACGCGCAAGCTGCCCACCCCTTCGCGATTCCCACCAGTCACGATCGTACGGCTGGCGCGCTGCTGGACACCATGTCGCGACGCGTGGTGACGCCCGCCGTTCAGCGCAGTGAGCGGTCCCGATCTCCGACGACGACACAGAGCCCATCACCAGCGGGTCCTGGGCGCGTCCATCGCCCACGCTCCGACGCCCCTCAGCCCCTCGTCGGGGTTGCTCGCGTAACGCCCGTCCGCCCGATGGCAATACCTCTCACGTGCTGGCCCCAACGGGTGCGGGCGACGGCCGTGGGGGCCCTCCAACTCCCCGGCCGTCGCCCGTACGGGGCCGGTTCGAGCGGTGGGTGTGCCGCTCGGTGGCCGGGCCGACAGTGGGCGGACCCGGCCACCGGTGGCGCCACGCTGGCCGGAGATGTCCAGGGGGACGGGCCACCAAGATCGGTCGCGAACCGGTGGAGTCGACGTGTCAGGGGTTCGCTCGGTGACCGTGGGTCCTGAGCAGGGAGTTCCTGGTCGGGCTGCCGGGACGTGAACCCGGGACGTCGCCGTCATCGCAAGAGCGTCGGGCTGCCGGGACGTGAACCCGGGACGTCGCCGTCATCACAAGAGCGTCGGGCTGCCGGGACGTGAACCCGGGACGTCGCCGTCATCACAAGAGCGTCGGGCTGCCGGGATGTGAACCCGGGACGTCGCTGTCATCGCAAGAGCGTCGGGCTGCCGGGATTTGAACCCGGGACCTCTGGTCCCCCAGACCAGCGCGCTAACCAAGCTGCGCCACAGCCCGTTGCCGACACCGACCCACTGGTCGGCGGACCGTTCGAAACTACACGCTGCGAGTCCCGATCACCACCGCAGATCACGGGAAGTCCGGCGCCCGATACCGGGTTCAGACGACATGCCACGGCCCCCGTTCCGCGTGCTCGCCCTCCTGCTCGGCCTCGCCCTCGTGGCCGCCGCCTGCTCCTCGGACTCCGACGACGGCGACGCCGTCGCCACCGCCGAGACGACCGCGTCGACCACGGCGGAGACCGACGCCGCCGACGGCACGGCGGCACCAGACGACGGCGACGACCTCGGCACCTCCGACGTACCGCCCGGCATCGTCGGCGAGGCGACGGCCCCGTGGGAGACCGACTGGTCGATGCGGACGATCAACCTGAACGAGCTCGCCCTCGGCATCCAGACCCTCGACCCGCGGGACCGCATCCCGCCGATCGACGAGCCCATCTACGAATCGCTGGAGGACGCGGCCGACTGGCTGACCGACCCGTCGCCCGGCGCCCTGGTCGAGGTCGACGGCATCCGTCGCTTCTACCCGCTCGCCATCCTCACCCAGCACGAGATCGTCAACGACGAGTTCGGTGAGGTCCCCGTCTCGGTGACGTATTGCCCCTTGTGCAACACAGCGATCGCATTCGACCGCCGGGTCGACGGCGAGGTGCTCCGCTTCGGCGTCTCGGGTCTGCTGCGGAACAGCGATCTCGTGATGTGGGACGACGCCAGCACGTCGCTGTGGCAGCAGGCCACCGGTGAGGGCATCGTCGGCCGCTTCGCCGGCACCCAGCTCGAGTTCATCTCGACCGCCATCACCTCCTACGGCGATGTCCTCTCCAGCTTCCCCGACACCGAGGTGCTGAGCCGGGACACCGGCTTCGACCGCTCGTACGGCACCAACCCGTACGTCGGCTACAGCTCCAACGACGCTCCCTTCGCCGGGTTCTTCGAAGGCGAGATCGACGATCGACTCCCCGCCCTCGAGCGGGTCGTCGGCATCACGATCCCCGACGGCGAGCTCGGCGTGCCGTTCTCGACCCTGGCCGAGGTGGGTGTGGTGAACACGACGATCGGTTCGACGCCGACGGTGGTGCTGTGGGCCAGCGGCGCCGCCGATGCCCTCGACACTGCGGCCATCGACCTCGCGGACGACGTCGGCACCGGCGTCGCCCTCTCCCCCGTCGTCGACGGGGAGACGCTCACGTTCGCTGCGAACGGCGACGGCACCTTCACCGATGCCGAGACCGGGACCACGTGGGACGTGCTGGGCATCGCCCAGTCGGGTGAGCTCGCCGGCGAGCGACTCGAGCCGCTGACGCACCGCAACGACTTCTGGTTCTCGTGGCAGGCGTTCTTCCCGGACGCTGACTTCTTCGAGGTGGGTTGAGTCCTCAGATCACGAGGTTCACGAGCCACACGACGCCCTCGATCCCGCGCCATCCGAGGTAGACCACGGCGGCGGTGAGCAGTACCCAGAAGTGCCACGGGATCTTGGTCGCGACGGGCTCGTCCTGCTCGGAGGCCGCAAGACCTTCGATCTTCACGGGTCGATGGCAGGTCGGGCAGGTGCCGTCGGCCTCCATCGACGTCGGGGTGAGGTAGCGGTCGCAGTCCTCGCAGAACGGCATCGTGCGGGGCGCCTCAGTTCCGCTTCCGGACGCGCAGCTTCACCGGCGTCGCCCCGAGGTCGAGCTCGTCGCGGAGCTGGTTCTCCAGGTAGCGGAGCCAGGTCCTCGGGACCTCCCGGTTGACGAACAGGGTGAACGTCGGCGGGTGCGCGGCGCCCTGCGTGGCGTACAGCACGCGGGCACCTCCGGGGGCCGGATGAGCCTGCTGGGCCCGCTGCACGACGTCGTTGACCTTCTTGGTCGGCACGCGGCGCTGGTAGGCGTCGATGGCGGCGCCGAGGGCCGGGATGAGCCGATGGACGCCCTTGCCGCTGAGCGCGCTGATCGACAGCACCGGCGCCTCGCCGAGGAAGTGCAGACGGTCGCCGATCTGGGTGCGGACCTCGGACTTGTCGACCGTGTCGAGGAGCTCCCACTTGTTCAGCACGACCACGATCGGGCAGCCGGCGGCGTCGATCCGCTCGGCCAGCCGCTGGTCCTGGTGGGTGACCCCGACGGTGCCGTCGATGACGAGGAGGGCGACGTCGGAGTGATCGACCGCCTGCAGCGCCCGCACCACCGAGTAGTACTCGGTGCCCTCGTCGACCTTCGCCCGGCGCCGCATGCCCGCGGTGTCGACGAAGCGGAGGGGCCCTTCCTCGGTCTCGACGACGGTGTCGACCGTGTCGCGGGTCGTCCCGGGCATGTCGTGCACGACCGCCCGGTCTTCCCCGATCAGCCGGTTGAACAGCGTCGACTTGCCGACGTTCGGCCGGCCGACGAGCGCCACGGCGGGCACGTCACCGCTGGCTCCGGTCCACTGGGGCGCATCCGGATCGACCTCGTCGATCCCGGGCGTCGTCGCCTCCAGCTCCTCGGCGTCCGGGAGCAGCTCGATCACCTTGTCGAGCAGGTCACCCGTGTGATGCCCGTGGAGGGCGGACAGCGGGAGAGGCTCGCCCAGGCCGAGCGACAGGAACTCCCAGATCAGGGCCTCGCGTTGCGCCGAGTCGATCTTGTTGACGACGACGAGCACCGGGCGATCGGTCCGACGGAGCAGGTCGGCGACGCGAGCGTCCTCGTCGGTCACCCCGACGGTGCCGTCGACGACGAGGAGGATGAGGTCGGCCTCCTCCATCGCCTGCTCGGACTGACGGGAGACCTTGGCATCCAGCGCGTCGCCGCCCGGCATCCAGCCACCGGTGTCGACGAGACGGAAGGCCTGGCCGAGCCAGTCGACCTCGAGCTCCTTGCGGTCGCGGGTGACGCCGGGGCGCTCCTCGACGATCGCGACGCGGCGGCCGACGATGCGGTTGAACAGCGTCGACTTGCCGACGTTGGGGCGGCCGACGACGGCGACCAACGGCAACCGGGTCGTGGCGTGTTCGGCGAGATCGGTCATCGGGACTCCAGTGCGCGGCGCAGCGAGATGCCGTCGGTCGGCACGACCTCCACGGGCCGGGGCAGGTCGGCCGGTGAGGTGCCGTCGAGGAACACGCCGCCCGACAGGCACACGTCGGGCAGCAGGTAGCGGTGACCGGGCGGCTCGTCGGCGAGCACCCGGGCCAGGTCCTCACCCACCATGAGGCCGGTGACGCCGATGTTGCCACCGAAGAAGCCGTTGTCGACCGGGATCACCCGGACGTCGGGCCGGTCGAGCTGAGCGATGAGGGGCTCGAGCACCTGGGCACCGTAGGCCCCGGTGAGCACGCCCACCGGGGCATCTCGACGTGCGCTCAGCGCGACCGCCACGCCGCCGCCACTGACGACCTGCGGAACGGGGCCGCACGCGGCCTCCTGACCGGCGGTGAACCGATCGGCCCGATACCCCTCGGCGGGGGCGCCGTCGACGGCGTGGAAGAAGCCCGAGCGCACCCCGATCGCCTCGTCGGAGGCACCGAGCAACTCGCTCTCGAATGCACGGGCCATGCCGATGCCGTCCTCGTGCATCGGGAAGCCCTCGTAGTGCTCGGCCGGAGGGAACCACCGCTCGGCGAGGAGGTAGTACTCGTCGGCGGCGAAGACGAGGCGACGGCCGAGCACGTCGAGGAAGGTCTCCTGCCAGCTCTCCACGACGTCCACGACCGCCGCCGCCTCGGCAACCGTGTGGGGTCGGAGGGTCCCGGGCGGGGCGTGGTCGGAGACACCGAGGGGCACGACCGCCACGCTCGCGAGGTCGAGGAAGCGGTCGGCGACGTCGGCGAGGGTCGCATCCAGCGCGTCGGCGTCGTTGGTGCCGGGGCACACGACGACCTGGCCATGCACCTCGACGCCATGGTCGAGCAGGGCTCGCAGCCACCGCAGGCTCATCGAACCCCGGCGGTTGCGCAACATCTGCGCCCGGAGCTCGGGATCCGTGGCGTGGATCGACACGTGGAGCGGTGAGATGCCCTCGGTGATCACCCGCTCCAGGTCGAGTTCGGTGAACCGCGTCAGCGTCGTGAAGTTCCCGTAGAGGAACGACAGTCGGTAGTCGTCGTCCTTCAGGTAGAGCGAGCGGCGCATGCCCTTGGGCAGCTGGTAGATGAAGCAGAACTCGCAGTGGTTGTCGCAGGTCTGGACCCGGTCGAAGACCGACGAGTGCACCTCGGCGCCGAGTGCCTCACCGCCGGACTTCTCGACCACGACGGTCTCGACGAGACCGCCCCGGTCGACCTCCAGCTCCGGATCGGCCTCGTCGACCAACCACCTCCACTCCAGCACGTCCCGGGGCGCGCGACCATCGACGCTGAGGATCTCGTCACCCGGGAGCAGACCGGCAGCCTCGGCCGGCGATCCGGGCGCGACCGTGACGACTCGGGGCGCGGACACCGTTCCCCAGGATAGGGGCGCCCTCGCAGCTGCCCTCCGGAACGAGACGGCCGTTACCCTCGGACCGTGGACGTCGACCGGGTGCTCCTCGCCGCGCCCCGGGGCTTCTGCGCCGGGGTCGAGATGGCCATCAAGGCACTGGCCTGGATGGTGCGCGCGTTCCCCGCTCCCGTCTACTGCTCGCACGAGATCGTCCACAACCGCTTGGTCGTCGACCGGTTCGAGGAACTGGGCGTGATCTTCGTCGACGACATCTCCCAGGTGCCCGAGGGCGCACCGGTGATGCTGTCGGCCCACGGCTCGGCACCCGAGGTCGTCGCGGCCGCTCGCGACAACGGCGGCGTGGTCGTCAACGCCGTCTGCCCGCTGGTGACGAAGGTCCACCACGAGGTCCGGACGCGAGCGGGCAAGGGCTATCAGATCGTCTACGTCGGCCACGAGGGCCACCAGGAGGCGGTCGGCACGATGGCGGTGGCACCCGACTCCATCCACCTCGTCGAGAAGCTCGACGACGTCGACAACCTCCCGGAGTTCGACCAGCCGACGGCGCTGCTCGCCCAGACCACGCTCTCGCACCGGGAGTGGTCGGGCATCCTCGACGCGGTCCGCGACCGGTTCCCCGACCTGTGGACCCCGGGACGTTCCGACCTCTGCTTCGCGACGACGAACCGGCAGGCGGCGCTCGCCGAGATCGCGTCGCGATGTGACCACGTCGTGGTGATCGGCTCGGCGAACAGCTCCAACACGATGGCCCTCGCCGGGCTCGCTGCCGAAGAGGGGACGGCCGTCCACCGAGTCAACGGTCCCGACGAGCTCCCCGGCTCGATCTCCGGCACGGTGGGCGTCACGGCGGGCGCCAGCGCACCGGAGGAGATGGTCAACGCCGTCATCGATCGCCTCGCTCCCCGCGACGGCGTCGAGGAGGTCCGGATCACGACCGAGGACGAGTACTTCCCGCCGCCGCGTGAGCTCCGTGACCTGCTGTCGAGCCTGGAGGCAGCGGTCACGGTGACCCTCGGCGGACCGCTCGACGGTCCGGCACGCACGCCCGATCGCGAGATCGCCGCGTCCGACGTGCTCGCTCAGCTGGCCTGAACGCGAGACATCACCGGCGAGCTCAGCAGGTCGACGTGCTCAGCTCGCCTGAGCAGCGCCATCGTCGTCGAGCTCGGGCTCGTTGGGGGTGCCGACCTTCGCCTGCGCCTCGTCGTAGAGCGCCTGGACCGCGGCCGACAACTCGGCGGTCCGCTCGCTGACCGACCGCCGACTCACCCGCCCGCTCTCCTTGCGGACCGGTGGGTCGAGCGGCTCACCGACGATGATGTGGATCTTCGTCGGACGCAGGAACCTGGCCTTGCGGGGCATCGAGCGGGCCGAGCCGCCGATGCCGACCGGCACGATCGGCACCTGCGTGCGGCCGGCGACGTAGGCCGGGCCGTCGAAGAGCGGGAACAGGGTCGGCCCGTCGCGCCGCGTGCCCTCGGGGAACAGCACGACCGGTTCGCCGTTCTCGATCACGTCGATCGCGAGGTGCAGCGCATCGCGATCGGCAGTGCCCCGCTCGACCGGGAAGCCGCCCAGCATGGTCATGAGGCGTCCCAGGAAGCCGTACTTCCAGACCTCGGCCTTGCCCATGAACCGCATCCGACGGGGGATGACGGCCATGAGCGGTGTGTCGATGTAGCTGCGATGCACCGGTGACAGCACGAAGGGGCCGTCGGGCAGTCGTTCGAGGCCCTCCACCGACAGCCGCCACCAGAGCGCGCCGAAGAGCAGGATGAGCCGGCGGAAGAACCGGTAGACCGCGCGGGCCATCCGCGTGTCCGCCGCCCGCACGTCACGATCGTCGATGCTCACGACGACGGACGGTAACCGGCGGCCCGGAGCTCGGCGAGGACGCGGTCGACGACCTCGTCGATCCCGAGGTCGTCGGTCCAGATCATCACCGCGTCGTCGGCAGGGCGCAGCGGCGAGTGCTCCCGGCTGGAGTCGAGCTCGTCTCGGCGGGCGATGTCGGCCTCGACCGCATCGAGATCGAACTCGGAGTCGGGGGTCTCGGCGAAGCGCCGCCGGGCTCGCGTGCGCGGCGTGGCGGTCAGGTAGGCCTTGAGATCGGCGTCGGGCAGCACCACCGTGCCGATGTCGCGACCATCGAGCACGCCGCCGCCGGCACGGGCGATCCAGTCGCGCTGATGACGGACCATCTCGGACCGGACAGCCGGATGGGAGGACACGGCGGACACGGCGGCGGTCACCTCGGGCCCTCGGATCTCGCTCGTGACGTCGCGGCCGTCGACGGTCACCCGCCCGTCCTCGATCACAATCGTGATCGCCTGGGCGGCGGCTCCGGCCGCATCGGCGTCGGTCGGATCGCCGCCGCCGTCGAGCACGGCCCAGGTGACCGAGCGGTACATCGCACCGGTGTCGAGGTGGGGGACGTCCAGGCGCGCCGCCACCATGCGGGCGATGGTCGACTTCCCCGATCCGGCCGGACCGTCGATGGCGATGACCGGGCCGCTCATCGGAGCAACGAGCGCAGCGACGGGTGGTAGCCCTGCTCGGTGAGCGCGGCCACGAGTCGCTCCCCCGGCCCGGCGGTGACCACGAGGATCAGCACGCCCAGGTCTCCCTCGGTCGAGTGGGCCAGCTCGATGTCGTGGATGTTGACCGAGAGGTCGGTGGCGAGCTTCGTGATGTGGGCCAGTTCGCCCGGCCGGTCCGGGATCGGGATGCGCAGCTCGACGAGATCGGCGACCTCGCGAGCACCGGCCGGGAGGTTCACCCTCGCCTGCCGGGCCGACTCGAGCCGATCGACGAGCGCGTCGCGATCCTGCTCGTCGACCATGCGTCGCATCTCGCCCAGGCGGACGAGCAGCTCGTCGAGCACACCGACGATGGCCTGACGGTTGTCGGCGCAGATGTCCGGCCAGATCGAGGAGCGTCCGGCAGCGACGCGGGTCATGTCCCGGAAGCCCCCGGCGGCCAGACGCAACAGCACGCTGTGCTCGATCGACCGGTCGGTCGCCAGGTCCATGAGCGTCGCGGCGGTGAGGTGCGGCACGTGGGACACGACCGCCACGATCGCATCGTGGACCTCGGCGTCGAGCACGACCGGCTCGGCATCGAGGTCGGCGACGAACTTCGAGACGGCACCCAGCGCGTTGTCGGAGGTCGACTCGGTCGGCGTGAGCACCCACACCGCACCGGAGAACAGATCCTCGTCGGCCCCGTGGAGGCCGTCCTGCTCGGAGCCCGCCATCGGGTGACCGGGCACGAACCGGGGATGCGTGACCGCGGCGGCGATCGGCGATTTCACGCTGCCCACGTCGGTGACCACGGCGCCGGTCTGGGCCAGCACCCGCTCGACCTGCTCGGGAACGGCGGCGACCGGTGTGGCGACCACGACGAGCTCTGCGTCGACGTCGAGGCCGGAACCATCGATGACGTGGGCATCGACCGCCGCCCGCTCGATGTCGGGATCGAGATCGACACCGGTCACCGTCCATCCGGCGCGGCGGAGAGCGCGGGCGATGGAGCCGCCGATGAGGCCGAGTCCGACCACCGATGCCCGTCGTTGCACGGGGGGCGAGCCTATCGGGGGCCGGGCTTCCGACCCTGGCCAGCGGCCGCCCGCTCGAGATCGTGGACCTCGTCGAAGCGCAGCGCCCGCCACTCCCCCGGCGGCAGATCGACCTCGACCAGCGGACCGATCCGCGTGCGCACCAGCCGTCGGACGGGGTGGCCCACCGCCTCGGTCATCCGCCGCACGAGCCGGTTCCGGCCCTCGTGGACCACGATCTTCAGCAGATCCGCCTCGACCGCGGCGACCCGGGCCGGTGCCGTCCTGCCGTCATCGAGCTCGACGCCCTCACGGAGGTGGCGCAGCGCCGCCCGGTTGGGGCGCCCCTCGACCCAGGCGAGGTACTCCTTCTCCACACCGAACGACGGGTGCGTCAGCCGGTGCGCGAGGTCGCCGTCGTTGGTGAGGATGAGCAGGCCCTCGGTGTCGAGGTCGAGCCGGCCGACCGGAAAGACGCGGGGGTCGTCGGGCACCATCTGGACGACGGTCGGACGTCCCTGGGGGTCATCGGCGGTGGTGACCACCCCCGCCGGCTTGTTGAGGACGTAGTGGACGAGACCGGGCCGTACCCCGATGACCACGCCGTCGACCTCGATCCGCTGCGTGAGCGGGTCGACCCGCCGGCCGAGCTCGGCGACCTCGCCGTCGACGGTGACGAGCCCGTCAGCGATGAGCTCCTCACACACCCGGCGGCTGCCGAGGCCGACCCGGGCGAGCACCTTCTGGAGGCGTTCGCCGTCGGGGGCGTCGGTCACGACTCCGAGTCTGGCTCGCCGTCGACCGTCGTGCGCAAGCCCCGCTCGAGCGCCTCGACCGTCTCGCCGTCCGGCATGAACGTCGACAGCGGCGGCAGATCGTCCAGCGAGTCGACGCCGAGGTCCTCGAGGAACCGCTGGCTGGTGCCGTAGAGCACCGCCTGGCCCGGCCCCGGGTCACGGCCGACCTCGACGAGGTAGCCCTTCGTCTGCAGAGTGCGCATCACGCCGTCGACGTTGACGCCGCGGATGGCCGACACCTGGGCCCGTGAGATGGGCTGCTTGTAGGCGACGATCGCGAGGGTCTCGAGACCGGCGGAGGAGAGCTTGCCGGCCCGGCCCTCGAGCACGAACCGCTCGACCCAGGGCTCGGTGTCGGGGTGGCTCTGGAAGCGGTACCCGCCGGCGACCCGGGCGAGCTGGAACCCACGACCCGATGCCTCGTAGTCGAGAGCGAGCTCACGGCAGATCTCGTCGATGCGCGGCACCGAGACCTCGAGGAGCTGGGCGAGGAGCTCGGACGGTACCGGCTCGTCGGCGACGAGGACCATGGCTTCGATCGCCCTCCGCAGCTCGTCGCCGTCGTCGACCAGGTCGCCGGTCGGTTCGGCGTCGCTCATCCGTCGTAGCGGTCGGCGCCGGCCAAGACGAGGTCGACGTCGACGTCGGCTCCGTCGCCGTCGATGCCCAGCCAGCGCACCGTGAGCTCGCCGAAGGTGGTCGGCTGCTCGAGATCGACCAGCCCCTCCTTGTAGAGCTCGAGCACGGCGAGGAAGCGCACCACGACCTCGATGCGGTCATCGATGTCGGCCGTGAGCTCGCGGAAGGTGGCGGCCCCGAGGTACGGCAGCGTGCGAGCGAGATGCGCCAGCGACTCGCTCACCGACGCCGTGATCGGTGTGACGTGGTGCAGCGACAGCGTCGGCTCGGGACGGGGCCGGGTCGCGCGGACGAAGGCCCGAGCGAGATCCTCGGGACCGACGCCGGCGAGCAGGTCGGGCGACAGCGCCAGGAAGCGCTCGTCGAGCCCGGCTCGACGGGGCACTACGCGAGCGCCACGGGAGAACAGCTCCTCGACCTGCTCGGCGACGTTCTTGAACGTCTTGCACTCGATGAGGCGGGCGAGCAGCAGATCACGCTCCTCCCACAGCCAGATCGACTCGTCGAATTCGTCGCCCTCGGGATCGGGGAGGAGGCGCCGGGTCTTCAGCTCGACCAGCGTCGCGGCGATGAGCAGGAACTCGGTGGCCACCTCGAGATCGAGGGCGGACTCGGCTTCGATGAGGCGGTCGAGCTCGGCGAGGTAGGCGTCGACGATCGAGGCGAGGGACAGCTCGTAGAGGTCGACCTCCTCCTGCAGGATCAGCTGCAGCAGGAGGTCGAGCGGGCCCTCGTAGACCTCGGTACGCACGTCGACCGGCACGGCCGCGAGCGTACGGTGCGGGGGTCCGCGACTGGTGGCAATCCGCCCAATTCGCGTGTGGGGGCCAGCAGGCCGTGGGCCTACCATCTCCGCCCATGGCAGACGTGTTCTCGGGCATCCAGCCCAGCGGCGACATCCACCTCGGCAACTACCTCGGGGCGCTGCGCAACTGGGTCGCGGCCCAGGACACCGAGGACTGCGTCTACTGCATCGTCGACCTCCACGCGATCACCGTCGCGAAGGAGCCCGAGGCGCTCCTCGACGGGACACGCAAGGCGGCCGCGGCGCTGATCGCCGTCGGCCTCGACCCCGCCCGCTGCACGCTGTTCGTCCAGTCGCACGTTCACGAGCATGCCGAGCTGTCCTGGATGCTGCAGTGCATCACCGGCATGGGCGAGCTCCGCCGGATGACGCAGTTCAAGGACAAGTCGAGCCGGCTCGACGACGGCACCGACCACGTACCGGTCGGCCTCTTCACCTACCCGGTCCTCCAGGCCGCCGACATCGTGCTCTACGACGCGGCCAAGGTCCCGGTCGGCGACGACCAGCGCCAGCACATCGAGCTCACCCGCGACGTTGCACAGCGGTTCAACTCCCGCTTCGGTGACACCTTCGTGGTGCCCGAGCACGTGATCCCACCGGTCGCGGCCCGCATCATGGACCTGCAGGATCCCGCGTCGAAGATGTCGAAGTCAGCGGGCTCCGACAACGGGCTCATCCTCCTCTTCGAGGAGCCGTCGTCGATCGCCAAGAAGCTCAAGCGAGCGGTCACTGACTCCGATTCCGAGGTCCGCTACGACCCGGACGGGAAGCCGGGCGTGTCCAACCTGCTCGAGATCCTGGCCGCCGTCAGCGGCACGACGCCGGGTGACGAGGCGGGCAAGTACGAGCGGTACGGCGACCTCAAGACCGCCGCCGCCGATGCGGTCGTCGAGCTGGTCTCACCGATGCAGGAGCGCTACGCCGAGCTGGTCGCCGACCCGGCCGAGCTCGACCGGCTCCTCGCGACCGGGGCGCACAAGGCCCGCGCCGTCGCCGCGGTCACCGTGGACCGCGCCCGACGGGCGATGGGCTTCCTCCCCGCCGGCTGACGCTCTGCTCGGGCCCTACCAGCTCTCCCGCTCTGGTCTCGCTTCCTCGATGCTCCACGCCGCCACCGTCGGCGCCGCGCATCCGCTCGCTCGACGGGCCGCTCGGGCCCTACCAGCTGTCCCAGTGGAGGACGGTGTCGAGGGGCTCGCGGTGGGCCGGCTTGAAGTCGGTGCCCTTGGTGTACGCCACCGGAAGCAGGGCGGTCTGCATCACGTCACCGAACGGGATCCCGAGCAGGTCCGCTGCCTCCTCTTCGAACATCAGGTGCAGGGTGGTCCAGGCGGAGCCGAGCCCCCGTGAGCGGGCGGCGAGCATGAAGCTCCACGCCGCTGGCATCACCGAGCCGAGGATCGCCGCCTGCGCCATCGGCGGGAAGCCGTCGGTGCGGGGCATGATGCACGGGATGACGTGCACGGGGACCTCACCCATCTTGTCGGCGAGGTACCGGGCGCTGCTCGTCGAACGCTCCTGGGCGGCCTGCCGGGTGGAGTCACTGCCCTGGTAGACGTTGGCGATGTTGCCGTCCATCGTCTCGTAGACGTCGAACGCGCGGCGGTACATGTCGCCGAGGGCCGCACGCTTCTCGGCGTCGGTGACGACGACGAACTGCCAGCCCTGCGCGTTGGACCCGGTCGGCGCCTGCAGCGACAGCTCGAGGCACTCCCTGATGACCTCGGGCTCGACGGGCCGTTCGAGGTCGAGGCGCTTGCGCACCGACCGGGTGGTCGTGAGCAACTCGTCGTTGGACAGGTCGAGTGTGGCCATGTGGATCCCCTCCCGTAGCGGGGCGTGATCCTACGAGGACCAGGCGGTCGCCCCGTCATCGGCCCGCCGGAGCACCTCGCCGATGTGTCGTGGGATCGTCCACTCCTCCGGCTCGAGGTGGTGTTCCCGGGCCCACGCCACGACCATCTGATCGCTGCCGCCCTCGGCCAACAGCTCGGCTCCGAGCGCCGGGTAGCGCAGGTACATCCCGATGCGGCCGAGCGGATCGGACCGCCACGACCACCGGGCGGCACGCTGATCATCCACGACGCGCTCGGCGAGGGTGGCGGCCACGCGACCGATCACCCCCAGGCCGGCGACGCCCTTGCCGACGTCGTGGCACAGCGCGGCGACCACGATCCGCGGGTCGTCCTCGCCCACCTCCGCGACGACGGCGCGAGCGACGGCGATCGAGTGGGCCCGGTCGCGGCGGTGCTGACGGAGCCAGAGGTTCCGCTCCGGGGGCGACAGCCGATCGAGCGCCCAGGCCTCGTCCGCACCGGAGAGCCGGGCGGGGAGGACCCACTCGACGAAACGGCGGACGAGGTGGATCATCGGCGCTGCAGCAACAGGAGGGCGACGATCGTCTTGGCGTCGACGATCCGGCCCGACGCGATGGCGTCGTCGATCTCGGACACCGGGAGATGCTCGATCGTCATGAACGTCTCTTCGATGCCGTCGGCCTCGCGCTCGGCGGCAACGATGTCGTGGGCCTCGTAGAGGAACACCTGCTCGTCGGTGAACCCGGCCGCGGTGTAGTAGGTGATGAGGTGCTCGACCCGACCGGCGCGCAGGCCCGTCTCCTCGGCCAACTCACGGATCGCGGTGTCGCCAGGGTCCTCGCCGTCGTGATCGCGGATCCCGGCGGGCAGCTCCAGCAGGTGGTCGTCGATCGACGCCCGGTACTGCTTCACGAGCACCACCGCATCGTCGACCACGGCCAACACACCGACCGCGCCGCGGTGGCGGACGATGGTGCGGTGGAAGGACGAGCCGTCCGGCGCCTCGTAGGTGCCGTCGACGACGTCGAAGATGTGCGCCCGGTGCGCGAGCTCCTCGCCGACCTGCCGGAAGCCGGTCACGACACCGGCTGGTGCTCGCGGGCCGGTTCCTCGGTCGGCGCGGCGACGCCCTCGGTCGCCCGACGCTTGCGGATCACGGCTTCGACGAGGGCCGAGAACAGCGGCGCCGGATCGTCCGGGCGGCTCTTGAACTCGGGGTGGGCCTGGGTGCCGACCCAGAACGGGTGCCCGTCCAGCTCGACGAACTCGACGAGCGAGTCGTCGGGCGAGGTCCCCGAGGCGAGCAGACCGACCTCTTCGAAGCGCGACCGGTACTCGTTGTTGACCTCGTAGCGGTGCCGATGACGCTCGTAGACGAGCGGCTCGTCGTAGATCCCGGCCACCTTCGAACCGGGCCGGAGCTTGGCCGGGTAGACCCCCAGCCGCATGGTGCCGCCCATGTCGGTGACCGAACGCTGCGACGCCATCAGGTCGATGACCGGGTGGGGGGTCTCGTGGTCGAACTCGGCCGAGTGCGCGCCGACGAGACCACACACGTTGCGGGCCACGTCGATGACCATCACCTGGAGGCCGAGGCAGAGGCCGAGGCACGGGATCCCGTGCTCGCGGGCGTAGGCGGCCGCAGCGACCTTGCCCTCGACCCCTCGCTCACCGAACCCGCCGGGGATCACGATCGCGTCGAGGTGGCCGAGGCGGCCGGCGGCGAGGAGGCCCTCGACCTCCTCGGCCTGAATCCACTCGATGTCGATCGCGGCCCCGTGGGCCCAACCGCCGTGCTTCAGCGACTCGACGACCGACAGGTAGGCGTCGGGGAGGCTCACGTACTTGCCGACGATGCCGACCCGCACCCGCTCGGTCGCCGCCTCGATCCCCTCGCAGAGCGCCTGCCACGGGCCGAGGTCGGGTTCGGCGTCGAAGCCGAGGATGTCGCACACGAACCCGTCGAGACCCTCGTCGTGGAGGATCAGGGGCAGCTCGTAGATGTTGCGAGCGTCAGCTGCGTTGACGACCCCGTCGAGGGGCACGTCACAGAGATCGGAGATCTTCTTCTTCAGTCCACCGTCGAGGGGGAGGTCGCTGCGACACACGATGGCGTCGGGCTGGATGCCGCGGCTGCGCAGCTCGGTGACCGAGTGCTGGGTGGGCTTGGTCTTCTGCTCCTGAGAGGGACCGATCGACGGCACGAGGCTCACGTGCACGAAGCAGACGTTGCCGCGGCCGACGTCGTTGCGCATCTGCCGCACGGCCTCGAGGAACGGGAGGATCTCGATGTCGCCGACCGTTCCGCCCACCTCGGTGATCACGACGTCGACGTCGGTCGAGGCGAGCTGGCGGATGCGGCGCTTGATCTCGTCGGTGATGTGCGGGATCACCTGGACGGTCTTGCCCAGGTACTCACCGCGACGCTCGGCGGCGAGCACCGCCGAGTAGATCGAGCCCGTCGTGGCGTTGGAGGCCTGGGTCAGCGAGCGACCCACGAAGCGCTCGTAGTGCCCGAGGTCGAGGTCGGTCTCGCCACCGTCGTCGGTGACGAACACCTCGCCGTGCTCGAAGGGGTTCATCGTGCCCGGGTCGACGTTGATGTAGGGGTCGAGCTTCTGCAGCGTGACCCTCAGTCCTCGGGCGGCGAGCAGTCGCCCGAGCGACGAGGCCGTGAGCCCCTTGCCCAGCGAGCTCGCCACACCTCCGGTCACGAAGATGTGCTTCGACGCCACCAGCGGTCTCCTGTCGTCGGCTCCATGCACGCTACCAACGCCGCCGGAGCGATCCGGCGACCGCAGGGCGCGCGAGAACGGCGCCGTTGGGCGCCCACGGCCGCTCAGGGCGGTGGTCGTCGGCCCAGCTCGTCCACCCAGCGCAGCGGCGGCACGGCGCCGATCACACGGCTGAACGAGACCCGCTCACTGGCCAGGTTGAGCAGGACCAGGATCGCCCCGACCACGAGTTGGCCACCGAGACCCAGCACCAGCACGGCGAACAGGCCGGCGGCGGCACCGAGCACGTTGGCGCCCGTGTCGCCCAGCATGAGGCGTTCGCCCAGCTCACCGGGCAGGAGCGCCCACGCGGCACCCAGCACCACGAGTGGTCCCCAGCTCACGGCGAGCACGTCGGGGTCGAGCGGTGCGATCAGCTCCGCTCCGCCGGCGACGACGACGAGGGGGACCACGGCCAGCGTCGCCACCTTCGTCGCCCGCCCGGGCGCGAGGTCGAACAGGTTGCCGAGGTTCGCGCCCAGCGCGACGAGGCCTGCGGCGAGCAGCAGCCGCAACGGTTCGTCGACGATCTCGGCGTCGAGCCCGACGGCGACCAGCGCCACCGCTCCCCCGACGACGAGCTTCCACGACCCCGTCGAGGGACGGCCCCGCGCGAGGGCGAGGACGTGGCCGCGGAACCCCTTGGTCGCCCGATCCCCGGCCAGGTCGTCGAGGAGCCCGACCAGGCCGAACCCGACGACCACGAGCAGCGTCGCCAGGCGGGCCGACAGCGAGAGCCGGGCGTCCAGATCCGGCGACAGCGACGACGCCACCGTCACGACCGCTTCGACGAGCACCACGGTGACGACGACGACGAGCCCCGCAGCGGTGGCGATCGGCTCGCCCCGGAAGTTCGTCCGTTGGAAGCCCGAGCCGGCGAGCAGCGGACCCATGACCCCGGCGACGAGCGCACCGATGGCCAGACCGACACCGAGCGCGATCACCGCCGGAACCGCCGGACGATCGTGACGACGAGCACCTGCAGGGTCCTGATCGTGCCGAGCCTCGGCCGGAGGCCGCGCAGGACGGCTGCACCTTGAACGGCCCGGTGGCGGAAGCCCCGCCACGTCCGGCCATGGTGCCGGTGGTCGACCGTGATGGGCACCTCCTCGACGGTCGCCCCGACGCCGATCGCATCGATCGTCATGGCCGTCTCGACCGCGAAGCGGGGTGCGAGGTCGATCGCGTCGAAGAGCTGCACGCTCATGGCCCGCTGCCCGGACAGTGGGGCAACCGGTCGCCACCCGGTCGCGCGCTCGATGCCCTCGGCTGCGAGGTCGCGCACCAGGCCGAAGCCGCCCCGGCCTGCTGCGTCGACCGGCACACCGATCACGAGTCGATCGTCGCGAACGTGATCGAGGAGGCCGACGACGCCGGCGGCGGTGTCGCCGAGATCGCTGTCGACGAGCAGCACGATCGAGGTCTCGTCGCCCAACAGGCTCCGGCCGTGGGCGAGCGCGCCGCCCTTGCCGACGTTCTCGTCCAGGCGGATCACCTCGGCATCGGTCGCCCGTGCCGCGTCGGCGGTGCCGTCGGTGCTGCCGTCGTCGATCACCACGATCCGATGGACCCGCCCGGTGTCCTGCAGGGACCGGACGGTGGCGCCGACCAGGTCGGACGCCTCGAACGCAGGCACCAGCGCGACCACCTGGCTCATCAACGGAACGGCAGCAGTGCCGTGGCGTCGTCGCGTCGACCGAAGTCACCGGGCGGGAAGTCGCCGATGCCGTCGAGGGCGAGGATGGCGGCCGACACGCCGGCGAGCTCGCCGACGGTGTCGACGGTCGACACCGCACCGGCGAAGGAGCCGTCGCCGCGGTAGCGGTCGAGGAACGGATCCTCGATCGATCCGTCCCCGGTCGACGCCACCACGGCGGGGGCGGGCTCGGATCGGAGCAGCTGCAACAGGACCAGGCCCAGGACCTCGGCGGTCGCCTCGGCCGCCTCGGGGCTGCCGAGGAGCAGGTAGCGGCTCCCGGCGCGCGGCAGCCGGTTGAGGTCGGGAGCGACGACGCCGGCCGGGTCGTAGGAGAGGAAGCCCGCCGCCAACAGATCGGAGAGCACGTCGTCCCCGGGCCCGAACGGATCGCTCACACCGGGCAGCGACGGGCTCTCGGGGTCGGCCAGCACGGCCTCGGCGATGCCGGTGAGCCGTGAGCCGGCGACGATCGGAGCCGGGGTCGGCGCCTCCGGCAGCAGCGCGGCGCCCAGGCGCTCGGAGAGTCGGTCTCGCAGCGGATCGCTGCCGTCCTCGGCCAGCTCGGGCGAGACGCCGAGCAGCCGCCCGAGCACCTCCCGACGGTCCGGATCGTCGAGATCGAACGCGTCGGAGATCGTGACCACGCCGGCGTAGTCGGCGCCACTCGAGGCGAGCGCTCGGCGGGCGAGTGCGACGGCAGCCTCATCGACCCCGTCCGCGGCCATGATCATCACGGGATCCTCGTCGAGGCGGCGGGTGAACAGCGACCCGCTGGCGACGATCTCGAACGCGTTCTCGTCGGCCTCGGCGCTGGCCAGCGCCTCGTTGAGCCGGGTGACCTCGTCGGCGGCCTCGTCCCGGTCGGCCTCGAGATCAGCGACGCGGTTCTCGAGCTGTTGGACGATCACGCCGTCGATGAACGACGTCCCCATGGCGATCCCGATCCCGAGCGCGAGGAACACCGCCACGATCGAGACGATGTGATATCGCAGGTTGATCACGGGATGGGTCGGTCCGGTGGGTCAGGGGTCTCGGACATCCGCCTAGTTCAGGCTCAACCAGAGGGTACGCAGCACGAGCCGGATGGGTTCGGACACCACCCCGATCACGACCACGGTGAAGAGAGCAGCGAGCACGAGGAGGAGCAGATCTCGCTTACGTACCTGCGTTTGATACAGCCGGCTCACGCCCTTGGCGTCGACGAGGATCGATCCGACCTTCATCCGGGTGAGGAAGGTCGACGCCATCCCCTCGCGGCCCTTGTCGAGGAACTCCGCCATCGAGGTGTGCGTGCCGACGGCGACGATGAGCTCGCACTCGTTGTCGTAGGCGAGCTGCATCGCCAGGTCCTCGCTCGTGCCCGGGGCTTCGAGCAGGCGGTACTCGAAGCCGAGCCGGTCGAGGCGTGAGGCGCCCGGGGCCGTGCCGCCCGGGTAGGCGTGGACGATCAGGTCGGCCCCGGATCGGAGCGCGTCCTTGGACACCGAGTCGAAGTCACCGAGGATGATGTCGGGCTCGATGCCGAGCTCGAGGAGCGCGTCGGCGCCGCCGTCGACCCCGATCGTCACCGGTCGGAGCTCGTTCAGGTAGCCGATCCGCCGGAGCGCCTCGAGATCGTCCCGGTAGTCCACGCCGCGCACGACGATCAGCACGTGGCGCCCGTGCAGGTCGAAGCCCAGGTCGGTGGCCCGCCCGGGGCCGGTCACGATGTGGGCCTCGCGGCGCAGGTAATCGAGCGTGTTCTCGGCGAAGCGCTCGAGCTCGTCGGACACCGCGCCCTTCGACGCCTCGATCCGCGCGATCAGGTCGTCGCGCCCGATGAGCCGGCCGGCGGCGAGCTCCTCCCCGTCGACGAAGAGCCGTTCGTCGCGGAGCAGGGCCAGCTCGCCCTCGACGATCTCGTCGAGGACGTCGGAGCCGACCTCGTCGAGGAGGGGCACGCCCGCCTCGACGATGACCAACGGCCCGTAGTTCGGATAGCGGCCGGTGATCGACGGGGCAGCGTTGACGACCGCCACCACCCCGGCGGCGAGCAATCCCTCGGCGGCGACCCGGTCGAGGTCGTCGTGGTCGATGACGGCGATGTCGCCCCGCTGGAGGCGCGGGATCAGGTTCTTGGTGCGGCGGTCCGCTCGCGCCGGACCGACCACCGACCCCGGCGGCAGCGGCTCGGGGGCCTCGGAGCGCAGACGACGGATCCAGGTACCGACCCGGCTCACGACGCCGCCCCCGCCTCGGCGAGCAGCTCGGCGGCGTGGGCGCGGGCCGTATCGGAGTCGGCCCCGCCGGACAGCATCCGCGCCAGCTCGGTGACCCGGTCGCTGACGTCGACGGCTGCGGCTTCGGAGACCACTCGACCAGAGCGCTCGTCCTTGCGCACCACGACGTGGTGGTCGGCGTGGGCGGCCACCTGCGGGAGGTGCGTGACGACGATGACCTGGTGGCCGTCGGCGACGTGGCCGAGGGCCGCTCCGACGGCCCGAGCTGCGTCGCCGCCGATGCCGGCATCGACCTCGTCGAACACGAGCGTCGGTGGCCCGGCCGACAGCACGAGCCGCAGGGCCAGCATCACCCGGGCGAGCTCGCCACCGGACGCGACCTTGGCCAGTGGCCGCGGCGGCGGCTGGCCGTTGGCCTCGAACCGGTACTCGACGTCATCGGCCGGGTCGTCCCCGCCGACGTCGACCTCGAGGACGGCACCCTGGAGCGCCAACTCGGCGAAGCGCGCGCCGACGCGCTCGGCCATCGGACGAGCGGCCGACCGACGGACCTCCGCGACCTCGGCCGCGAGCCCGGCGTACCGACGCTGGGCCTCGGCCAGCTCGGCACCGATGGCCGCTGCTCGCTCCTCGTGACCCTCGAGCTCGGCGAGGCGCTCGGCCTGCTCGTCGGCGAACGCGAGGACCTCCTCGAGGGTCTCGCCGTACTTGCGGCGCAGCTCGCGGAGCAGTTGGCGGCGGATGCGAACCTCGGCGAGCGCCTCGGGGTCATCGACGACGTCGTCGGTCGCGGCGCGGAGGTCGGTGACGAGCTCGTCGAGCTCGGCGACGGTCGCCTCGAGCCGCTCGGTGACCGCCGAGAACGGCGCTCGGCCACGCAGCTCGGAGAGCACGCGGCCGATGACGTCCCGGGCGCCGTCGTCGGCCGTGAGCTGCTCGACGGCCCGGCCGCCCACCTCGCGATGGGTCGACGCGTCGGCGAGGGTCTGCTCGAGCTCGTCGAGGCCGTCGTCCTCGTCGGCGTCGGTGATGGCTGCGGCGGAGAGCTCGTCGAGCTGGAACCGCACCAGTTCGATCTCACGGGCACGTGCCCGTTCGTCGCCTCCGAGTCCCTCCAGCTCTCGCCGCAGGCGTCCCACCTCGTCTGCAGCACTGCGCAGGGGTCCGAGATCGACGCCGGCGAACCGATCGAGCGCGTCGCGTTGCGCCTTCGCCGACAGCAGGGACTGGTGCGCGTGCTGGCCGTGCAGATCGATGACCTGTGAACCCAGCTCGGCGAGCTGCGCCACCGTGGCCGGCGATCCGTCGATGTAGGCCCGCGACCGGCCCGCCCGAGCCACCACCCGGCTGAGCACCAGCTCGCGGCCGTCGACCTCGAACCGACCGTCGACCCGGGCCTCGTCGGCGTCGGGCCCGACCAACACCGGATCAGCCCGTCCGCCGGTGAGGAGGTTGATCGCCTGGACGACGAGCGTCTTGCCTGCACCGGTCTCACCGGTGAGCGCCGTCATGCCGTCGCCGAGGCGGAGCTCGGCGCGCTCGATCACGCCGAGGTTCGTGACCACCAACTCGGTGAGCACGTCAGCGGTCCTCGAGGCCGAACTTGGCCTTGAGGGTCTCGTGGAAGTCGGTGTCGCCGAGGCGGACGAGCCGGGCGGGGACGTCGGCGGCACGACACCGCACGACGTCACCATCGGCCAGGTCGGCGACGCGGTGGCCGTCGGCGGCGACGATCGCCGGACGGCCGTGGACCTCGATCTCGACGGTCGTGTCGGGCGACAGGACCAGCGATCGGTCGAAGAGCATGTGTGGAGCGACAGGGGTCATGACGAGAGCTCGGTGCGTGGGGTCGACGATCGGCCCGCGGGCCGACAGCGAGTACGCCGTCGAACCGGTGGGCGTCGCGACGATGAGGCCGTCGGCCGCGTACGTGGTGAAGGGGCGTCCGTCGAACGAGACGCTCAACCGCACGATCTGCCCGAGCGGCGCCTTCTCGACGACGATCTCGTTCATCGACAGCCGCAGCGAGCGGGTGCTGCCGTCACGCTCGTCGATCTCGACCGCGAGCAGCAGGCGCTCCTCGATGGTGTGGTCGCCGGCCAGGCACCGCTTGATGCCCTCGAGCGCTCCGGACGGCTCGACCTCGGTCAGGTAGCCGAGCGAGCCGAGGTTCACGCCCAACACCGGCGTCCCGGCTGCGGCGACGAGCTCGACGGTCCACAGCATCGTGCCGTCGCCGCCGAGGCTGACGGCGAGGTCGAGGCCGTCGAGGAGGTCGTCGTCGCCGAAGCCGAGGGCGTCACGGCCGATCAGCTCGGCGTGGGCGGTCGTGAGGCGGACCTCGTGCCCGTCGGCGCCGAGCACGTCGGCGACCTCGAGCGCGAGGTCGGCGGCCTCGGCACGCTGCGGGTTGAGCACCAGGGCGACAGCACTCATCGGACCGCCTCGGCTGCGTGCACGGCCGCGTCGAGCTGTGCCACCAGCCGGTCCGGATCGGAGACCCGCCCAGGGCAGGCGTGGACGAGGAACTCGACGTTCCCCTCGGCTCCGGTGATCGGTGATGGCATCACCTCCATGATGCCGACTCGGTGCGCGCCGACGACATCTCCCACCTCTCCGAGCACCCGGCGCCACACGGCGGGGTCGCGGATGACACCCCGCCCGCGGCTCGCCTCGGCCCGGCCGGCCTCGAACTGCGGCTTCACCAGGACCACCCAGTCGGCGTCGTCGGCGCTCAGCGCGAGGAGTGCACGGGTGATCGCAGCGACCGAGATGAACGAGACGTCGACGACCACCACGCCGAACCGACCGACGCCCGGGTCCTCCTCGACGAGATCGCGTACGTCGGTGCGCTCCCGCACCACCACCCGCTCGTCGGCCCGGAGCCGTTCGTGCAGCTGACCGCGCCCGACGTCGACGGCGACGACCTCGACGGCGCCCCGCTGGAGCAGGCAGTCCGTGAAGCCCCCGGTCGACGAACCGACGTCGACGGCTCGGCGTCCTGCCACGCCGAGGTCGAACCGGTCGAGCGCAGCGTCGAGCTTCTCTCCCCCGCGGCCGACGAACCGCGGCGGCGGGGCGAGCAGCTCGATCGGCTCGCCGGCGTCGACGAGACGGCCGGGCTTCGCAGCGACCGCTCCCCCGACGGTGACCAGGTCGAGCTCGATCAGCTCCTTGGCCCGGGCCCGACTCGGGACCAGGCCGCGGCGCACCAGCTCGGCGTCGAGGCGACGTCGAGCGGTCACGGTCCGGCGCCGGAACTCGGCAGGAACCCGCCACTACGGTCTCGAACGTGATCCCGTTGAGCGACGACAATCCGACCCGTCGCACGCCGTACGTGACGATCGGGCTGATCCTCGCCTCGGTGATCACCTTCTTCGCCGTCCAACCGGAAGCCAACTCGGGCGACGGTGTCCGATTCACCTTCGAGTACGCGGCCATCCCCTGCGAGCTCGCCGGTGGTGCGCCTCTCAGCCTCATCGAGCTCAACGAGACCCTCAACGGCGACGATCAGGCCTGCGACATCCCGGGTGACACGACCGAGGCCCGCTTCCCCGACAAGAACGTCTGGCTCGCCGTGATCGTGTCGATGTTCCTGCACGGCGGCCTGCTGCACCTCGGCGGCAACATGTTGTTCCTGTGGATCTTCGGCAACAACATCGAAGACCACCTCGGTCACATCAGGTACCTGCTCTTCTACCTGGCGGCGGGTGGTGCGGCGACCGCAGCGCACGTGGCCGTCCAGCTCGACTCGAGCGTGCCGGTCATCGGCGCCTCGGGCGCGGTCGCCGGGGTGATGGGCGCCTACCTCGTCTGGTTCCCGTCGGCGCGGGTGCGGACGCTGGTGTTCCTCGGGTTCATCGTGTTGTTCCCCAAGGTGCCGGCAGCGCTCATGCTCGCCGTGTGGTTCGTCTCGCAGTTCTTCATCGGCCCCGAGGACGGGGTCGCCTGGATGGCCCACGTGGGTGGCTTCGTCTTCGGTGCGCTCATCGCGTTGCCCCTCCGCTCGATGGTGACCAAGCGTCAGGCGTTCCGGCCCGCGGGCGCCCACCGCTCGCCGACCGAGTGGTGGGACGACCCCCACCGGCGCTGACCGACGCAGCTCGATCACGTGCCGACGAGCCGGGACACGAGCTCGGCCAGGTCCGATCCCCGATGGGCCGTGGGCACGTCGCCACCGACGTCTGCGGCGCTCACCCCGGTGGCCACCAGACCGAACGGGACCTCGAGGGTCGCGGCGAAGAGCCCGTCGGTCTCGGGACGGTCCCCGACCATGATGGAGTCGACCTCTCCCGCGGGCGGTGAGCCGGGGTCGCTGGCGACGAGCGCCCGGACGAGGGCCGCCATCGGCTCGTGGGGCTTGCCGGCGATGGTGGAGGCCGTGCCGCTGGCCCACTCGACCGCGGCGACGATCGACCCGCCGCCGGGCAGCGGACCCTGGGGCGTCGGGTACGTGCGGTCGGTGTTGGTCGCGACCAGGCGGGCGCCGCCCCGTACCGCCTGGAACGCCGCATCGAGCGCGGCGAAGTCGAACGCTCTGGTCCATCCGGCCACGACCACGTCGGTGGGCGCGCCGGGACCGACCACCTCGCCACCGGCCGCCTCGACCGCCTCCTCGATCCCCGGTCCTCCGAGCACGTGCACGCGCTCCCCGGGCTCGATGAGGGTGCCGGCGGCCATGGCGCTGGTCGCCACGTCTCCCTCGGCGTCGATGCCGATCGCAGCGAGCGCGTCGACGATCTCACCGTGCCGGCCGTGGGAGAAGTTGGTCGCGAACACGACGCGGTGGCCGAGTCGCCGCAGCTCGGCGATCGCCTCGACCGAGCCGGGCACCGCCCGCCGCTCCAGCCAGACGACGCCGTCGAGGTCCAGGATCCAGGCCAACCGCAGCGATGCTAGTGACTCACCCGGGCGGGGCCCCGGAGCCCCGCCCTCCTCCCCAGGTCCTCGCCCTGACGGGCTGCGGCAGGGCCGTCTCGCCCAGACCACCACCAGCGCCGGGTGGGGCCCCGGAGCCCCGGCAGTCGGGTCAGTCGACGTCCCAGGTGCCACCGGAGCGGAGCAGCGCTCCGAGGTCGCCGGGGCCCTGGGAGGCCTGCGCACCCACCAGCTGATCCTGCACCGAGCCGGCGTACTCGGGCCGATCCACGGCCCGGAACACGCCGAACGGCGTCGGCCCGTCCGGTCCCCTGCTCAGCCGGGCGAGCGCGAACGCGATGGACGGCTCGGGAGCTGCCTCGTCGTGCACGGCCAGCGCCTCCTCACCCACGTCGGCCACCTCGACGATCCGGGCGCCGTCACGGTCGACGACCACGCCGAACTCGCCATCGGCACCGAAGCGGATCGGCGCACCGTGCTCGAGCCGGATGACCATGCTGTCGCGGTTGTCCTTGGCGGTCACGCCGCTGAAGGCCCCGTCGTTGAAGACGTTGCAGTTCTGCCAGATCTCGACGATGGCGGCGCCTCGGTGGGCGTGGGCCCGACGGAACGTCTCCATCATGTGCTGGCGGTCCATGTCGTGGGTCCGAGCGACGAACGACGCCTCCGCACCCAGTGCCAGGGCCAGCGGGTTGAACGGGGCGTCGATCGAACCGAACGGCGTCGACTTGGTGATCTTGCCCAGCTCGCTGGTCGGCGAGTACTGACCCTTGGTCAGCCCGTAGATCTGGTTGTTGAACAGCAGGATCGTGAGGTTCACGTTGCGACGCAGCGCGTGGATCAGGTGGTTGCCGCCGATCGACAACATGTCCCCGTCGCCACCGACGACCCAGACATCGAGGTCGGGTCGGGCGACGGCGAGGCCGGTGGCGATCGCGGGGGCCCGGCCGTGGATGCCGTGGAACCCGTAGGTGTTCATGTAGTACGGGAACCGGGCGGCACAGCCGATGCCCGACAGGAACACCGTGTTCTCACGGCTCACGCCCAGCTCGGGCATGAGCAGCTGGACCGCGGTCAGGATCGAGTAGTCGCCGCAACCGGGGCACCAGCGGACCTCCTGGTCGGAGCTCCAGTCCTTCTTCGTGGTGACGGGCACGTCGGTCACGTCAGCCCTCCTCGATGATCTTGGTGACGCGGTCGACGAGCGACGCGGCGGTGAACGGTTCGCCTCGAACCTGGTTGATGCCGATGGCGTCGACCAGGAACTCAGCTCGCAGCATCTGGATCAGCTGGCCGCTGTTGAGCTCGGGCACGATCACGCGGCGGGCGGCCTGCAGTCGATCGCCGAGGTCGGCGGGCAGCGGGTAGATGTGACGGATGTGGAGGTGCCCGACGGACGTGCCGTTCTCGTTGAGCCGCTGGGTGGCGGCGTCGATGGCACCCCACGTCGAGCCCCAGCCGACGAGCAGCGTCTCGGGATCGTCGGCGCCGGTCACCTCGACCGGCGGCAGCGAGTTGGCGATGCCGGCCACCTTCGCAGCGCGAAGACCGACCATGTGCTCGTGGTTGTCGGAGTCGTAGGAGACGTTGCCGGTCAGGTCGGCCTTCTCCAGACCGCCGATGCGGTGCATCAGGCCCGGGGTCCCCGGCGGAGCGATCGGTCGGGCCAGCGTCTCCGGATCGCGGGCGTACGGGTGGAAGACCGGCTGGCCGTCGGCATCGACCGCGTTCGGTTCGCTGGCGAAGTCGAACGAGAGGTCGGGCAGGTCGTCGACGTCGGGCAGCAACCACGGCTCGGAGCTGTTGGCCAGGAAGCCGTCGGTGAGCAACAGGACCGGGGTCGTGTACTGGACGGCGAGGCGGGAGGCCTCCAGTGCGGCCCAGAAGCAGTCGGCGGGGCTCCGGGCGGCGACCACCGGCATCGGTGACTCGCCGTGACGGCCGTAGACGGCCTGGAACAGGTCGGCCTGCTCGGGCTTGGTCGGCAGGCCCGTGGAGGGACCACCTCGCTGGATGTTCACGATCACGAGCGGGAGCTCCATGATCACGGCGAGACCGACCGTCTCGGCCTTGAGGGCCAGACCGGGTCCGCTGGTCGTGGTCACCGCGAGGTGGCCGCCGAACGCGGCACCGAGGGCGGCGCCGACCGCGGCGATCTCGTCCTCGGCTTGGAGGGTTCGCACACCGAAGTTCTTGTGGCGCGACAGCTCGTGGAGGACGTCGGAGGCCGGGGTGATCGGGTAGCTGCCGAGGAAGAGGGGCAGCTTGGCCGACTGGCTGGCCGCGATGAGGCCCCAGGCGAGCGCGGTGTTGCCGGTGATCTGGGTGTAGGTGCCCTTCGCCAGCGGTGCCGGCTTCACCTCGTAGTGGTGGTCGAAGAGCTCGGCGGTCTCGCCGAAGGCGTGGCCGGCACGGAAGGCCGCCGTGTTGGCGTCGATGACCTGCTGGCGACCGGCGAACTTCTCCTCGATCCAATCGAGCGTCGGCTCGACGGGGCGGGAGTAGAGCCAGGAGACGAGCCCGAGCGCGTAGAAGTTCTTGGACCGCTCGGCGTCGCGGGGCTTGACCCCGAGGTGCTCGACCGACTTCTTGGTCATCTCGGTCATCGGGACCCGGATGAGCTTGCGGCCCTCGATGGAGCCGTCCTCGAGGGGGTTCTCCTCGTACCCGGCCTTAGCCAGGTTCCGGTCGGTGAAGGTGTCCTCGTTGACGATGATCGTGCCGCCGCGGCGGACCTTGGCCAGCTGGGACTTGAGCGCCGCCGGATTCATGGCGACGAGCACGTCGGGCGCATCGCCGGGCGAGGTGATCCGGTGATCGGAGATCCGCACCTGGAACGCCGACACGCCGGCGAGCGTCCCGGCCGGGGCTCGGATCTCGGCGGGGAACTCGGGCAGCGTCGACAGGTCGTTGCCGAACAACGCGCTGGCGCTGGTGAACCGGTCCCCCGTGAGCTGCATCCCGTCGCCCGAGTCACCGGCGAACCGGATGACCACGTCGTCGATGATCTGCAGCGGCACCTCGCGCGGCGCCGTGTCGGTCATGTTCCCTCCCCCTTCAGCCCCGTTCCCCAGGGGCCACGCGTCACCGTATCGCCCGTCGCTCGCGATCGTCGGGTTTCGAACCCGACGGAGCGTGAGCCGCGGCGCGCCGCGACCCACGCCCACCGGTCAGGCGATGGTGATGGCGTCGTCCAGGTAGACGTCCTGGATGGCGTGGAGCAGCGCCACGCCCTCGTCCATCGGACGCTGGAAGGCCTTGCGACCCGAGATCAGGCCCATGCCGCCGGCCCGCTTGTTGATCACGGCGGTCTTCACGGCCTCGGCCAGGTCGGTCGCACCGCTCGAGGCGCCACCCGAGTTGATGAGGCCGATCCGGCCGGCGTAGCAGTTGAGGACCTGGTAGCGGGTGAGGTCGATCGGGTGGTCGGTGGTCAGCTCGTCGTACACGGCCGGGTGGGTCTTGCCGAACCCGATCGCCGTGAAACCACCGTTGTTCTCCGGCAGCTTCTGCTTGATGATGTCGGCCCCGATCGTGACGCCGAGGTGGTTGGCCTGCGAGGTCAGATCGGCGGACACGTGGTAGTCGGTGCCATCGTGGTTGAACGCCGAGTTGCGGGTGTAGCACCACAGCACCGTGAACAGGCCGAGCTGGTGGGCCTCTTCGAAGGCCTCCGAGACTTCCTGGAGCTGACGGTCGGCCTCATCGGACCCGAAGTAGATGGTCGCTCCGACCGCGGCGGCGCCGAGGTCGTAGGCCTGTTGGACCGAACCGAACATGACCTGGTCGTAGGTGGTCGGGTAGGTCATCAGCTGGTTGTGGTTGATCTTCACCATCAGCGGGATCTTGTGCGCGTACTTGCGCGAGAGGATCCGGAGACCGCCGAAGGTCGTGGCGACGGCGTTGCAGCCGCCCTCGATGGCGAGGCGAACGATGTTCTCCGGGTCGAAGTAGATCGGGTTCGGAGCGAACGACGAGCTGGCGGTGTGCTCGATGCCCTGGTCGACGGGCAGGATCGACACGTAGCCCGAGTCGGCGAGCCGTCCGCTGGAGAACAGCGCCTGGAGGTTGCGCAGCACCTGCGGGCTGCGATCGCTCATCGCGTAGATGCGGTCGACCACGTCGGGACCGGGCAGGGCCAACTGGTCGGCCTGCACGCCGGTCGCCTTGTAGTTCAGGAGAGCGTCGCTCTCGTCGCCGAGCAGCTGCTCGATGTCCACGGTCTACCTCGCTGGGACGTCTGCCTGGATCAGCGCGATGGTAGCTCCAGCGCTGCTCGCTCCCACGCTGCCTCGAGGGCCCGTTCGACCGCTCTGCGGCGTCGTCGACGCACCGCGGTCTCGGCCATGACCTCGGTCACGCCGACGGTCCGGCCACCCGCCCGGAAGAAGCGTCGCCGGACGGAGCCGACGACGACCACCTCCTCACCGTCGGCCAGGTCGGGCAGGCGACGCTCGGCCGGCCAGACGAGGTTGATCGGGCCCTGCGCGGTGCGGAGGTCGGCCATCCGCAGCGAGGTGCCGTCGGCCAGGTCGACGACGGTGCCGGCGTCGGCGACGGTACCGACGAGGAGTGTGAGCGACATCGATGGCTCCGCTCCGACCGGAGACGGTCGGGGCCTCGCTGGGGGAAGCTGCCGGTGACCCTACGGGCGGGGTGTACGAGGTCCGAGGCGCGACCCGAGGTCGTTCAGCTCAACGCAGCGAGGCGGTCGGCGACGTCGCCGAAGTCGGCCTCGTGGGAGGCGAGACGCTCGAAGGTCGTCCGAGCGGCGGGCACGTCGCCGGCGCGCTCCTGGAGATCGCCGATGGCGTACCAGAGTCGGAGCGTGGAGGGCTTGACCCGCTTGGGGCGCGTCGGCCCCTTCTCGAGCAGGCGCAGGGCTGAGCGCAGCTCGCCCTGATCGGCGAGCGAGCCGGCGGCAACGATCCGCCCCTCGGTCACGATGTCGCCATCGGGCGACCACTCGCGCAGCTCCTCCCAGAGCTCGGCCACCCGGTCGTGATCGCCCAATGCCCGGTGACAGTCCGCGAGGACGGGCAGCTGGTCGGCCGAACCGCTCATCTCGCCGAAGACCTCGAGCTCGCTGATGGCCTGCGCCCAACGACCGAGCCGGTAGAGCGTGAGCCCGTGGAGCTCGCGCACCTCGGCGACCGCAGCGTGGCGACTGGCCAGCGGCGTGAGGATGCGTTTGGCCTCCTCCCAGCGTTCGTTGGCGAAGTCGTCGGCTGCCTCGCTGAGCTGACGGGTCAGCCTGCGCCGCTCGGCAACGGTCAGACCGCCGACGTCGCTGAGCTCGACGGGCGGACGCTGACCGGGCTTGCGCGTCGGCTCCGGGGCCCGTCGTCGCGGAGCACCATCGGAGCGGCCCTCGTCGATCCAGCGCTCCTCGGAGCGCTGCGGTGCGGACTCGTCCCGCCGCGGGTTGGCACCCCCGCGATGGTCGCCGTCGCCCACGAGCCGCGAGCCCTTCCGGGCGACCGAACCCCAGTCCCGACGCCCCTCGACCCCGCGGCGACCGTTCGCCTCGCGTCGGTCGTCCCGGCCCCGGCCCCGATCATCACGCCGTCGATCACCGGAGCGGCTCCGATCGCCGGACCGACCACGGTCGTCACGCCCACGCCCGCCGCTCCGGGAGCGGTCGTCACGACCGCGACCAGCGCCGCCAGAGCGGCCATCACGACCTCGATCATCACGACCTCGTGCGCCAGCACCAGATCGGCCGTCACGGCCACCATCACGGCTGCGCCCGCCGGCCGGTGGCCGACCGCCACGGCCGCCACCTCCACGGTCGCTGCCACCGGAGCCGCTGTCCTGGCGGCGCCCGGTTGGCCGGCCGTCGCGCCGGTCGCCGCGACCTCCCGGCGGCGCACTGCCGCGGCGTCCGTCGGAGCGCCGATCAGGGCCCCGGCGATCAGCGCCGGAGCGACTCGAGGGGCCGCCCGGGGACCGGGATCCCGAACGAGCTCGACCCCCGGTGCCAGCTGGTCCGCGACCGCCACCATCGCGGCGCGGACCGTCCTTGCTCGTGCGAGGGCGCGACTCATCGGCGTCGGGGTCGTCGGGCACGCAGCGATCCTATCGGGGACGCGCAACGAGGGAGCCCCTGCTGGGGCTCCCTCGTCACTCGAGAAAATCCGGCGGCGTCCTACTCTCCCAGGGGGTCTACCCCCAAGTACCATCGGCGCTGGCGAGCTTAACTTCCGTGTTCGGAATGGGAACGGGTGTGACCCCGCCGCTATCACCACCGGAGATCAGTTGTGCAGTGGCGCGTTGCCACGAGCACTCCATAGCGAGCACGAACATCTCGAATCAAAGGGACCAAGCCCTCGGCCGATTAGTACCGGTCAGCTGAATGCGTTACCGCACGTACACTTCCGGCCTATCAACGTGGTCGTCTGGCCACGGGCCTTACCTGGTTGACCCAGTGGGAGATTTCATCTTGAAACAGGCTTCGCGCTTAGATGCTTTCAGCGCTTATCCCTTCCGCAGGTCGCAAACCAGCCATGCTCCTGGCGGAACAACTGGCACACGAGAGCTGCGTCCGTCCCGGTCCTCTCGTACTAGGGACAGGCTTTCTCAAATCTCCTACGGTGACAGAGGATAGGGACCGAACTGTCTCACGACGTTCTAAACCCAGCTCGCGTACCGCTTTAATGGGCGAACAGCCCAACCCTTGGGACCTGCTTCAGCCCCAGGATGCGATGAGCCGACATCGAGGTGCCAAACCTTCCCGTCGATATGGACTCTTGGGGAAGATGAGCCTGTTATCCCCGGGGTACCTTTTATCCGTTGAGCGACGGCGCTTCCACACGCAACCGCCGGATCACTATCTCCTACTTTCGTACCTGCTCGACTTGTAGGTCTCGCAGTCAAGCTCCCTTGTGCGATTGCACTCGACGACTGATGGCCGACCAGTCTGAGGGAACCTTTGAGCGCCTCCGTTACCATTTAGGAGGCGACCGCCCCAGTCAAACTACCCATCTGGCACTGTCCCTGACCCGGATCACGGGCCGAAGTTAGATTTCCAGCATGAGAAGGGTGGTATTTCAAGGACGACTCCACACCAGCTGGCGCCGATGCTTCCTAGTCTCCCACCTATCCTACACAACTCAGACCAAAAACCAATACCAAACTATAGTAAAGGTCCACGGGGTCTTTCCGTCCTTCTGCAGCTAACGAGCATCTTTACTCGTACTTCAATTTCGCTGGGTCTCTGGTTGAGACAGTGGGGAAGTCGTTACTCCATTCGTGCAGGTCGGAACTTACCCGACAAGGAATTTCGCTACCTTAGGACCGTTATAGTTACGGCCGCCGTTTACTGGGGCTTAGGTTCAGAGCTTCGCCTCGAGGGCTAACCCTTCCCCGTAACCTTCCAGCACCGGGCAGGAGTCACAGCGTATACAGCGCCTTGCGGCTTCGCACGCTGCTGTGTTTTTAGTAAACAGTCGCTACCCCCTGGTTTGTGCCACCTCGTCAAGCTCGGGCAGCAAGTGCCGTCACCATCATGAGGTCATCCTTCTCCCGAAGTTACGGATGCAATTTGCCGAGTTCCTTAACCAGAGTTATCCCAATCGCCTTGGTATTCTCTACCTGTCCACCTGTGTTGGTTTGGGGTACGGGCACCACGCGTACTAGCTAGCGGCTTTTCTTGGCAGCATAGGATCAATGACTTCGCGACATTTCGCTCGGCGTCGCGTCTCAGGATGATGAGGACCGGACTTACCTGGGCCTCTCCCTACACGCTTACCCCAGGACTACCATCGCCTGGGATCATCTACCTTCCTGCGTCCCCGCATTGCTCGCCGCCACAACCTGGGTCGGTTTCTCTGCCGGCCGTTTTACGGGCTAGCAGCATCCCCTTAGCAAAGTTGCTTTAGCGTGGGCGCATAACGTGGTGGTACCGGAATATCAACCGGTTGTGCATCGACTACGCCTGTCGGCCTCGTCTTAGCTCCCGACTCACCCTGGGAGGATTAGCCTTCCCCAGGAACCCTTGGACTTTCGGCGGAGGGGTTTCTCACCCCTCTCTCGCTACTCATGCCTGCATTCGCACTCGACCTCGCTCCACGACGGTTTCCACCGCCGCTTCGCTGCAAGATCGACGCTCCGCTACCACTCCCATAAATGGGAATTCACAGCTTCGGCTCTGTACTTGAGCCCCGTTACATTATCCGCGCAGGATCACTCGACCAGTGAGCTATTACGCACTCTTTCAAGGGTGGCTGCTTCTAAGCCAACCTCCTGGCTGTCTGTGCAATCCCACATCGTTTACCACTTAGTACAGAATTAGGGGCCTTAGCTGGTGATCTGGGCTGTTTCCCTCTCGACCATCGAAGCTCATCCCCCGAGGTCTCACTGCTGCGCTCTGGAGTCATGGCATTCGGAGTTTGATTGGGGTCGGTAACCTTGTGGGGCCCCTAGCCCATTCAGTGCTCTACCTCCATGACTGAACACGCAACGCTGCACCTAAATGCATTTCGCGGAGAACCAGCTATCACCGAGTTTGATTGGCCTTTCACCCCTAACCACAGGTCATCCCCTCCGTTTTCAACCGAAGTGGGTTCGCGCCTCCACGGGGTCTTACCCCCGCTTCACACTGCCCATGGCTAGATCACTCGGCTTCGGGTCTACAGCATGCGACTGAACGCCCTGTTCAGACTCGCTTTCGCTCCGGCTCCCCCTCACGGGTTAACCTTGCCACACACCGTAACTCGCAGGCTCATTCTTCAAAAGGCACGCCATCGCGACCCCGAAGGGCGACGCTCTGACTGCTTGTAAACCAACGGTTTCAGGTACTATTTCACTCCCCTCCCGGGGTACTTTTCACCTTTCCCTCACGGTACTAGTTCACTATCGGTCACTGACATATACGTAGCCTTACGAGGTGGTCCTCGCAGATTCACGCCGGCTTTCCCGGATCCGGCGCTACTCGGGAGACACGATCGGAGGCAAGATGCGTTTCGTGTACGGGGCTATTACCCACTGTGGCCGGCCTTTCCAGAGTCGTTCCACTACACACTTGCTTTGTAACTCCGTGACACTTCTGACGCAGTGTCAATCGGTTCCCACAACCCCCATGTGGCAACGCCGTCAGGCTTTCCACCACACAGGTTTAGGCTGATCCCGTTTCGCTCGCCGCTACTCAGGGAGTCGCTGTTGCTTTCTTTTCCTCTGGTTACTTAGATGTTTCAGTTCACCAGGTTCCCTCTACCCGTCCTATGTGTTCAGACGGGAGTAACACCCCATGACGGGTGCTGGGTTTCCCCATTCGGTCATCCGCGGATCGACGCTTAGTCGGCAGCTCCCCGCGGCTTATCGCAGCCTCTCACGACCTTCATCGGTAGTCAGTGCCAAGGCATCCACCGTTGGCTCTTAGTAGCTTGGGTTGTCTACATTTCTTATTTCAATTGGAAATTGAAGATATTGGTATCGAAACCGGTATCCGAAGACACCGGCTTAGATGCTCGTGCTCGCTATGCAATTCTCAAGAAGCAGGACGCAACAATGCCCCCGACCGAGGTCGAGGGCAGAGGTTGCGTGGCGCAGTCGAACGACTGAACCTTCAAAGCGGAAGAGAAGAACACCGACCACATCGTTCCTACTCAGCTGCGGTTCCGGAGAACGGGAGCCTTTCATGAAGGATGTGGACGAATAGCGAGTGCCTAACTGGGAACCTACTCGAGTCGCCGACCACATTTGGGTCGAACCATCGAGAGGAGCTCCTTAGAAAGGAGGTGATCCAGCCGCACCTTCCGGTACGGCTACCTTGTTACGACTTCACCCCAATCGCCAACCCCACCTTCGGCTGCTCCTTCCCAGAGGGTTAGGCCACAGACTTCGGGTGTTGCCGACTTTCGTGGTGTGACGGGCGGTGTGTACAAGGCC
>JBCDAU010000050.1:0-38370 GCA_039185015.1 Actinomycetota bacterium
ACCGCCTGGCCGCACCGCATCCTGAACTTCCACGAGATCGTGAACATCGTCGTCGATGGTCGGCCGGTGCTGATCTCGTACTGCCCGCTGTGTGGCAGCGGTGTGGTGTTCGACCGGACCGTCGACGGCGAGGTCCTGTCGTTCGGCAACACCAGTGCCCTCTACGAGAACGACATGGTGATGTTCGATCGGCAGACCTCCTCGTACTGGTGGCAGGTGGCCGGCCGGGCGATCGTCGGCGAGCGGACCGGCCAGGAGCTCGAGGTGCTGCCGTCGTCGACGGTCACCTGGGAGGCGTTCCGGACGGCGCACCCCGACGGTCGGGTGCTCTCGGAGGAGGTCGGTCGTCGTGGCCGCTACGACCGCGACCCGTTCAGCTCCTACGCCGATCGGCTCGACGCGGAGAACGTGCCGTTCCCGACCTCCGAAGAGGCCTTCGCCGACGAACGGCTGCCTCCTGGCGCGCTGATGATCGCCGTCGAGCTCGACGATCGGATCGTCGCCGTGCCGGTCGAGGGCGGAGCGGCCGTCGTGGACCTCGGCGAGGACGCCCACGTCGTGATCGGCGCCGACGGCAGCGCGGTCGCCGTCCGGAGCCCGGAGGGCCCGCCCCGCCTGTCGGGGGACCGACCGCTCACGCCGTCCGGGGCTCCGATCGCGCCGACCGGCCGCCCGCTCGAGGTCCTGCCGTCGATCTCGTCGCTGTGGTTCGCGGTGGTCGCCTCCCAACCCGATGTGGAGCTGGTCCTGCCGTAGCCCGACGGGCGGAAACGGTCCGGAGGCCTCGGGCGTCGCGCCGGTAGCCTCACCCGTCATGTCAGCCGAGGCGACACCGGATCCATCGCTGTTCGACAAGGTCGTGAACCTCTGCAAGCGCAGGGGCTTCGTCTTCCCGTCCGCGGAGATCTACGGCGGTTTCCGGTCCACCTACGACTACGGGCCCCTCGGCGTGCTGATGCTGCGCAACGTGAAGAACGCCTGGTGGCGCTCGATGGTCCAGCTCCGCGACGACGTCGTCGGCCTGGACGCCGCCATCCTCTCGCCGCCGGCGATCTGGGAGGCGTCGGGCCACCTCCAGAACTTCACCGATCCGCTGGTCGACTGCACCAACTGCGGCGCCCGGCACCGCGAGGACCAGCTCGAGGACCCGGACGTGTGCCCGACCTGTGGCGCACGCGGCAAGTTCACCGAGGCCCGCAACTTCAACCTGATGTTCAAGACCCAGGCCGGCCCGGTCGAGGGCGCGGGCGCCGACGTGTACCTGCGACCGGAGACGGCGCAGGGCATGTTCGTGAACTTCAAGAACGTGCTGAACACGTCGCGCAAGAAGCCGCCGTTCGGCATCGCGCAGGTCGGCAAGTCGTTCCGCAACGAGATCACCCCCGGCAACTTCGTGTTCAGGACCCGCGAGTTCGAGCAGATGGAGCTCGAGTACTTCGTGCCGCCCGATGAGGGTCCGAAGTGGTACGAGTACTGGCTCGCCGAGCGGTTCCGCTGGTACACCGAGCTCGGCATCCCGGAGTCCCTGCTCAGGCTCCGGGCCCACGACCCCGACGAGCTCTCGCACTACTCCGCGGGCACGTCCGACGTGGAGTTCCTGTTCCCGTGGGGCTGGGGCGAGCTCGAGGGCGTCGCCAACCGCACCGACTTCGACCTCAACGCCCACGCCGAGCGCTCCGGCGAGAAGCTCGAGTACTTCGACCAGGCCTCCGGCGACCGCTACGTGCCCCACGTGATCGAGCCGGCGGCCGGCGCCACCCGCTCGATGATGGCGTTCCTCATGGCCGCCTACGACGAGGAGGAGGTCAACGACGACACCCGGACCGTCCTCCGCCTCCACCACCGCCTCGCTCCCTACCAGGTGGCCGTGCTCCCGCTGTCCCGCAAGGACACGCTGACGCCCCTCGCACGCGAGGTGCTCGGCATGCTCCAGCCCTACGTCATGACCGAGTACGACGAGACCCAGGCGATCGGTCGCCGCTACCGCCGCCAGGATGAGATCGGCACGCCGCTGTGCGTCACCGTCGACTTCGACTCCCTGGAGGACGAGGCCGTGACCGTCCGGGACCGCGACACCATGGAGCAGGAGCGGATCCCGATCAGCGGCCTCGTCCAACACGTCATCGGTCGCTTCAGCGACTGACCGGTTCAGGCGAGGCAGAACGGGGCGCTTCGCGCTCCCTTCTGCCTCGCCTGGGCGGGTCGACCCTCAGCGGAGGCGCAGCGGTGCGGACTCCACCCCGTTCTGCCTCGGCTGCCATGTGGCCGGGGTCACACGGCAGGGACCACAATGAGCCGCCGTGTCCCTCTCGTTCCCGCTCGACCATCGCCACGACCTGGGCCCCGACGAGCGCGCCGCGGTGCTCGGTTGGCTCGGCGCCGACCTCAACGACCTCGCCGTGCACGCCGGTCTCCCCGTGCCGGCCGGTTTCACGCTGACCACCGAGGCCGCGGCCGTCGTCGCCCGGGACGGCTGGACCGACGACGTCGAGAAGGCGCTGCTCGACGGCATCTCCGCGATCGAGGCGGCGACCGGGCGGGCGCTCGGCTCGCCCACGGCGCCGTTGCTCGTGAGCGTCCGCCCCGGCGGACCGGTGCCGCTGCCAGGGCTCGCGCCACCCGTGCTCGATCTGGGCATCGACGCCGGCGCCCGCGACGGCTTGATCGCCCTCGGCGGGGAGCGCTTCGCCGCCGACACCGAGCTCCTCTTCGTCGAGCGGTACACCACCTCCGTGCTCGATGGGCGCGAGACCCCGTTCGAGGAGCTGCGGGCGAGCGCCAGAGCCTTCGCCGGCGTGGAGTTCGACGAGGCGCTGCCCGACGGGCTCGTGCGTCTCGCCGTCGACCGGGCTCGCGAGCTCGCCGTCGCCTCAGGTGGCATCCCCGAGGCGCCGATCGACCAGCTCAGGGCCGCCGTGCGACACGCGATCGACGCCTGGCAGCGGCCGGCTGCCGTCGCGCTGCGCAACCGTCGTGGCATCCCGCACGAGCCGGGTCACGCCGTGACCGTCCAGGCGATGGTCTACGGCAACATCGGACCGCGGTCCGGTAGCGGCCTGCTGTGGAGCCACGACCCGGCGACCGGCGATCCCGGCCTCAGCGGTGTGATGCGGCGCCGGTCTCAGGGCTCGGGCGAGCTGCCCGGTGCCCACGAGGAGATCCCCCTCGCCGAGGCCTCGGTCGCGAACCCGGACGGGGTCGAGACGGTGGCGGGGTGGCTCGACACGCTCAGCGGTGCCGATCGCGACGTGGTCGGCCTCGACGTCACCGTCGAGCGGGGCGAGCCATGGGTCCTCCGATCACGACGGGGTGCACCGACCGGCGCAGCGGCGTTGCGCTCGACCGTCGCCGCCGTCGAGGCCGGTGAGCTGGACCGCCGTGTCGCCCTCACCCGGCTGCGAGCCGAGCAACTCGAGGACGTCCTCCACGGTTCGATCGACACCGGCGATGCCAGCGTCCTCACCACCGGCCTCGGCGCGTCGCCCGGCGCGGCGACCGGGGTGATCGTGCTCTCCGCCGACGAGGCCGCCGTCCGAGCCGCCGAAGGCGAGTCGGTGATCCTCGTCAAGCAGGAGACGTCCCCGGAGGACATCAACGGCATGTCGGCCGCCGCCGGCATCCTCACGACTCGCGGCGGGCTGGCCAGCCATGCCGCGGTCGTCGCCCGTGGCTGGGGCACGCCGGCGGTGTGCGGCGCCGAGGACATCGAGCTGCTCGACGACGGCATCCGCATCGGGGCGACGACGCTCGCCGCCGGCGACCAGATCTCGATCGACGGCAGCAGCGGTGCCGTGCTGGTCGGCGAGGTGACGGTCAGCGAGTCCTCCGGCTCCGATGACCTCGAGATCGTGCTCGCCTGGGCCGACGAGGTGCGGGCCGGTCGACTCGCCGTGCGCGCCAACGCGGACACCGGCCCCGACGCCGCACGCGCCCGGAGCTTCGGTGCCGAGGGCATCGGCCTGTGCCGGACCGAGCACATGTTCCTCGGCGACGACCGGCTGCCGATCATGCGGGAGATGATCCTCGCGGCCGACGAGGCCGCCGAGGCCCGTGCGCTGCGCAAGCTGCGGCGGGCCCAGAAGGCCGACTTCATCGACCTGCTGGAGGCCATGGACGGGCTCCCGGTGACGGTCCGCCTGCTCGACCCGCCGCTCCACGAGTTCCTCCCCGAGGTCACCGATCTCGAGATCAAGGAGGCGACCGAGGGCCTCGATGCCGACGAGCAGGCGATGCTCGACGCCGCCCGCTCGTGGAGCGAGGTGAACCCGATGATCGGCACCCGCGGCGTCCGCCTCGCCTACCTGAAGCCCGGCCTGTACGAGATGCAGGTGAAGGCGCTCGTCGATGCGGCGATCGCTCGGCGCCAGGCCGGCGGGGAGCCCGTCGTCGAGGTGATGATCCCCCTCACCACGACGGGGCCGGAGCTCGCCGGCGCCCGCCGCTGGGTCGTCGAGGCGGTGGCGGAGAAGGGCGAGGCCGCTGCCGACCTCGACATCGTGATCGGCACGATGATCGAGACGCCGCGGGCTGCGCTTCGGGCCGCCGACCTCGCCGAGCACGCCGACTTCTTCAGCTTCGGCACCAACGACCTGACCCAGCTCACCTTCGGCTTCAGCCGCGACGACGTGGAGGCCCGGGTGATGGGCCGCTACCTCGACGAGGGCCTGCTCGCCGGCAACCCGTTCGAGTCGGTCGACGACGGCGGCGTCGGCCGGCTGGTGCGGCTGGCCGCCGAGGAGGGCCGGGTGGCTCGCCCCGGCATCAAGCTCGGGGTCTGCGGGGAGCACGGCGGCGACCCGGCGTCGATCCGCGTCTTCCACGAGGCCGGGCTCGACTACGTGAGCTGCTCACCGTTTCGCGTGCCGATCGCCCGCCTCGCCGCTGCGCAGGCGATCCTCGCCGCAGATCAGTCGGCGACGTAGTAGCGCCGGGCCCAGATACCGGTGGGATCCTCCCCGCGGACGGGCATCCGCCAGGTGCTGACCTCGACGTCGGCACCGTCCAGTGCGATCCCCAGGAGCGACCGAGGCTCCTCGATCGTGACCTCCAGGTAGCGGTCGGCGGCCTCGGCGCCGACGTAGCGGGCGGCCATCGCCCGGTAGGTCTCCCGCCAGAGGTCGTCCTCGCCGGGTTCGTTGAGCACCTCGATACGTCCCCGAACGGTGACCTTCCGATAGGGGAGGCCGTCCTCGTCGATCGAGATCGCGATGCGGGGGTCGCGCCGGAGGTGGCCCCACCACGCCGAACGGGCCCGCGCCGTGATGAGGACGCGGCCCTCGTCGTAGAGGAACCAGACGGGCACGACCGACGGCGCGCCGTCGTCGTCGACCGTGCCGATCCGTGCGGGCACGCCGGGCACGGAGGTGAGGAAGTCCTGCAGCTCGTCGTCGTCGAGTCGGGGCACCGCTACACCTCCACGGTTCCGCCGGCCCGCCAGTACTCGCCGTTGGCTCGGTCGAGGAACTCCTCGTCGACCAGGTAGCGGCGCAGCGCGGCCGTGTCGTCGTGCCAGCGTCCGAGGATCTCGTTGACGCGGCGTTCGGGGTACCGCTCGCCGGGCGTGAACTCCTGGGCGAGCAGATCGAGGAGCACCCGGCGCTTGGACCGGGCCGTCGGGATGGCCGTGATGCGGCCGTCGCGCACGAAGGGGCGGAGCACGGCGTCGTTCCCGTCGTCGGGCGGTGGTGCGGGCGCGGCGGTGCGAGCCGCGTGGGCGAAGGCTTCCTCGACGAGCCACAGCGACTCGTCGTCGCCGATGACCAGCTCGGCGTCCTGGAGTCGCCAGACCGCGTCGACGACCTCCCGCCGGGTGAGGCCGGTCGCCGTGACCAGCCCGTCGACGTCGGACGCGCCCAGCACGAGCGCCGCCACGACCCGCCTTCGGGCGGGCTCCGCGAGGAGGCCGACGAGGCGGACGGCGTCGAGGGGCGCGCTCACCCGACCGACCCTAGGCGGCAGGTCCCCCGATCGGTCCGCTTCGGCCCGGCGGGTCGCATCGGTCGACGACCGCCCGTCGCCGGAGCGCTCCGAGGGGTGCCGAACCCGGCGTCTCGTGATCCCCCCGACTGGTAGTTTGGGACCTGGTCAGGGGAACGGCCGATCGGGCGTGCGGAGCCACATGGCGATCGTCGATGAGGACATTCAGCGGGTGCGGGCGGAAACCGACGCGGTGGCCGTCATCGGTGCCCACGTCGGCCTGCGTCGCGTCGGTCGCCGCCAGGTCGGGCTGTGCCCGTTCCACAACGAGAAGTCCCCGTCGTTCTCGGTGAACGCCGAGGAAGGCCTCTACTACTGCTTCGGCTGCGGTGCCTCCGGCGACATCATCAGCTTCGTCCAGCAGGTCGAGGGGCTCGACTTCCGGTCGGCCGTCGAGCTGCTGGCCGAACGGGCCGGCATCACGCTGCGCTACACCGAGGAGGGCACCGCCGATCGCCGTCGCCGCAGCTCCGAGGTGCACGAGCTGCTCGAGGAGGCGGTCGAGTTCTACCACCAGCGCCTCCTCACCGGCGCTGACGGGGGCGTGGCCCGCAGCTATCTCCGCAGCCGCGGGTACGACGGCGACACCGTGCGGGAGTTCCGCATCGGGTGGGCGCCCGACGCCTGGGAGGAGCTGCTCCGGGCACTGCGGGGCAAGCCCCGCGAGCTGCTCGCCGATGCCGGGCTCGTCGCCCAGAACGACAACGGTCGGCTCCGGGACGCGTTCCGAGCTCGGGTGATGTTCCCGATCTTCGACGTCGCCGGCCGGCCGATCGGCTTCGGTGGCCGGATCCTGCCCGGCGGCCGGGGGCCGAAGTACAAGAACTCGTCCCAGGGTCCCGTCTACGACAAGAGCCGCGTGCTCTACGGGCTCAACTGGGCCAAGCAGTCCGCCGTGCAGCGAGGTCGGCTCGTCGTGTGCGAGGGGTACACCGACGTCATCGGGTTCGCCCGAGCGGGTATCACGGAGGCCGTGGCGACCTGTGGCACGTCTCTCACCGAGGACCACGTCAAGACGATGCGACGGTTCGCCCGCCGCATCGTGCTGGCGTTCGACGCCGACGCGGCCGGTCAGGGTGCCGCCGAGCGGGTCTACGCCTGGGAGCAGGCCCACGATCTCGAGGTGGAGGTCGTCGAGCTGGGGGAGGGTCGTGATCCCGGCGATGTCGCGGCCTCCGATCCCGAGGCGCTCGTCGCTGCCGTCGATGGCGCCAAGCCGTTCCTCGGCTGGCGGGTCGATCGCATCCTCGCCGGTGCCACCGATCGCCCGGAGCGGCGGGCCCGTGCCGCCCACGCCGCGCTCGACGCGATCCGCGAGCACCCGGACGCGTTCGTGCGGGATCAGTACGTCATGACCGTCGCCGACCGGTGCGGTCTCGACCCCGACCAGCTCCGGGCCGACGTGGGGCGGCGAGGCCGCCGGGTCGCCGTCGCCGAGCCGGTGGAGATGTACGTCGAGGAGCTGCCGGAGCTCGAGCCCTCCGAGCTGGAGGCGCTCCGCGTGCTCGCTCATCGCCCCGAGGCGATCGCCCATCGGCTCCACGCCGGCCTCTTCCCGTCCCCGGCCGGCTCCGGGACCTATCGGGCGCTGGTCGCCGGCGGTGGTTCGGTCCGTGCCGCCACCGATCAGGCCGATCCGGCCCTGCATCCCGTGCTGTCACGGATCGCGGTCGAGGAGTCCGAGGCCGAGCCCGACGACGTCGTCAGGCTCCTGGCTCGGCTCGCCGCCCAGGACGCCCTCACCCGGCTCAGCCGCCGTGGTGATGCCGGCGACCCCAACATCCTCGAGCTGCGCACCTGGCTGAAGGGGCGGATCGACGAGCTCAACGACGTCGAGCACTGCGCACCCACCGTGGCGCTCTTGTCGGACTGGCTCCAGGCGCACGAGGATGCGGCGTAGATGGCAGCCAGCGACACCGCAGCGGGGGCCGATCCGGTCCGCCAGTACCTCAAGGAGATCGGACGCGTCCCCCTGCTCACCGCCGAGCAGGAGGTCTCGATCGCGAAGCGCATCGAGCGCGGGACCCTCGCCACCGAAGAGCTCGCCACCATCGTCGAGGCCAACGGCAGCGGCGACGAGGTCCGGCGCCGCCAGCTGGAGCGGCACGTCCGCGACGGTGAGCGGGCCAAGGAGGAGCTGACCCAGGCCAACCTGCGCCTCGTCGTGTCGATCGCCAAGCGACACGTCGGGCGAGGTCTGCAGCTGCTCGACCTCATCCAGGAGGGCAACCTCGGGCTGATGCGGGCCGTCGAGAAGTTCGACTACCGCAAGGGCTTCAAGTTCTCGACGTACGCCACCTGGTGGATCCGGCAAGCCATCTCCCGCTCCATCGCCGACCAGGCCCGCACCATCCGCCTCCCGGTCCACATGGTCGAGTCGATGAACAAGGTCCTGCGCATCCAGCGCCAGCTGCTCCAGGAGCTGGAGCGCGAGCCCACGGTCGAGGAGATCGCCGACCGCGTCGACCTCCCGCCCGACCGCGTGCGCGAGATCCAGCAGATCGCGCTCGACACCCTCTCGCTCGACTCACCGGTCGGCGACGAGGACGAGAGCTTCCTCGGCGACTTCGTCAAGGACGACCGATCCGAGCTGCCCGCCGACGTGGCGACCCGCCACAGCCTCAACCAGGTGCTGCGGGAGGCGCTCGACGAGCTGTCCGACCGCGAGCGCGAGGTCATGCGCATGCGGTTCGGTCTCGACGAGATGAAGCCCAAGACGCTCGAGGAGGTCGGCCGGGAGTTCAACGTCACCCGGGAGCGGATCCGGCAGATCGAGGCGAAGACCCTGGCGAAGCTCCGCCATCCCCAGCGCAGCCAGAAGCTCAAGGACTTCCTCGAGAACTGAAGTTCCCCGATCGAGCGGTCGACAGGTTCGGGGTTGACCCCGATGGCAGCGGCGGTCCCGCTGCTATCGTTCAACACGCCCTTCCGGGGTAGCTCAGCTGGCAGAGCAAGCGACTGTTAATCGCTAGGTCGTGGGTTCGAGCCCCACCCCCGGAGCAAACCGAGACGCAGGCGGCTGGCAGGAGCGAACCTCGCAGCGACCGGTCCGACTGCATCCGCTGCGGTCGGACCGGACTCGTTTTCGGCCGTCGTCGGACCGGTGAACGTCTGGGGAACGTCGTGGGATTCCGGAGTCCGTCGACCGCCGAGGGCGTTGTGACCAGCATGCGAACCCTCCCGCGCCTCGGGGCCGGCGTCCTGGCTGCCACCCTGTTCCTCGCCGCCTGCAGCGACAGCGATGACGACGCCGACGACGCGGCTGTCGCCGACGCGGCCGCCTCGCCGGACGACACCACCTCGCCGGCGGCCGCGGCGCCGGCCGGTGACGGCGAGCTGATCAACGCCTTCGGCGACGAGCTGCCGCCGCTCGAGGTCGACATCCCCACCGGTCCGCTCGCTCCCGAGGTCGTCGAGGACCTCGACCTGCTCTTCGCCTCCCTCCTCGACGGCGTGGAACCCGAGCCGATCCAGCGCCTCGGTGAGTCGGGCGATCCCCGCATCGCGTGGCTGTTCGCCGACCTCCTCCGGTTCTTCCAACAGGGCTCGACCACCGAAGCGCTCGTGACGGCGTTCGAGGGGGTCACCGGCACCGCGCTGCCGCCCGGACTCCGGTGGGGACCCGTGACCGATCGCCTCATCGCCTGGGACGTCCCGGCGCCGCCCGACTACGTGCGGTGGAAGCGGATCCCGTACGAGGTCATCGAGCCGGCCTGGGAGCCGTTCTTCGACGACGAGGACGCCGACGTCGACTGGCGGCTCGTGTCGTGGGGCGGCGTGCTCATCGACGACCGCTCCTTCGACGACATCGAGCTCCCGTGCCCTGAGGGGTGCATCCCGGCGCTCAACGACCCGGTGGTCACGGACGCGGCCGGTGGTGACTGGTACCCCGACGACCGCCTCGTCTTCGGCATCGTCATCAACGGCGAGGCTCGTGCGTACCCCCGCAACATCATGGAGGTCCACGAGATGGTCAACGACACCCTCGGGGGCCGCCGCATCGGCGTGCCGTACTGCACGCTGTGCGGCGCGGCGCAGGCCTGGCTGACCGACGTCGACGGTGACGTCTCTCCCCTCGAGCTGCGTACCTCCGGCCTCCTGAGCCGGTCCAACAAGGTGATGTACGAGTTCAACACGTTCTCGGTGTTCGACACGTTCCTCGGCACGGCGCTCTCGGGGCCCCTCCAGGACGAGGGCGTGCAGCTGGAGCAGGTCCCGGTCGTCACGGCGACCTGGGCCGACTGGAAGGCGGCCCACCCCGAGACGACGATCGTCGCCGAAGACGGCGGCCTCGGTCGGAGCTATCCGCTCGACCCGCTCGGTGGCCGTGACGACGACGGACCGATCTTTCCGATCGGCGACGTCGACCAGCGCCTCGGGGCGCAGGATCAGGTGCTCGGCATCGTCGGCCCCGAGGGCCCCGTGGCCTTCGACGTCGCGACGGCGACCGAGACGCTCGCATCAGGCGGCACGGTCGAGCTCGCCGGTGTGCGGGTGCTGAGCGACGGCGCCGGCCTCGTCGCCGAGCTTATCGACGGTGGCGAGGCGGTGAGCCACCAGGCGTTCTGGTTCGCCTGGAGCCAGTTCCACCCCACCACCGAGCTCTGGGTCGGCTGAGGGGGCGCTACTCCTCCGCCGGGCGCAGGCCCAGGAGGACCAGGCCCCACAGCACGAGGGCGCCGGCGAAGACGATCATCGGCCGAGGCTCCGAGCCGGTCCGGGGCAGCTCGCCGCCGCCACCGATGTCGAGCTGAGCGGCGTCATGATCGTCCTCGTCGCCCCCACCGCCGTCGATCTCGTCGTCGACCGGGGTCTCGCCGTCGGTGGCGTCCGGTGTCGAGTCGAGGTCGGGGAGCGGCTCACCGTTGGGCATGCGGACCACGTCGCCGTCGCTCTGGGGCGTCGCCCCGGTGATCTCGGCGGTGTTCTCGATGCTGCCCGTCGCCCCGGCGGCGACGCGGAAGGTGATGTCGACCGTGGTCGAGGCGCCCGCCGCGAGCGTGCCGGGCAGCGCGGTCGTCGCCCGGCCCTCCGAGTCGAGTGCCCAGTCGGGGTCGTCCAGCGTCAGGCCGTCAGGGACGTAGTCGATGACCGACACGTCGACGGCGTCGAACGAGCCTTGGTTGAACACCGTGATCCGGAACGTGACCTGGTCGCCGACGCTGACGGTCGTCCGGTTGGTGCCGTCGGCGAGCTGCTTGCGGAGCGCGAGGTCGAAGCGGGGTTGCCAGAAGCCGAGGTCGACGGTGAGGTTCTCCCTGGCGTCCGGGGTCGTCGCGTCGTTGTCCGGCGTCTCACCCGTCGGCTCGCCGTCTCCGACCGTGATCGCTCCGGTGACGACGTAGCCCCCGCAGGCCGGCGCGCCGTCGTCGTCGGCGTCGACGTCGCGGTCCGGGTCGGCCGTCGTCGGATCGGACGAGAGCAGGCCACGGAGGGGGCCGCCGGCGGCCCATGCCGACGGGCCGACACCCACGACGTAGTTGCCGGCCGCGAGGTCGGTGAACAGGTAGAGGCCGTTCGCGTCGGTCGTCGCGGTGGCGACGGCGTCGGCGGAGCTGAGCCCGTCGGCGTCGCACGCATCGGCGATGCCGTCGTCGTCGGCGTCACGGAACAGCTCGACGGTCACGCCGGCGAGGCCGTTCTCGCCAGGGTCGATCCGGCCGTCGTTGTCCGCGTCGAGCCAGACCTGGTTGCCGATGGAGTGGGTCGTCCCGACGCCGGCGACGTCGTGGTCGTCCTCGTCGTCGGCGACGGGGTCGGTGCCGTCGCCGTCGCCGGTGATGACGTCGTCGCCGCTGGCGCCAGGGCCCATGGGCTGGTTGTCGTTGGTCTGATCGGTGTCGGGCGTGGAGTCGACGTCGGTCAGCGCACCCGTCGAGCCGCTGCCGTTGGCCGGGTCGGTGTCGTCGTCGAAGTCGCTGATCTCGGCCCAGTTGATCAGCGCGCCGCCGTCCCAGTCGCCCTCGACGGTGAGGGTGACCGGGATCGTGATCATCTCGCCGTCCGAGAACGAGCCCGCGGTCGCGGTCAGGGTCGCCACGGGTGCGTCGGGTGACGACGTGTCCCACGCGAACGTGTAGCTGTCACCCCCGGTGTCCGTGAGCGTCCCACCCGGGTTGCGTGTGGGATCGAAGGCGAAGCCGTCCTGGACGTAGTTCACGACCCGCACCCTGGCGACGTCCGGGCCCTGGTTCGTCAGCTTGATCTCGAAGCCGACGTCGGAGCCGGGGCCGAGGTCGGCAGGTGCGTCGGTGAGGGTCTGGGAGAGGGCGAGGTCGAAGTCGAGGTCGAGCACGGCGATGTCGTGGTCGTCCTCGTCGGGCGTGTTCGTACCCGGATCGTTGGCGAGGTCCGAGGCGTCGGTGATGTCCACGAGGTTGTCGTTGGCCGTGTCGGTGTCGGGCGTCGAGTCGTCGTCGTCGCCGGAGTCCGCCGTGATCTCGGACGTGTTGGTGAACGGCGCCAACGAGGCGTCGTCGACTCGGGCGACGAGCGTCAGGTCGAGGGTCTCGCCGAACGCGAGCTGGGACCCGGCCGGGACGTCCCACCGAACGACACCGCCGCTGACCTCGGCGCCGCCGTTGTCCGCCGACACGAACGACAACCCGGCAGGCAGCCGGTCCTCGACGGTGAACGCGCCGGAGTCCAGCCCGCCCTGGTTGCGCACGGTCGTCGTGAACGTGGCCTGGCGGGTCGACGGGTCATAGGAGGTGAGCACCTTGGCGAGCGCCAGGTCGTAGGACGGGTCCGGCGTGAAGCAGAAGCCCGAGATGTAGGCCGAGAGCCCGTCGTGGTTGGCCGACACGGCCGGGTCGACGGTCTCGGGGTCGTCGTTCGGGTCGGAGCCGTAGAGCTGCCAGACGATCGTGTCGGCCCGAGCGGTGCCCCAGTCGATGATCGTCCAGTCACGGTCCTCGAAGGCGCCGACCGACACGAAGGCGTCGCGGGCCTCGTTGTAGGCCGTGTTGTTCGCGGTGCCGTACTCGGGGAGGTCGAGCTCGATGATCGGCTCGGTGCCGAGCCCGGTGATGCCGTCGGCCGGATCGGTGTCGACGGCGACGCTGTCGGGGTCGGCGAAGGTCGAGGCGACCCTGGCGCCGGCGGGACCGCCCGTCGTGAGCGCGAGCTCGGACACGCCTTCGGGCCGGGTCGGGAAGTCCCGGTGGCCGCCGATCAGCAGCTGGTCGATCTCGACCTCGACCCGGTTGGTCGTTCCCGCCTCGAAGAACTCGAAGTGCATGGTCCCGCCCTCGTCGGCGCGAGGGAAGTAGCGCAGCACCGACGTGTTGCCGTCGCCGCCGACCAGGTCGGTGTAGGCGGGCACGCCGGTGAAGTCGCCGCCGGTCGTGGTGTCGAGGATGACGCCGTTGTGCTCGTCGACCCAGGTCAGCCGGAGGTCGATCGGCTCGCCGAAGACGTTGGTCAGCGTCCGAGTCTCGCCGTCGACCGTCGGGGACGCACCGCCGGCGACGCCGAGGTTCCCGGAGCCCGCCGGCTCCGCTCCGGCGGCGTAGTCGTTCCAGTCGAGACAGGCCGGCCCGACCGCACCGGCCGGTGGGGCCGTGGCCAGCTGACCGCCGAGTGAGAGTCCGAGCACCGCGGCGATGGTCAGCCCCACCCCCGAAGCGCCGACCCGGATCCGTGAGGACGTGCGCACGGGCAGAGATCTTGCCAGGTCAGACGACGCCGGGCGCGGTGTCCTGCACTCGCCGCTAGCGTCTCCGCCTGCCGGGGGCGGTAGCTCAGTGGTCAGAGCAGGGCACTCATAATGCTTGGGTCGTGGGTTCGATCCCCACCCGCCCCACCGATCACACCGCCGACGGCGACGGTCGGTGGAGGCGGAGGAAGCCCTCGCCTTCGGTCGCGCCGAGGCGCCGGAGTCGGCGGATCAGCGCCGGTCGCGTGGTGTGCACCTCGAAGTGGTCTGCGCCCCAGGTCGATGCCGCGCGGAGGCCGCCGCCGAGCAGGGTCGCTGCGACCGTGCCGTGCCGCCACGCTGCTCGCACGCCGAGGAGTCCGAGCGAGGGCACCGGGTCGTTGCGCCAGAACCGGACGAGCCCGGCGAGCGCGCCGTCGGTGACGCTCACGGCGACGAGGTACCCGGAGGGGTCGAACTCGGCCGAGTCGAGCTCCTCGTCGAACCACTCCCGCATGCCTCGCCACCCGTCGCTCCCGGGCGTCTCGCCGCGAAGCTCGGTGTCGAGCTCGAAGAGCTCGTCGGGGCTGATCTCGTCCGCCGGGCGCAACGCCACCCTCGTCGAACGGGGGACCCGCCCGGCTTCGGCGAGGCAGGGTTCGAACGGCACGTCGAACTGACGGCCCCGCAGCTCGTCGACGAAGCCGAGGGCCCGCGCGGCATCGATGCGACCGAACGCCGTGGCGGGGATCGTCAGGTGGACGGGCCCGTCGGTCACGGCCAGGGCCTCGGTGAGCACGTCCGTCCAGGCGGCATCGTCGTCGGCCCGCACGATCAGGAACCGCCGGCCATCGGGCCGCTCGCGGATCGTGGCCGATCCCTGGGCGGTCGCGATCTCCAGCGGCATCGGAGCGAGCGTGCCAGGCGGTGGCCGGCGGCGTGGAGCGAGTTTCCTGGCTACGGTCGCCGCATGCCGACGGTCAGCGAGCTCCACCTCCATCCGGTCAAGGCGTGCGGACGTATCGAGGTCGACGAGGCGACGGTCGGCCCGCACGGGTTCGTCGGCGATCGTGAGTGGCAGGTGTGCGCCGAGGACGGCACCCCGCTCACCCAGCGGACGCACCCGATGCTGGCGACGGTGCGGCCCGAGCTGATCGACGGTGGTCTGATGCTGCGCGCTCCCGGTCGCGCCGACCTGGCCGTCGAGCACCCCGGCGACGGCGCTGAGCCGGTGACCGTCAAGGAGCTCACGGGCACCGAGGTCGAGCTGGTCGACGCCGGCGACGCCGCCGCCCGGTGGAGCTCCGGGCTCGTTGGCGAGTCGGTGCGCCTGTACGCCATCGGCGCGACCTACCAGCGCCCCCTCGGCGGACCGCTGCCCTGGGCGTCGGCCGCGCTCGGCGACCTGTGTCCGATGCTCCTCGCGAACGACGCCTCGCTGCTGGACCTGCAGGCGGCGGCCACCGCGCCGTTCGGCATGGAGCGATTCCGTCCGAACGTCGTCATCGAGGGCGTCCCGGCCTGGGACGAGGACACGTGGGCGGTGGTGCGCATCGGCGAGGCCACCGCGGTCGGGGGCGTGCCGTGGCCTCGCTGCGCCGTCCCGCAGGTCGATCAGGAGACCGGTGAGCGTCACCAGGAGCCGGCGAAGGTGCTCGCCGCCACGCGGTGGTGTCTCGAGGCGGTCGGGGCACCGGAGGGTCTCGCCCATCTCTTCGAGGGATCGACCCTGTTCGGTGCCGGGGTCGGCATGGACCCGGTCGGCGCGACCATCCGGGTCGGCGACGAGGTCGAGGTGCTCGAACGCCGGGAGCCGTTCATTCTGCGGTGAGGTCGCCGGGGCCCGAGCGGCCCGGCGAGCGAGCGGATGTGGAGCGCCACGGAGTGGCGTGGAGCATCGAGGAAGCTCGACTGGAGCGGGAGACACCGAGGTTCAGCCCAGCGCTGGGCGAAGATCTAGAGCTGGGCGACGAGGCGGCCGGTCATCTTCGGCTCGTCGACCGAGCCGAGCACCGGCGTGATGCGCAAGCCGGTGGAGGCCTCGCGGAGGGCGGCTTCGGTGAGTTGCTCGACGAGGTCGGACGCGGCAGGCGTGCGGTGGTCGAGGCCGGCCTTGCGGATCTCCGCGCGGAGGTTGCGGGCCAGTTGCAGCAGCTCGCTCGTGTCGAATCCGAAGTCGTCGTCGTGGTGCATGTGAGGGTGTTCGACGGATGAGCCGCGGCTTCGCGCGTGCATCGGCCTCCGTTCGGTCAACGCTCGGTCAACGAACCGTTCGTCGGGGTGGACCGGCCGGAGCGCTCGACGAGCGTGCGGATCCGCTCGGTCACGGGGTGGGCAGCCAGGTCCTCGACGGTGAGGTGCATCCGATACGACCACACGTGCTTCGGGTTCGCCGGGACGTTGATCTGCTCGGCGGTGGTGTCGGGGTGTCGGGCCGCTTCGTCGATGGCGAGCAGATCCTGGAGGGGCAGGATCGACCACTGCGCCGGCGAGTCGAGGTGCTGACGCACGAGTGCCGTCGCCACGTCCTCGCCGCAGTCGGCGGGAGGGGCTTCCGAGCGACCGAGGGATCGCCACACCTCGGCGGCCTGCGCACGCTCGGACTCCCACCAGGACCGCATCGTCGGCATGTCGTGGGTTCCGGTTGCGACGACGCAGAGCTCGGGAGCGACGGCCGGGTCGGCGATCCGGGCACCGAGGCGCTTGGGCATGCGCTCGATCTCGAGGGTGAGCACACCGAGCTCACGCAGCACTCCCGGCACGAAGTCGGGCACCACGCCGAGATCCTCGCCGCAGACGAGGAGGTCGGAGGCGTCGAGCACCGCCGGCAGCGTCGTCCGGCCCCAGGCTTCCCACTGCTCGCCGTGGCGACGGTGGAAGAACTCGTTGACGAGCTCGACCCAGGCGGTGCGATCTCCCTCGGCGAGCGCGTGGAACGACCGGGTGCGGTGCGGATCGACCCGCGGGTGGTAGCCGGGACGGCCGTTCTCGTCGGCCACCTCGAGCAGGAGCACCTCGGCGGGGAGCCGCAGCAACCCATCGAGGCGGGGATCGTCGGCGAAGCGCTCCTCGAGAGCTCGCTGCGTCTCGAGTCCGTCGGCGAGCCGGTACCAGCCGGGCTCGACCTCGGTGAGCACACGGCCGACGAGGTCGCCGAGATCATCGCCGAGGTGATGACGCACGACCGCCTCGCTGAGGAACGGGCGGCACAGGCGATCGTGGTCGAACCAGCCGAGCGCGTCCCGCACCTCGCCCTCGCTCAGGGGCAGGCACGGCGAGAAGCGCCCCATCGTGCCCTCGACCTGGTCGAGCGGGACGGTCCAGATGCGGAAGAAGCCGAGCACGTGGTCGATCCGGTACGCGTCGAACGCCCGACCCATCGCCGCGAGGCGCCGCCTCCACCAGGCGTACCCGTCCCGTGCCATGACCGGCCAGCGGTACACGGGGAACATCCAGTTCTGCCCGCCCGCCGCGAAGTCGTCGGGCGGCGCGCCGACGCTGTGGGTCCGGTCGAACAGCTCCGGTGCGGCCCACACGTCGGCGCTGTCGGCGGAGACGCCGATCGGGAGGTCGCCCTTGAGTGCCACGCCCCGGCGGCGTGCGTACGCGGTCGCTGCGTCGAGCTGACGGTGCAGGTGCCACTGCACCCACCGGTGGTAGGTCGCGTCCGACCTGGTCGGTCCGGTCGGGTCGACGAGCTCGGCGATGCGCTCCGGTCGGTGGTCGGCGTCGTCGCCCCAGTCGGTCCGGCGGGGTCCGTGGCGGTCGCGCAGGATGCAGAACGCCGCGTAGTCGTCGAGCCAGTCGCTCTCGCCCTCGATGAAGGCGGCGAACTCGGGGTCGGCCGGGAGCCGGGGCTCGGCGGTGACGAACAGCGCCCGCAGCTCGTCATCGAGCAGCTCCATGACCGCCGGCTGGTCGAGACCGTCGGCCTCGTCGAGGCGGCGACGGCGCTCGGCCAGCTCCGCCCGGAGCGTCGGGTCGGCCACGGTCCCGATCCCGGCCGGATCGAGGTGCTGGGGGTGCAGGGCCACCGACGAGATCGGGGAGTACGGATAGGAGTCCGCCGGACCATGCGTCAGGGTCGTGTCGTTGATCGGCAGGAGCTGGATCACCGAGAGCCCGGCCTCGACGGCCCAGTCGACGAACCGGGGGAGGTCGCTGAAGCGGCCGATGCCGGCGCCGTCCTCCACCCGCAGCGAGAACAGCGGGAGGACGACGCCTGCGCCACGCCACGGTCGTCCGCTCCAACCCAGATCCTGGTCGTTGACGAGCGTGACGCCGGGACCGGCCCGGGGCGCGATGCGGTTCGGGCCCTCCTCCCAGACGACGCCACCTTGCTCGCCACCGACGACGGCGTACTTGTACTCGACCGGGCCGGGCCCGTCACCGACGGCGACGTCTGCGGTCCAGTAGGGGAACTCCGGTCGGAGGGCGAGGCCGTCGACGGGGTCCCAGTTCCCGAGCTCCGGGCCGCCGCCGACGAGGACGACGCGTCGGTCCAGGTCGAGATCGGGGGCGTGGAGGCGGAACCGATGGGTGGCGGCGTCCGCCGGTGGCACCGACTGGACGGGACGGCGACGCAGGACGCGCTCGAAGATCGAGCTGCCGAGGGACCGCTCCCGCGGGGCGGGCGTGCGCCAACGGTCGATCGCCCGAGCCGCTCCAGCGTCGGCTCGGCGCCAGGATCCGGCGGCGTCGATGCGGGTGGTGCCGTCGGTGGAGCGAACGGCGTACCGGTAGCGCTCTCCGTCGCCGAGGTCGACGTCGGCGCCCCACCAGCCGCCGCCGGTCCAGTCGAGGACGTGGTCGGGCTCGCCAGGGCGCTGCACCACGACCTGCTGGCCGGGGACGGTGTCGTAGTGGATGCCGAGGCGGACCATCAGAGTCGCAACCGTATCGGCGCAGCTCGTGGCCCCGCCCGGGCCGGAATCGCCCGGGCTTCCCAGGGGTCGACCGGTACGCTCGGGTGTCCATCCCGGCCGGGGCGCCGGCCACGAAGAGACGGAAAGGTCCGATGTCGGTCACCGTGATCCTCCCCGACGGCAACGAGCGCGTCCTGGACGACGGCGCGACGGGTGCCGAGCTCGCCACCGCGATCGGGGGACGGCTCGGGGGCACGGCCATCGGCGTCGAGGTCGACGGTGAGCTGGTCGACCTCGTCCGTCCGCTCGACGATGGCGCCAAGGTGGCGTTGATCGCCCCGGAGTCCGACGAGGGCGTCGAGATGCTCCGGCACTCGACCGCGCACGTGCTCGCCCAGGCGGTGCTCGAGCTGTGGCCGGGGTCGACCTTCTCGATCGGTCCGGCGATCGAGGACGGCTTCTACTACGACTTCGAGCTGCCCGACGGTGGCACCTTCTCCGAGGATGATCTCGAACGCATCGAGGCGAAGATGGTCGAGATCGTCAAGGCCGACCAGCCGTTCGTTCGCGACGAGCTCGACCGCGATGCCGCGCTCGAGCTCTTCGCCGACCACTCGTTCAAGCGCGAGATCATCGAGAACGTCACCCTCGACCCGATGTCCGGTGTCGACGAGGGCGGCTCGGTCAGCGTGTACCGCAACACCGACTCGTTCGTCGATCTGTGCCGCGGTCCGCACGTCCCCTCGACCGGCAAGCTGGGCCACTTCAAGCTCATGCGGGTCGCCGGTGCCTACTGGCGCGGTGACGAGTCGCGCCCGATGCTCCAGCGCATCTACGGCACCGCCTGGCCGGACCGGAAGAGCCTGAAGGCCCATCTGCAGCGCCTCGAAGAGGCGGCCAAGCGCGACCACCGCAAGCTCGCCACCGACCTCGACCTGCTCTCGTTCAACGAGGACGTCGGGCCGGGCCTGGCGCTGTGGCACCCGAAGGGCGCCATCGTCCGGTCGTTGATGGAGGACTACTCCCGCAAGCGGCATCGCGAGGGCGACTACCAGGCGGTGTACTCGCCGCACATCGCCCGGTCGAACCTCTGGGAGACCAGCGGGCACCTCGACTTCTACGCCGAGGGCATGTTCCCGGCGATGGAGATGGACAAGGCGGACTACCACGCCAAGCCCATGAACTGTCCGTTCCACATGAAGATCTTCGACAGCCGTCAGCGGTCCTACCGCGAGCTGCCGTTGCGGTTCTTCGAGCTGGGCACCGTGTACCGCTACGAGCGATCCGGTGTGATGCACGGTCTCATGCGGCTGCGGGGGTTCACCCAGGACGACTCCCACATCTTCTGCACCCAGGAGCAGGCGCAGGAGGAGATCATCGGGCTGATCGACTTCGTGATCAGCGTGCTCCGCGCGTTCGGCTTCGAGGAGTTCGAGGCCGACCTGTCGACTCGTCCCGAGGGCAAGTCGGTCGGCTCGGACGAGGACTGGGAGAAGGCGACCGAGGAGCTGCGCGTCGCCCTCGACCGCACCGGGCTCGACTACGGCGTGGACGACGGCGGCGGGGCCTTCTACGGCCCGAAGATCGACATCCACGTCAAGGACGCGATCGGCCGACGCTGGCAGCTGTCGACCATCCAGGTGGACTTCCAGCTCGGCCCGCGGTTCGGGTTGTCCTACATCGGTGCGGACAACGAACGGCACGTTCCGGTGGTCATCCACCGGGCGCTGTTCGGATCGATCGAGCGGTTCTTCGGTGTGCTCGTCGAGCACTTCGCCGGGGCGTTCCCCACCTGGCTCTCGCCGGTGCAGGCCCGGGTCCTCCCGGTTCGTGACGACCACAACGACTACGCCCACGGCGTGGCCGATCGACTGCGGGCGGCCGGCTTCCGGTCCGAGGTGGTCGAGGCTGACGTGCAGCTCGGCAAGCGGATCCGAGACGCGAAGCTCGAGAAGCTGCCGTACGTCCTCGTGGTCGGCGACGACGACGTCGCCGCCGACACCGTCGGGGTCAACCCCCGTGGTGCCGACGTCGAGCGTGACGTGTCCGTCGACGCCTTCGTCGACCGGCTCCGCGAGGAGACGGCCGGCTACCTGTAGTGGGTGGCGCGACGCCCGACGGCGAGCGCTCCGACGAGGCCGAGGTCGGCGTCGGGCCACATCCCGAACCGTGGCCCGACGACCCTCGCCTCGATCCCGAGCTCCTCGCCGACGGCGATCGTCGCAACGTCGTCGACCGGTACCGCTACTGGACGCGGGAGGCGATCGTCGCCGACCTCGACCAGCGCCGGCACCCCTTCCACGTGGCCGTCGAGAACTGGCAGCACGACCGCAACATCGGCGCCGTCGTCCGCAACGCCAACGCGTTCCTCGCCGACGCGGTGCACATCGTCGGCGAGCGGCGGTGGAACCGGCGCGGCGCCATGGTCACGGACCGGTATCAACACGTCGTTCACCACCCGACGATCGACGAGCTGCTCGCCTGGGCCGGGGAGCGTGACCTCTCCGTCGTCGGCGTCGACAACCTCCCCGGCTCGGTCCCCATCGAGCGCACCGAGCTGCCTCGGCGATGCGTGCTCCTGTTCGGCCAGGAGGGTCCCGGCCTCTCGCCCGCTGCTCGGGATGCTGCGGCGTCGGTCGTCTCGATCACCCAGTTCGGCTCGACCCGCTCCATCAACGCCGGTGTCGCCAGCGGCATCGCCATGCACACCTGGATCCGCCAGCATGCCGAGGTGCCCGATCGCTGACCGCCTGTTCCCGGCCGGTCGAGTCCCAGCACGTGGCGTCGATGTGCCCGCTTTGGAGCGACAGCGGGGTGGGGGTCGGGTGGTTCGGGGTGGTGGTGTGCCCGCTTTGGAGCGACAGCGGGGCGGGGCCGTGGCGAGGTGCGGCGCGCCGTTCGCTCAGGCGACGTCAGGCCAGTGCTCATGGCCGGGTGGGTCGGCGGCCCGTCGCAACGCCGCCCGACGGTTCGCGATGGTGCGCTGCATGCGGTGCAGCGAGCCCCTCGGAACGTGCCCCTGCCGGTCGTGGCCCCTCCTGACCTGGAGCACTCGTCCTCGTCGTCGCTCCCAGCGAAGCGCAGCGGAGATCGTCTTGCCCCGCCGGCCGCCGATCTCGAACCCCCAGGACTCCACGGTCCGGCCGAGCTCGTCGAGCGACATCGTCCGCTGCGACTCGACGAGCGCGACGACGAGGGCGTACCGGAGCTCGAGTCCACCGATTGAAGGATGTGCTGTGACGAACATGGCGCCGACACTCGTCGCGGGGTGTGTCAGGGGCGAGGGGTGCTGCGGTTGTCGCTGTGAGGCGGGCAGTCTTGGCCCGAGCGGCCGGCCAGCCGCCGTTGTCGCTGTGAGGCGGGCAGAAACCAACCCCGGTACACGAGGCGGAAGCGGACCGCGTCGACGCTCCACCCCTCGTTCATGTGCCGTTCGTCTCCCGGCTTCGTCGTGCGCACATGGGCTCCGTACGCTCGCCCCATGGCCACCACCAGCTCGGAACCGCTCCCGCTCGGCGAGGTCTTCAACTTCCGTGACCTCGGCGGACACGAGACGGTGGACGGCCGCAAGATCCGCACCGGCCGGGTGTTCCGGGCCGACGGCCTGCACCGCCTCCAGCGCCCCGACCGGGTCGTGCTCGACGAGCTGCAGCTCCGGAACGTGATCGACCTGCGAACGCCGGCGGAGGTCGAGGAGTGGGGCCACGCCCCGTCGGAGGTCACGGGAGCGACGGTGCACCACCTCCCGATGATCGTCACGACCTGGAACCGTGAGGACGTCGACGACGCCACGGACGCCGCGGCCTTCCTCGCCGGCAAGTACCGGCAGATGCTCGACGAGGGCTCGACGACCATCGCCACCTCACTGCGGCTCATCGCCGACGAGGGCCAGCACGGCGTGGTCTTCCACTGCGCCGCCGGCAAGGACCGGACGGGGGTGCTCGCGGCCATCGTGCTCGGGCTCTGCGGTGTCCCGGACGACACGCTCGCTGCGGACTTCGGCGCCACGGCACCGGCGATGGAGCGGATGCGGGCCTGGTACTACGAGCACCATCCCGAGCGCCGGGAGATCATGGCGCAGCAGCCGCCGGCGTTCGCCGGTTGCCCTCCGGAGGCGATGCACCAGTTCCTCGGGCACCTGCGCGCCGACTTCGGCTCGATGGAGGCGTACGTCACCGATGTCGCCGGCCTGGATTCCGCCGACATCGACCGCTTGCGGGCCGCGCTGCGGGCGTAGCCGCCGGGCTCAGAGCTCGCCGAGCCACACGGGGGCCCGGTCGAGCAGGTAGGCGCACACGGCGTGGCATCGGTCGAGGACGTCGCACAGGTGCTCCTCGGCCAGGAGGATCCGGTTCAGCGACACCTCGTAGCGAGCGGTGAGGCTGAGCGAGCGCTGTGACTCGTCGGTGACCGACGGGATCGAGTCGATCGCCGAGACCTCGATCGGCAGGTCCATGCCGCCGATGCCGGCGAGGTCCGTGGCGAGCACGAGGAAGTCGGGCGCCTGGGCCAGCGGCGGCAGCAGCCAGGTGAAGATCAGCGGCAGCAGGAACTGCTGCTCGGGCACCTCACGATCGGGGAGCTCCAAGAGCGCGTCCTCGAACGACAGCAGCACCCGTGGGTCGACCTCGAGCGCGACGTGGAGATCGAGCGGGCCCTCGCAGGCACCGTCGGGATGGAGGTCGATCTCCCAGGTCTGTCGCAGGGAGTACGACTCGATGAAGTGACGCTCGTCGTGCACGTGCAGGCCGTGGTCCACGACGTGGTCCTTGAGGTCTGCGACGAAGCTCGCGATGTCGACAGCAGCCACGTGCGGTGGTCACCTTCCTTCGTCCTCACCCCAGATTGTGCCCCGTTCTCGACCTCGTGCGTCGCCGGTACCGTTCGGGGGTGTCCGAAGACGTGCTCTCGCTGCTCGACCAGACCGCCGATCACACCGCCGCCCAGCTGGCCGACAACACGGAGTGGGGCCTCGTCGGCCGTGATCACGCCGCTCAGTACGCCCACGATCTCGTGGCCGACGCGGCCGTGCTCGAGGTGCTGGGGGGTTCGGGCGTGCGGGTGCTGAGCGAGGAGTCGGGCTGGAGCGGACCCGAGGACGCCGAGGTCACGGTCATCGTCGACCCGGTCGACGGCTCGACGAACGCCAGCCTCGGCATCCCGCACTGGGTCGTCAGCCTGTGCGCGGTCGACGGTGAGGGCCCGGTCGCCTCGGTCGTGCTCAACCCATCGAACGGCGAGCGGTACCGGGCGATCCGAGGCGGGGGAGCGACGCTCGGCGACGCGCCGATCACGCCGTCGACGAAGACGAAGCTGTCCGAGTCGATCGTCGGACTCACGGGCCGCCCGAGCGGCTCGCAGCGTTGGGCCCAGTTCCGGGCGCTCGGCGCTGCCGCGCTCGACATCTGCTACGTCGCCGCCGGTCGGCTCGACGCGATGTACGGCAGCTACGGGCTGAGCATCTGGGACTACGCCGGGGCGATGCACGTCTGCATGGAGGCGGGTGCGCCGATCGGGGAGAAGAAGGACATCGCCCTGTTCGACGTGTCGATCGAGGGACGGCGGCAGGTGCTCGCTGCCGGGACCCAGCCGGTCCTCGACGAGCTGAAGCGCTCCGTGTGAGCAGCGGACGTCTCGATCCGCTCCTCCGCGTCGCGTTCCGGGCGGTGGGGCTGCTGCCGGAACGGGTGAGGGTCGTCCTCACGGGCATCCGTACGCCCGCGTACCGTTTGGGCGCGTCGTGCGTCATCGTCGACGACGCCGGCCGCTGGCTGCTGGTGCGCCACACCTACCGGCGAGGGTGGTCGTTGCCCGGCGGGGGGAGCGCCCGTGGCGAGTCGCCGGCCGACACGGCGCGTCGGGAGATGCGCGAGGAGCTCGGCATCGAGATCGAGGTCGGGCCGTCGGCGGCGGTCGTGGATCCGCACATCCATCGGCTGACCTTCGCGTTCGTGGCCCGCATCGTCTCGGGTGAACCCGAGGTCCGATCGCCGGAGCTGGAGCGGTTCGCGTGGTTCGATCCCGACGACCTGCCCTCCGACGCCGACCGGTGGCTCCGCCTCGCCAGCGGCGTCGCGCATCGACTCGTCGACGGCGAGCAGGTGCCGGTGGTCGTCGCCCCGAAGGACTGATCGTCGGACCGCCGGACGGTCGGTCCAGGCGACGCCGTCCGCGCTGGTCGCGCACCGCTTCATGCCGAGGGCGAAATCGAGGAAGCCGATCGCCGGCAGCGGGTGCAGCTCCGGGTTCAGCCGTCGCGGCGTTCCCGCCGCACGAGCGCCCGCAGGGTCTCGGCGTTGGCGTATCCGACCCGAAGGGCGATGTCGGCGGTGCTGAGCTCGGTGGTCGCGGTGAGGTGGCGGGCCCGCTCGAGGCGGAGGCGTTGCACGAAGCCAAGGGGGGTCAGGTTGAGCGCAGCGCGGATCCGACGTTCCAGGGTCCGACGGCTGGTGCCGATCGCCTGGGCGACGGCGGCCACGTCGAACGGCTCGTCGAGGTGGGCCCGGACGTGGCGCTCGAAGTCCACGACGACGGGGTCGTCGTGATCGAGGTGCTCGTAGGCGACGAACGCCGCCTGCGACGGCCGCTCGTCGATGAGCAGGAGCCGGCCTACGTGGTGGGCGAGCTCAGGGCTGATCGAGCGGAGGACGGAGAGGGCGAGGTCGATGTGGGCGAAGGCCGCCCCGGCGGTGAGGAGGTTCCCGTCGGCGACGACCATCGTGTCGAGGTCGAGGTCGACGGTGGGGTAACGACGGCGGAAGTCCGGCCCCAGGAACCAACTCGTCGTCGCTCGGCGCTCGTCGATCCGTCCGGTCTCGGCCACGGCGAACACGCCGGTGCACGCGGCGGCGATGCGGGTCGACCGGTCGAGACCGCCGAGGGCACGGACGACGGCGGTGCCGCTGCGACCGTGCAGGGCGGCTGCGGTGTCCTGGGCGGTGAGCGTCCCGAGGGCAGGGACGATGACCACGTCGGCGTCGTCGAGCTCGTCGAGCGAGCGATCGGCCCGGAGGGTCATCGACGTCGTGGTGGCGATGCGTCGCTTCGGCGCGGCGATGGTCAGCTCGATGCGGTCGACGGCGGCATCGACGTCGGCTCGGACGGCGTCTGCCACCCGCACGATGTCGATGACCGACGCGACCGCCGACCCGAAGCATCCGTCCTGAGCGACCATCACCAGATCCATGACGCAAACAGTAGGACTCCTGGCGTATCCGCCACTGCACTTCTCGCTGTTCGATTCGTACGTTGATCTCCGCCGGGAACGCCCCGGCGATGAACGAGGAGACGAGATCATGTCCGAGACCACGACGCTGCCCTACGCCTTCGTCGCCAAGATGGTGGCCAAGCCCGGTCAGGAGGAGGCGCTCGCCGAGTTCCTCGCCGGAGCCCTGCCGCTCGCCAACGCCGAGGCGGGCACCGTGCTCTGGTTCGCGCTGCGGACCGACGAGTCCACGTTCTGGATCTTCGACGCCTTCGCCAGCGATGCCGATCGCCAAGCGCACGCCTCGGGTGCGATCGTCGACGCGCTGGGCCAGCACGCCGAGCGACTCCTCGCCGTCGCGCCCGAGATCCTGCCCGCCGACGTCCTCGCAGCGAAGGTCTGACCACAGAGGATGCCGCCCGGCTGTGCGAGGTCTGTCGTCCGCGAGCCAAGAATGCGGCGACGGGTCGTCCATCGCGCGCATGGTGGAGGATGGACCTCGCTCGGGCAGCATCGGACCTCAACCACGTCGCCTACGGCTACATCTCGTCGTGGGCGGTGCTGACCGCCAGCCAGCGGCGGCTGTTCGATCGGCTCCCGGCTGCGGCAGGCGAACTGGTCGACGAGTACCCCGATCCCGATCTCGTCGACACCTGGATGCTCACCCTCGCCGAGGAGGGACTCGTCGCCGCTGACGACGACGGCGTCTGGTCGACCTCGGACGAGGCCGAGGCGCTCCTCGTCGGCGAGGGATCGTACGCCGACTACCTGGGCGGCCAGATCCTGGGGCAGCTGGCCCCCCGTCTCGTGGGCGGCGACACCGCCAACCCGCTCGAGGAGGCGTTGGTCCGGCCCGAGGAGCGCTCCGGCTACGAGGGCTGGTTCGCTGACGCCGCCGAGGCGGAGCGGTACCAGGCCTCTCAGTACGCCGGCTCGCTGCTCCCGGGCCGGACGATGGCCAGGGTGCTCGATCCGTCGGGACCGGTGCTGGACCTCGGCGGCGGTTGGGGCGCGGTGGCGAGGGCGGTCGCCGCCCGGCACGACGTCGGCGTCGACGTGGTCGACCTGGATCCCGTCGTCGAGTCGGCACCGCCGGTCGAGGGCGAGGAGGTCGCCTTCCTCGCCGGCAGCGCGCTCGACCCCGACACGTGGCCCGAGCGGGCCTACGACGGCGCCATCCTCAGCTACCTCTTCTCGTCGGTCCCGGGCGAGACGCACGCCCCGGTGCTCGATGCGCTCGCGGAGCGGGAGGTGCGCTGGGTCGCCGTTCACGACTTCCTGACCGACGGTGGGTCGCTGGCGCCCGCCTGGTCCTTGCAGCACGCCGTGTTCGTCCCCGGGCACGTCTCCCGCTCCATCGACGACGTCGGTTCGATGCTCGACGACGCCGGGTTCGACAGCGTGACCTCGGTGCCGGTCGTCGACGAGATGACGACGATGGTGGTCGGCACGAGGCAGTAGGCCGGCTCAGTGCCGATGGCCGGGCGGGCCGTGGTTGCGGAACGCCGTCACGGTCTGGCGGCGAGCTGCCGCGACGATGTCGGCGCCCGCCTCGGGGCGTTGGCGCGGGAAGCCCTCAGCGGCGGCCAGGGTGTTCTCGTCCGGGGTGAGCACCAGCGTGCTCGTGCCCGCCGCCCGGAGGGCGGCGACCTCGTCGTCGAGGCGACGCCGGGCGCGGGCTCGGAGCGGCCCGCCACCGGGCCGGGTCATCGGCGCGGCCACGAGCGCGATGTCGTGCTGCTCAGGGAGGAGCGCATCGGCGTGGGTGGACGACACGACGCCGCCGTCGACGTACCGCGCCCCGTCGATCAGCTTCGGGGCGAAGACGCCCGGGATGGCCGACGTCGCCTCGATCGCATCGCCGAGGGTGGCCGGGACGTCGTCTCGGCCGAACACGACGACCTCACCGTCGTCGATGCGGACGCTCGGAATCCACAGCGGCTCGGGCCAGATCTCGTCGGCGCCGAAGCGACGCAGGAACACGGTCGGGAACAGGCCGGCCGGGAGCAGCCCCGACAGGGCGGTGGTCACGCCGACCCGGCCGACCTGGCGGACCAGGCCGGGAGCGAGCGGCCGGAGCGCCCGCACCGGGTTGCGCAGCGCCTTCGACCCGGCGGACCGCATCCGTTCCTGGTCCTCGGCGCTCGGCGGCGCGGTGATGAGCTCCAGCACCTCCTCGGTCGGCACACCGGTGAGCAGGGTCGCCGCGATGGCTGCGCCGGCGGACGTACCGATCACCCGGTCGGCGTTGGCCGGCTCGCGACCGATCGCCTCGCGGACGCCCTCGATCACCCCGAGGTGGTACGCCCAGCCGAGTGGACCACCGGCGCCCAGCACGACACCGACGCTCATCTCGCTCCTCTCGTCGCCCGTCGTAGAGTGCACGATCATGGTCGAATCTCGACAGTCGGATGAGCAGCCCCCGCTCGAGGTCGACTACGCGCCGCAGCTCCGGCATCCGACCGTGCCGGTCGAGGTGGTCGAGCGGTCGGAGCTGCTGTCCAGGATCGCCGACCGAGAGCTCGCTCGGCGGCAGCGGGTCAGCTTCCACCAACTGATCCTGTGCACCTCCGGATACGGCGTCCAGCACGTCGACTTCGAGCCGATCGACGTGATGCCGGGGACCCTGCTGCGGATCCACCCCGGGCAGGTGCAGCGCATCGAGCCCGACCCGCCCTTCGAGGCCCGGATCGTGCTCTGGCCGGTCGAGTCCCACCACGCCGACCCCGTCTCGCCCGCCTGGTACCCGGGCAGCGGCGTGCCGACGCGATGGCAGCTCGACGAGACGCTGTTCGGCCGGGTCCACGGGTGGATCGACGAGCTCGCTGACCAGCAGCTCCGCTTCGACGGCTCGCCACGCCAGGTCCAGCTCTGTCAGGCGTTGCTCTGTTCGTTGCTGCTCCGCCTGGCCATCGAGCTGCCGGATGGCGCGCCCGACGAGAGCCAGCTGCCGCGGGCCTACGTCGAGTTCAGGGAGCTCCTGGAGGATCGGCTCTCCCAGCGACCGTTGCTCGCCGATCTCGCCCAGGCGCTCGGCTACAGCGTTCGGACGCTCGACCGGGCCTGCAAGACGGCGACCGGGCTCACCGCGAAGCAGGTGCTCGACGATCGCATCGCGCTCGAGATCCGTCGGCTGCTGACGCACACGACCCGACCACTGAGCCAGATCGGGATCGAGTTCGGCTTCGACGATCCCTCCAACTTCTCCCGCTTCGTCAAGCGCAACCTCGGCCGACCGCCGGGGGCGATCCGGGAGGCGGCGCTCGGCGGCGGCTGAGGCCGCGCTGATGGTCGAAATCGGACATCGAGTGGTCGGATCCCGACATCCCCTCGTGGGTTGTCCGGTCGTGACCATCGACTGTCGGCGTCGGACCTTGTCCGAACGACCAGCTCGACGAAGCATCCGCTGGGACGCCCGTCTCCCGATCCAGAGGTCGCCTCGTGCCCCGTCTCCGCTTCGTCGCGGCAGCCCTGCTCGCCGTCGTGCTCGCCACGCTCGTCCCCACCGCAGCCGGAGCGAGCGGCAGCAGCCCGGACAGCCCGTACCTCACGTCCGACGTCGACTTCGGCGACTGCGTGGAGCTCTCGACCGGCACGACCGTGGGACTGGCCGAGCTGCAGGCGCGTGTGCCGGAGTCGGTACCCGTCCTCAGCCTGACCGACCAGGGCATCGTGTTCCCCGGCTCGGACGAGCTCGGGATCCTTATCACCCGTGTCCTCGAGTGCGAGTCGATCACCGTCACCCGGGGCGACCGCGTCCGAGTCCAGCACGACCGCCACATCGCCCACGTCGGGACCCCGGTCTCGACGGCGTCGCTCCCTGCCTCGCCGTACAACCTGGACGGCACCAACGGGGCCGACTTCAACAACTACGTCTTCGCCTACTACACGGACTCGTGGATCTACCGCGACGCCATGCGGCGCGCCGGCGTCCAGAACGTCGCGTCCGCGAAGATCTCGCTCCACGACGAGCAGATCGACGACTGCGTCGTGGACCGCACGGCGACCGTCCGCCCGCGCCGAAGGGCCAACAACTACGGCTTCGTCGCCATGGGCGTCATCCCGGACGCCTCGTGCGAGCCGCCGGTCGTGCCGTTCGTCGCCAACTGGTGGAGCGTGCGAGGCGACGACGCCGCCGTGCTCTCGAACGCCATCCCCGGACAGTCCGCCGTCTTCATCGATCCGGCCCAGACCACGATCGAGCTGGTGCCGACCCGGCGCTCCCAGCTGGACGACATCTTCGGTGCCGACTCCGCCACCGCCGACGCCTTCGGCGTCATCGGCCACATCCCCGACAGCGATGGCGTCGACCTGATCGCCACCCAGGCCGGGACGGTCGGCGGGCCCCTCGACGGCGCATCGTTCACGCTGCAGAACTTCCTCGCCCAACCCGACCCGTCCACCGGTGAGCTCGGGTTCGTCCCGTTCTTCGACCCGATCGATGCCACGGTCGGTCTCGGCCCCGAGGTCGGCGACTTCCTGTACGACATCGACATCTCGGCGACGGCGATCACGATGGCGTGGAACACCACCCCGGACGCCGATCTGCCGCCCGAAGCGGTGCCGAACGACATCTACCCACCGCACGTCGGCGCCCTGGTGGGATTGACGCCCGAGGAGGCGGCGGCCTCCGGGATCGCCGACGAGTACTGGTTCGACGTCGATCAGGACCTGACCGTGCTGACCTTCACCGTCGACGGCACGCAGACGCTGGTGCCGAACGTCCGGATCGAGGGTGGGAACACGCTCGTGATCTCGATCCCCGGCGGGACCTCGATCGGTGACGGCTTCGACGCCCGGATCCTGATCTCGTCCGAGTAGCGGCTACCAGCGGTCGGGGCGGTCGCCCTCGCGCTCGAAGGTCGAGCCGAGCACGACGCCGAGCTCACGTTGCTCGCCGGGACCGAGGTGGATGCCCGGTCGGCCGTGGGCGAAGCGGTAGTTGCAGACGATGGCGACGTCGCCGACCTGCCAGTCGATCGGGGTGCCGAAGCGGTCGTACACCTCGACGTAGTCCCGCATCTCCTGCGCGGTCAGCTCGGAACCGTCGCCGTAGGTCATCCGGAGCGGCCGCTGGTGCGGCGGCAGGTGCGACACGTTCGGCCACGCGTCGAACCACATCCAGTGATCGGCGACGCTGGAGAACAGGACGTTGCGGTCCAGCTGCGGGAAGTACTCGAACGCCGAGGTGTAGTGCCGGGTGCGGAGGAGGCGATCATCGCCCCACTCGGTGACGAGGCCCTTGGCGGCGGCCCGCTCCTCGGCGAGGGCCGGGTCGTCGGTCCCGAAGGACTGCTGCCAGTGGTTGTAGACGCCCTCCTGGTCCCCACCGGTGAAGGCGTCACGGTCGGTCAGGTCGCGGTGGTAGCAGATGCCGAGGTCGCGCAGCTTCTGGCCGAGCTCGGTCTCGAGGATGGCCTCGGTGGCGCGGAGGTTGTCGGACACGAAGGTGGCGCCCTTGCCGGCAGCGACCTTGCCGGCGAGGAAGCCGAGCGCGGTGGGGGACTCGCCGACGTAGGCCATCTCGTGGTGGTAGTGCAGCCAGGCGGTGAGCGGCGCGCCGACCTCGAAGACGTTGGGCTGGAGCGTGCCTCGAGGGTTGGCGCCGCCCTCGTAGTCCATCTCGTCGTCGAGGACGAGACGGGCGAGGCGGCGCATGTCGCCGTAGTCGGTCAGCCCGGTGTTGACGAAGTGGACCAGGCCGCGGTCGTGGTAGGTCGCGCGGGCGGCGATGGCGAGATCGCTGCCGGGTTCGAGCTCTGCGGCGACGTCGAAGTCGTCGCCGTCGACCACGTAGGCCTCGGCGTCGAGCGACGGGGTGCCCGTCCACCACTGAGGCTCGATGACCTCCCAGGTGGTGGTGTCGGTGTTGGCCATGCTCGCCCCCTCGGCGGGTCCGGATCGAAACGCTGCGGAAACGTTACCGCCCATACCCGATAAATACGACCGGAATGGTCCGGAATCAAGGTGAACCCGAGGAGGCGGGCTGTGGGCGACCGCTCAGGAACCCACCACGGTGAGGGTCATGTTCCCGTCGAGCAGGGTCCCTGCGGTGTCCTCGAAGCGGACGACGCCGTCGCAGTCGATCACCCGAGCGACGTGCTCGGCGACGACGAGTGGCACGGTGACGCTCCCGCCGGCGGGGACCGGTGCGTCGATGTGGTTGAGGCCGAACGTCTGGGCGCCGACGGCGTTGAACTGCACCACGCACAGGTCGGCGCCGGTCTCGTTGAGGACCTCGACGGTGAGCGCCGCCCGGTCGCCGCCGACGAAGGTCGCTTCGGCGAAGATCGGCTCGCCCTCGATGACCCAGACCAGCTCGTAGAGGCCGTCGGCCAGCCCATTGGGGTTGTTGATGCAGGCGAAGAAGGTCCCCGAGCCGTCGACCGACGTTGTGCCGGAGGAGGACGGGGGAGCGTCGAACACGCCGTTGTAGAACCACTGGGCCTCGAAGGCGCTGCCGATCGGGATGCCCTCGTAGGCCCACGTCAGGCACAGCTCGCCGGCGCCGGCCGGGGCGGCGAGGACGGGCTCGGCGGCGAGGCCGTCGGCGGTGACGCCGAGGGTCCACTGCGGGGCGAAGGCGATCGGGCGGGTCGGGCCCATCGAGGCGCTCACCGGGGGCTCGCCCTGGTCGATCGGTGCGGTGGTGGCCCGGGCCTGGGCGAGCAGGTCGGCGGCGAGGGCGATGGGCTTGATGCCGTTGATGAAGCCCCCGATCGGCACGCAGGAGTCGCCCTGGTCGATGCGGCCGTCGCCGTTGGTGTCGCTGACGGTGCGGCAGTCGACGATGCGGCCCTCGCCGGTCCCGGCCCGGGTCGGCACGCCGATGATCGTCCCGTCGGCGTCGGCGGCCAGCCCGCCGCTGTTGCCGCCGGCGATCGTGGCGTCGGTCTTGAGGAGGACGGTGCGGCCCTGGTCGGTGGTGAAGCCGCTGACGCTGCCCTCGGTGAAGGTCACGGTCTCGCCGCCGATCGCCGGGTAGCCGATGACCCGGATGTCGTCGCCGAGGGCGACGGTGTCGGAGTTGCCGAGGGGGATCGGGGTGAAGCTCTCGTCGTTCGGTCGGCCGTCGGCGTCGCGGGCGATGCGGACGACGGCGAGGTCGAGCACGGGGTCGGCGGCGAGGAGGTCGGCCTGGTAGCGGACCTCGGGCGCCTGCTGGCTGGAGTCGGCGAGCGCGATGCCGATCGTGTCGTGCGGGCAGATCGTGGACTGCTCGATCACGTGGAAGTTGGTGAGGATGGTGCCGTCGCTGTCGACGATGGTCCCGCTCCCGGTGCACACCGTGGCGCCGTCGAGCAGCAGCTGGATCTGCACGACGCTGGAGGCGAGCGCCTCGGCCTCCGACGCCGGGGCGTCGGGCGTGGCTGCGGTGTCGTCGTCCTTGGGGGCGGTGCCGCCTGCGGCGGTCTCGGGGGTCGTGTCCTCGGCCGGCTCGGCGTCGATCGCGGTCGTCGGCTCGACCTCGGCCCCGAGGTTCGCCTCGTCGTCGACGTCGACGGTCTCGGTCGTGGGGCCGGCCTCGACGTCGTCGCCGTCGTCGCCTCCCCGGGTCACGACGATCGCCGCGACGAGGGCGATGAGCGAGACGGCGAGGGCGGCGGCGCCCATCATCAGCATCGGGCTCCGGTGCTGCTCGGCCGGCGGCGACGGCGGGGCGCCGATCCCTCCGGGAGCGGTGGAGGCGCCACCGACCTGCGTCGTGGCCTCGGGGTCGTGTCCGTCCTGTGCACCAACCATGGGGGTGACGCTACGGAGCGGGCGCCGTCCCGTCAGTCGGGAGCGCCCCCCACTCGTGGTGGCCTGTCAGCACTCGGTGGGCAGCGTCAGGGTGATGTTGGTGCCCCGGGCGACGCCCGCGCCGGCGCCGATCGACTGGCCGAGGACGAGGTTGTCGCAGTGGTTGGGCCACGAGATCGTGAGCCCGTCGATGCTCTGGCTGAGTGCGATGGCGTCGGGCAGCCGGAGGCCGACGTAGTTCGGGACGATGCACGGCGCGATCGCCAGGTCGATCGTGCTGCCGGGGGCCACGGCCTCACCGGCGAAGGGGCTGGTGCCCTGGGCGATGCCGTTGGAGCACGCCGGGGCGCTGTTCACGACGAATCCGGCGTTCTGGAGGGTGCCGCGGGCGTCGGGGATGCTGAGCCCTGACACGTTCGGGACCGTGACCAGCGCCTGGGTCGTGGGCGGTGGCGGTGGAGCCGTGGTCGGCGCTGCTGTCGTGGGCGGTGGCGGGGGCGGGCTCGTCTCCGGGGGGTTCGTCGCGGGCGGGCTGGTGGCCGGGGGAGAGGTCTCCGGCGGCGGGACCGTCACGGCCGGCGTCGTCACCGCCGGCGTGGTGATGCCCGGCGTGCGGCTGCCGCCGCTCGACCCGGCTTCGGTGGTCGTGGTCGTCTCGGGCGTCGACGTGGTGGTCGTCGTCGAGTCGGTCTCGGTGGTCGTGGTGGTGTCGCTTGCGGCGACGACCGTGCTGGTCGAGCCGGCCTCGGTGGTGGTCGCCGCGGTCTCGTCGGTGGCTGCGCCGCCCGCTTCGACGTCGTCGCCGTCGTCGCTCCCGCCGGTCAGGAGGACGATGGCGGCGATGACGAGGATCACCGCAGCGGCGCCGAGCAGCAGGATGCCGGTGCGGCGGCCGCCGTCGTCCTCCTCGGCAGCGGTGGCCGGGATCGGTTCGGGTGGGGGCGAGATCACCGGCTGCTCGCCGGTGTCGGGCGGCGGAGGTGGGGTGATGCCGCCGACCGAGCTCGTGGCCTGCGGGTCGGACGGATCGGTCGCGGCGCCGCCGGTGACGGCCGCGGTGGCGAGCGGATCGCCCGTCGCGTCGTCCATGGGCGGCGGAGCCACGTACGGCGGCTCGTCCAGGTCGATGGCGGCGAGCTCGTCCCGGAAGGCGGCCATCGTCGGCGGGCGCTCGTCGGGCTCCTTCGACAGCGACCGGTGGAGCAGGGTGGTCAGACCGGCGGGGACGTCGTCGCGGTCGATCATGGGGACCGGGTCGTTGGCGATCCGGTTGAGCACGGTCAGCACCGGCTGGCCCGACGTCGAGTACGGGCCCTCCCCGGTGAGGCAGGCATGGAGGGTGGCGGCCAGCGAGTAGACGTCGCCGCGCTCGTCGACCTCTCGACCGGTCAGCACCTCGGGCGGGGCGTAGGCCGGGGTGGCCGAGACGGTGTCGCGCATCGACAGGTCGCTGGACGCCGAGGCGATGCCGAAGTCGGTGAGCAGCGGGAGGTTGCTGCGGCCCATGAGGATGTTGGGCGGTTTGATGTCGCGGTGGAGGATCCCGGCCGCGTGGGCCTCGCCGAGGGCATCGGCGAGCGCTGTGCCGATGGCGATGACCTCGGCGGGGTCGAGGGCGCCCTGTTCGGAGCGATCGGCGAGCGAGCCGCCGGTGACGTACTCCATCACCAGGTACGGCACGCCGAGGGCGCTGACGCCTGAGGTGTGGATCGTGACGATGTTCGGGTGGGCGGAGAGCTGCCCCATGATGCGTCGCTCACGGTCGAAGCGGCGCTCCTCACGCTCGTCGGCGAGGGGTGCGAGGACCTTCACCGCGACGTCGCGGCCGTGGTCGGCATCGTGGGCGAGGTGCACGGTGCCGAAGCCGCCGTGGCCGATCACCTCTCGCCACTCGAGTCCCTCGATCCCCAGATCCATGCCGCCCTCCCGTAGGCACGGCCGATCCTAGGGACTGGTCGTCGGTGCGGTCCCACCATGACCGTGGGGAGTGGCCCCCAATTGTCGGTCGGTTGTGACGGGTGGGGATCAGGCGTGCCAGAGCGCGCTGCGACAGCGTTCGACGTACTCGATCGGGTCGCCGTACGGCACGAAGATCGTGAGGTCGATCCCGAGCCCGGCGTACGCCGCCAGCTCGTCGCCGAAGGGCTCGTCCCGGGCGAAGACGTCGAAGGGGACCATCATCGTGCGCTGCACCGTGGCCGGGTCCCGGCCGACGTCGGCGCAGTGGCGGTCGAGGACGGCGAGCTTGTGGGCGACCTCGTCGACGCCGGAGGCGATGAGGTTGCACGCGTCGCCGTGCTCGGCCACGAGGCGCAGCGTCCGCCGCTCACCGCCGCCGCCGACGACGATCGGGATGCCGCCGGGGCGGACCGGTCCGGGTGAGCAGATCGTCTCGGCGAGTCGGTGGTGCTCACCCTCGAATGGGCCGGTCTCCGAGGACCACATCTGCCGGCAGATGCGCAGCGTCTCGCCGAGGCGGTCGAAGCGCTCGCCGAGCGGCGGGAAGGGGACGCCGAGCCCGGCGTGCTCGCGCTCGTACCAGGCGGCCCCGATGCCGAGCAGCGCCCGGCCGTCGGAGAGCGCGTCGAGGGTGGCGACCGTCTTGGCCAGCAGTCCCGGGTGGCGGTAGGTCACCCCGGTCACGAGCAGCCCGAGCTGGATCTCGTTCGTCACCGCGGCCACGTAGCCGAGGCTCGTGTAGCCCTCCGGCATCGGGTCGTCGACCGCGCCGACCATCTCCATCTGGAACCAGTGGTCGGAGAGGACGAACCAGTCGAAGCCGAGCTCCTCGGCCCTCGTCGCCGTTGCGGCCAGCGTGGCGGGGATGGTCGTGCCCTCGCCGACGAAGGACACCGGGTGGATGCCGTAGCGCATCAGACGACGACCGGCCGGCTCATCGCACGATCTGGAACTGGAGCTTCGGCGACCCGAAGGTGCCGGCCAGGCGGAGCCAGATCGGCAGCAGGGCCTCGACCGTGCCGGCAGCGGTGAGGTCGCCGAGGTCGATCACATCGACCCAGCCGAGTCCCTCCAGCAGCGAGCGCACAGTGGCCTTCGCGTCGGCGTCGTCGCCGCACAGGAACACCGAGTGGCCGCCGTCGCCGACGAGGGCGGGCTGGACCATCACGTCGGCGTTCATGGTGTTGAGCGACTTGACGACTCGGGCGTCGGGGAAGCGGGTCTGGATGGTCTCGGCGAGCGAGGGGCCGTCGACCGTCGCCAGGCTCGGCGGGGCGGTGGTGAAGTCGAGCGCGTTGGCGACGTCGAGGAGGACCTTGTCGCCGAGGCGATCGGCGCCGACGAGGTCGAGCGCAGCGATCGAGCTCACCCCGTTGGTGGCGTTGATCACCACCTCGGCGCCCTCGACCGCCTCAGCTGATGTCGTCAGCGGGATGTGGCCGTGGTTGTCCTGCCAGACGCCGAAACCGGGGGCGCCCATCGCATCGGGGTCGCGGCGGGCCATCGTCGCCGCTGGATCCCTCGTGCCGATGACGACGTCGTGGCCGGTGCGGGTCAGGCCGCCGGCGAGGCTCTGGCCGACCATCCCCGTTCCCAGGATCGCGATGCGCACGGGACGCTCCCTTGCTCGGTGGAGTGGGTGCGCCTGAACGTACAGACAGGTCTGTCTACTAGCAACTCACCGATGGGAGGCCACGACGGTCCGGGTCAGCTCGCCGAGGCCGGTCACGTGGCTGTGCGCGCCGAACATCCGCGACGCCGCCCAGGCGCCGTCCATCAGGACGAGGAGGTGGGCGGCGAGCTGCGCCGGGTCTCGGAGTCCGGCCTCGGTGGCCAGTGCCTCGAACCGGTCGAGCGCCCGCTGCTTGTGGGCGGCGGCGACGCGGTGGGCGGGATGCTCGTGGTCGGGGAACTCGGCCGCCGTGACCTGGAACGTGCAGCCTCGGCAGGCCGGGCTCGATGCCTGCTGCTCGACGAGCTCGAGGATGCGCACGAGGGTGTCGGCCGGGTCGGCGTCGGTGTCGAGCGAGCCGTCGATCCAGTCCCAGAACGCCTCGTCCGAGCGCTCGAGGTACGCGGCGACGAGGTCGTCCTTGGAGGCGAAGTGGGCGTAGAGCGTCGCCTTGGCCACGCCGGCCTCGGCGATGATCCGATCGATGCCCACGGCGGCGAAGCCGAGCTCGTAGAACAGGGCGCCGGCGGTCTCGAGGATCCGTTCGCGGGCGCTGCCCGTGCGGGGCGTCTCCGCCTCCGCCGTTAGGTCCGCCGGTCGCGCCGTCATGTCCGAAGCGTACGCCGAGGTCGCCACCTGGCTGTTGTGTCAGGTGTGCCTACTTCAACACGACAGGTGGGCCGTTCAGCCCGGTAGACTGGGCTTCAGATCACTCGACCGAGACGGGGGAAGACGATGAGCGACTCACTCACGTGTGTCGTGTACGGCACGGATACGGGCAACACCGAAGACGTCGGGCGGCGCATCGCCGAACGGCTGGACAACCTCGGCCTGGGCGTCGACGTCGTCGACGTCAGCGGCATCGATCTCGACCAGATCCGGCAGTACGAGTTCCTCATCCTCGGCATCCCGACGTGGGACTACGGCGGCATCCAGGGCGACTGGGAGGAGCTCGAGCAGCGCCTGTCCCAGCTGGACCTGAGCAACAAGGTCGTCGCCCTGTACGGGCTCGGTGACCAGAACGGCTACTCGGAGTACTACGTCGACGCCATGGGCTGGCTCCACGAGCGGCTCCAGCACAGCCAGGCGACGTTCGTCGGCGCGTGGCCGACCGACGGCTACGACTTCGATGCTTCGCGGGCGGCCAACGCCGACGGGTCCCTCTTCGTCGGCCTCGCCCTCGACGAGGACGGCCAGTCCGATCTCACCGACGAGCGCATCGACAAGTGGATCGACCAGATCCTGTCCGAGTACATCGCTGCGATCTCCTAGGGCCCACGGCCGGCGGCTGACTACCCTGACGGCCTCCTGAGGG